>JADJIV010000020.1:0-82019 GCA_016706845.1 bacterium
TCAACTCCATCACGGCGCCGTTCTCGGCGCGGATCAGGCCCGAATTGGCCATGCCGTTGGTGCTGGGGTCCAGCAGCATCTGGTAGAGCGGGTTGTCGGCGATGATGGTCCCCTGGTTGTCCATGGCGATCGTGTTGTAGCCCAGTTGCATGGCGCCGCGGATCGTGTTGTCCACGTTGATCAGCGAACCGCCGCCGGCGCCGGAGACGACGTTGTAGATGCTGGTGGTGCCGCCGCCGATCAGTTCGCCGCCGCCGGTCAGCCGGACCGGTCCGTCCTGGAGGGTGAGGTAGGTCCAGGAGGAGAGGGAGTTGAGCCGGATGACGCCCCGGTTCTCGATGCCCCGGCGACCCTGGGAGCTCGAGACGTGCAGCTGGTAGTAGTTGCCGACCTGCACTTCGTCATCGGCGTCCACGTAGAGCGAATCGATGGTCACGGTGCTCGTGATGAGGGCCGTGATGGGCCCGGAGTGATCCAGGACGGCTGCATACCGGTTGGAGCCGTTGTTCGGCACGCCGACCGGCGACCAGTTGGCGGCGGTCTCCCAGGCGCCGCCGGTGGCGCTGTTCCAGTGCGATGTCAAGTCGGCGGCATTCGTCGCCAGGGGCAGGAGCAGGATCGCAGCGGCCAGCAAGGCCGCGGATCGTGCTTGATTCGATCTCCGGTGAATCATGATGGACTCCCTGTTGCGTTGAAGAGATGGACCCAGATCGTTGGACAGGACGGTATCCCGAGGGACGGCCCAGCCACTCACACGGAGGCGGCAGGCACCGGTACGTACTCCAGCAGGAACTCGAGTTGGGGACCGCCCGCGCCGAGCTGCAGGACGTCGCCCGAGCGCAGGGCGGTCGGCCCCAGCACCGGACGGCCGTTGAGCAGAGTCCCGTTGCGGCTGCCGAGATCCGTGACCAGGAAGCGCCCCGGTTCGGCGTCGGGCTCGATGCGCGCGTGGTAGCGGCCCACGGCGTCGTCGAGTCGGGGCGCGAACCGCACGGCGGCCGAACGTGCGCGGCCGAGGATCAGTTCGCGGTGCGCGCCCAGCGGCACCACGTCCACGTCAGCGCGCGAGCCCGTGAGATGGCGAAAATGATCTGGACGACGCCGGTTCTACTTTGTGCGCCTCCTCCTCCACCAAGGAGAGCGCAAACGGCAGGCGCCGGGGATCAGGGTTTCGACATGGATACTAGGGCGCGCACCTGCTCCGCCCCGTTCGGGACGCGACCAGGCTTCGTAGAGCGCGAACAGCGCGGCGCAGGTTCTGCGCCGTGCGGGCGGGCGTGCCCCCTTGCGGGTCCTGGCCAGGGTATCGCCGAGGATCACGTCGGCCCTCGGCAGTAGCAGACCTTTCGGCCCGCGGGAGTCGCGGATCAGCGTAAAGTGTTCGCCGAGCACTCCTTTGGAGCTGCCCACGAGCCAGCTGTCGTCTCCCAGGTAGCGTTGCCGCAACGCCAGGCTCTCGCCGAGGGCGCGTTCGGCCTCCGCGTGCCGGCCCAGGCCGTCCAGGCAGCGTCCCAGCGTCTGCAGGGCCGAGGCGATGGCCTGATGGCTGTCCGGCAGCGTCCCGCCGCGCAGCGCGAGCAATTGCCGGCTCAGATCCGCCGCCAGTTCGTAGCGGCCGCGATCGAACTCGAAGCCGGCGTAGTTCATCAGGGTGGAGGCGTAGTCGGGGTGCTCGCGTCCCAGCAGACGTTCGCGCTGCGCCAGGACGTCGGCGTACAGGGTTTCCGCCTCGGCGTATTTCCCCTGCAGATCCAGGGCGGTGGCCAGGCTGTTCTTGATGTTGGTCACTTCCAGGCTCGGCGGCGGGTGGTTGACCGTCGCGATGGCCAGCGACGCCCGCTGCAGCGACTCGGCGGCCGCCCAGCGCCCCTGGGTGCCGAGAGCCACGGCCAGGTTGTTCAGCGAGCTGCCGACCAGGTCGGAGCTCCCGTCCAGCAGGCGCAGCCGGATGTCCAGCACCTCGCGGTGCGCCCGCGCCGCCGCCGCCGCCTCCCCGCGCGCGTTGGCGATGCTGCCCCGCATCCCCAGCAGCGAGGCGTACAGGGTGTCGGGCCGGGCCGTGAGCGAACGCTGGATGTCCAGCCCGACGCCGATGACCGAATCCGCGCGCGCCAGCTCGCCGCTCGCGAGGTAGGCGTTGGCCACGTGCGACAGGATCATGACGTACGGGACGCTGCGGCGCCCCGTGAGCCGCTCCTGCAGGCGCGCGGCCTCGTTCAGGTGCTGCAGCGCCTCGTCGAGCCGGCCGATGGCCGCCTCGCTCTGCCCGATCACCTCTTCCAGACGGGCGCGCACCTCCGGCTCGTCGGCCATCTCCGTCCCGAGCCGGTGCGCGGCCTCGTCGAGCACCTCGGAGACCATGACGTCGCGCCGGCCGCTCGCGGGCCGCACCGACTGCAGCAGGACCTCGAGGAAGCCGCTGATCCGCTCCGCCTGCAGCTGCGCGCGGCGTGCATGGCGCGCCTCGACGCCGGTGGCGATCATCCCGGCCGCCAGCGACAGCACGAACAGGGCCGTGGCTGCGGTCGCCGCGCGGTTGCGCAGCAGGAACTTCCGCAGCCGGTAGCCGATCCAGCCGCGCTGCGCCTGCACCGGCCGGCCTTCGAGCCAGCGTTGCAGGTCGTCCGCGATCGCCTCGACGGAGGGATAGCGCGACTCCGGCTCGGGCCGCAGCGCCAGCAGCACGATGTGGTCGAGATCCCCGGCCAGGCGCCGCCGCAGGCGGGCGACGCTCCGCTCGCCGCACCGCTGCGCGGCCTCGGCGGTGGCCGCCGCGCTCGGACGCGCGACCGGCTCGTCGAGGACGGCGCGTTCGAGGGACGCCACCGACCCGCCGCCGGCATGCGGGCGGCGGCCGCAAAGCAGCTCGTAGAGCACGGCTCCCAGCGAGTACACGTCGGAAGCCGTGGTGAGGGTCTCGCCGCGGATCTGCTCGGGGCTGGCGTACTCCGGCGTGTAGGCCCGCACGCCGCCGCGCGTGGGCGGCATCTCCTCCTCGATCTGCGGGTCCAGCAGCTTGGCCACCCCGAAGTCGAGCAGTTTCACGTCGCCGTCCCCGGTCACCAGGATGTTGCCGGGCTTGAGGTCGCGATGGATGACGAGGTTGCGGTGGGCGTGCTGAACCGCGGCGCATACCTGCCGGAACAGCGACAGGCGCTGCGGCACCGTCAGCGCGCGACGGTCGCACCACGCGGTGAGGGGCTCACCCTCGACGTATTCCATGACGAGGAACGGCCGGCCGTCGGGACTGATCCCGCCGTCGAGCAGGGTGGCGATGTTGCGGTGCTGCAGGCGCGCGAGGATCCGACGCTCGCGCCGGAAGCGGGCCAGCGTGGGCGGCTGACTGAGTTCGAGGCGGACCAGCTTGATCGCCACGCGCCGGTCATACTGGTCCTCCCGGCGCAAGGCCTCGTAGACGGCGCCCATGCCGCCGAGTCCGACCAGACGCACCACGTCGTAGGGTCCGAGGCGCTGGCCGACCAGGGCCGAGGCGTCGCCGGGCGCGGCCGCGTCGGGCCCGCCGCGGCCGGTGGCCAGGGCCGGCGCCGTGCATTCCGCTTCGTCGATCAGGGCGGCGACCTCGCGGACGAGTCCGGGATCGCCGTAGGCGCGCGACTCCAGCGCCGCGCGGCGTTCGGCGGGCGGCAGATCGATCACGGCGTCGAACAACTCGCGCAGCCGCCGCAGCCGGTCGGTCTCAGCCGTCACGTCGGTCCTCCGGCGGCCCGCCGCCCAGCTCCCGGGCCAGCCACGCCTTCGCGAAACGCCAGTCGCGCTTCACCGTGGCGGAGGACACATCGAGCATCGAGGCGACTTCGACGACTTCGAGCCCGAGCAGGAATCGCAACTCGGCGACCTGCGCCCAGCGGGGTTCCGCGGCGGCGAGCCGGTCCAGGGCGCGGTCCAGTTCCAGCACGTCCAGCGGCGACGGGGCGGGGCCGGCGATCTCGTCGTGCAGCGTGACGCGCAGGCCGGCCCCCCGCTTGGCGGCGTTGCGGGCGCGCGCGTGGTCGACCAGGACCCGGCGCATCACCAGGGAGAAGGCCCGCAGGAACTGCTGGCGATCCTCGCAGGACAGGGCTTCGCGGTCCAGCAGCCGCAGCATCGCCTCGTTCACCAGCCCCGCGGGCTCGAGCGTGTGCCCCGCCCGCTCGCGGCTCATGTGCCGCCGCGCGATGGCGTGGAGCTCGGCGTACACGGTCTGGTACAGCTGCTCGCGCGCGGTCTCGTCCCCGTCACGCGCGGCGTGCAGCAGGAGCGTGACGCCCTGGGCTGGTGACGAGTTCGCTGGCATGGACGGACCCCCGGCACGGCTGCCGACGCAGGGGCGCGGCCCGGGCAGACGCGCCGGGGCCGGGCCTCCGCAGGGGCCGCGCTATTTTGATAACCGATTGACATTATACCACCGCCCGAGAGGCGGAATCAGCGGAATCTACCCCTGTGGTGCGGGGTTGGAGAGCTGCGGTCGGCGACCGGCTCTTCGAAGCAGCGAGTAATGTCCTGGCCGGCGATCGCCGGCCTCTCAAGCCGGCTCACCGAGTCCCCCGTGGACGCGCCGCAGGTAGGCGCTGGAGATGTCGACACGCCTCACGATGCCGATCACGCGCCGCGAGGGCTCACCTTCCAGCACGGCCAGATCCGTCCGATCGCTCAGTACGAACAGTTCCAGGGCCTTGTCCAGCGAGTCGTCCGGCCCGAGCGTCGGAGCGGTCGTGCACATCAGGTCCGCTGCCACCAGCAATTGATCCAGCGAAGGGGTGCGGGCGGCGAGGTGCACGTCCTCGGGGCTCAGCATGCCCAGGTAGCTGCCGTCGTCCGCGGTCACGGGCAGACTGTTGTGCGACGACTCGTCCAGCCGGTCGAGGATGCGGGGCATCCGGTCCTGCGGCCGCAACGTCGCGACGACCAGCCCCGGCACGAGAAACTCGCTCACGCGCAGGCCGGCGAGCACGTCCCGCACATAGTCGCCGCGATGGGCCGGCGAAAGGGACCGGCTCGCGACCTGCGATCGGTAGAGGGACTGCTCGTCCGAAAGCAGGAACGAGAGCGTGCAGACCCAGAGCGCCGGCAGCAGCAGGGAGTAGTTCCCGGTCATCTCGCTGACGATGACCAGGGTGGAGATGGGCGTCTTGGCGGCGGCGGCGAAAAAGCCGGCCATGCCGACGATCACGAAGCTGGCCGGATGCGGCACCAGGGTCGGCCAGAAGTGCCGCAGGACCAGCCCCAGGGCGCCGCCGCCGCAGCCGCCGATCACCATCGAGGGACCGAAGACGCCGCCCGAACCCCCGCTGCCGATTGTCAGGCCCGTGGTCAGGATCTTGCCCAGGGCGATCACCAGCAGCACCAGGGCGAACCGCAGGTCGTCCGCCACCGGTGCGGAGGATGACAGCACGCCCTGCAACGAGCCGTAGCCGGAGGATAGGACGGCCAGCAGATCCTGGTCGCGCCCGAACGCGGTGTAGAGGCCGACGGCGACCAGCCCGGCCCCGAACGCGCCGACCGCGGGCTTCACCGGCCGAGGCAGGGGCAGACGCCCGAAGGCGTGGGCGAGACCGTAGAAGCTCCGGGTGTAGAGCATCGCCAGCGCCGCCATGAACAGCGCCAGCATCAGGTAGGCGAGCAGCTGACTGGGACTCTTGAAGCCGAGCGTGGCGACGACTTCCGGCGACAGCGTGAACAGAGGCGACCAGCCGAAGGCCAGGCCGAACGTGCAGTAGGCCGCCGTGCTGGCCAGGGCCGCCGGGACGATGACGTCGGATTCGAAGTCGGTGGAGCGGTAGAGGATTTCGGCCGCGAACAAGGCCCCTGCCAGCGGCGCGCGGAAGATCGCCGCCACGCCGGCGCCGACCCCGGCCGCCATCAGGATCCGTCGCTGTGCCGGCTGCAGGTGGAACAGCTTCCCGATCAGCGACCCGAACCCGGCGCCGATCTGGGCGATGGGCCCCTCGCGACCGCCGGAACCGCCGGTGCCGATCGTGATCGCGCTGGCGACGAGCTTGACCAGCGGAACGCGCGGCCTGATCACGCCCTGTCCTTCGTGGAAGGCGGCGATGGCGGCGTCCGTCCCGTGGCCCTCGGCTTCGGGAGCCAGCTTGTACACCAGCAGCCCGCTGAGCAGGCCGCCCGCGACCGGCACCACCAGCAGCCACCAGGGGTGCAGCGTCCGCACGGCGGCGGCCAACAGCGGCGGTTCCCCTCCGGGGTGGTGCGGCTGGTATCCGGCGATGCCGCCCAGTGCGTAGTGTGCCGTCAACTGGCAGGCGATATAGAACGCGATGGCGCCGAGGCCGGCGACCACCCCCACCATCAGCGACAGGCCCATCATCCGGACCTGGGGCCGCAGACGCTGCTGTCCGAGTCCCCAGAACTCGGGCAGCCATCGCAGTGGGTGCGGGCTCGAAGCAGGTGGAGGTGCCGAGTGGTCCAGCATGAATCGTCCCTGGCTCCACGGTAAAGGACGGCTTCGGTGCGTGGCGCGGCGATCGCGAGGTACTTAGGCCAACCCGTCCGTCAAAGCCCGCAGCCGCTCGACCTCGGCTGCGATGACGTCGGGATCCAGCCTGGGGAACAGGATCTCGGGCGTGCCCAGCGCCCGCCCCGCCGGCAACGCCTCCAGCCCCTCCGCCCAGCCGCCGCGGTGCAGGTCCGTCTCCATCCCCAGCCACCCCCACACCTTCGTCATGCTGAACGGCACCACCGGCGCCAGCATCACCACGAGCTGCCGCACGATCTGCAGCGTGACCGCGATCGAGACGCCGCAGCGCGCCAGGTCGTCCTTGCGGCTGCGGAAGGGGGCCGACTCGTCGAAGTAGCGGTTGCCGGCCTGGCCGGCGGCGAAGGCCTCGTCCAGGGCGGCGCGGACCTCGAAGCGCTCCAGGCGCTCGGCCCAGCGCCCGCGGCAGGCGGTCACCTCGTCGAGCGCGGCGCGGTCCAGGTCGGTCAGGTCGGCCTCGGTCCAGGCGGGCACGCGCCCCTCGAAGTACTTGTGCGCGAAGGTGAACACGCGGTTGATGAGGTTGCCGAAGTTGTTGCCCAGCTCGTTGTCGGAGCGCGACTGCAGGCCCTCCCAGGTGAAGTTCGTGTCCTTGGTCTCGGGCAGCGTGCGCGCCAGCGTGTAGCGCAGCGTGTCCGCGGAGAAGCGCTGCAGGAAGTCGGGCAGCCAGACGGCGTAGCCGCGGCTGGTGGACAGCTTGTTGCCTTCGAGGTTCAGGAACTCGTTGGCCGGGACGTTGTCCGGCAGCACCCAGGGCTCGGAGTGGTGCATGAGCATGCCGGGGAACATGATCGCGTGGAAGACAATGTTGTCCTTGCCGATGAAGTGGACCAGGCGCGAGCCGGGGTCCTGCCACCAGAGGCGCCACGCCTCGGGATCGCCCCGCGCGGCCGCCCACTCGCGCGTCGCGGAGATGTAGCCGATGGGCGCATCGAACCAGACGTAGAAGACTTTGCCCTCGTGGTCGGGCAGGGGCACCGGCACGCCCCAGTGCAGGTCGCGGGTGGCGGCGCGCGGCTGCAGGCCGTCCTGGAACCAGCCGCGGCAGTAGTTCAGGATGTTCTCCTTCCACTCCGGGTGGGTGGCCAGCCAGGCCTCCAGCTCCGGCTGCCAAACGTCCAGGGGCAGGTACCAGTGGACCGTGGCCCGCTTCTCCAGCGGCGAGTTGTCCAGCACGCTGCGCGGCTCGATGAGCTCGTCGGGGTTCAGCGACGAACCGCACTTCTCGCACTGGTCGCCGCGGGCGCCGGCGCTGTGGCACTGGGGGCAGGTGCCCTCGATGTAGCGGTCGGCCAGAAAGCGGCCCTGGGTCGGGCTGTAGAACTGCTCGCTCGACTTCTGCACCAGCACGCCGCGGCGGTGCAGGTCCAGGAAGAAGGCCTGGCTGGTCTCGGTGTGGACGGCGCGGCTGGTCTGCGAGAAGTTGTCGAAGGTCATGCCGAAGCCCTCGAACGAGGCCTTGATCGAGGCGTGGTTGCGGTCGACCAGCTCCTGGGGCGTGATCCCCTGCTTCTCGGCCGTCAGGGTGATCGGCACGCCGTACTCGTCGGTGCCGCAGATGAACAGCACCTCCCGCCCCCGCAGCCGCAGGTAGCGCGCGTAGACGTCGGCCGGCAGGTAGGCGCCCGCGAGGTGCCCGAGGTGGATCTCGCCGTTGGCGTAGGGCAGGGCGGCGGTGATGAGTGTACGCTGGAAATTGCTCACGGATCCTCCGCTGGGGGTCGCGTCCGGGGCTGGCAGGCCTTATGATCCGGGCAACCTTAAGCGATGGGGACGCGGCCCCGCAAGGAGCCATCCGGTCGGGGGAGGTCGGCGTTGGATCTTGGCGTGAAGGGGCGGGTGGCGCTGGTGACGGCCGGCTCGCGAGGTTTCGGCCGGGCCGTGGCCGAGGGGCTGGCCCGCGAGGGGGCGCGCGTCGCGCTGTGCGCCCGCGGCGCCGACGACCTGGCCGCGGCCGCGGCGGCGGTGGCCGCGGCCGGCGACGGCCGCGTGCTGGCCGCGCAGGTCGACGTCGCCGACGGCGACGCGCTGGCGGGCTTCGTCACCGAGATCGAACACGACCTGGGCCCGGTCGAGCTGCTGCTGGTCAACGCCGGCGGCCCGCCGGCGGTCGGCTTCCTCGAGGCGGACCTCGCGGCCTGGGAGGCGGCCTACCGCCTGAACCTCGAGAGCGCCGTGAAGGCCTGCCGGCGCGTGCTGCCCGGCATGATGGAGCGCGGCTACGGGCGCATCGTCGCGGTCACCTCGGTGACGGTCCGCCAGCCGCTCGACAACCTGACGCTCTCGAACGTGATCCGCCCGGCGGTGCACGCGCTGGTGAAGGACCTGTCCCGTTTGGCGGCGCCCCGCGGCGTGACCGTCAACTCCGTCGCGCCGGGCTTCCACCTCACCAGCGCGGTGGAGCGGCTGATCGCGCGCAAGCTCGCCGACGGCACGGCCGCCACGCGCGAGGAGGCGCTGGCGGGCTGGGAACGCGAGATCCCGGCCGGGCGGCTGGGCCGCCCCGAGGAGCTGGCGGCGCTGGTGCTGTTCCTGATGTCGCAGGGGGCCTCCTACGTCACCGGCCAGTGCGTCGCCTGCGACGGCGGCTGGGTGCGGGGCACGTTCTGACCGGCGGTCTTGACGCCCGGCTGGGCGTTGCTATATTAGTAGTCAATGAATTTGGAATATATAGGAACGACGGGAGTCGCCGTGACGAAGGCCCTGATCATCCTCGCGATCTACCTCGCCCTGGTGCGCTGGGTCTTCCCGCGCCTGGGCGTGCCCACCTGAGGCGCCGCCAGCTGCTCGATCGGCGATCGGGCGACGAAACCGGATGATGACGACGGACCGACGACCGGGGGTGCGTGACATGCCCATGTACGAGTTCGCCTGCCGCGCCTGCGGCGCCGAGTTCGAGGAGCTCTGCACGGCCGCCGAGGCCGCGGCCGGGAAGGTCGGCTGCCCCGCCTGCGGCGCCCGCAAGTCGGAGCGCAAGCTCTCCACGTTCGCCAGCAAGGACGCGGCGGCGGCGGCGGCGGCGGTTGCGGCCACAGCAGCCACGGCGGGTTCGGCTGAGCCCGCTAGGACAGGCATTCGAGCCGAGGGCGCCCGGGGGGCGCCCTTCTTCTTTCCGGTCCGACGGGACGCGGCCGGCCGGCCGCCCATCAATGAATTGTCATGTTCGGTGAATTCGCGGTATCGTCGCCGTCCGCTCTTCGCGTGCCGGTCCGCCGGCGAACCGCTTCCGGAGGATGAACGATGAACCGTCGAACCGTGGGTAGCCTCGCCGCCGCGGCGGTGCTCCTCGGCCTGCTGGCTGCCGGGTCCGCCGCGGCTGGGACCAAGGACCGGCTGACCGAACAGAACAACAAGTGCCGCATCGTCGTCGGCCAGATCAAGTCCAACGCCGACCAGTGCGACCGCAGCATGGCCGCGGCGATCGGCCAGATGCTGTCGACGGCCCTGGCCAACGAAGACCGCTTCATCGTGCTGGCGAGCCAGGACGAGGTCGCCGAGCTGGCGGGCGAGATCGAACTCGCGGAGTCGGGGATGGTCGAAGCGGGTCGCGGCGCCGAGCGGGGCCTGATGGAGGGCGCCGACGTCATGGTCACCGGCGCGGTCACCAGCTTCGAACCCGAGGCCAGCGGGGGCGGCGGCCTGCTCGGCGCGGCCAAGAGCCGGCTGGGCGGTTCGGTCGGCGTCAGCAGCAACACGGCCGAGTGCACGCTGGACCTGAAGCTCGTCGACATCCGCACGCGGCGCGTGATCAAGGCCTTCAGCGTCGAGGGCAAGTCCAAGAGCTGGTCGACCGACCTGACGGGCCACGGCTGGGTGGAGGACGTCGCGCTGGGCGGCGCGCTGGGCAGCTACTCCAACCAACCCATGGAGAAGGCCCTGCGCACCGTCCTGGCCAAGGCCGTCGAGCGCGTCGCCAAGGACGTGCCGCAGGAGTACTACCGCTACACCGGCGACGGCCAGTACACGCAGGAGTACACGGCGGGCGGCGGCGTAGCTGCGCCGACGTCGGGCGGGGTCGCACAGGCGGCGGGCGGGGCCGGTGACGACGACGACGCACCCCTGCAGACGGCTGCGTCGGGCGGTCGCGCATCGGGTGGCCGCCCCGCGGGTCAGGCCGCCGAGGACATGGCTCTCTACACCCGCTGCGACTTCGTGCCGGGCGACCGGACGATCTTCTGCGACGACCTCGACCGCGAGGAGGTCGGCGAGTTCCCGAGCCGCTGGAACCTGGTCGACGGCGTGTTCGAGGTGGCCCGCAAGGGCGAGACCGGCTGGATCCTCTGCACGGACACGGGCCACCTGCGCCCCGAACTGCCGGACGCCCCCTTCCCCGAGCGCTACACCATCGAGATGGACGTCTTCGAGAACGGCGAGCCGCACCGCGGCCACTGGTTCAGCATCATGCTGATGGAGGGCGACGACGTCGCGATCGAATTCTTCTTCGGCGACGGCATCCGCACGCGCGTGCTGGTCGACGGCGTGGAGAAGGCCAGCAAGGAGCTCCCGCACCGCGCCGGCAAGGGCCGCCACACCATGCGGATCATGGCGACGTCCACGACGTTCAAGTGCTACCTCGACAACGAGCGGGTGGGGAACATCCCGAAGCTCGAAGGCGTCGCGCCCGACGGGATCAAGATCCGGATGGACCGCTACGACGACGAGGACAACCCGATGCTCATGTCGGGCTTCCGCTTCGCCGCGGGCGGCAAGACCCTGCGCGACCAGCTCGCCCAGGACGGCCGCATCGTCACCCACGGCATCCTGTTCGACTCCGGATCGGCCGTGATCAAGGCGGAGTCCTACAAGACGCTCGCCGACCTCGGCGAGCTGCTGAAGGCGGACGCCGGCCTGCGACTGTCGATCGAGGGGCACACCGACAGCGAGGGCGCCGACGACGCGAACCTCGTCCTCTCGCAGCAGCGGGCCGCGTCGGTGAAGGACTACCTCGGCAGCGCCTTCGGCGTCGCGGCGGACCGTCTCGAGGTCAAGGGCCTGGGCGAGACCAGGCCGCTCAGCGCGAACGACACGTCCGAGGGCCGCGCGAACAACCGGCGCGTGGAGCTGGTGAAGATCTGATTCCCGGCGGTAAGCGCGGCGGCCGGCCGGTGCGGGTGCGCCGGCCGGCCGCGCCGCGATCAGCGGACCTTTGGGGCGGACTTGCGGAAGCGCGGCGCCAGCCACGCCACCAGCAGCGCCCACAGGCAGATCACGACACCCAGGCCCAGACCCGTACCGACGAAGGTCACCGGCGCGATGGCGGTCTGGGCGCTCGAGAGCCACTGCTGCGGCACGTTGGACAGGAACAGGCGGTGGAAGATCAGGCCGAACACCACGCCCAGGACGAGGCTGCCGGCCAGGGTCAGGATCAGACCCGTGCGGACGCTCTGCATGGGGACACCTCCGGATGACGGCGAGTGACGCTGCCGCGCATCCTAGCAGCCCGGCCTGCGTATGTCTCCCCCCGAGCGTGCCGTCTTGACGGCCGGCCGGGGCCCCGGTACCATCCCGCGGGGGTTCCCGCCGCTCGCAGACGCATCCCGACTGGAGGCGACATGGCCTGGTGGATCTGGATCATCGTGGGCGCGATCCTGCTCGCCGCGGAGGCGGTCATCACCGCCGACTTCTATCTCGTCTTCTTCGGCCTGGCCGGGCTGCTGGTGGGCCTGCTCGGGGTCTGCGGCCTCCACCTGCCGGCCTGGACGCAGTGGCTGCTGTTCGCCGTGCTGGCCGTGGCGGGCCTGCTCCTGTACCGCGGACCCCTGAAGCGCAAGCTCGCGAAGGTCGACCGGGCGATGGGCCCCGAACTGATCGGGGAGACCGCCAGCGCCCAGGCGCCGATCGCGGCGGGCGCGCGCGGGCGCGTCGACCTGCGCGGCACGGCCTGGGACGCCCGCAACGACGGCGACACCGACCTGGCCGCCGGCGCCCGTTGCCTGGTCAAGGGAGTGGACGGGCTGACCCTGCTCGTCCGCGCCGAGTGAACCGAACCGCCAACCGCCTTCATCGGAGGACGCCATGGACACCATGATCGCCGCCGTCGTCGTCGTATTCCTGGTGCTGATCGTGATCGCCAGGACCGCGATCGTCGTGCCCCAGCAGTCCGCCTACATCGTGGAATACCTGGGCAAGTACCGCAAGACCAT
The DNA here is from genome assembly GCA_016706845.1 of bacterium. GTDB lineage: Bacteria > Krumholzibacteriota > Krumholzibacteriia > LZORAL124-64-63 > LZORAL124-64-63 > PNOJ01. The sequence continues at coordinate 12,637 of JADJIV010000020.1, forward strand.
CCAGGCGGGCTTCCACATCCTGGTGCCCTTCGTGGAGAAGGTCGCCTACAAGCACAGCCTCAAGGAGCGGGCCTTCGACATCGCCGAGCAGGTCTGCATCACGCGCGACAACGTGCAGGTCGGCGTCGACGGCGTGCTGTACCTGAAGGTGCTCGACCCGCAGCGCGCGTCGTACGGCATCTCCGACTTCAACTTCGCCATCACGCAGCTGTCCCAGACCACGCTGCGCAGCGAGATCGGCAAGATCGACCTGGACCGCACCTTCGAGGAGCGCGCCACGATCAACCAGCAGGTGGTGCAGGAGCTGGACAAGGCGTCCGACCCGTGGGGCGTCAAGGTGCTGCGCTACGAGATCAAGAACATCAACCCGCCGCGCGACGTGCTCAGCGCCATGGAGAAGCAGATGCGCGCCGAGCGCGAGAAGCGCGCCACGATCCTCACCAGCGAGGGCGAGCGCGACGCCCAGATCAACCGGGCCGAGGGCGAGAAGCAGCGGGTCATCAAGGAGTCCGAGGCCAACCAGCAGCAGCAGATCAACGAGGCGCAGGGCGAGGCCGCGGCCATCCTGGCCGTCGCCACGGCCACCGCCGAGGGCCTGCGCCAGGTCGCTTCGGCGCTCAGCACCCCGGGCGGCGACCAGGCCATGCGCCTGCGCGTGGCCGAGCAGTACGTCAACGAGTTCGGGAAGCTGGCCAAGGCGGGCAACACGCTGGTCCTGCCGGCGAACCTCAGCGACGTGGGTTCGATGATCGCGCTGGCGACCAACATCGTGAAGGGCGGGTCCGCGGGCGAGGCGCGCTAGCGGCGCGTCCAGCGGGGGCGCGGCGGCGCCGGCGGCCGCCACGAGCGCCAGGGGAGGCGGCGCCCCGTCTCGTTCAGGTGTTCGCCGGCCCAGATCACCAGCGCGCCCAGCATCAGGCCGCCGATGACGTCCACCACGTAGTGGTAGCGGCAGTAGACGGTCGCCGAGCAGAGCAGCACGAACAGGGTCGACATCCACCAGCGGTGGCGGGGGAAGAGCCGCCAGACGTGCCACCAGGCCACCATCGAGGCGGCGACGTGGCTGCTCGGGAAGGCGGCGCCCAGGATCGCGCCGTTGGCGTGGATGTAGCGCATGATGTCGGTGAAGATCCAGCCCTCGACCGGGATCGGGCCGGTGCGGAAGTACTTGGGCCCCCAGGCCGGGAAGAACGTGTACAGGGTGTAGCAGAGCAGCATCACGCCGCCGAGGTCGCGCGCGAAGGCGCGGATCGCGGGCCAGCGCCGGTTGGCGGGCAGGCTCCCGTCGCGCACGATCATCGTCAGCACCAGCGGCGCCAGGGCGTAGTAGCTGAAGTAGGCCGCCTCCATCAGCTCGTGGAACCAGGGCCAGGGCCAGGCCCGGCTCCAGGCCAGGCTCGGCTGCAGGCCGAAGATCCTCTCCTCCCAGCCGATCAGCACCGGGTCGAAGCTGTCGTGGAACCCGTGGAAGACGATGCCCAGGTACTCCATCTCGGCGTAGAACAGCGGGAATCCGAACGGCAGGTAGATCTCGCCCAGGAAGCGCACCAGGGCCGAGCGCGACATGCGGGCCAGCGGCGGCAGGAACCACACGAAGAGGGCCGCGCCGAGGTGCCAGACCAGCCGCTCGTAGGGCCGCGCCACCACGTCCGGCCGCAGCAGCGGGTAGAAGCCGCTGACCACCAGGTACACCACGGCCCAGCGGTCCAGCTCGATGCGGAAGAGGGCCAGCGCCTGCAGTCTACGGCGCACGGAGCCACCCCTCCCGGCGGTAGAATTCCAGGGTCTCGGCGAAGCCGCGCGCCAGGTCGCGCGCGCCCCCGAAGCCCAGCTCGTCGCGCAGGCGCGAGCCGTCGCAGACCCAGCCCGGCGCCGCGGCGTCGCGCAGGCGGTCGGCGGCCAGCAGCGGCAGCCGCTCGGCGCGCTCCCGGCCGGCCAGCTTCGCGGCCAGCCGCAGCGCGCCGACCGGCAGGTGCGTGCAGCGGACGCGGCGGCCCCAGGCGGCGCCCAGGGCGGCGGCCAGCGCGGCCGTGTCGTGGACGGCGCCGTCCTCGACGAACCACGGCCCGCGGGCGCGCTCGTCCTCCAGCAGCAGGACCGCGGCCGCGGCCGCGTCGCGCCCGTCGAGCAGCGACAGGGCGCGGACGTTGCCCAGCTGCGCGGTCCAGCCGTGCTTCGCCGCGCGGAACAGTTCCAGGAAGGCCCGGTCGCGCGGACCGTACAGGGCCGGCGGCCGCAGCGCGCAGGTCCGCAGCGGCCAGTCGCCCGCCAGTTGCTGCTCCGCGGCCAGCTTCGAGCGGCCGTAACCGGTGATCGGGGCGCAGGGGTCGCTCTCGCGGCGCGGGCGCTCCGGTCCGGCGGGGCCCGACGCGGCCAGGCTCGAGACCAGCACGAAGCTGCGCACGGTGCCGGAGCGCGCGGCCGCCTCCAGCAGGCGCCGCGTGCTCAGGACGTTGCCGCGGCGGTAGCCGTCCTCGTCGGGGGAGCGCACGACGCCGGCGCAGTGCAGGACGGCGTCGGCGCCGCGCACCAGCTCGTCCAGGCCGGCGGTGTCGGCGTCGTCGGGCAGCCCGCGCGGCGGCGCGAGCACCGCCGTCACCGTCGCGACGCGCGGGTCGAGCCAGCGGCGGTCGCTGGTCGGGCGCACCGCGGCGCGCACGGCGTGGCCGCGCGCCAGCAGCAGGTCGGCGATGTGGCTGCCCAGGAAACCCGTGGCGCCGGTCAGCGCCACCAGACCGCGCGTGCCGGCGCCGGCGTTCATGACAGCGGCAGGTCGTAGATCCGGTAGGTCTTGTACACCTTGGCGCCCAGCTTCTCGAGGATGCGGTTCATGGCGGTGTTGTTCTCGAGGATCCAGCTGCACTCGCCGGCGGTGATGCCGCCCTTGACCGCGGCCTTGTAGCTGCGCAGGACCATCAGCACGTCCACGCCCTTGTGGCGGTGCTCGGGCAGCACGCCCATCAGCAGGGTGCGCGCGTACACGATCTTCTTGCGGTCGGCCAGGAAGCGGAAGATCCCGAAGGGGAACAGGCGGCCGCGGACGCGCTTGAGCGCCAGGTTGAAGTCCGGGACGGTCATGCTGAACCCGATCGGCTCGCCCTTCCACTCGGCGATCAGCAGCAGGTTCTCGTTGACCATCGTCTTCATCTCGCGGCCCGCGAAGTAGAATTCGTCGGGGTCCATGGGGATGAAGCCCCAGTTCTCGTGCCAGCAGCGGTTGTAGAGATCGCGGATCAGCTCGACCTCGTTGCGGAAGTCCTTCTTGTTGATCGGCCGCACGGTCAGGTCGCTCTCGCCCCGGAAGACCTGCTTCGCGTTCTCCATCACGCGGTCGGGGAGCTTGAAGCCGTCGGCGGTGATGCGCCAGGCCCACAGGTCGCGGCTCTTGGCCAGGCCGGGGTACGACTCCAGCAGGTCCTGGTACCAGATCGGGTTGTAGGCCATGCCGGTGACCGGGGACGACGGCTCGCCCGCGATCAGCAGGCCCGGGTTGTCGTGGTTGGTCGTGAAGTTCAGCGGCCCGCGCATGACCGTCATGCCCTGCCCGCGCAGCCAGTCGCGGGCGGTGTCGAGCAGGGCGTGGGCCGTGGCGCGGTCCTGCTCGCACTCGAAGAAGCCGAAGAAGCCCGTGGTCTCGCGCCAGTGCTCGTTGTGGTAGCGGTCGACGCAGGCGCCCACGCGCCCGACGACCCGGCCGTCGCGGCGCGCCAGCCAGAGCCGCGTTTCGGCGTGGCGGAAGAACGGGTTGTGGGCCGGGTCGAGGAATTCGCGCAGCTGTTTCAGCAGCGGGAAGACGTAGTGGGGGTCGTCGGCGTAGACATCGTACGGCAGCTGCAGGAACGCCTCGAGGTCGCGCTTGCCGGCGACGGGGGTGATCGCGACGCCCATGCGGCCTCCTCGGCGGTTCGGTTCAGACGACGCCCAGTTCGCGGCCCACGCGGGTCATGATGTCCATGGCCCGGTGCACCTCGTCCTCGGTGTGGGTGGCCATCAGGCTCAGGCGGATCAGGGCGCCGCCCTTCTCCACGGCGGGGGAGACCACGGGGTTGACGAAGACGCCCTCCTCGAACAGCCGCCCGCACATCTGGAAGGCCATCAGGTCCTCGCCGATGACCGCCGGGATGATGGGCGTGTTCGACGGGCCGGTGTCGAAGCCGGCGTCCTGCAGCCGCTCCATCATGACCGCGGTGTTGCGCCACAGCTGCTTGAGGCGCCACTCCTCCTCGATCATGACGTCGATCGCGACCGAGACCGAGGCCACCGAGGCCGGCGGCATGCTCGCCGAGAAGATCAGCGAGCGGGCGATGTGCTGGATGAAGTGGATGGTGTCCTTGTCCGCGGCGATGAAGCCGCCGACCGAGGCCAGGGACTTGCTGAAGGTGCCCATGATCAGGGGCACGCGCTCGGTGACCCCGAAGTGGTTGGCGGTGCCGCGGCCCTGCGCGCCCAGCACGCCCACGCCGTGGGCGTCGTCGATCATCAGGACGGCGTTATGGCGCTCGGCCAGGTCCAGGATCTCCGGGATCTTCGCGATGTCGCCGTGCATGGAGAACACGCCGTCCACGACGATGAGCTTGCCGTCGGTGGTGCAGACGTCCAGCGTGTGCGCCAGCGACGCCATGTCGTTGTGCTTGTATTTCTTGACCTGCCCGAAGCTCAGGCGGGTGCCGTCGATGATCGAGGCGTGGTCGGTGCGGTCGACGATGACGGTGTCGTTGCGCCCGACCAGGGCGAAGATCGCGCCGAGGTTGACCATCATGCCCGTCGAGAAGACCAGGGCGGCCTCCTTGCCGACCAGGCGCGCCAGCTTCTCCTCCAGCTCGAGGTGGATGTCCAGGGTGCCGTTCAGGAACCGCGAGCCGGCGCAGCCGGTGCCGTACTTGTCCAGGGCCAGCTTGGCGGCTTCCTTCACCCGGGGGTGGTTCGTCAGGCCCAGGTAGTTGTTGCTCCCGAGCATGATGACCTCGCGGCCCCCGATCCGCACCGTGTTCTCCTGGGCCGATTCGATGACCCGGAAGAAGTGGTACAGCCCGGCGGCCTGCAGTTCCTTGGCCGTGGTGAATTGGGCGACCTTGTCCAGCAGACCCATGTTTCCGTGTTCCTTGTTGAACCGTCGGCTGCGAAAATTGAAAGCCGTTCTCGTTTGCGGGGGCAGTCGGACCAGAACATATACGGGTTCTCAGTCGCATACCAATAAATTTACATCAGGCCGCAGCGGCCCCCTGCCCTGCGCGAGCCGGTTTCCCGCTCCTGCTCAGCAGCCACCGCGCCTCCCAGGCCAGGAACAGGGCCATGGCGATCAGTCCGGCGGCGATGCCCGCCAGCAGTCCCTCCCCGTCGCGCAGGAAACCCGCGATCTGCCAACCGAGGGCCCCGATCGTCGTCGCCAGCATGAACAGCGCGGGCACCAGGGTGGCCGCCCGGGGCTTGTGCAGCCCGACCAGCCAGCTCGAAACGACCAGCAGGCTGAGCGCCGCCACCAGCTGGTTCGACGCGCCGAAGACCGGCCAGATCCGGTGGTAGCTGTCGCTGGCGCCGAGCCAGCCGGCCGCCAGCACCGTGATCAGGGTGGCGCCCCAGCGGGTGCCGACGACCGGGGCGCCGCGCACCAGCTCCTGCAGGACGAAGCGGGCCAGGCGGGTCGAGGTGTCCAGGGTGGTGATCACGAAGGCGTTGATCATCAGGATGCCGAAGAACAGACCGACCGACGCGCCCAGCAGGGGCAGGGCGTCGGTCAGCCGGGAGAAGCCCGTAGCGAAGGCGACGATGGGGCCGCCGCCCGCCGGGTCCATCAGCTGCTGCAGGCTGCCGGCGACGGGCGAGGCGCCGGCGTCCCAGCGCAGGGCGCCCGCCGCGATCAGCACCACCAGCGCCGCCAGCCCCGCCTCCAGGATCATGGCGCCGAACCCGATGCGCAGGCCGTCGCTCTCGCGGGAGATCTGCTTGCTGGTGGTGCCGCCGGCGACCAGGGAGTGGAACCCCGAGATGGCGCCGCAGGCGATCATCACGCACAGCATGGGCCACAGGGGTCCCTGGGTCGGCGACCGGAAACCCGTGAAGGCCGGCGCCTCCAGCGTGGGGTGCAGTGCGATCAGGCCCAGCACCCCGCCGCCGATGCCCAGGTAGAGGATCCAGGTGCTCAGGTAGTCGCGCGGCTGCAGGAGCAGCCAGACCGGCAGCGTCGAGGCCAGCACGCAGTAGACCATCAGGATCCAGAACCAGAACGTGACGGCCGGGATCCCGAACACCTCCGGCGGCAGCACCACCGGCAACCGGACCCCCAGCCAGACCAGGCCGGCCAGCGCGGCCAGGGCCAGCAGCGTGAAGGGCAGCAGCGGCCGTCCCGGCCGCAGCACGCCCGCCCCGAACACCGACGCCACCGCGATCAGGCCGAAGGTGGGGATCACGATGCTCGGTTCCTTGACCATGGTCTGGGCGGTGATCACGCCGAAGACCGCGACCACCATCACCAGGGTGCACCACAGGAAGACCGAGAGGATCAGACGCGCGCGGCCGCCCAGCGTGGACTGCGCGATCTCGCCGATCGAGACGCCGCCGCTGCGCACCGACGCCATCAGCGCCACGTAGTCGTGGACCGCGCCCATCAGGACCGAGCCAAGGGCGATCCAGCCCAGCGCCGCCGCCCAGCCGAAGTAGAGCACGCCGAGCAGCGGGCCCACGATCGGACCGGCGCCGGCGATCGAGGAGAAGTGGTGGCCGAACAGGACGGGGGTGCGCGTCGCCTGGAAGTCCACGCCGTCGGCCCGGCTGCGGCTCGGGACGGCGCGCGCGTCGTCGGGTCCGATCAGGCGGCGGGCGATCCTGCCGCCGTACCACCGGTAGCCGACCACGAGCCAGGCGGCGACCAGGCCGCCGATCCACAAGCTGTTCATCGTGCCTCCTGCGCGGGCCCGTCGCCCGGCGGGGTCAGTCCTGCGACGGATCCTCGCCGGAACCCTCGGCTTCGAAGATGTGGAACCAGGCGCCGCGGCGCCAGGCGTCGGGGGGCAGGCCGGCCTTGAGGCTGAGCTGGCCGAGCAGCGTCTCGCGGTCCCAACCCTGTTCCGCCGCGACCTGGGGCAGGAACACCGCCCGCGCGTTCCCGCGGGTCAGGACGACGCCGTGGCGGGGCACCTCGATCCCGCTCCAGTCCGCGACGGGCCGCAGGGGCGTGAGGGCCGAGATCTCCAGCGTCAGGCCGGGCAGCTCGTCCTCCGTCAGGGGCAGGAAACGCGGGTCGCGGAAGGCGGCGGCCAGGGTGTTGGCGATCACGGCCTCGCACAGGGGCGCCGTGCCCACGATGTCGCCGATGCAGCCCCGCAGACGACCGTGGCGCTGCAGCGTCACGAAGGCGCCGCGCCGCTCTAGTAGCGGCGGGCTCAGCGTGGCGCCCGCGGCTTCGGCGAAGGCGCGCGGCCGCGGCGGCGGCTCGCCGCCGACCGCGCCGTTCAGGGTCGCGCGCGCGAGCCTCAGCAGGAAGGCGCGCTCCTGCGCCGTCAGCGGCGCGAAGGCGATCATGCGGCCACCGCGGGAGGCAGGCAGGCGACGGCGGCGGCGTAGCTCACCGAGAGCGTGTAGTCGCCGTCGCGGTCCGCGCTGCGGGCGTAGTCCACCACGTCGGCCCGCAACCGCTGCGGCCAGGGCAGCGACATCACCAAGGCGGCGGCCTCCAGGCCGCACATGGTGATGCCGGTGCGCCGCCCATAGTCGAGCAGAGCCTCGGCGTCCCAGGCCAGGAAGGCGTCCAGGACGCCCTGGTCCAGTTCGCGCAGCCGGTCCGGCACGCAGTCGCGGAACGGGATATAGCCGAAGACGGAGCCGTAGTGGGTCAGGTCGGTCGAGACCACGAACAGGGTGGTACCGTCGCACCAGGGCGCCAGCGCCTCGGCCGCCACGTACCGCAGGGCCCGCGAGAGGCGGGGCACCAGCAGCGGCACGATCGGCGGCGGGTCGTCCGTCAGCGCCTGCAACAGGGGCAACTGGATCTCCTCCGCGTGTTCCCGGACGTGGGCGTGGGTGTCCCGCGTGAAGGACGCGTTGTGGGCGACGTGCTCGCAGGCGTCCCGGTCCAGCGCGACCTCGCCCAGCGGCGTGGCGTAGGCGTCCCAGCGCGGTGTCGAGATGCGGGACAGCGCGGCGTGGTGGTTGGGAGCGAGGATCACGATGCGCCGGTAGCCGCTCACCAGGTCGCGCAGCAGCCCCCAGCCCCGCCCCGCCACCCGTCCCGAGTAGGCGTACCCGGCGTGGGGCACCATCAGCACCACGGGCCTGCCCGCCGGCAGCCGTTCCGGCTCCGCGCCGGCCAGCAGCCCCGTCGCGAGCTTCCGCAACGCCTGGGGCGAACCCGGATACCACGAACCTGCCAGGGCGCTCGGACGCACGGCGGCGGACCTCATCGCTCGACCCCCTTGCGATCATCGACCGCCCCGCATCCTACCAGATAGCGGCCGACTTCCCTCCCGGCCCCCCCCCCCCCCCGCCCCTGGCCGGGCCGGGGTGCCCCCTGCGCCAGGAGGGCGCAGGGCCTGATGCTGGGCCTGCCCGGGGGGCGATCGGCATCATTCTGTTTGGGCGTCGTGCGGCAGCGCCGTGCCTTATCCCCCTTCGGGAGGACCCGCGTGAAGATTACCGAGAAGCCCCAGGGCGAAGTCATGATCCTGCAGCTGTCGGGCAAGATCATGGGCGGCGAGGACCACGAGCTGTTCCACAGCCAGATCAAGACCCTCATCAACGAGGGCTACGTGGACGTGGTCCTGAACATGGGCAAGGTCAACTGGATCAACTCGACCGGCCTCGGCGTGCTCGTCTCCGGCTACCACACGCTGAAGAAGAACGGCGGGCAGATGCGGATCTGCGACGTGAGCGGTCGGATCGACAACATCCTGAACGTCACGCAGCTCAAGCTCGTGTTCGAGACCTACGACAACGAGGCGGCCGCCCTCGCATCCCTGGGACATACCGGTTGACCCATCCGCTGATCAACCCCGTCCACAGCTTCCACATCCCCGTCATGGGGACGGGGTTCACCGTGGATACGCCGCTGAAGGTGGCCCGCTACGGGATCTCCTCGGTGGTCTCCCTGGTCGACGACATCCTGCTCGAACAGATGCGCGGACTGGTGTGCCGCCGCGAGGGCCGCGGCTTCGAGGCCGTCCCGTCCGACGCCGAGGACGCGCGCGCCGACCGGATCACGCGCTACCTCGACCTGCTCGCCGAGGTGGTCGACCGCCAGATCGAGCAGGTGCGCGAGGCCGTCTTCGAGAAGGGCAGCGAGATCACCCGCTACTTCGAGATGCTCCCCGGCTCGCCGCTGCGCGCCGCCTACGAGCGCATGCAGGAGGCCGCGGGCCCCGCCCGCGCCCGGCTCCAGGAGGAGCTGCGCGGCGCGGTCGTCGCCGGCGGCATCGACGTCAACATCATGACCAAGCTCGACCGCGTCCGGCTGCGCCACGGTTTGCCGCTGGGCCCCACCTTCACCGACGCGATGAGCGCGCTGCGCGGCTACGCCCGCAGCCGGCTGCGCTCCTCGGTGGTCCTCTCGGCGGGCGTCAACCGCCGCCTGTTCGGCTACCTGGCCGAGTTCGACGATTTCTTCCCCGACGGCGCCGGCGACATGCGCAAGCGGATCGTGCTGAAGGTGAGCGACTTCCGCTCGGCCCAGGTCCAGGCCCGCCTGCTGGCCCAGAAGGGCCTGTGGGTCTCCGAGTTCCGGGTCGAGTCCGGCCTCAACTGCGGCGGGCACGCCTTCGGCGGGACGGGCACGCTGCTCGGCCCCGTGCTCGAGGACTTCCGCCGCGAGCGCGCGCGCCTGTCCGCGCAGCTGCGCGAGAGCTGGGCCGCGGCGCTGGCGTCCCTGGGGCGCGCCGTGCCCGCCACGTCCCCCGAGCAGCGGGTCACGGTCCAGGGCGGCATCGGCACGGCCGAGGAGAACGAACTGCTGCTGCGCCACTACGGTGTCGACGGCACCGGCTGGGGCACCCCCTTCCTGATGGTGCCCGAGGCCGTCAACATCGACCCGGTCCACCTCGACCGGCTCTGCAAGGCCGGCGAGGACGACATCCACCTGAGCGACAACTCGCCGCTGGGCGTCCCGTTCTGGAGCCTGCGCAATTCGGAAAGCGAGCTGCTGCGGCTGCAGCGGATCGACGAGGGTCACCCGGGCAGCGCCTGCCCCAAGGGGTTCCTGGTCGCCGAACACCGAATTCACCAAGGTGCCGATCTGCACGGCCAGCCGCGCCTACCAGCGGCGCAAGCTGCAGGCGATCGCCGACGCCGGGCTGGACGCGGCCGACGCGTGAGCAACAGACGGACGACGTGGTGGTCAAGGCGTGCATCTGCCACGACCTGGCCGGCGGCGCGACCCTGCCCTCGGGGATCGACCCCGACGCCCGCACCGCGGTCTGCTGCGGCCCCAACACGGCCTACTTCACGCGGTCGGCCAGCCTGCGCGAGATGATCGACCACATCTACGGCCGCGACCGGTTGCCCCTGGCCGAGCCGCGCCCCCACATGCTGCTGAAGGAACTGAGCCTGCACCTGGAGCGTCTGCGCGAGGCCGCGTCCGACCGCCAGGACCAGGGCGCCGAGGCGGCGGCGAAGGTGCGCGAGAACCTGCAGGCCGGGATCGAGCATTACCGCGAACTGGCGGCGCAGGCCCTGGCCGGCGCGCGCGCGAGAGCTTCCTCGAGCGCCTCGAGTCACTGCAGTCGGATCTGATGTCGCCGAAGTCCTAGCCCCGCCGCACGAGGATCCGCGCGTCCCGCATCACGGCGCCCAGCGCCGAGGTCCCCGCCCACACCCATCCCGCCCAGCCGTCCCGCACGCAGCCGCGCCGCACGTACTGCCGCCAGAACGTCGCCGGCGCCGCGATCCACAGGTGCCAGGCCGCCCGCGTCCGCGATCCCGTGTGCGCCTCCAGCCGCGTGTACTGCTCGACCTTGCGCAGGTACTCCCGCCAGGACGTCATGGTGTGGTGGTCGAGGGGGCCGGCGAGGTCGCCGATCGTCGCGCCGGGCGGCAGGCGCACGCCCTCGTGGACCGCCGCGTCGTCGAACGTCGCGCCCCGCGTGCGGAACAGGCGCAGGTGGGGCCGTCCCGCCAGTTCGCGGCAGGTCATGCGCCGGCCCAGCACGTGCGCATCGACGGGGACGCGCCAGGCGTCGCAGGTCTCGAGCGAATCGTCCGCCAGGCGCCGGCGCAGCTCGTCGCGCAGTTCGGCGGAAAGGCGTTCGTCGGCGTCGATCCACAGCGACCAGGGCGTGTCCGCCAGCGCCAGGGCGCGCCGGCGGGCGGGGCCGAAGCCGTCCATGGACGTCTCGGCCAGGCGCACCGCGAAGCGTCCCGCAGTTTGCTCACGGGCCAGCAGGGCGAGGGTGCCGTCGCGACTGCCGGTATCCACGACCGCGAGGGTGTCGGCCACGCCGGCGAGCGAATCGAGGCACGCCGGCAGCCGGCGTTCCTCGTTGCGCACGATCATCGTCGCCGTTAGCTTGCGCATGGCCGCGGCTCCCCCGTGTTGGCGGTTCGGTCCTGCGGCGCACGATAGCACGCGCCGGTCCTGCCGCGAAGTCCGGGCCGCCGCCGCTCCGGACAGTCCGGAGGTCCGAAGTGACGCATCCCCTGCCGACGGCGCAGTCCGTCCGCGACGCCCTGCGCGAGGTCCTGGTGCCCGGCACCCGGGTCGACGTGGTCAAGATCGACCTGATCGGCGACGTGCAGGTCGCCGACGGCGCGGTCGAGGTGCGGATCAAGCACACCACCGAGAAGCAGGAGACCATCGACGCCGTGTGCGGGCTGGTCGAGGCGCGCGTGCGCGCGTTGCCCGGCGTGCGCGAGGTGCGCGTCGCGGTCGACAGCCCCGCGCCGCCGCCCAAGCGCGCGGCGCAGAACCCCGACCCCTGGGCCGACCGGGCCCGCCTCGACGGCGTGAAGCGCATCGTCGCGGTGGCCAGCGGCAAGGGCGGCGTGGGCAAGTCGACGGTCGCGGTGAACCTGGCGCTGGCCCTGCAGGCGCTGGGGTACCGCGTCGGCCTGATGGACGCGGACATCTACGGGCCGTCGCTGCCCACGATGCTCGGCACGCAGGAAGGTCCCGTGGCGCTGGGCGAGAAGGCCATCGGCCCCGTCGTCGCGCACGGGCTGCAGTGCATCTCGATGGGCATGCTGGTCCCGCCGGGGCAGGCCGTGGTCTGGCGCGGGCCGATGGTCATGGCGGCGGTGCGGCAGTTCCTGAAGGACGTGGTCTGGGAGGACCTCGACTACCTGGTGGTCGACATGCCGCCGGGCACCGGCGACGCCCAGCTCACCCTGGTCCAGCAGGTGCCGGTCGACGGCGTGGTGATGGTGACCACGCCGCAGGAGCTCGCGCTGGCGGACGTGCGCCGCGGCATCCAGATGTTCGGCCAGGTGGGGGCGCCGGTGCTGGGCGTGGTGGAGAACATGAGCTACTTCCACTGCCCGGACAACGGCAAGCACTACCACATCTTCGGCAAGGGCGGCGGCCGTGCGGTCGCCGACGAGTTCGGGGTGCCCCTGCTCGCGGAGCTGCCCCTGGACCCGGCGACCCGCGAGGGCGGGGACTCGGGCGAACCCGTGGTGGAGGCGGGCGACAGCCCGACGCGGGCGGCGTTCCTGGAGTTGGCGCGCAAGGTTTCTGCGCGGCTCGGACTGTGATCCGTTTTGTGAAACACTGACCTCGAGACCCTGTCGCCGGGGACGCGCGCCGGGCACTTCCTGTGCCCGGCGTGCTCGACGTTCAGGCCGCTTCGCCCTCCTGGCGAAGCGGCCTTGCCGACGCCCCGGCGACAGGGCTCGAGGTCAGTGTTTCACGCGACCGCTGTCGGCGTGGAGACGGTCCGCGAAGGGAGGTGTGCGGCATTTGTGAAAGGGGGAAATTCGCTTCCTTGCGGGGGGCATTCGTGAATAATCCGGGGCGTCGCGCCGGGAGTCGGGCGGTTCGCAGCGGGAGGACGCGGTGACGGGTCGGAGCCGGTGGTGGGCGGAGGACGGGATCGTGTTCGCGGCGCTGCTGCTGGCGGCGCTGGCGTCGATGCTGTCGGTGGCGATCGCCCAGCTGCTGCTCGGCGTGGCCCTGCTGGCGGCGCTCGTGCGGGTGGCGTCGCGGCGCGACCGGCCGGCGCGCACGGGGCTCGAGCTGCCGTTCCTGCTGCTGCTGGTCTGGGCGCTGGCGACGATCCCCTGTCCGACGCGCCGCACGAGGGCCTGCGCAACGCGCGCCGCTTCTACCTGTTCGTGCCGCTGTGGCTGGGGGCGACCTACGTCGTGGGCGAGCGGCGCCGCTGGGCGGTGCTGGCGGCGGTCGCGCTGGGCGCGACGGTCAACGCCGTCTACAGCGTCCTGGTCGAATCGGTGATGCCCGGGGACTACGCGCACCGCATCGGCATGATCCAGCACAGCATCATCACCGCGAGCTGGCTCGTGATGGCGGTCGCCCTGCTGGCGGGGGCCGTCGTGCTGCTGGGGCCCGGACGGCGGCTGCGCCTGGCGGCCGGCGCCGTCCTGGTGCCGCTGCTCGTCGCGCTCGCGCTGACCCAGTCGCGCAGCGCCTGGCTGGGCGCCGCCGCGGGCTTCGGCCTGATGACGCTGTGCGCGCGGCCGCGCCTGATCCTGCCGCTGCTGCTGGCTGGCGGCCGCGGGCGTCGCGCTGTCGCCCGCGCACCTGCGCGACAGGCTGTGGTCGGTGACCGATCCGAGCGACGCCACCAACGCGCAGCGCCTGGTCCTGTGGCGGGCCGGGCTGGACCTCGTGCGCGAACACCCGGTCGTCGGCGTCGGCGACCGCAACCTCGCGCCGCTCACGCCCGAGCTCGTGGTGGTGCCGGGCGCCACCCTGACCACCCACGTTCGCCACCTGCACCAGAACTTCCTGCAGCTCGCGGCGATCTGGGGCGTGCCGGGGTTCGTCTTCGGCACCTGGTTCCTGCTGGGGCTGGGCTGGCGGCTGGCACGCCGCTGGCGGGCGCTGCGCCCCGCCGGAGCGCGCGCGCCGCCCGCGCAGCGCATCTGGGCACTGGGTGCGCTGGGCGTCTGGGCGGGCGTGGTCATCGCTGGTTTCTTCGACTGGACGTTCGGGGATCCCGAGCTGGGACTGGTCTACCTGCTGGCGGCCGGCATCGCGCTGGCGCCTCAAGAGGCGGGCCCGCTCGTCAGGCGAGCCCGGCGCGCCCCCCCCCCCCCCCCCCCCCCCGGGGGCCCCCCCCCGGTTGTCCCCCCCCCCCCGTCCCCCCCCCCCCCCCGGCCGGCCCCCGGCGCGGCCCCCCCCCCCCCCCCCCCCCCCCCCGGGCCCGGGGGCCGCGCCCCCCCCCCCCCCCCCCCCCCCCGGCGGCGCCGGGCCCCCCCCCCCCCCCCCCCCCCCGCCCCCCCCCCCCCCCCCCCCCCCCCCCCCCCCCCCCCCCCCCCCCCCCCCCCCCCCCCCCCCCCCCCCCCCCCCCCCCCCCCCCCCGCCCCCCCCCCCGGGGCGGGCCGGGGGGCGGCCCGTTGGCCGGGGGCCGCGGGTGCCCCCCCCCCCCCCCCCCCCCCCCCGGGCCCCCCGGGGGGGGGCCCCCCCGGCCGCGCCCCCCCGCCCCCGGGGGGGCCTTTGGGGGGCGGCGCCCCGCCCCCCCCCCGCGGCCGCCCCCCCCCCCCCCCCCGCCGGGCTGCTTGTTTCTGGGGCCCGGCCCCCGGGGCGGGGCCGCGGGCGGCCCCCCCCCCCCCCCCCCCCCCCCCCCCGGGGCGGGCTCTCCCCCCCCGGGGCCCCCCCCCCCCGGGGGGGGGGGGGGGGGGGGGGGGTCCCTTTCCCCGCCCGGGGGGGGGGGGGGGGGGGGGGGGGGGGGGGGGCCGTGGGGGGGCCCCCGCCCCCCCCGGGCCCCCGTTGGGGCGGGGCGCCGGTTTCGGGGGTGGGGAAAGGGGGGGGGGGGGGGGGGGGGGGCCCAGCCCGGGGGGCGGGGGGCGGGGGGGGTGCGGGCCCCGCGGCCCGGGGGGGGGCCTGCCGCCCGGGCCTGGTTTGCCTTGGGGGGGGGGGGCCGGGCGTTGGTTTCGCCGGGGGGGGGGGGGGGGGGGGGGGGGGGGGGGGGGGGGGCGGGGGGGGGGAGGGGCCGCGGGGCCGGTTGGGGGTTTTTTGGGGGGGGGGGGGGGGGTTGGGGGGGCCGCCCGGGGGGACTCCCCCCGGTTTGGGGGGGGGGGGGGGGGGGGGGGGGGGGGGGGGGGCCGGGGCGGTGGGGCCCGGCCGGGGCCGCCCCCCCCCCGCCCCCCCTTCTCCGGCCCCCCCCCGGCGCCGCCGTTCGGTCAGCTGACGCCGCACCCTGTCGTCGAGATCCTCCCACCCGCCGGCGGTCTGCGGCTCCCCGCGATCGTCGTCGTCGGGGCCGCCCGCGCGGTTCCACACCGCGGCCGCGTCCAGCAGTTCCTGCAGGCGCTGCGGCTGTTCCGCGCTCAGGTCGTGCAGCTCCCGGGGATCGTCGGTGAGATGGTAGAGCGCCAGCGGCGCCAGGGGGCGGCGTCGGGCGATGAGCTTCCACGGCCCGGTGCGCACGCCGACCAGGTCCGGGCCGTAGGCGATGTCCTCCGACAGCAGGGTCCTCTGCGCTGCGGAATTCCCGGCGTCGTCGGGGGGCTGGGCCCGGCCGATCAGGGACGCCGGCGCGTTGGCGGGCAGCGGCAGCGGCGGCTGGCCCAGCCAGGCGGCGGCCGTCGGCGCCAGGTCGCAGAGCGAGACCGGACGGTCCCGGACGACGCCGGCCGGGACGCCGGGGCCCCGCGCCAGCCAGGGCACGTGCAGCAGCTCCTGGAACTGGGTGTGGCCGTGGCCGATGGCGCGCAGGTCGCGCGGGTCGTGGTCCCACCGAGGCGCGCCGCTTCGGCGTGCTCCAGGAATTCTTCGCCGTGATCCGACCAGATCATCACCAGGGTGTTCGTCGCGAGACCCCAGTCCTCGAGCCGGTCCAGGATCGTTCCCAGCGATTCGTCGACGTGACGGACCGACGCGGCGTAGAGGGCCCTCTTGGCGGCCAGGGCCAGGGCGGCCGGACCGTCCAGCGGCAGGGAGACCCGCCCGAGGTGCGGCACGCCGGCCCGCTCGTCGCCCCAGCGCGCCAGCGCCCGCAGCTGCGCGTCGCCGTAGCCGCTCGCGCCCGCGGCTTCGAGCAGCGGCGCGCAGAGCCGCCGCGGCGGCATGGTCGGTTCGTGCGCGTCGTTGAACAGGACGAAGGCGCAGAAGGGCCGGTCGGCCCGGCGCCGGATCCAGTCCAGGGCGAGGTCGGCGAGGTCGGGCGCGGCGTGGTTGCGGTAGATCCGCTCCTGGAAGCTCTCCGCCAGGCCGAAGCCCACGAAGGGGTTGGAGAAGATGGCGCCGGTGCGGTAGCCGCGGCCGGCCAGGTGGCCGGCCAGCGTGGCCGCGCCGTCCCGCAGGCGCGCGGGGGCCTGCTGCGCCATGTTGCGCGGGCCGCCGCGCATCCCGGCGCCGTGCAGGCAGGGCATCAGGCCGGTGAACGCGCTGGCGAACGAGGGCAGCGTCCAGGGGGCCGGCGCGTTCGCGTCGGCGAAGCGCAGGCCGTCGCGGGCCACGGCGTCCAGGGCGGGGGTCAACGGTCCCGTCGCGGCGACGGCGCCGGCGTGGTCGGCGCGCAGGGTGTCCACCGCGAGCAGCAGCAGGTTGGGCGGCCCTTCGCGGCGGGGCGCGGCGGACGGCGGCGACACGGTCCGACGCAGGCAGGCCGCGAGGCGGTCGCGGCTCGCGGACAGGCGCCGTCGGCGCGTCATGGGCAGGAAAGGGTCGTTGTGGTTCATCGCCCCGTGTTCGCTTCCTGGACAGTCGCGGTCTAGGCGACTAGTCTAGGTTCATGGACCTGCGCGCGCACATCCCCGAAGGCTGCCTGCTGCCGAGACTGGCCTGCTCGAGCCAGGAAGAGGCCGTCGCCATGCTCGCCACGGCCGTGGCCCGCGCCGTCGGCCTGCCCGACGACCGGGCGCTGCGGCAGGAGATCCTCGCGCGCGAGGCCGTCGGGGACACCAACGTCGGCCTGGGCGTCGCCATTCCCCACATCCGCACCCGGCTGGTCGGCAGGCCCCTGCTCGCGGTCGCCACGCTGGCCGGGCCCCTGCCCCGCGAGGGTCACGAGCCTCCGGTGGACGTCCTGCTGCTGATCGTGGGCCCCCAGCAGGACCCGCGCGCGATGCTGCGGCTCCTGGCCCGCCTGGTGCGGCAGGTCAAGGTCCCCGGCTTCCTCGACGACCTGCGGCGGGCCGCGACGCCCGCCGAATTGATCGCGGCCTTTCCCCGCGAGGAGCCGGCGGCCTGAAGCGGCACGTTTTCCGCTTGGCCCCGCCCCCGACCGTGGGCTATGTTAAACGGCCCGGCAACGGCCCACAACCGAGATCATCCCCGTGAACGTTTTCCCTCCGCAAGGGAGCGAGGTCCGATGACCAGCCAATCCAGGATCCCCCGCCGCGGTGCATGGATCGCCATCGTGGCCGCGACGGTCGCCTGCGCCGCGACCGTCCATGCCGCCGCCGACCATCTGCTGATCAGCGAGGTCCTCGTCAAGGAGCGGCCGGGCGTCACGTCCTACGGCAGCGAGTACGTCGAGATCACCAACGCGGGCGCCGCGGCGGCCAGCCTCGCGCAGGTCTACCTGACCGATGCGGGCAACAGCCTCAACGCGACGACCTTCTACTACAACATCGTCACGGGCGGAAGCGCCGGCGGCGGCGGCACCTCGGGCGATTTCCACGCCCGCTTCCCCGCGGGCGCGACGCTGGCTCCGGGCGCGTCGGTGGTGGTGGCGCTGCGCGGCAGCGCGGCCTTCCAGACCTCGCACGGCCGGCTGCCCGACTACGAGCTGTTCGAGGACGGCATCGCGCCCGACGCCGTGCCCGAGCTGGTCGAAGCCTTCCCCGGCAGCATCGGCTTCGGCCTGGGCAACGGCACGGCCAACACGGTGCCCACGGGCGGCTGGCTCGACGACCTCTCCGAGACCCTGGTGATGTACCGGTGGGACGGCGCCTCCGACCTGGTGGCCGACCTGGACTACCTGACCTGGGGGACGAGCACCTCGCTGCGCATCAACAAGACCGGCGTGACGGTCGACGGGCCCGACGCCGACAGCGTCGCGAGCGCCTATCTGGCCGACACCGCCGCGGGTTCGCAGCAGGCGATCACCACAATCCACGTCTACGGCGACTGCTTCCAGCGGTTCAGCACCGACGAGGGCACCGAGACCGCCACCGGCGGCAACGGCCTGACCGGGCACGACGAGACCAGCGAGAACCTGACGGCGACCTGGAGCGTGACCGCCGACCAGGACCCGACCTCGACCGGGACCGCGCCGGTCGCGACGCCCCTGATCACCGCGGCCGAGACCTCGCCCGCGACGCCCTACAACACCCTGCCGGTGACCGTCTCGGCGACGGTCCTGTCCCCGGCCGGCAACGCGGCGAACGCGGCGGCCCTGCACTGGCGCACCAACGCCGGCTGGACCGAGACGCCCGCCGCGGCCGCGGGCAACGTCTGGAGCGCGCAGATCCCCGCCCTGCCGGCCGGCACGGTCGTGCAGTGGTACGTGACCGCCGCCGGGCCTCGCCGGCGGCCCGAGCGCGCTGCCCCACGGCGCGCCGCTCTACGTACGCGCCTATACCGTGCAGCAGGCGCCCGATCCGGGCGACAGCCCGCCGCACCTGCTGCTGAC
The DNA here is from genome assembly GCA_016706845.1 of bacterium. Taxonomy (GTDB): domain Bacteria; phylum Krumholzibacteriota; class Krumholzibacteriia; order LZORAL124-64-63; family LZORAL124-64-63; genus PNOJ01. Next base: position 31,317 of record JADJIV010000020.1, read on the forward strand.
CGAGGTCTGCGTGCAGGGCAGCGATCACGAGTTCATCGAGATCTACAACCCGACCGACGAGGCCGTGGAACTCGACAACTACTACGTCACCGACGCGGTCTACAACACCCAGGGCTACTGGCTGCTGCCGGCGGGCAACCCCTCCTCCGGCACCATCGGCGGCGGCACCTTCACGGACTTCCAGGCCCGTTTCCCGGCCGGCGCGACCATCGAGCCGGGCGAGGCGCTGACGCTGTCGCTGGCCGGCAGCGAGAAGTTCCAGACGGTCTGGGGCGCGGCGCCCGACTTCGAGATCCGCGAGGACGGCGCCTCGGCGGACGCGGTCCCGAACATGCGCGAGGTCTTCCCGGGCAGCCTGCAGGGCGACGAGACCGGCGCCTGGGCGACGTTGACCAACACCGCCGAGATCGTCGTGCTCTACTACTGGAACGGCTCCAGCAACCTGGTCACCGACATCGACATGTTCATGTGGGGTTCGAGCACCAGCGCCCGCGTGGACAAGACGGGCGTCACGGTCAACGGCTCGACCTACGCCGCGGACACGCCCGTGGCCTCGCAGGACCAGTTCATGCTGGCCCACGACATCCTGGGCAGCTTCCAGCGGCTCGATCCGGGGGAGGGCACCGAGACCGAGACCGGCGGCAACGGCCCCCTGGGCCACAACGAGACCAGCGAGAACGTCAGCGGCACCTGGAACGCCGCCGACGGCACGCCCGGCGTCTACGAGGTGGTCGAACTGGCCGTCACCTCGGCGACGCTCGCGCCCCAGCACCCGCAGCCGGGCGAAGAGGCCGTGGTGACCGCCGCGGTGACCGGCACGGCCGCGGTGACCGGAGTGTCCCTGCGCTACTCCCTGGACGGGGGCGCGTTCACGGACGTCGCCTGCACCGACAACGGCAACGGCACCTGGAGCGGCACGATCCCCGCTCAGGCCGAGGGCGTCGAGGTGGCCTGGTACGTGACGGCCGCGGGCGCGGGCGGCGCGTCGGCGGTCTGGCCGGAGGGGGGCGCCGCCGAGGCGCCGTCCTACACGGTCGAGACGCTCGTCCCCGGCTACGGCCTGGCCAAGCTGCTGATGACCAAGGTCTGCACGCTCGGCACCGCCGCGGAGTTCGTGGAGATCTGCAACCCGAACGCCTTCGACGTGCCGCTGCGCAACTTCTACGTGACCGACGCGGTGTACTACGAGAGCCAGGCCTACTGGAACCTGCCGGCGGGCACGCCGTCGCGCGCCACGCTCGGCGGCGGCGACTTCACCGACTTCCTGGCGAAGTTCCCCGACGACGCGGTGCTGGCGGCCGGCGACACGATCACCGTTTCGATCGGCGGCAGCCAGAGCTACCTCTCCGCCTGGGGCGTGATGCCCTACTACGAGCTGTTCGAGGACGACGACTACGAGGACTCGGTCGACGACCTGCAGGAGGTGTTCCCGGGCAGCATCAACGGCGTCACCGTGCCCACGCTGTCCAACCTCTCGGACACCGGCACCTACATCAACGGCGAAATCGTGGCCCTGTTCTTCTGGGACGGCGTCAGCGACCTCGTGACCGACATCGACGTCTTCCTCTGGGGCGAAGGCAACTCGTACACGGTCGTCAAGACCGGCATCACCATCGGCACCAGCACCTACGCCGCCGAGGCCGGCTATCCCGACAAGTTCATGACCGAGCACGCCAACGGCGAGGCCTACGTCCGCCTCGACGCGACCGAGGGCGCCCAGGTTCAGACCGGCGGCAACGGCTTCGAGGGCGCCGACGAGACCAGCGAGAACCTGTCGACCACCTGGGCCGTCCAGGTCGTGACCCCGGTGGCGCCCCCGATGCCCGAGGGCTCCGGCGAGGTGAGTCTGGTCGTGCCGGCGCAGACCTTCCTGGCGTCGCGCGGCGAGACCTTCCGCATCACGTTCACGGCGTCGCCCGGGGCGGAGACGGTCCTGCGCATCATCGACCTGAACGGTCGCCTGGTGCGCCACCTCTACGACTCGCGCTTCGACGGCGACGCTTCCATCGTGCCCGACACGCCGTCGATCAGGGTGTGGGACGGACGCAACGAGACCTACGAGCTGGCCCGGGCCGGGATGTACGTCGTCCACCTCCAGGTGACCGACCCCAGGACAGGCAAGAGGATCGAAAAGACCGCACCGGCCGTGGTGTCCACGCGCCTGAGCAACTAGGGGAGGCTGAGAGGCATGATCCGCAGCGCAACGATCACCGTCGCCCTCGTGCTCGGGCTGGCCGCGTCCACGGCGCAGGCGGCCTTCGAGAACGTCGACATCAGCCCGCGGGCGCGGGCCATGGGCGGCGCCGCCGTGGCGGTCGCCGACGACGCCTTCGCGCCCTTCTTCAACCCGGCCGGGATGGCGGGGCAGAAGCGCCCCGTCCTGGGCAACTCCTACGTGAAGCCCTACGGCCTGAGCTTCAACGAGCAGATGTACTTCGGCGGCGTGGCGCCGCTGTCGGCCCGCCTGGGCGCGCTCGGCTTCGGCTACCGCCGCTTCGCCGTGACGTACCAGGACGTCGACCTGACGACCGAGAGCACGTTCACGCTGGCCCACGGCCTGACGCTGTACGAGGACCTCCACTCGACGATCAGGTTCGGCACGGCGCTGAACCTCTACGATCTGGAGTACGCCGAGACCGTCGGCGGCGTCGACCCCGGCCACGCCAGCGTCGTGGGCGCGGACGTCGGCCTGCAGGTCATCCTGCACGAGCGCACCCGCCTGGGCGTGATGGTCCGCAACCTGAACAACCCCCAGATCGGCCTCGACAACGAGGAGCTCCAGCAGCAGCTGACCGGCGGCATCTCCTACGTGCCGTACGACGGGGTCGTGACCGCCTTCGAGGTGGGCAACTCCCTCGACGGCCAGACCCGCTACCGCGGCGGCGTCGAGTTCGCCGCCCTCGGGGCGCTGAGCCTGCGCGGCGGCGTGGCCACCAACCCCTCGCTGGTGACCGGCGGCTTCGGCTACGGCTACGGCGGGATCACGGTCGACTACGGCTTCTCGACGGGCGGCGGGGTGCTGGCCCCCAGCCACCAGTTCGGGATGACCTTCGCCTGGGGCGGTGAGGCGCCGTGAGGAACACGATCGCAGCGGTGTGGATGGCGGCGCTGATGCTGGCCGCCGTTCCCGCCGCGCAAGCCTCGTCGGCGTCCGCCGGCAAGCTCGACCTCAACCAGGCCACGCTGGAGCAGATCCGCGGCCTGCCGGTGAGCGAGGAGCTGGCCCGGGCGATCTACGACCACCGGACCTACGTGAGCTACTTCGAGAACGTCTACGACCTCATGGAGGTCGCGGGCATGACGCCGGCCGACCTGGCCGCGCTCAAGCCCCTGGTGATGACCCTGCCGCCAGCGCCCACGGACGCCGGCATGGCCCGCCTGGCCGCCTCCTACGAGCAGGTCAGCGGCTTCCTGAGCCAGGAAGGCGCGAGCGAGGGCCTGGTCGACGAGTACCTCGACCTGATCCGCGACCCCGTCGACATCAACGGCCTGGACCTGTTCGACCTCATGTCGTTCCAGAACGTGTCGCCGGTGGACGCCAAGGCGATCCTGCGCGCGCGGCAGCGGCTGGGCGCCTTCGCCGACGACCGCCAGCTGCGGCGCAGCGACGGCCTGAGCTACTTCGCCTTCCGCAACATCCGCGACTTCGTCGTCTACGGGGCGCCGGAAAGCGGCGGGGGCAGCAAGGTCCACGGCAACTACCAGCTGCGCTGGTACGACACCCCCTACGTGCTCGACGACAGCGACATCGCCGGCGCGGGCGGCCTGACCTCCGCCGACGAGATCACGGCCGGCACGCTGCTGACCGAGGGGAACGCCCACCTGACCCAGAAGCTGACCCTGAACCTCGGCGACGGCTTCCGGGCCGGCGCGCTGACGCACCGCGGACTGGGCGAGGACTCCTGGCGCGAGACGATGAAGGGCTACTTCGGCGTCGACGACCGGCGCTTCGGGGACCTGCGCCTCAAGCGCCTCTACTTCGGCAACTACCGGGTCGCCTTCGGCCAGGGCCTGATCATGGACAACACGGACTTCATGATGAGCCGCAAGACCGGCTTCGGCTGGAACAAGCGGCCCATCGGCGTGCGCGGCGACCTCAGCCGCAGCAGCGAGTTCGCCCTGACCGGCCTGGCCGCCGAGGCCAGCTACGGCCGCCTGCACGGCACGATGTTCCTGTCCTGGGACCGCAAGGACGGCATCCTGAACCCGGACGGGACGGTCAACCAGTACATCGTGATGAAGCCGCGGCCGACCGACGACTGGCTCGGCGACCACCTGGCCTTCGAGGCCGGGCGCTCCTACGCCGTCGGCGCGCTCAAGGACACCCCGACGCTCCTGAAGCGCGACGCCTTCCGCGAGGACATCGTCGGCGGCAACCTGAAGTTCATGCTCGACGACGCCTCCTACGTGGGCGTGACGGCCTACGAGGCCAAGTACGACCGGGCCTTCGACGCCGACCCGTCCACCCTGGTCAGCTATTACAGCCTGGTGGACCGCGACCTGCTGGAAGCCCGCGACAGCGAACTGTGGTCGGGCTACACGAGCGTCGAGGAGGACGCGACGGCGGGCACCCGCACCGAGCACAAGTTCCGCCGCGTCTACGGCGCCGAGTTCCAGACGGTGTTCGACAACGTTTCGCTACAGGGCGAGTACGGCGTGCTGCAGGACCCGAAGGCCGGCTGGTTCCACGGGAACAGCCCCGACGCCCTGGTCCTGAACGCCTTCGCCCAGTGGGACGACCTGAACCTGCTGGCGCTGTACCGCGACTACGACCTGGGCTTCGACAACCCCTACAACCGGGCCTTCTCGAACGACAACCGCTACGAGCAGACCCTGCTGGACTCGCCGTTCCGCCTCAACGACGACCTCTACTCCTGGCTGGCGGTCAACACGCCGCAGCCGAAGCCGGAGCAGGGCGTCTTCCTGTCCACGCGCTACCGCATCAGCCGCACGCTGATCCTCAACGGCCTGGAGTACGACCAGTGGCAGCGCAAGTCCGACAACGCGGACCTGCAGCGCTACACGGTGCGCCTGGAGTACCAGCCCACTTTCAACCTGCGCTTCCGCCTGCGCCACCGCTTCAGCAGCCGCAGCGAGACCAATCCCGACGACGTGCGCTGGTTCCGCTCCTGGGAGTCGCGGTTCGAGATGATCACGCTGCTGAGCAACATGAACCGGCTGCGCTTCATGTACATGACCAGCAACGTGATGTTCCCCCCGCGGGCCCGCCTCAGCGGCACCCCCGACGGGGGCACGACGCCCTACGAGGACGACGGCATCCCGGGCGTCGGCACCGCCGGCATGCCGGCCCACGCGTTCCAGGCGATGTACGAGCACCGCCTGTCGCCGGGCGTCTCGCTGAGCCTCAGCACCGAGATCTACAACGGCTTCGTCTGGAACTTCGAGGGCAACGAGTTCGTGGTCGTCGACGGCCGGGGTTTCCGCAACTGGGCCAGTATCGAGAGCCGCGTATCGGACCGGCTGTTCTTCCAGCTGAAGGCGACGCGGGACCACAACCTCCCGCGGACCTACCTCGACGTGCGCGCCTACCAGGACGCGTACGGCGCCGACATCGAGAGCAGCTACGCGCCGCGGGACTGGACGACGTTCCGCATGCAGCTCGACTACACCTTCTGACCGGGAGATCGAGACGATGATGCTCACGACCAGGAATCACAGCGCGATCGCGGCGGCGGCCGTGCTGCTCGCGCTGCTGTCGCTCGCCTCGCCGCGGCCGGCCGGCGCCGGCCAGGCGCTGAACGCCGCCTACGGCGACGTCGCGAACTTCCGGCACCCGGAGATCGAGGCCATGTCCGGCACCGGCGCGGCGCTGTTCCGCGGCGGCTTCTCCGCCGTGCTGAACCCCGCCATGCTCGGGGACGCCGCCGGCTGGCGCCTGGACGCGGCCGGCTCGCTGGCCCAGGACCACGAGGACCGCTTCCAACCCCTCTGGGACAGCTTCGGCAGCTACATCACCGACACGGCGATCGCCAGCAACCGCAGCCACGACTTCGACACGGGCTTCGCCCTGTCCGGCCGCGCCCTGCCGCGGCTCGGCGTCGGGGCCGCCCTGACCACCCGCTACGACTTCGGCTACGAGTTCCGCGAGGAGGTCCGCGACCCCAGCACCACCGCCGACCCCTACGACCAGATCCTCGAGGAGCGCTCCGTCACCGGCGGCGGCAGCCTGCGCGACCTCAGCCTGGGGACGGCCTGGGAGCCCGGCCCGGGCGTCTCGCTGGGCGCCACGGTCCACTACGTCTTCGGGACCCGCACCCTGGACTTCGACCGGCGCGACGTGCAGGTCCCGGCCGACAGCTACCTGGTCTCCGAGTCGCACGACGCCGACGGCATGAACGCCACCCTGGGCGTGCGCGCGTGCGCGGGCGAGCGCTTCGTGCTGGGCGCGGCCTGGGACACGCCCCTGAAGATCGAGGGCGACTGGACCACGACCACCACGCTGGGCGCCGCCGCCCCGACGGCAGCGGTCGAGGGGGTCACCGTGCAGTACCCCGGCCGCCTGCGGGCCGGTCTCGCCTACTACCCCCGCTCCGAGCCCCGCACCGTCTTCGCCGCCGACGTCGTCTACACCGAGTGGAGCGAGCTGGAGGACAGCCGCGACGCGGCCGCCGGCGCCGCCCTGGAGAACACGATGGACGTGCAGATCGGCGTGCAGCACACCTTCTACAACGGCATGCCGCTGCGCTTCGGCTTCCGCCACCTGGACAGCTACGCCGACCGCGAGGCCGGCACGGCCAGCTTCAGCGCGGGCGTGGGCTTCCCCTACGCGGCCGGCATGTTCTCCGTCTCGGCGGAGTTGGGCAAGCTGGGCAGCCGCCAGGAGCACTGGTATTCCTATCCAGACGGGTACGCCGTGGCGCCGACGTCGCGCGTGGAGGACAACCGGTTCCGCGTGGGCGCGGGCCTGACCTACGCCTTCTAGCCGGGGAGGATCCCCCGCGAGGAGTGACCATGAGCATCAGCGCCCGTCGACTGCGCCCCGCAGCCGCGGCCCTGGCCCTGGCCTTCGTCCTGCTCGCCGCCGCCGGCTCTCCCGGCGGGGCCGGGACCGCCGACGCGCAGCAGGGCCCCGTCCGGCTGCACCTGCTCTGGACGAACGACGTCCACGGCCACATCGCGCCGGAGCCGGCGCGATTCATGAACCCGTCGTTCCCGCCGCCGCTGGGCGGCGGCGCGTCGCTGGCGAACTACCTCGCCGGAGTCCGCGAAGAGGCCGCCGCCGCGGGCGAGGACGTCCTGGTGGTCGACGTGGGCGATTTCTTCCAGGGCACGCCCGTGGGCTCCAAGACCAGGGGCGACGCCGTCATGGCGTACTTCGAGCAGCTCCGCTACGACGTGATCGTGCCGGGCAACCACGACTTCGACATGGGCCGCGACAACACCGAGCGCCTGGCCAACGGCACCCGCATCCCCTTCGTCTGCGCCAACCTGCGCGACGCCGCGGACGGCGAGATCGTCGACTGGTGCGTGCCCACGCTCATGCTCGAGCGGGCCGGCCTGAAGATCGGCGTCATCGGCATCATCACCACCGGCACCGAGCACATGTCCTTCCCGGCGAACATCGAGGGCCTGATCTTCGACCCCATGGTGCCCGTCATCGAGACCTGGCGCGACCGGCTGCGGGCCGACGGCGCCGACCTCATCTTCCTGCTGATCCACGAAGGCCTGCCCTTCGACCCGCTGGAGGGCTGGCGGCGCATCGTCGGCGGCGGCGAAGCCGAAACCGGCCAGTCGGAGTCCCAGGGCGGGGCGTACGGCACGGTGACCGGCGGCGCCCTGAACCTCATGGAGATCGTCAACGCGGTCGAGGGCATCGACGTGGCGGTCGGCGGGCACACGCACCGCGGCTACGAGCAGCCCTGGATCGACCCCATGACCCACACGATGTGCTTCGAGAGCTTCGGCAACGGGTCGAGCGTGGGCCACGCCATCCTGAAGGTCGACCCCGTCACGCGCACGCTGCTGGGCTACGAGAGCCCGCACGACCGCGGCGTCCTGATCACGCTCTTCGAGGACGAGCTGTGGCCCGACCCGGCGATGCGCCGCGTCCTGCAGCCCTACCTCGCGAAGACCGACGCGGAGATGGGCAAGGTCGTCGGCAGCGCGGCGGTCAACCTCACGCGCGGCGACCCCGGCGCCTCCCTGATGGGCAACCTGGTCACCGACGCGATGCGCGAGTACTTCGACGCCGACTTCTCGTTCCAGAACCTCGGCGGCCTGCGCGCCGACGTCCCGGCCGGCAACATCACGGCGCGCGACGTCTTCAGCGTGCTGCCCTTCGGCAACGAGCTCGTCGTGGTGCAGATGCCGGGCTCCCTGATCCGGACCCTGGTCGAGCGCAAGGTCGCCGGCGACTCCGGCGGCATCTGCGTCTCGGGCCTCCGCATGCGCTACAACAAGCAGCGCCCCGACGGCGACCGGGTCTGCGAGCTGGAGATCGCCGGCGCGCCGCTGGACCCCGAGCGCATGTACCGCGTGGTCACCACCACCTTCCTCATGGAAGGCAACAGCGGCCTGGACTTCCTGACCACCGTGCCGGCGCAGGACATCGAGCTGACCCAGATCACGATCGACGCCGCCTTCGAGCAGTACCTGGAGCGCCACAACCCCGTGCGGCCCCGCGTGGACGACCGCTGGGTCGAGGACCCCGCCGGCGTCCAGGCCTCCTACCTGGCCAGGCCCCCCGCGGCGGACTGAATCCCGCCCGGCGATTCCGCCTCAAGCCCGTCCGCCGCCTACCGATGAAGGTGCGGAGGACGGGCTTCCGCATTTCCGCCCGCCGCCACGATGACCGACGGGGATCCGGCCCGCCCGGACCAACCGAGGAGACGCTGCGTGATCGAGCTGAAGACGGGTGTGGTCAACGAGCAGCTGCGTCGCTTTCGTCTGCGCATGAACCGCATGGTCGTGGGGCAGCCCGCCGCCACGGACCGGATCGCGGACTGCTTCAGCCGCCTGATCGCCGGGATCCACGATCCCGAGCGGCCGCTGCTGACGATGATGTTCCTGGGGCCGACCGGCGTCGGCAAGACCGAGACGGTGCGCTGCCTGGCCGAGTCGCTGTTCGGCGACCGCCGGGCCTTCACCCGGATCAACTGCCAGGAGTTCTCGGCCCACTACAACATCTCCAAGCTGCTCGGCTCGCCGCCGGGCTACGTGGGCGGCGAGATCCGGCCGCTGCTGGCGCAGGAGAATCTCGACAAGCACCACCTCAAGGCCCTGGAAAAGCGCTCGGGCATGATCTGCGAGGACGGCGGCCGGCTGGCCGACATGTACCCGCCCGAGTCGCCGCGCCGCCTGTCGATCGTGCTGTTCGACGAGATCGAGAAGGCCCACCCCAAGATGTGGAACACCCTGCTGGGGATCCTCGAGGACGGGCACCTGGTGCTGGCCAACAACGAGGAAGTGGACTTCACCGGCTCGATCATCGTGCTGACCTCGAACGTGGGCAGCCAGGCGATGAACGAGCGCCTCAGCCGCAGCGGCATCGGCTTCCGCGCCGCCGAAGACGACGCGGGCCTGGACGGCGACCTCGAGGCCGCCGTCACGCGCGAGGCGAAGAAGATCTTCCCGATGGAGTTCCTGAACCGCTTCGACGAGCAGATCACCTACCACACGCTCAAGCGCGAGCACCTCTTCGAGATCCTCGACAACCAGATCTCCCAGGTGCACCACCGCGCCCTGGGCAGCGCCGAGCCCTTCCTGCTGGAGGTCACCCGCCGCGCCAAGGAGCGCCTGGTCGAGGAGGGCACCGACCCCGAGTACGGCGCCCGCCCCCTGAAGCGCGTGGTGGAGAAGCGGATCGTGACGCCCGTGTCGCACTACATCTGCAGCGACCAGATCCGCCGCGGCGACCTCGTCATGATCGACCACGACGGCGACGACTACGTGTTCATGAAGGAACCCGGCATCGACTGGGAGCGCGACGAGCAGGCCGGGCGGGTCACCGCCGCCGGCAAGTGGGCGCGCACGGACCTGGGCGTGCGGGACGACGGGGGCGAGAAGAAGAAGATGGTCGAGGAGGCCGGGCACGCCGCGGCGCCCGCCGAGGCCCTGACCGGCGCCGTCATCGACTAGACCGCGCTGCGGGAACGCGAACGGCCGCGCCGATCGACGGCGCGGCCGTTCGTATTTTCAGCCGGTCGCGGCGCCGGCCTCAGGGCTGGAACAGGATCCGGCCGCAGCTCTCGCAGGACATCACGCGGTTCACGTTCGTCACCGACGTGAACGCCGTGGGCACGTTGGCGAAGCACCCCGTGCAGTGGCCGTCCCAGACCGGGACCACGGGGTTCTCGAAGCGGGTCTTGAGCCGCAGGTAGTAGCTGCGGTGGCGCGGTTCGATCTGCTCGAGCAGGCCGGCGATGTCGCGCTGGATCTTCTCGACGCTCATGGGGAAGCCCATGGCCTCGAGCGCCTTCGCCTTGCCTTCGTCCTGGGCGTCCCGCAGCTGCAGTTCCAGGTTCTGGATCGAGACCAGCAGAGCCAGCTGTCGGTTCATCCCTGTCCCTCCGTCAAGACCAGGCAGAATTCGGCGTAGTCGTCGGCTTTCAGCGCGGCGTCGCGCAGGGCGGCGTCCTGCATCTTGTCGATCAGGACGGCGAGCGAGCGGATGTACTGGTTGCCCGTATCCTGGGGCGGGGCGATCAGCATGAAGAACAGGTGGGTCGGGCCGCCGTCCATCGAGTCGAAGTCCACGCCCGCGCGCGAGCGCGCCACGACGATGATCAGGTTCTGCGCCGCGAGCGTGCGTCCGTGCGGGAAGGCCACGCCCGGGCCGACGGCGGTGCTGCCCTGGGCCTCGCGGCTCTTGAGCATCTCCAGGATCGTTTCCTTGTTGGTGATCGGGGAACCGGCGAGCAGGGCGTCGGCCATTTCGGCGAGGACGCCTGTCTTGTCCTTGGCCTGCAACTCCCCGATGAAGCGTGTCCCGGAGGTGAGTTGCAGGACGTCCTTGATGTCCATGGAGACCGCCTTGTTCTGCGCGCTGTTTCCCTGCATCATTGATCCCGGCAAACCTAACCAATAGAATGTTGTTCCTCAAGGTGCAAATAGGTCCGCGTTACGCCGGGAGGCGGCCGGACCGGGAAAGGCGGGGCGTGGAGCCGAACGAAGGGGACGCGGGGAACCGCGGGGAGGGCGTGGTCATCAACGCCGGCAGCGGCCACTGCACGGTGGTCTGCGACGGGCGGGAGATCCCCTGCCGCCTGCGCGGGCGGCTCAAGCAGGGGCTGCAGACCGAGCGGACGCTGGTCGTGGCCGGCGACCGCGTGCGCATCGCCCCGGTGCCCGGGGACCCGGCCATCGCCGTGGTGGAGGAGGTCCTGCCGCGCCGCAACCGCATCTCCCGCACGTCCTCCAAGCGCGAGCGCGGCCGCCGCGAGCAGGTCATGATGGCCAACCTCGACCAGGTGGTCGTGGTGCAGTCCGTCCGCCAGCCGGAGCCCTCCGGCGGGCTGATCGACCGCCTGCTGGTCGCCGCCGAGCGCTACGGGGTCGAGGGCGTGCTCTGCCTGAACAAGGTGGACCTGGACCCGGCCGCCGCCGCCGCGCCCGCCTGGGACCATTACCGCGCCATCGGTTACGTGGTGCTGCGGACGTCCGTGGTGAGCGGCGAGGGGATCGATGCCTTCCGCGACCGGCTGCAGGGTCGCATCTCGCTGCTGCTGGGCGCCTCGGGCACCGGCAAGAGCTCGCTGCTGGCCCGGGCCACCGGCCTGCGGCTGCGGATCGGCGAGGTGACCGCCAAGACCGGCCTGGGACGGCACACCACGACCCAGACCGAACTCTACCCCTTGGGCAACGGCGGCTTCATCGCCGACACGCCGGGCATCCGCGGCTTCGACCCCTGGGACGTGGCGCCGATCGAGCTGCGGGAGCTGTTCCCCGACTTCACGGCGCCCGCCCAGACCTGCCGCTACGACACCTGCCTGCACCGCGACGAGCCCGACTGCGGGGTCAAGCGGGCCGTGGCCGGCGGCGAACTGCCCGCCTGGCGCCTCGCCGCTTACCTGGGCATCCTGAAGGACCTGCAGGAGAGGGACGTCGTGCGGGGGCCTCAGCGCAGGAGGTCGTCGTAGAAGACGACGGCCTCGGCGCCCTCGTGGAGCAGGCCGGTCGAGGGGTCGCATCCCGGTGAGGTCGCGGTAGGCGACCGCGTGGTCGGCGAGCTGGGCCTCCCACCAGCCCGGCAGGGCGATGCCGAGCAGCCGGTCGGACCTGGCCGTGACCTCGTAGTGGACCAGCCCGGTCGCCAGGGTGGCGATGGCGGTCGACAGACCGATGATTGCAGGGTACGCACGTCAGGGAGCCTCCGGGATCGTGCCGGAGCGATTCAGGAGCAACCGGGATGCCAGGAGGGCAGATGAGGGCGCATTCGCTCCGAAAAGACGTGAAAAGGGTCGTTTCGGGCGCCCTGGCCCGGCTCTGCCGCCGCCGGCCGGTGACCCCGGAGCGGCTGCTCGCCGAGCAGCCGCGGCGCATCCTCGTGGTGCGCCAGCACAACCAGATGGGCGACATGGTCTGCGCGACGCCGGCCCTGCGCGCCCTGCGCGAGTCCTTCCCCCGGGCCGAGATCGCGCTGGTCTGCGCGCCGGTCAACCGGGACGTCGTCCTGCACAATCCCCACCTCGACCGGGTGCTGGTCTTCGACAAGCGGGCCTGCACCCGGCCGTTGCCGCTGCTGCGCTTCCTCGGGGAACTGCGCCGGCTGCGGCCCGACGCCGCCTTCGTGCTGAACTCGGTCTCCTACTCGGTGACGAGCGCCGCGCTCGCCGCGGCCAGCGGCGCGCCGCTGCTGATCGGGGGCGACAGCCTGCCCTTCGGCTTCGACATCAGCCGCCACGCCTACTCCCTGGTGATGCCGTCGCAGCCCGCGCTGGACCGCCACGCCGTCGACCACAACCTCGCGCCGCTGGAAGCCATCGGGATCCGCACCGCGGACCGCAGCACCGTCGTGGTGCCGGCGGCCGCGGAGGAGGCGGCCGCACGCGCGATCGACGATCATGTGCCCGGCTCGGGCGGGCTGTGGCTCCTGCATCCGGGCGCCGGCAAAGCGCAGAACCGGTGGCCGGCCGGGCGCTTCGCCGAGGTGGCCGCGCGGGCGGTGCGCGAAGGCCGGCGGGTGCTGGTCCTGCAGGGACCGGCCGACGGTCCGGCGATGGCGGAGTTCTCGTCGGCGCTGGCCGACCGGCTCGCGCCGCTGGGGCTGGCGCCGCCGCCGATCAACCCGCCGGTCACGGTGGGCGTCTGCGCGGCCCTGCTGGCGCGGGCCGACCGCTTCCTGTGCAACGACACGGGCCTGATGCACGTGGCGGGCGCGGTGCGGGCGCCCACGCTGGCCCTGTTCGGCCCCACCGATCCCGGCCTGTGGGGCCCGCAGGCGCCGGAGGTCCTCTGCCTGCGCGGCGCGCAGGGGCGGCTTGAAGCGCTGGAGATCGACACCGTGTGGGAACGCTGGCGGCAACTGCCGCCGCGGTCCGGCCCAACCAGGGGATGAGCATGCAAACTCCGATCGCGATCCTGGTGCTGCTGTTCTCGCTCACCTTCCACGAATTCGCCCACGCGCGGGCCGCCCTGCGCCTGGGGGACGACACGGCCAAACGCCTGGGCCGCGTCTCGCTGAATCCGCTGGCCCACATCGATCCCGTCGGCACGATCATCGTGCCGCTGGTGATGGCCCTGTTGCCGGGCGGGATGATCTTCGGCTGGGCCAAGCCCGTGCCGGTGGACGAGCGCCGCCTCAGCAGCCCCCTGCGCGATCAGGCCCTGATCGCCGCCGCCGGACCGGTCAGCAACCTGATCCTGGCCGCGGTCTTCGCGGTCGGCCTGGGCCTGACGCTGGCCGGCGGCCACGGCGGGCCGCTGGCCACGCTGGCCGGCGGGGACGTCGGCGTCTTCCTGCGGCTGCTGTGCCAGTGGGGGGTCAGCTTGAACGTGCTGCTGGCCCTGTTCAACCTGATCCCCCTGCCGCCCCTGGACGGCAGCTGGATCATGCGGCTCGCGCTGCGCGGCGACGCGCGCGCCGCGTACGAGCGTTTGCGCCCCTACGGCTTCCTGATGGTGCTGGTGCTGATGTACGTAGGTCTGGGCAGCGTGCTCGGGCGGGGGGTCGCGGTGGTCGGGGGCTGGTATCTGGAAGTGGCGCTGGCCGTGGGCGGCCTGCTGACGTAAGGGGGCCGGCCGCCAGCCGGTTCCCGAACGGACGCCGGCACGCCGGGATCCCGGAGGATCCCGGCGTTCGCGTCGAGCCCGCGGCTGGTCGGGCGCCGCCGGCTCAGTCGCTCCACGCTGGCGACTTCGTAACCCTGGTAGGGGTCCGAGTCCACCGTGACGGTCACCGTCGCGACCGCACTCTCGTTCTCGTTCACGTCGACGGCCGAGATCCGGTAGACGTTCGCGCCGACCATCGGGTTCTCGTCGATGTACCAGGTCTCGGAGATCGGCGCCTGGCACATGGTCGCGACCCGCGTGCCGTTGGCCCGGTAGACCATGTATCCGGCCAGATCGGCGTCGGTGTTGTTCGGGGCCCAGTGCACGATGACCTGGGCCTCGATCACTTCGCCGAGGATGTCGACGGGGACCGCGGGCGGCGCCGTGTCGACGACGGTCGGCGGACGGGTCACGTCGTCGCTGCCGCATCCGGCCAGCATCGCCACGCACCACAGTCCCGTGATCATCAGCTTCGTCTTGCCTGCCACCTTGGATCCTCCTTGACCAGCCACGTCTTGGACCGGAGGCGCCGCGCGTGTCGCGCAGCAGAGCCATCTCCGGTTTCGAGCGAACTTGCGGTTGGGAAGCTGCAAGGGCGGTGCCAGCGGGGGCGGAAGGGCGCCCGGAGCCCGCGCCCACGGTAATGCCTTGGGACCAGAAGGGTTGCGAAGGGGTCGATCGGGGTGGGCCCTGCCTGTGGCTTCCCCGTGGTGTCCGGGGACGGGGAACCGTGCCCCGTCTTGCACGGTCCGGGCCCCGCCGCCGTGCAGTTTGCACCCCGGGCCTGGTTGAAATGTCCTTGACAGCAAGGAAGTTAAGAGGGACGATGGCTTCGGCCCAGCCATGTCGGCCGTCGGGGGAGTCGATGCCGAGCTGGACGCTCAGCGGGAAAGGGGGACCTGATGACCAAGGCGGATATTGTCGAGGATATCGCTCAAAAAACGGGTCTGACCAAGAAGGAAGTCGGGGAGACGGTGGACCTTTTCCTCGAGCAGGTGAGTGACCTGCTCTCCCAGGGACACCATCTCGAGATCAGGGGCTTCGGCACCTTCAAGGTGAAGGAGCGCAAGGAGCGCATGGCGCGCAATCCCCGGACGGGGGATGCCGTGCCGGTGCCTTCGCGCCGCGTGCCTGTCTTCAAGGTCTCGAAGATGCTCAAGGACAAGGTGGCTCATCATTCCTGAGCCTGCGGGCGCCCGATGCGGCAGCCGAAGTCTCGATCCGGCCTTCCCGCCCTGCGCGGGGAGGCCGGTCGCCTGTTCCGCCGGGAGGTGACCGATGCTGGACCTGCGCAGCGACACCGTGACCCGTCCGGACGCCGCGATGCGCCGGGCGATCGCCGAGGCCGAGGTCGGGGACGACGTCTTCGGCGACGACCCGACCGTCAACCGCCTCCAGGAGCGCACCGCCGAACTGCTGGGCAAGGAAGCGGCCCTGTTCGTGCCCAGCGGCACCATGGCCAACCAGATCGCGCTGCGCGTCCAGACCCGCCCCGGCGACCAGGGTGGTCTGCGAGGCCGACTGCCACATCTACCGCTACGAGCAGGGCGGGCCGGCCGCCCTCTCCGGCCTGCTGCTGGCCTGCGTGCCCGGCGACCGCGGCGCGCTCCCCTGGTCCGCCATCCAGCCGGCCCTGAACCCCGACGACGACCACGCCGCCCGCCCGGCCCTGATCTGCCTGGAGAACACGCACAACCGGGCCGGCGGGCGCATCCTGCCGCAGGCGCAGGTGGTCGAGGTCGGGCGCGAAGCCCACGCCCGCGGCCTGCGGTTGCACCTGGACGGGGCGCGGCTGTGGAACGTCCACGCCGCGACCGGCGCCGCCCTGGCGGAACTGGCCGCGCCGGCCGACACCGTCAGCGTCTGCTTCTCCAAGGGGCTCGGGGCGCCGGTGGGCTCGGCCCTGGCCGGGGACGCCGCCCTGATCCGCGAAGCCCGGCGCGCCCGCAAGCTCTACGGCGGCGGCATGCGTCAGGTGGGGATCCTGGCCGCGGCCTGCCTGCACGCCCTGGACCACAACCTGGCGCGCCTGGGCCAGGATCACGTACACGCCCGCCTGCTGGTCGAAGGTCTGGACAACCCGGCCCTCAGGCTCGATCATCCCGTCGAGACCAACATCGTTATCCTGCGGGTCGCCGACGAGCGGCGCCTGCTCGAACACCTGTGCGGGAGCGGCATCCTGGCCGTGGCGTTCGGATCCGGACGCGTGCGTCTGGTGCCGAACCTCATGATCGACCGCGAGGGCATCCTGGCGGTGCGGGCCGCGCTGGACGCCTACCGCGCGCCCGCGCCCGCGAACCAGACACGAGGGGATGCGAGTTGACGACACCGGCGGACTGGGACTGGCTGATTCCCCCGACGCACGCCGAGCGCGAGACCGTCGCGTTCCTGCGCGCCACCGTCGCGGCGTCCGGCGCGCAGGGTGTCGTGATCGGGCTCTCGGGGGGCATCGACTCGGCCGTCAGCGCCGCCCTGGCGGTGCGCGCCCTGGGCGCCGGGGCCGTGCTCGGCGTCTACCTGCCTTACCGCACCAGCAGTCCGGACTCGCTGGCCGACGCCGAGCTGGTGGCCGCCGCGCTGGGCATCCGTTCCGAACGGCACGACATCAGCGACCTCGCCGACGCCTACCTGCGCGACGTCCCGCCCGAGGCCGGCCTGCGCCGCGGGAACGTGATGGCGCGCTGCCGCATGATCGTGCTGTACGACCTCTCGGCGCGCGACCGCACGCTGGTGCTGGGCACCGGCAACCGCACCGAGACCCTGCTGGGCTACGCGACCCTGCACGGGGATGCGGCCTTCGGGCTGAATCCCCTGGGCGATCTCTACAAGGCCGAGGTGCGCGCCCTGGCGCGCCACCTGGGCCTGCCGGCGCGGGTCATCGAGAAGGCGCCGAGCGCCGACCTGTGGGCGGGACAGACCGACGAGGACGAGCTGGGCTTCACCTACGAGCAGGCCGATCTCCTGCTGCACCACATGGTGGACCTGGAACTGGACGACGGCCGGCTCGCGTCCCTCGGCTTCGCGCCGGAACTGGTCGCCACGGTCCGCGACCGCGTCCGGGCGCAGGCCTTCAAGTGGCTGCCGGTGCCGTCCGCGACCTTCCCGGGACGCCCCCTGCCGGACATCGCAGGCGGCTTCTGAGGTGGAGACGCCCGAGCGCCCCGTCACCGTGGCGATCCCGGATCTCGCGGAGTCCGGGGGTTCGTGCCTGTTCGTGGCGACGCCGATCGGCAACCTGGACGACGTGACCCTGCGCGCGCTCGCAGCGCTGCGCGACGCCGACATCGTCTACGCCGAGGACACGCGGCGCACGCGGGGCCTGCTGTCGCGCTACGGGCTGCACGCCCGCATGGAGCCCTACCACGACCACAACAAGGAGCGGCAGGCGCCGCGGGTGGTCGAGCGGGTGCGGCAGGGAGAGCGCGTGGTCGTGGTCAGCGACGCCGGCATGCCCGCGGTGGCCGACCCGGGCTACCTGATCGTCCAGGGCCTGCGCGAGGCCGGCCTGCCCTGGTCGGTGGCGCCCGGCGCCTCGAGCGTGCTGGCGGCGCTGGTGCTGTCGGGGTTCCCGACCGACCGGTTCCTGTTCACGGGCTACACGCCGCGCAAGCCCGGGAAGCTGCGGAACTTCCTGGAAGAGGCGCTGGCGGAGCGGGGCACGGTGGTCATGCTCGAGTCCTGCCACCGCATCCGCAAGACGCTGGCCGCGCTCGTCGAGGTGGCCCCGGACCGCGAGCTGGCGATCGCGCGCGAGATCACGAAGATCCACGAGGAGACGCTGCGCGGCACGGCCGCGGAACTTCTGGAAGTGATGGACGGTCCCCGCCTGAAGGGGGAACTGGTGCTGCTGGCCCGCGGCCGGCCCGCCGGCGGAGGAGGAGCCTGAGATGGACAGGATCGGACTGAAGACGATGGCCCGCGACAAGGTCAAGCCGCTGGTGCTCGCCCTGGACCGCGCCGGCGTGTCGCCCGACGGCGTGTCGCTCGCCGGGCTGGGGATCAGCGTCTTCGCCGCCTGGATCACGGCCGCGGGGCAGCTGTTCCTCGGCGCCCTGGTGCTGATCGTCGGTTCGGTGTTCGACATGCTGGACGGCGATCTGGCGCGCCTGCAGGGGCGGGCCAGCAAGCGCGGCGCCTTCCTCGATTCCAACTTCGACCGCCTGTCCGAGGCGGCGGTCTACGCGGGGCTGGCCTGGTTCTACATGGAAGCCCTGTCGTGGCCGGATTCCGGTGCGGTGCTGCTGGTGATCCTGGCGCTGACCGGCTCGCTGACCACCAGCTACGCGCGCGCGCGGGCCGAGGGCCTGGGCGTCGCCTGCACGGGCGGCTGGCTGCAGCGCCCCGAGCGCATGGTCCTTTTGATCCTCGGCATGATCCTGGGCCGTCACGTCTTGAAGCTGGTGCTGGCGCTGCTGGCGGCCGCGACCCTCTTCACCACGCTGCAGAGGATCGCGGCGGTCAGCCGCGACCTGGGGGACGAGCCGCGCCCGGAGCGGCGGCGGCCGCCGCGCGCGGTCCCCGCCGACCCGTCGTCCATCGACACGGCGCCCGCCGGGGCGCGGGACGCGCGGGAACCCTCCCGCCCCGGACCCGCGCACGACGCCGCGCCGGCTCCCGCGGCGCCGGTCGCCGACGGTCCCGCCCCCGACGGCGAGGTCCGTCTCGAGCCCGACGACGACGACGACGACCCCTACGCGGATCTCCACCGCCGTGTCTGATCCGGCCCGCCGGGGCCTGCTGATCACGTTCGAGGGACCCGAGGGCAGCGGCAAGTCGACGCTCATCCGGGGCCTCGCCGCGCGCCTCGCGGCGCTCGGCCGCCCGGTGGTGACGACGCGCGAGCCGGGGGGCACCCCCGTCGGCGAGCGCATCCGGGACGTGCTGCTGGACCCCGAGCTGACGGAACTCCGTCCCGAGACCGAACTGCTGCTGATGGTGGCCAGCCGCGCCCAGCTGGTCCGGGAGATCGTCCGCCCGGCCCTCGCCGCCGGACGGATCGTGCTCTGCGACCGCTACGCCGACGCCTCGGTCGCCTACCAGGGCGCCGGCCGCGAGCTGGGCCGCCGGCGGGTGGACGCGCTGAACGACTTCGCGGTGGAGGGGACGACGCCCGACCTGACCCTGCTCTGCCTGCTCCCCCCGGCCGCCGGCCGCGAGCGGTGCGGGGACCGCGATCCCGACCGCCTCGAGCGCGAAACGGCGGACTTCCACGAGCGGGTCTACGGCGCCTACCTCGCCATGGCCGCGTCCGGCGACCCCCGCTTCCGCACCCTGGACGCGACCGCCCCGCCCGCCGGGCAGGTCGAGCAGGCCCTGGCCCACCTGCGCGGTCTGGAACACGATTTGCTGACGGGACTATAATCGCTTATGGATGTGCCCGAAATCAGGGGCGCTGCGTCCCCCGACACCCGTGAGAAAGCCGGTCGAGCATGATGGCCCTTGCGCGCAATTTCGCCGCTCTGCGGCGCTCCCTGCCGGTCCTGGTCGTTCTGCCGGTCCTGGTCGTACTGGCGGCCCTGGCCGCGCCCGCGGCGCCCGCCGCCGCCCAGGATTCCACGCGGACCCCGGAGCGGCCCCGCGGCACCGACCGCCAGCGCTACATCGAGGCCCTGCAGACCCTGGGCAACGTCTACGAGCGCGTCTTCTACAACTACGTCGACGATGTCGACGCCGACGCGCTGCTCGAGGCCGGCATCAACGGCATGATGGACTACCTCGACGAACACTCGCAGTACCTGCCGCCGAAGAACTACGAGGACCTCATGATGTCCACCGAGGGGGAGTTCGGCGGGCTCGGCATCACCATCAACATCCGCGACCACTTCCCGACCGTGGTCTCGCCGATCGAGGGCACGCCGGCGTTCCTGATGGGCATCCAGGGCGGCGACCGCATCGTGGAGATCGAGGGCGAGTCCACCTTCGACTTCGGCAGCGACGACGCCGTGAAGCTGCTGCGCGGCGAGCCGGGCACGCAGGTGACGATCACCATCCAGCGCGAGGGCACGGCCGAGCCGTTCCCGCTGACCATCACGCGCGCCGTGATCGTGGTCGAGAGCGTCCCCTACGCCTTCATGATGGGGGACATCGGCTACATCCGCGTCCAGAGCTTCGCCCGCACCACGCCCGAGGAGATCCGCGACAAGATCGCCGAGCTGCGCGCCCAGAACGCGCGCGGCCTGGTGCTCGACCTGCGCTGGAACCCGGGCGGCCTGCTGGAGTCCGCCAACGGCGTGAGCGAGCTGTTCCTGGACCACAACGAGCTCATCGTCTACACCAAGGGACGCCTGCGCAACCAGAACCGCAGCTACTACGCCGAGAAGGACCACCAGGCCGCCGCGGGCCTGCCGACGGTCGTCATGATCAACGGCGCCTCCGCCTCGGCCAGCGAGATCGTGGCCGCCGCCGTGCAGGACCACGACGCCGCGCTGGTGGTCGGCAAGACGAGCTACGGCAAGGGCTCGGTCCAGACCGTCTTCCCCCTGAGCGAGGACAGCGCCCTGAAGCTCACCACGGCCAAGTACTACACGCCCAGCGGCCGCTCGATCCACAAGGACCGCCACGAGGACGACAGCGACCTCGACCTGACGCTGGAACCGGCCCGCGAC
The DNA here is from genome assembly GCA_016706845.1 of bacterium. Classification (GTDB taxonomy): domain Bacteria; phylum Krumholzibacteriota; class Krumholzibacteriia; order LZORAL124-64-63; family LZORAL124-64-63; genus PNOJ01. Next base: position 52,151 of record JADJIV010000020.1, read on the forward strand.
GGCCCGCCCGACGTCGAGCTCGACCTGCCGCGCTCCGAGAAGGAGAAGTTCGCCACCGACAGCGGGCGCGTCGTCTACGGCGGCGGCGGCATCACGCCGGACATCGAGGTCGAGCAGCCCTTCCTGGCCGACTTCGAGGTCGCGCTGGAGCGCGACGGCGCCCTGTTCAGCTTCGCCACGTGGTGGGCCGCCTACCACGACGTGCCCGGCGACCTGCAGGTCGACGCCCCGATGTTCGTGTCCTTCAAGGAGCACCTGCGCAAGCGGGAGAAGATCGAGGAGTACCTGGGCGTCTACGACCTGAAGCTCGACGACGCGCTGCTGGACGCCAACCGCGCCTACATCGAGCAGGGGATCCGGCGCGAGCTGATGCGCCACAAGTTCGGCCAGCTGGCCGCCTACCAGGTGGCCATCGAGGACGACGTCCAGCTCAAGGAAGTCCTGAAGCTCTTCGAGCGGGCCCGCACCCTCGACGACCTGCTGCGCCTCGCGCGCGAGTGGGAGAGCTCCCGGGTCGCGGAGGCGGGCGCGAAGGACGCCGGCGCACCCGTGGTCCGTTGACCGTCAGATCCGCGCGAACGCCTGCGCGAGGTCCGCGATGACATCCTCGGGGTCCTCGAGCCCCACCGACAGCCGCACCATCGCCGGGTCGATGCCCACCTTCAGCAGGTCCTCCTCCGAGTAGGTGCTGTGGGTCATCGTGGCGGGATGCTCGATCAGGGTGTCCACGTCCCCGAGGCTGACCGCCAGGGTGCACAGCTCCACGCCGTTCATCACCGTGCGGCCGGCGTCGCGGCCGCCCGCGATCAGGAAGCTGATCAGGCCGCCGAAGCCGGACTGCTGCCGCTTCGCCAGCTCGTGCTGGGGGTGCGAGGGCAGGCCGGGGTAGATCACGCGCGTCACCTTGGGGTGCTTCTCCAGCCACTTCGCCACCGTCATCGCGTTCTCGCCGTGCTGGCGGACGCGCACCGCGAGGGTCTTCAGCCCGCGGATCAGCAGCCAGGCGTTGAAGGGGCTGATGCAGCCGCCGATGTCGCGCAGGGTCTCGAAGCGGGCGCGGGTGATGAACTCGGACGAGCCCACCAGGATGCCGGCGATCGCGTCGCCGTGGCCGCCGATGTACTTGGTCCCGCTGTGCAGCACGATGTCGGCGCCCATCTCCAGCGGCCGCTGCAGCACCGGCGTGCAGAACGTGTTGTCCACCAGCAGCGGGATGCCGCGCCGGCGCGCGATCGCGGCCACCGCGGGCAGGTCGGTCAGCACCAGCGTGGGGTTGGCCGGCGTCTCGACGTAGAGCAGCTTCGTGGCCGGGGTGATCGCGCGCTCGAAGTTGGCGGGGTCGGTGGCGTCGACCTCCGAGACCGCGATGCCGAGGCGCGGCAGCGTGTGGGTGAACAGCTGGTGGGTGCCGCCGTAGAGGGTGTCGCCCGAGACGATGTGGTCCCCGCTGCCGCACAGGGTCAGCACGGCGGTGGTGCAGGCGGCCATGCCGCTGGCCAGGGCCAGGGCGGCCTCGCCGCCCTCCAGCGCCGCCATGCGGCACTCGAGGGCCTCCTGGGTGGGGTTGCCCAGCCGCGTGTACAGGAAGCCGTCGTTCTCCCCCGCGAAGATGGCGGCGCCGTGCTCGGCGCTGTCGAAGGCGAAGGTGGAGGTCTGGACGATCGGGACCGAGACCGGCCGGGCCGTGCGCCAGCGGCCGTCCGAAACGTGGCCGTGGCCGTGGATGCAGCGCGTCTGGAAGCCGTAGTTCTTCTTCTCGGACATGGGTCCCCCCGCCTTCCGGGCGGTCCGGGCGGGATTGCGCTTGCAATCTCCCGCCGCCCTGGAACAATGGGCCGGTCGCGACGTAAGAGCCCGCCGCAGACGTCGGCAACGTCCCGCAGAATACCAGGATTCAAGATGGAAGCCACGAAGACCGCTGTCAATCCCGCCGCCGCGGCCATCGCCGTGCGGAACTTGACGTTCGCCTACGCGGCGGCGCCGGTCCTGCAGGACGTCAGCTTCGGCCTGGAGAAGCGGGCCGTGGGCCTGCTCGGCCCCAACGGCTCCGGCAAGACCACGCTGCTGCGGGCCCTGCTCGGCCACCTGCCGCTGAAGCGGGGGGCCGTCTCGGTCATGGGCTGCGACATGGCGCGCGACCCCCGCGGCGCCCGCCGCCGGCTCGGCTGGATGCCCGAGCGCGGCGGCATCCTGCCCGGCATGAGCGGCGTCGCCATGGTGGCCTACCTGGGCGAGCTCGGCGGCATGCCGCCGACCGACGCCCTGCAGCGGGCCCACGAGGTCCTGAACTACGTCGGCCTCGCCGACGAGCGCTACCGCGAGGCCGACACCTACAGCCAGGGCATGCGCCAGCGCCTGAAGCTGGCCCAGGCCCTGGTCCACGACCCCGACTGGCTGCTGCTGGACGAGCCGACCAGCGGCCTGGACCCCCGCGGCCGCGTCAGCATGCTCGAACTCATGCGCGACCTGGCGGCGAACAAGGGCTTCGGGATCATCCTGTCGACCCACCTGCTGGCCGACGTGCGCGAGGTCTGCCAGGAGATCCTGGTCCTGCGCCAGGGCCGGCTGCTGAGCCACGGCCGCGTCGAGGCGGCGCCGCCCGGGGCGACCGCGCAGTTCCTGGTCGAGGGCTTCGGCGACGAGCCCGCGTTCCAGGCCGCGCTGCGGGAAGCGGGGCTCGAGGCCGTGCGCCGCGAGCGGCTGCTGGAAATCACCGCCCCGGCCGACGCCGGCGCCCGCCTGGTGCTGGCGGCCGCCTCGGCCAGCGGCTTCGCGCTGCGCCGCCTGCAGCCGCGCCGCGAGACGCTCGAGGACCTGTTCTACCAGCTCGTCGACGACGCCGACGACGCGCGCAAGGACTGACATGCCCGTCTACGAACGCGGATACCGTCCCTGGGAGCACAGCGGCCGCCGCGCGCGCGCGCCCTGGTGGACGATCGCGCGGCGCGGCATCGCCGAGCCGCTGAAGAGCCGCCGCCTGCTGTTCCTGCTGGCGGTCGCCTGGGTGCCGGCCATCGTCAAGGGCGGCATCCTGTACTTCACCTTCCAGATGGGCGAGCTGTCGCGCCTGATCGGCGGCAAGTGGACCGACATCGGGCCGCGCGGCTTCCTGACCTACCTGGGCTGGCAGTCGCCGTTCGTGCTGATCCTGCTGGCGATCATCGGCTCGGGCCTGATCAGCCGCGACCGCCGCGAGAACGGCCTCGCGCTGTACCTGGCGCGGCCCCTGAACGTGCGCGACTACGTCTTGGGCAAGGGCGCCGTGATCATGTTCTACTACTGCGCCGTGACGCTGCTGCCCGTCTGGGCGCTGTGCCTCTTCGGCTACCTGGTGACCAGCGGCGCGACCGGGATGCAGATGCTGCTGCTGATCCCCCTGCAGGCGCTGGCCTACTGCCTGGTGACCGGAGCCGGCTTCACGCTGGTGCTGCTGGCCCTCTCCTCGGTCGGCCAGCGCACGGTGTTCGTCGCCCTGTGGTGGGTGCTGCTCTACGCCGGCACCGACGGGCTGGCGCAGATCATGTCGCTGTTCAGCCCCGGCCTCGAGATCCTGAACTTTCCCGGCCAGTTCCTGAACGCGGGCCTCGTCTTCTTCGGCGGCGAACCGCTGTGCGTGGTGCCGCCGGCGGTGAGCCTGCTGGTCGTGCTGGCCTACGCGGCCCTGGGCGCCTGGGTGCTGCGGCGGCGGATCAAGCCCGTGGAGGTGGTGGCGTGAACGTCGCACCCGCGAGCGGCGCCGCCGCCGTCCTGCAGGCCGAACGGGTCAGCAAGTGGTTCGGCGAGGTCATCGCCGTCAACGACTGCACGCTGACCCTGGGGCCCGGCGTGACCGGGCTGCTGGGCCTCAACGGCGCCGGCAAGACGACCCTGTTCAAGATGCTGTCGGGCCTGATCACGCCCAGCCAGGGCGAGGTGCTCATCCGCGGGCACCGCCTGCGCCGCGACGTGGGCCTGTTCCGCCGCGTGGGGTTCTGCCCCGAGAGCGACGCGCTGTTCGACTGGCTGACCGGCCGCGAGTTCATCCGGCTGATGGTGCGCCTGATGGGGTACGACGGCACGGAGGTGGTCGCGCGCGCCGAGCGCGCCCTGGAGCTCGTGCACCTCGGCGACGCCGCCGACCGGCGCATCGGCGCCTACTCCAAGGGCATGCGCCAGAAGATCAAGATGGCCCAGGCCCTGGCCCACGATCCCGAGATCGTCTTCCTGGACGAGCCGCTCAACGGCATGGACCCCGTGTCGCGGCGGGAGATCGTCGCGCTGGTGCAGCGCCTGGGCGAGGCGGGGCGCTGCGTGGTGGTGTCGAGCCACATCCTGCCGGAGATCGAGACCATGACCCGCTCGATCGTGCTGATCCACCGCGGCAAGCTCATGGCCGAGGGCGACATCACCGAGATCCGCGACGCGATCCACGACCGCCCCACCATCGTGGCGCTCACCTCGACCGAGGCGCGGCGCCTGGCGTCGTCGCTGGCCGGGCGCGACCTGGTGCGCGGGGTCGAGATCGACGAGTTCGGCCGCGTCGTGGCGCGCACCGACCACGCCGTCAACTTCTACCGCGAGCTGCCGGGCTGGCTGCTGGCGGAGTCCCTGCCCGTCGACGAGATCGAGACCCTCGACGACAACCTGCAGGCGGTCTTCGACTATCTGGTGGGAGGGTGAGATGAGCGTCGCGGCACCGACCGCCCCTGCGGGAGCCGTCCCGGCCGGCGCCGGGAACGACCGCCCGCTGGGCCTGGCGGTCTCGGCCTTCTGGATCGCGTTCTTCTCCTTCCGGGAGATGCTGCGCCGCCGGCGCATCCTCTCGGTGGGGCTGCTGATGCTGCTGCCGGTGGTGCTGGCGGTGGCGTGGCGGGCCCTGGACCGCGAGGGCGCGATCCCGCCGGACCTGCTGCTGGCCAACCTCAGCGGCATGGTCTACATCCACTTCATGGTCGCGGTCGTCTCGCTGGCCTTCGGCCTGTCGGCCATCGGGGAGAGCGCCGACGAGGGCACGATCATCTACTACTGGACGCGCCCCCTGCGCCGCGAGGCCATCTACCTGGGACGCCTGGTGGCGGCGCAGACGGTGGCCGGCCTGCTGGTGGCGGGTTCGCTGGTCGCCTCGTTCCTGGTGATGACGGTCGGCAACTTCGGGATCATCTCGCTGGACTTCCTGAAGCTCTACGTCAGCACCTGCCTGGTCATCCTCTACGGCGCGTTCGTCTACACGGCCATCTTCGCCGCCATCGGCACCGGGCTGAAGAAGCCCATGCTGCCGGCTATCATTTTCGCGTTCGGCTGGGAGTCCATCGGCGGCAATGCGCCGCTGCGGCTGCAGGAGCTGACGGTGGTCTTCCACCTGCGCAACCTGCTGCACAACACGGCGGCTTCGACCGGCAGCATGCCCAACCTGCTGCAGGAGCTGAAGGTCATGCTCCTGCACGAGGTGCCGCCGTCCGCGTGGCACTCCTTCCTGGTGCTGCTGGCGGTGGCGGTCGTCGCCTTCGCGTTGGGGTGCTGGCTGCTGCGGCGCAAGGAGATCTTCCGCTGAGCGGCCGGTTTGACAGTGGCCGCGACCGGTGTTAGCGTGCGGGGGATTTCCCCGCCGCGATCCACCCGCCATGACAGTGTGCAGGCCCGGCGCCGCCGGGCGAGTTCGAGGCTGCCCCGCCGGCGCGCCAGCGTCCCGCCGCCGGGGTCAACAGTTGGAGGCGTCATGTCCGCGATCCGCAAGACCCTGGTCACCGCCGCCGTCCTGGCCGTGGCGCTGGGCGCCGTGTCGGCGTCGGCCGAGGGCTACCAGGACCTCAAGGAGCAGGTGAGGGAGTTCACGCTGCCCAACGGCATCCATTTCATCGTGCTCGAGCGCCACGACGTGCCGGTGTTCTCGTTCAACACCTACGTGAGCGTCGGCAGCGCCCAGGAGGTCACGGGCATCACGGGCATCGCCCACATCCTGGAGCACATGGCGTTCAAGGGGACCGCCGAGATCGGCACCACCGACGCCAAGAAGGAGGCCCAGGCCATGGCGGCCGAGGACGCGGCCTTCGCCGCGCTGAAGGCCGAGCGCCTGAAGGGCGACCGCGCCGACCCGGCGAAGCTGGCCGAGCTGGAGCAGGCCTTCACCGAGGCCAAGGACGCGGCCCGCGCCTTCGTCGTCAGCAACGAGTTCGGGCAGATCGTCGAGAACAACGGCGGCCGCGGCATGAACGCCGGCACCGGCACCGACGACACGAGCTACATGTACAGCCTGCCGAGCAACCGGCTGGAGCTGTGGGCCTACCTCGAGGGCACGCGCATGTCGCGCCCCGTGCTGCGCGAGTTCTACACCGAGAAGGACGGCCCGGTGACCGAGGAGCGCCGCATGCGCACCGAGAACAGCCCGATCGGCATGCTCATCGAGCAGTTCCAGAACCTGGCCTTCATGGCCCACCCGTACCACCACTCGACCATCGGCTGGATGACGGACCTCAACACGATCACCCGCGAGGACTGCGAGACCTTCTACCGGACCCACTACGTGGGCCGCAACATGACGGTGGCCGTGGTCGGCGACGTCGACTTCGACGAGGTCAAGCGGCTGGCCGGGAAGTACTTCAGCGGCGTGTCGGCCGCCGAGCCGCCGGTGATCGAGACCTTCGACGCCCCGCAGAAGGGCGAGCGCCGCATGGTGATCGAGGACGAGTCGCAGCCCTTCTACATCTGCGGCTACCACATCGGCAACTGGGCCCACGCCGACGCCGCGGTCTACGACGCCATCGCCGACATCCTCGGCCAGGGGCGCACCAGCCGGCTCTACGAGCGCCTGGTCAAGCAGGACAAGTCGGCGGTCCAGGCCTTCAGCTTCGCCGGCTACCCCGGCGACAAGTACCCGACCCTGCTGGCCGTGCTGGGGATGCCCGCCAAGGACGTCACCGCCGAGCAGCTCGAGGCCGCGGTGTTCGAGGAGATCCAGAGGCTCGTGGACGGCGGCGTGACGGAGCAGGAGCTGGCGGGCGTGAAGCGCCGCGCCCGCGCCAACTTCGTGCGCTCGCTGGAGGGCAACATGGGTCTGGCCGCCCAGCTGTCCGAGTACCAGGGCAAGCAGGGCGACTGGCGCCGCATGTTCTCCCAGCTCGAGGCCATCGACGCGGTGACCGTAGAGGACGTGCAGCGCGTCGCCGGCGAGATCTTCGTTCCCAACAACCGCACGGTTGCCTTCATCAAGACGGTCGAGGCCGCCAACTGACGCGACCACCGCGTCGCGCCATGGAAAGGAGACAGGTCATGAAGCGAATCATCAAGACGGCGGCCCCGGTCCTGCTGCTGCTGGCGGCGGTGGCCCTGGCCTCGCCCGCGTCCGCGGCCCGCAACAAGCCGTGGGAGAAGATCAAGACGCCCGCCCTGGGCGAGATCCGCCTGCCCGACTACCAGCGCGTGCAGCTGGACAACGGCATGGTGCTCTACCTGGCCGAGGATCACGAACTGCCGATGATCGAGCTGTCGGCCACCATCCGCGCCGGCCAGATCTACGAACCCGAGGGCAAGACGGGCCTGGCCGCCCTGACGGGCGAGGTCCTGCGCTCCGGCGGCACCGCCAGCTGGTCCGGCGACGAGATCGACGAGAAGATGGAGTCCCTCGGCGCCGCGGTCGAGACCTACGTCGCCGAGTACACCGCCGGCGCCTACCTGTCGGCCCTGACCGAGGACGCCGACACGGCCCTGGCCGTCCTGGCCGAGATCCTGCGCAGCCCGCGCTTCGCCGAGGACAAGCTCGACCTGGCCAAGACCCAGCACAAGGCCGGCATCGCGCGGCGCAACGACGAGCCGATGAGCATCGCGCAGCGCGAGTTCTCCCGCGTGATCCTGGGCCCGGACCACCCCCTGGCCCGCAACGAGGAGTACGACACCCTCGGCGCGATCGCGCGCCAGGACCTGGCCGACTTCCACGCCGACTGGTTCGGCCCCGACCGCACCTACCTGGTCGTGGTCGGCGACTTCGACGCCGCGGCGATGACCGGGAAGATCGAGACCGCGTTCGCGGGCTGGCCGGCTGCGCGCCGGCCCCTGCCGGCGGACCCGGTGGTGCCCGACCTGCCGCGCACCGTGAACGTCGCGTCCAAGGCCGACCTCACGCAGTCGACGGTGATCCTGGGCCACAAGGGCATCCGCAACGACAGCCCGCACTACGCCGGCATCGAGGTCGCCAACCGGATCCTGGGCGGCGGCTTCGCCTCGCGCCTGTTCAACGAGGTGCGCAGCGCCCGCGGCCTGGCCTACTCCACCGGCAGCGCCGCGGGCACCGATTGGCGCCAGCCGGGCGTGTTCGTGGCCTACGCCGGCACCAAGAGCGAGTCCACCGAGCAGGCCGCGGCCGTGATGATCGAGCAGATCGAGAAGATGACGCGCGAGCCGGTGACCGCCGAGGAGCTGCGCACCGCGGTCGACGGCATCCTCAACAGCGACGTCTTCAACTACGATTCCAAGCGCGAGGTCCTGGACCGCATGGTGCTGTTCGAGATGAACGGCTACCCCGCGGACTTCCTGACCGGCTACCGGGCCGCGGTCCAGTCCATGACCGCCGCAAAGGTGCTCGAGGCCTGCCAGGCGGTCTGGAAGCCGGAGGTCCTCTCGGTCCTGGCGGTCGGCAACCCGGACGACTTCGACGGCGACCTGAGCCGCTTCGGGGCCGTGAACACGATCGACATCGCGATCCCCGAGCCCAAGCTGACCCTGGAGATCCCCGCCGCCACGCCGGAGTCCCTGGCCGCCGGCCAGAAGCTCCTGGACCGCGCGGCCGCGGCCGTGGGCGGCAAGAAACTCGCGGACATGAAGGGCTTCGCCACCAAGCAGACGCTCGTGGCCGAGATCCAGGGCATGTCCCTGAACATCACCATGGAGACCACGATCCTGCTGCCGGACCGCCTGAAGCTGATCCAGAAGCTGCCCTTCGGCGAGTCCACGCAGGTCCTCGACGGCGAGAAGGGCTGGGTCCAGAGCCCCATGGGCGTCCAGGACATCGAGGGCGACGACCTCGCCAAGATGCGCGACCAGATCCAGGGCGACCTGCTGATGCTGCTGCGCGACCACGCCCGGCCGCACCTGCCAGGCCCTGCCGTCCGAGGAACTCGACGGCAAGACCTGCGAGCGGGTCTACATCACCGACGAGAGCGGCGACTACACGCTGATGTTCCTCGACGCCGCGACCGGCCTGCCCGTGATGGAGCAGAGCAAGGGCGAGGCGCCGATGACCGGCGAGCCGGTCACCCAGAAGGTCAAGTACGACACCTACAAGGATTTCGGCGGGGTGCAGCGCCCGGCGACGTTCACGATCCTGTTCGACGACGAGGTCTTCGCCACGGGGCAGACCACGTCGTTCACGCTGAACCCGACGGTCGCGGCGGGGTTCTTCGCCAAGCCGTAGGCCGGGATTCTCCAGCCGGACAGCAGAAGGCGGGTGGTCGAGGGACCACCCGCCTTCGTCAGATCTTGGAAGAAGCCGCGACCAGGGTCATCCGGGTTTCCCCAGGTAGCGTGAAGCCTTGCTGTTCCGGATCGTCGCCGTTGGTTGCAGCTTCTTCGCCTACAATTATATCAAAATCAACAGTGATTTTGTGATAATATTTGAATATATGACGCTATCCCGTTACTCGGACCCATAATATTTTATGAAATATGCAGTTAATGATCAGTCGGGGACCTGCATGACAAGCGGGGCCTCGGCCAGCCATGGGTGCCGCCGGCGCAGTTCCTCGGCACCCCCCGCTTCACGCGGCCACCACACGCCGGCGCGCCGGGAGTGCCACAACAGGGCGGCGCTGTCGGTCAGGATCGGGCCCGGGGGCAGGTCACGGCAGCGCGCGACGGCCGTCGGCAAACCGGGCGCGGCGGCGATCGCCCGCTCCCGCGCCTGGTCCCATCCCGGCAGGCGCGCCGGGGTCAGCACCAGGGCGACGGTGCCGGCCGCGACCAGCACGGCGGCGCGCATCGACGATCGCATGGCGGGCCGGACCTCCCGCAGCCGGTCGGCGAGAAGCAGCCAGAGCTCCCAGGCGGCGGCCGGCAGCAGGACGGCCAGGTGGCGCAGGTCGTGGGAGAAGGGGGCGTAGACGATCACCAGCAGCGCGAGGGTCCCGGCCAGCAGCGCCGTCGGCCGCAGCGCGTTGCGACCGTCCGGCCGACGGACGACCGCCGCGGCGACGCCGGCGGCCAGCATTCCCCAGGGCAGCCAGTTGTCCAGCCGCGCCAGGTAGTAGACCAGCCCCCGGACGGCCTTGCCGAGCAGCACGTCGGGCCGGCGCAGGAGCGTCGCGCCAAGCCACTCCGGGCTCTCCCGCAAGTAGGCGGCGTAACCGGGCAGCTCCGCCGTTCCCTTCAGGTGCTCGGCGTAGGCCTGCAGCGCGAAGAACGGCTGGCCGGTCACCACGAGGTTGCGGATCCACCACGGCGCCATCACGAGCCCCCAGACCGCGGCGGTCCGCAGCAGCGCGCGGCCGCGGCAGCCGGTCAGCAGCAGCCACAGCCAGGGCACCCAGACCAGATCGGTCCGCAGCAGCGCGACGGCCGCGGCGAGCAGGCCGTCGATCGCGGCCGCGGGCGCTGAGGCCGCGGCACCTTCGCGCCGCCGCACCCAGAGCAGCAGCAGCAGCAGCGCGACCGGCGTCTCGACCTGGGACCAGCCCGCGGTCATCGCCAGCAGCGGGCTCAGCAGCAGCGTGGCGCACCAGGGCAGGGCGGCGTCGAGCCGACCCCGTCGCTGCAACGCCGCCCCACCGACCGCGACCGTCAGGCCGAGCAGCGCCGCGTGGAGCAGGCGCGTCAGGTCCTCGGCCCGCCGCGGGTCGTCGCCCGACAGGCCGACCGGCAACGTCAGCAGCACGGGGTAGCCGGGCGGGCGGTGGATCAGCGGCTGCGGCGCGCGGTCGGCGAAGGGGAACGACAGCGACAGGGGGTAGACCACGTCGCTCAGGAAGCCTTCGCCGCGCACCAGGTGGCGGGCCGTCGCCAGGTGGGTGTAGAGGTCGCTGTCCTCGGGCGAGGGGGTCGCGGGGTGCGCGGCGATCCAGGCGAGGGTGAAGACGGCGGCGGCCGCCGCGAGCGCCGCCGCGCGGCGGCCGCCGGACACCTCAGGCCGTCCCGCGGCTGCCGGGCTTCACCACGGGCAGGCCCTGGCGGCACAGCGGGCAGTCGTCCGCCGGCCAGGTCACGACGTCCACCTTCAGCAGGGACGCGACCGGCACGGGCAGCGCCACGTCCGCCGTCGTGCGGTCGACCAGGGCGGCGGCGCCGACCACGATGCCGCCCGCGGCCGTGACGATGTCCGCCACCTCCTGCGTCGAGGTGCCGCGGGTGATGACGTCTTCGACGATGAGCGCCTTGTCGCCCTTCTCCAGCGTGAAATCGCGGCGCAGGCTCATCACGCCGTCCTTGCGCTCGGTGAACACGAAGCGGCGGCCCAGGGCGCGGGCGACCTCGTGGCCCAGCAGCAGCGCGCCGAGGGCGGGCGAGACCACCACGTCGACGCGCGCCGCGTCGCAGCGCACGGCCAGGCGACGGCCGAGGTCCAGGGCCAGTTCCGGGTACTGCAGGACCAGCGCACACTGGAAGTAGGTGTCGCTGTGGCGGCCGCTGCTCAGCAGGAAGTGGCCGCGCCGCAGCGCGCCCAGCTCGGTCATCAGGTCCATCAGGGCGGTGTCGTTCATCGTCGGCACAACTCCTCGGTGATGGCGCGCAGGGCGGCGCCGGGGTCGGGGGCCCCGGTCACGGGCCGGCCCACGACCAGGAAGTCGGCGCCGTCGGCGAGCGCCCGCGCCGGCGTGGCGACGCGGCGCTGGTCGTCGTCGGCGCCGCCGGCCGGGCGGACGCCCGGCGTCACGGCCAGGATCCCGGGGCCCAGGGCCGCGCGCAGGGCGCGCAGGTCCGGGGCGCGCAGACGACCCCGTCGCAGCCGGCCTCCCAGGCGAGGCGCGCCAGGCGCACGACGCGCTCGGCGGGGGTGCCGCCGCCGGGAGCCGTCTGCTCGAGCTCGTCCGCGCCGAGACTCGTGAGTACCGTGACGGCCAGCAGGGCCGGGCGCCGGCCGCCGACGGCGCCCGCGCGCGCCGCCGCGACCGCGGCTTCCAGCATGCGGCGCCCGCCGTCGGCGTGCAGGGTGAGCAGGCTCACGTCCAGCGCGCAGGCGGCGCGCACCGCGCCGGCGACGGTGTTGGGGATGTCCTTGAGCTTGAGGTCGAGGAAGACGTCGCGGCCCGCGGCGCGCAGGTCGGCCACGACGGCCGGCCCCGCGGCGGTGAACAGCTCCAGGCCGACCTTGACCAGGCGGCCGCGGGGGCCGAGCGCGCCCGCGAGCCGCAGGGCGTCGTCGCGGCCGGCGACGTCCAGGGCGGTGATGACGCGCTCGTCGACGGGGGCGCCGCGCAGGGACGCCAGCAGTTGTTCGCGGTTCATGGCCGGATGTCCTCGGTCGCGGGACGGCGGCGGGGGGCGATTTGCCTTGCCCGCTCCAGACCGTTAGTCTATACCCTTCTACCAGCCGCCAGGGCCGAATGCAACGTGAAATCAGCCCGCCGACGCGCGGGGGAGGGCACCCGTGCTGGACCGGAAATTCCTGCGCGAGAACCGGGAACTCGTGACCGCCGCCGTCGCCGCCAAGCGCGACTCGGCGGACGTCGACGCCTACTACCGCGCCGACGGGGAGCGCCGGGCCTGCCTGCAGGAGTACGAGGAGCTGCAGGCCGAGGCCAACCGCGCCAACAAGGCCATCGCCGCCGGCCGCAAGTCCGGCGCCGACACCGGCGCCGACCTCGCGCGCATGAAGGTGATCTCCGCCCGCCTCAAGGACCTCCGGCAGCAGGCCGACGCCGCCGAGGCCGCCGCCGAGACGCTCTACCTGCGGCTGCCCAACGTGCCGCACGCGAGCGTGCGCACCGGCGGCGAGCAGGACAACACCGTGGTGCGCAGCTGGGGCGAGATCCCCGCGCCCGCCTTCGCCGTGAAGCCCCACTGGGACCTCGGCGCCGAACTCGGCCTCATGGACCTCGAGGCCGCCGCCCGCATGTCGGGCTCGGGCTTCACCCTGCTCACCGGCCAGGGCGCCCGCCTCGAGCGGGCCCTGATCAACTTCATGCTCGACGTGCACCTCGAGCAGGGCTACGTCGAAGTCAACGCGCCCTACCTCGTCAACCGCGAGGCGATGACCGGCACCGGCCAGCTGCCCAAGATGGAAGAGGACATGTACGCCTGTCCGCTCGACGGGCTCTACCTGATCCCGACGGCCGAGGTCCCGGTCACCAACATGCACCGCCAGTCGACGCTGGACTGGGAGCGCCTGCCGCTGAAGTACGTCGCCTTCTCGCCCTGCTTCCGCCGCGAGGCCGGCGCGGCGGGCAAGGACACCCGCGGCCTGCTGCGCGTCCACCAGTTCCACAAGGTGGAGATGGTGCAGTTCGTGCGGCCGGGGACGTCCTACGAGACCCTGGAGACCCTGACCGACGACGCCGAGGAGATCCTGCGCCGGCTGGGGCTGCCCTACCGCGTCGTGGCCCTCGCTTCGGGCGACCTCAGCTTCGCGGCGGCCAAGTGCTACGACCTGGAGGCGTGGGCCGCCGGCGTCGGCAAGTGGCTGGAAGTGTCGAGCTGCAGCAACTTCGAGGATTTCCAGGCCCGCCGCGCCGGCATCCGCGCCAAGGGTCCCGACGGCGCCGTCTTCGTCCACACCCTCAACGGCTCCGGCCTCGCGCTGCCCCGCGTCCTGGTGGCGATCCTCGAGAACTACCAGACGCCCGACGGGCGCGTCCGCGTGCCCGAGGTCCTGCGCCCCTACCTGGGCGGACTCGAACACCTCGGGTAAGGAGGCGGCATGGCCTGGTGGCCCGGGACATTGCGGTTCCTGCGCAGGCGCCGGGTCTTCACCGCCTACGTGCTGGCCGGCAGCCTCGCGATCCTGATGATCGTCGGCTGGGGGGCGTACCGCGTCGCCGGCCGCGTGGAGCAGCAGGCGCAGCTCTCGACCTGGCTGCTGTCGCACTTCGCGAGCGTGCACCTCGGACAGGGGGGGGGCGGCGGCCTGCAGGAAGTCCTGCTGCGCTCGCGCGAGCTGGACGTGCCCTTCATCGTGACCGACAACCAGGGCCGCCCGCTGCTGTGGAACTCGCCGGTCGTGGGCATCCCGATGCCGGATTCGCTGGAGACGCTGGCGCGCGTGAACCCCGCCGGCGGCAACGGCGGCGACCTCGACCGGATCCTGGCGCTGGTGAAGCAGTACGACGCCCGCAACGAGCCGTTCGCCATCACGGACCCGCGCACCGGCCAGCGCGTGCTGACGCTGCACTACGGCGCCTCGGCCCTCAGCCGCCAGATCCGCTGGCTGCCCTACGCCGAACTGGCGCTGCTGGCGGTCTTCTTCCTGCTGATCGTCTGGGCCCTGAGCCTGCAGCGCGAGGGCCACGAGCAGAAGCTCTTCGCCGGCATGGCCAAGGAAACGGCCCACCAGTTGGGCACGCCCATCACCTCGATCATGGGCTGGCTGGAGATCCTGCGCGACCGCCGCCCCGACGACGTCGTCGAGGAGCTCGGCCGCGACGTGGCCCGCCTGGGCAAGGTGTCCGAACGCTTCAGCCAGATCGGTTCGCGGCCGCAGCTCGCGGACGCCGACCTGGCGGCGACCGTCGAGTCGACCGTCGCCTACTTCCGCCGCCGGCTGCCCCACCTCGGCGGCCACGTCGAGATCACGGTCGCGGACCGCCACACCCGCGGCTGCCGGTTCAACCGGGACCTGCTGGAGTGGGTGCTCGAGAACCTGATCAAGAACGGCATCGACGCGATGAAGGACGGCGTGGGCGAGATCGTGCTGTCCCTGGACGACGGCGCCGACGGCGCGGTCCAGCTGCGGGTCCGGGACACCGGCTGCGGCGTCGCGCCCCAGCACCGGAACCGCATCTTCGAGGCCGGGTATACGACCAAGAGCCGCGGCTGGGGGATGGGGCTGGCCCTGGTCCGGCGCATCGTCGTGCAGTACCACGGCGGGCGCATCCAGATCGAGGAGACGGGCGCGGGGGGGACCACCTTCCTGATCACGCTGCCGGGAGAGGAGCCGTTTGTCGCCGTATAGGATCCTGTGGGTCGACGACCAGATCGAGGAGCTGCGCTCCCACGTCGTGTACCTCACCGAGAAGGGCTACCAGGTGGACGGCGTCAACAACGGGCGCGACGCCGTCGCCATGCTGGCCGGCGCCCGCTACGACGCGGTGCTGCTGGACGAGATGATGCCGGGCATGGGCGGCCTCGAGACGCTGGTCGAGATCAAGAAGGTGCGCGAGAACGTCCCGGTGATCATGATCACCAAGAGCGAGGAGGAGGACCTGATGCGGCGCGCCATCGGCAGCCGCATCGACGACTACCTGGTCAAGCCGGTCTCCCCGCTGCAGATCGTCTCGGCGCTCAAGCGCCTGCTCGAGGGCCGCCGCATCCTGGGCGAGCAGGTCAACCGCGACTACCTCGCCCACTACGGCACGGTCGGCGGTCGCCTGGCCCGCGCCAAAACGCCCGGCGACTGGGAGGCGCTCTACGCCGACATGGTGGGCTGGGCGCTGGACCTCTACGCCTACAGCGACCACGGCCTGCTGCAGGTCCACGACGAGCAGCTCGCCGAGTGCAACCGCGCCTTCGCGCGCTTCGTCCGCGAAAACTACTCCCGGTGGGTCAACGGCGCCGCCGACGCGCCGCTGATGTGCCCCGACCTCTTCCGCACCTGGGTGGCGCCGGAGATCGAGACCGGACGGCAGGTGTACTGGATCGTCATCGACTGCATGCGGCTGGACCAGTGGCGCCACATCGAGGACCTGCTGGAGCCCTACTACCACCTCGAACGCCGGCAGTACTGGTCGATCCTGCCTTCGGCGACGCCGTTCGCGCGCAACGCCCTGTTCGCGGGTCTCTACCCCCGCGAGATCGCCGAGCGCTACCCGGAATGGTGGCGCGGCTCCAGCCAGCAGCAGCATTCCAAGAACGCCCACGAGGAGGAACTGCTCGGCGAGCAGCTGCGCCGCCTGGGCTCCGCCGCCGCCACGAGCTACAAGTACTACAAGGTGTTCGACGCCCGCGACAGCGACGATCTCCGCAAGCACCTGGGTTCGCTCGACGGGGTGCGACTGGTCGCCGCCGTCTACAACTTCCTGGACATCATGGCGCACGGCCGCTCCCAGTCCGCGATCCTCAAGGAGCTGGCGCCGGACGTGGCGGCCTTCCGTTCCCTGATGCGCAGCTGGTTCGAGCATTCCACGCTCTACGAGGTGCTGAAGCTGCTGTCGCGCAAGAAAGTCACGGTCTTCATCACCACCGACCACGGCTCGACGTGCTGCACGCGGGCCACGACGGTCAAGGGCAACCGCGACACGAGCTCCAACGTGCGCTACAAGTACGGCGACAACCTCGGCGTGGACGAGAAGGCGGTCTTCCTGATCAAGGACCCGGAGAGCTGCATGCTGCCGCGCCAGTCGACCATCGAGAACTACGCGGTCACGACCGAGAACGACTACCTGGTCTACCCGACCAACTTCCACGAGTACGAGCGCCTGTACCGCGGCAGCTTCCAGCACGGAGGCATCAGCCTCGAGGAGCTGATCATCCCGTTCGCGGTCCTGCGACCGCGCTAGGAGGCACGGCATGGAGCACGCGCTGCCGGATCCCGGGGGCTTCCCGGTCGCGGTGCGCGCCGGTTCGCCCGCGGCTTCGGCCGCGCTGGGGGAGCGGGCGGCCGGCCTGCTGCGCGGCGGCGAGACGCTGCTGCTCTGGGGGCCGCTCGGCGCCGGCAAGACGACCTTCGCGCAGGGCCTCTGCCGCGGCCTCGGCATCGGCGACGAGGTGACCTCGCCCACCTTCGCCCTGGCCAACCGCCTCGAGGGCCGCCTCGTCGTCCACCACCTCGACTGCTACCGCCTCGGACCCGGCGACGACCTGCACGACGTCGGCCTCGACGCCATCCTCGACGAGGTCGAGTCCGGCGCCGCCGTCCTGCTCGCCGAATGGCCCGACCCGCTGCTGCCCTGGCTGCGCGACCGCATCGAGCTGCTGGCGACGCCGGGCGCGGATCCGGAGTCGCGCGTCTGGCGTCTGCGCGGGGTGCCGGAACTGCCCGGACCCTGGGCCGCGCTGACGGCGGGAGGCGACGGCTGATGCTGTGCCTGGCCCTGGACACCTCGACGCCCTCGGGCCGCTTCGCGCTGGCGGAACGCGGCCGCCTCGTCGGCTACCAGCCGCGCAACGTGACCGGCAGCTACGCCAACGCGCTGCTCGCGGCCATCGACACGCTGCTGGCGGAGTCCGGGCGCGACCGCGCCGAAGTGGGCGCCATCGGCGTGTGCCGCGGCCCCGGCAGCTTCACCGGCGTGCGCATCGGCGTGGCGACCGCCAAGGCCCCCTTCGCCCTGCGCGTGCCGCTGTTCGCCGTCACCACCCTGGAGGCGATGGCCGCCGCGATGCTGGCCGAGCGCCCGGACCGCGAGTGGGCCGTGCCCGCGCTGGACGCCCGGCGCGGCGAGGTGTTCGCCGGGGTCTACCGCCGCGACGGCGACTGGGTCCGCGCCGCGGCCGAGCCCTGCGCGCTGGCGGCCGACGCCTGGTGGGAGCGGGCGTCGGCGGTGGTGGGCGACCCGGAGGCGCCGGTCTACGCCGGCAGCGGCGCCGCCCCGCTGCTGGGCGAGGGGCCCGGGCTGCGCCCCGAACTCTTGGACCGCGGCGCGCCGCAGCTGCGCAGCTGGAGCGCCGCCCACCCGCCCACGGCGATGGCCCTCGCGCTGGCCATGGCGTCGCCCGCGCCGCGGCTGGCGGCCGCTCACCCCTACACCCTGCGGCCGCTGTACCTGCGCGCCTCCGACGCCGAGATGCTGCGCGGGCTCGACCTCACCCCCGCCGCTCCGCCCCGGCCGCCGTCCGGGGGCGGGAGCGCCGCGCCCTCATGAACCGCGGCGACGAGATCCTGCTGCGGGAGGGCGTCCCGACCGACCTGCACGCGATCGCGCAGCTGGAACGCTCCAGCTTCGCCGACCCCTGGCCACGGGAGGCGCTGCTCGCCGAGCTGCAGGTCGACCGCTTGCGGCGGCCTCTGGTCGCCGAGAACGACGGCACCGTGGTCGGGTTCCTGATGGCCTGGTCGGTCGCCGACGAGCTGCACGTCATCAATCTCGCGGTGGACGAGGCCTGGCGGCGGCGCGGCATCGGCACGCGGCTGCTGGAGGCGGCGATCGACGCCGGGCGCGGGGAGGGCAGCGTGCTGGCGACGCTCGAGGTGCGCGCCGGCAACCTGCCGGCCTCGCCTTCTACGAGCGGCACGGGTTCCTGCAGGCGGGGCTGCGCCGGCACTACTACCAGGACGGCGAGGACGCCGTGATCATGACGCGCCAGCTGTAGGCGGAGCCGCGGCCGGGCTTTACGGCCGCGCGGCTTTTCCGCCTTGTCGCTGCCGCGGCCAGACGTTAACCTGGACTGCCCGCCGTGGGGGGATCCGCGCACCGAGGAGGCCGCCGTGTCTTGGATCGACCAGGCGAAGAAGGGCATCCGGGCCATCACGGCCGAGAAGAAGGAGATCCCGGACAATCTGTGGAGCAAGTGCCCGGCCTGCGCCGACGTGCTCTACCACCGCGAGCTGGCGCGCAACCTCTGGGTCTGCGGCAACTGCAACCACCACCTGCGCCTCACCACGGAGCAGTACCGGGACCTGCTCTGCGACCCCGGCACCTGGCGGGAGACCCACACCGGCATCATCTCGATGGACCCCCTGGGCTTCAAGGATTCCAAGAGCTACGAGGAGCGGATCAAGGCCACGCTGAAGAAGACGGGGCGCGAGGACGCCATCGTCGTGGGCGGCGCCGAGATCGACGGCCTGCCCGTGCAGCTGGGCATCATGGACTTCGAGTTCATGGGCGGCAGCATGGGCTCGGTGGTCGGCGAGAAGATCGCCCGCATGCTCCTGGACGCCCTGCGCGAGCGGCAGGCCGCGATCATCGTGTCGCGTTCCGGCGGCGCGCGCATGCAGGAGTCCCTGCTGTCGCTGATGCAGATGGCCAAGACCAGCGCCGTGCTCTCCCGGCTGCGCGAGCAGGGGATCCCGTTCATCTCGATCCTGACCAACCCGACCACCGGCGGCGTCACCGCCAGCTACGCCTCGCTCGGGGACGTGAACATCGCCGAACCGAAGGCGCTGATCGGCTTCGCCGGCCCCCGCGTGATCGAACAGACGATCAACAGCGAGCTGCCCGAGGGTTTCCAGTCCTCCGAGTTCCTGCTCGAACACGGCATGATCGACATGATCGTGCCCCGCAAGGAGCTCCGGACCCGCCTGGCCGCGGTCCTGCACTGGTTCGTCGACGGCCGCGACGTCTCGGTCCCGCGCGCCGGTCTCGGTTGACGGCATGCCGCAGCTGCCCGATCCGGCGCGCGACGGCGTCTCCCATCCGGGCGAACCCGGCATCGGGCCGGACCTCGCGCCGCCGTTCGCCCCCGACAGCGAGACGACCCGCTGGCTGTTCGACCTGAACCGCCTGGGCATCCGTCCCGGGCTGCGCCGCATCCGCGGCCTGCTCGACGAGCTCGGCCGGCCCGAGCAGGGCATGATCTCGCTGGTCGTCGCCGGCACCAACGGCAAGGGCAGCACGACGCGCCTGCTCGCGCAGCTGCTGCGGGAGGCGGGCCACCGCACGGCCTGCTACACGAGCCCCCACCTGCTCTCGATGTACGAGCGGCTCGAGATCGACGGCGAACCCGGTCGAGCGCGGGCATTTCCGCGGCCTCGTCGAGGGGCTGCGCCCGGCGGTCGCGCGCCACGAGGCGAGCTGGTTCGAGACCCTGACGGCGGCGTCGCTGGCCGCCGCCCGCGACCGCGGCGTGGAGGTCTTCTGCTGCGAGGCCGGTCTCGGCGGACGGCTCGACGCCAGCAACGCGTTGCCGGCCGCGGCGGTCCTGCTGACCGGCGTGTCGCTGGACCACCAGGCGATCCTGGGCGAGACGGTCGAGGCCATCGCCGCCGAGAAGCTCGGGCTGCTCAAGCCCGGCGTGCCGTTCTTCTGCTCGGTCGCCGAAGAGCTCAAGGCCCAGGCCTTCGCCGCCGCCGTGGCCACGGGCTGCCCGGCCCATTTCCTGGACGAGCTGACGCGCAGCGAGGTCGCCGCGGACAGCTGGGACCTCACGACGCGGCGCACCGTGTACCGCGGCCTGCCGCCCT
The DNA here is from genome assembly GCA_016706845.1 of bacterium. Classification (GTDB taxonomy): domain Bacteria; phylum Krumholzibacteriota; class Krumholzibacteriia; order LZORAL124-64-63; family LZORAL124-64-63; genus PNOJ01. The sequence continues at coordinate 72,324 of JADJIV010000020.1, forward strand.
ATGCGGCGCCGGCGATGCGGCGCAACGCCGCCCTGGCGCTGCTCGCCCTGGAGGAGCTGGCCGCCGCCGGCGTCGTGCGCCCGGCGCCCGATCCCGCCGGCGCGCTGTCCCGCGCCTTCCTGCCGGGCCGCTTCCAGCTGGTCCTGCGCGGGCCGGATTGGATCCTGGACACCGCCCACAACGCCGAGGCGATCGCGGTGTCGCTCGGGGCCTTCCTCGAGCGCCCCTGCGCGGGCCGCCGCCTGGTCCTGTTCGGGGGGATGCTCGACAAGGATCCCGGCGACGAGGCCGGCCGGCTGCTCGGGCGCATGGACCGCCTCGTGCTGGCACCGGTGTCGCTGCCCCGGTCCCGGAACCCCGAGCAGCTGAAATCGTTGATGGACCGCTGGGGCCTCTCTGCGCATCATGGCGCCGTCGTGGCGGGAAGCGTGGCGGCGGCGGTCGACCTCCTGGCGACCGCGGCGCGCGAGGACTCCGTGCTGGTCTGCGGTTCCTGCTTCCTCGTGGCCGAGGCCCTGCACGAACTGGGATTCCGCTCCCTCGGCGAGACCCGTTCGCCGCGCGACGCCGCCGCGGCGCTGGCCGCACGCAAGGAAGGTCGTCCATGAACCGTTCGCTGACCCTCGGCGCCGACGTCGGCGGGACGTACGTCAAGTACGCCCTGGGCGACGGCGGCGAGCCCGGGCGCTGGACGGGCGAGGTGGCCAGCGATCCCGCGTCGCCCGCGATCACGCTCGACAGGCTCGCCGCGCGGATCGCGGAGCTGCTGCCGCCCGGCGGCAGGGTGGGCGCCGCGGGGCTGGCCTGCGCGGGCATCGTGGACGTGGAGGCCGGGCGGCTGGGCCGGGCGCCCAATCTGCCCGGCTGGGAAGGCGCCGACCTCGCGGGCTCGCTGCGGGCGGCCTTCCCCGGCGCCGTGATCGCGCTGACCAACGACGTCAACGCCGCGCTGGCCGGCGAGGCCCGCTTCGGCGCCGGGCGGGACGACGGGAGGGCGGGCGGCCGCGACCTGGTCATGCTCGCCCTGGGCACCGGCGTCGGCGGCGCGGTGATGATCGAGGGCCGGCTGCTCCTGGGCCACCGCTTCGGCGCCGGCGAGGTCGGCCACACGATCCTCGATCCGGCGGGACCCCTCTGCGGCTGCGGCAACCGGGGCTGCCTCGAAGCCTACGCCGGCTCCCGCGGCCTGCTCGCCGCCGCGCGCCGCCGCGCCGCCGCGCCGGACTGCCCGCCCGGCCTGCGTGCGCTGGTGGCGGAGCGGGGCGGGGAGCTGACCACGCGCGACCTCGCCGACCTGGCGCCCCGCGATCCCGGCGCCGCGGCGCTGTTCCGCGAGGCGGGCGAACGGCTGGGCCAGGCCGTGGGCAACCTGCTGAACGTGCTGGACCCGGACCTCGTCATCGTCGGCGGCGGCCTGGCCGCGGCCGGCGACCTGCTGCTGGCGCCCTGCCGGGAGACCGCCGCCGCGGTCGTGCTGTGCGAGGCGGCCCGCGCCACGCCGATCGTGACGGCGGAGCTGGGCTCGGCCGCGGCCGCCTTCGGCGCGGCCCGACTCGCCGAAGAGGCGCTGGAGAAGCCGTGACCCGCGCCGGCCGCCGACCCTTCCTGCTGGCGGCCGCGCTGCTCAGCCTGCTGGCGGCCGCCATCGCGCCGGCCGAAGCGCCGCCGCCGTCGACGACCCGCACCCGCGCCGTCCGCCTGGTGCGCCTGATCGAGGGCGGCCGCACCGTCACGCACCTGACCGGCGACGTGCTGATCGAGCGCGACTCCCTGACCGTGGCCAGCGACTCCGCCCTCTTCTACGACGAGGAACAGCGTTACGACTTCTTCGGCCGCGTGCGCCTGACGCGCGGCCGGGCCGTGCTGACCTGCGACGAGGCCGCCTACGACGGCGTCCTGCGCGCCGCCGACTTCCGGGGCAACGTGCGGCTGGTCGACGGCGACGTCACCGGCAGTTCGGCCCGCGGCGAGCTGCGCGACGACGGCGCCCTGCTGCGCCTGATCGGCGGCGCGCGCCTGGTCGACCCCGCCTACGTCGTCTTCGGCGACACCATCGTGCGGCGCGACGAGGGCGGGCGCGGCGAGGCGACCGGCGACGTGCGGATCGTCGATCCCGGCAAGCAGAGCCTCGTGACCGGCGGCCGCGCCGTCTTCGACCGCGCCGACAGCGTGGTCGTGGTCGATCGCGCCCCGCACCTGACCACGCGCGAGCAGGGAGGCGACCCCCTGGACGCCGACGCCCGCGTGATGACCTTCCTGCGGGCCGAGGACCGCGTGGTGATGGTGGACAGCGTGCGGATCCGGCAGGGGCGGACCCGCGCCTACGCCGACACGGCGTACGTCCGCGGGCCGCGAGCACGTCCTGCTGCGCGGCTCGCCGCGCGTGCTGGACGGCGGCGGCAGCACCATGACCGCCGACGGCATCGAGTTCTTCTACGAGGACGGCGAGTTGGCGCGGGTCCGGCTCGACGGGACGGCGCGCGTGGAGGACCGCGAGCCCGCCGCCCTGGCCGAGCAGTACCGCGGCCTGCCGGCGAGCAACGAGCTGACCGGCGACGGCATCACCATCCACTTCACGGACGGCGAGCCCCGCGTCTCGGTCGTCGTCGGCAAGGCGCGCAGCATCTACGTGCCGGACGGGGACCGCGAGGAGATCGCCAGCAACGACGTCGCGGGCGACACGATCCTGATCGCCTTCCGGGACCGCAAGGTCGAGCGGGTCGACGTGCGCGGCGACATGAGCGGCCGCTACGCCTTCGTGCGGCTCGGCGATCTGGACGACCTGGCCGGACGCACGGCCGCCGTCCTGGACAGCCTGGCCCCGGGCGGCCTCGACTCCCTGCTCGCGGCGCTGCCGGACAGCCTGCGCGACGGCGCGGCGGCCGACTCCCTGCTGGCCGCGGCCCTCGCGACGGCCGCCGGCCGCGACGGGATGACCGCGCTCGCGGCCGCCCTGGGCGACAGCGCGGGGGGGGCGGCGCTGGTCGCGCGCGCCCTGGCCACCGCCGCCGCCGACACGCTGGCCGACGGGCGGCGGGCGCTGGATTTCGAGGCGGCCAGCGAGAAGGTCGACTACTCCGGCCGCACGGCCCTGTTCGAGCTCGGGCGCAAGCGCATCGCCATCGCCGGCGACAGCCGCATGGTCTACGGTTCGATGGACCTGAAGGCCGGCCGCATCCGCCTGGACCTGGTGGACCGCGTGCTCTACGCCGCGGAGAACCCGCTGCTCATCGACAGCGGCCAGAAGATGGCCGGCGACGACATGGGTTACGACTTCGAGCACCGCAGCGGCGCCGTGCTGTCGGGCGCCACGGCGATGGACGGGTTCTTCTACGTCGGCGACGAGATCAAGCGCTTCGACGACGGCACGCTGAAGATCCGCTCCGGGCGGATGACCTCCTGCGACCTGGCCGAGCCGCACTTCCACTTCTGGGCCGACAAGATGCGGGTCCGCCCCGGCGACAAGATGGTCGCCAAGCCGATCGTGCTGAAGATCGGCCACGTGCCGCTCTTCGCGCTGCCCTTCTACTTCAAGTCGCTGGAATCGGGCCGCCGCTCGGGGATCCTGTTCCCGAGCTTCAACTTCGGCTGGTCGCAGCGCACCGGCCGCTACATCCGCGACTGGGGCTACTACTGGGCGGCGAGCGACTACACCGACCTCACGTTCCGCGGCGACTACAACGAGCGCCGCGAGTTCACCTGGCAGCTGAGCAACCGCTACCTCAAGCGCTACTCCTTCCAGGGCGACGCCAGCTACTCGCGGCGGCTGAGCCTGGGGGAGGGGCCGCGGACCCGCGAGTGGCAGCTCCAGTGGAACCACCGGCAGGACGCGCTGCTGGACGCCTACCAGTTCCAGACGAGCCTGAACATGTCCAGCCGCACGATCAGCCGCGAGGACCTGCTGAACGACGTGGGCGCGGTGGACCAGATCAGCGGGCAGCAGACCTCCACCGCCCGCATCAGCCGCAACTGGTCGCTGGTGAGCGCCTCGCTGAACTTCAAGCGCGACGAGTACGTCAACCGGGAGGACGGCGACCCCGCCACCAACAACCTGGTCGCCTCGCAGGCCTTCCCGAAGCTGGCCCTGAACTTCAAGAGCACCTCGCTGCTGCCCCAGCTGCGGCCCGGCCGCCGGGGCAGCTTCCTGGGCGACGTGCTGCGCAGCACCTTCTTCCGCAACTCCTGGAACTTCAACACCCAGACGCGGACCTACGAGGCCACCGACCAGGCGGTCCACACCGCCCGCGGCAGCGCATCGCTGGACTTCAAGCAGCAGCGGCTGCTCTTCTTCACCGCCAGCACGGGTCTGAGCGCCTCGCACGGCTGGACCCGCGACACGACCGCAGGCACGCTCTTCACGCTCGATCCCGTCGACTCGAACTACGTGGCGCAGGAGGTGCGCCGCCGCAGCGAGGAGACCTCCTCCAGCCTGTCGATCAACAGCAGTCTGAACACGACGCTGTACGGCGTGATGCGGCCCCCGTTCGGCGGCCTGAGCGCCGTCCGCCACACGCTGCGCCTGGGGATCAGCCACCAGCTCACGCCGGCGATCTCCGGGCGCCAGGGCCGCAGCGAGTCGTACTCCCTGTCCCTGGGCAACCGCTTCGACGTCAAGCTCCGCGGCGCCGCCGCCGGGGATTCGGTCGCCGCGGACCGCAAGCTCGACGGCGTCCTGGACTGGGGCCTGAGCAGCGGCTACACGCCCGGCGCCTCGCCCGGCCGGCGCTGGAGCGTCGTGAACAGCACGCTGACCGTGAAGCCCGGCCAGGCCGCCGCGCTCAAGATCACGGTGAACCAGAGCTTCGATCCCGCGACGCGCCGCGTCACGGGCACGCGCTTCTCCTACGGGTTCGGCTTCTCCGGCCGCGTCGACACCGGCGGCCGGGTCGCCGAGGTGGACGCCGAGAAGAGCCGCGCCATCGACCGGCTCGGCGCCATGGCGGACGCCGCCGCGGACACCGCCGCGGTCGAGCTCGTGGACGAGGACGGCGGGGCCGGCGACGGCGCGCCGCCCGACGAGGAGACTTCCCGGCTTCGACCAGCTCGGCGGCGGGCAGCAGGGCGAGCAGGGGCGCGACCTGACCGAGGGCGGGCGCTTCCTGCCCTGGCGCGTGAACAGCAGCCTGTCCTACAGCCGCAACCACCTGGCCGACGACACCACCGCCCGGCTCGGCCTGAGCGCGAACCTGACCGTGACCCGCAACTGGGACCTGGCCTGGCGCGGCACCTACGACTTCGAGGACGGCACCCTCACCAGCCAGTCCTGGAACCTGGTCCGGGACCTCCACTGCTGGGAGATGCGCTTCTCGCGCACCGTGAACGACGTGGATTCCCAGTTCGGCTTCATCATCTCGCTGAAGGCCATTCCCGGACGTCAAGGTGACCCGGGGCAAGTCCGACCTGGTCGGGGGTTACGGCCAGATGACCGGGGGCATCTTCTGAGCGGGTCCGGCGGCCCCGCCGCGGGCCGGTGGAGCGGGCGCTTGCCTGTCCCCGGCGGTCCTGGTATGATGTTGCAGGAACTCGGGAACCGGCCGCGCGGCCGGGTGTTCCCCCCCGAACCGGCCGTACGGCGGCGCCGGGCCGCCGCGGCTTTCCGTACCACGGCACGAAACGAGCCCCGATGCGCAACCTACCCAGAGCGGAACTGCGCGCGGTGACGACGGCACTCGTCACCCTGCTGCTGATGACGTCCGTTCCCGCCGCCCTGAGCCAGCAGGCGGACGCCGGCTGGCTGCCCGTGAACATCGTCTACATCGGCGACGTCCACGGGAAGTTCGAACCCTGTGGCTGACACGGCAATCCGCGCGGCGGCGTGGCCCGGCGGGCCACCTTCATCGACGAGACCTGGAACCTCGGCAAGCCCGTGCTGATGCTCGACGCCGGCGACCTGTTCGGCGTGCGCTCCCGCATGGAGCGCGAGCAGACGCGTCTCCTCTGCGAGCTGACCCGGGAGTTCGGCTACGACGCCATCGGCCTGGGCGAGTACGACCTGAACTACGGCCTGGCGTTCCTGCGCGAGATGATCCAGACCTACGAGCTGCCCTTCACCAGCGCCAACGTCCGCGGCGCCGACGGCCAACTGATCCTGCCCGAGTACCTGCTGGTCGAGCGGGGCGGCGTGATGTTCGGCATCTGTTCGGTGATGGATCCGGCGCATTCCATCATGACCATGTCCGCGCAGGAGGAGAGCTTCGTCATCGACGAGCCGGCGACGGTCCTGCGCGACCTGCTGCCGCGGATGCGCGCGGCCGGCGCCGGCACGATCGTCCTGCTGGCGCACCTCGGGGACACGAAGTCGGAGGCCCTCTTGAAGGACGTCCCCGGCATCGACATCTGCGTCGTGGGCCACACGCAGCAGCCCTACCGGACCGAGCGCGTCGTGGACCAGACCGCGTTCCTCGCCTCGTCCTTCGAGGGCCGCTACGTGGGCCGGGCCGAGTGCTTCTTCGGCGCGACCGGCCGGCTCGAGGCCGTCGACGTGACGATCGGGGATCTCGGCAAGGAAGTCGCCGACGACCCGGTGATGCTGGAGCGGGTCGAGGCCGTGAAGCAGAAGCTCGAGCTGGCGCGCCTGGCCGTGCGCGGCCCCTACCAGCCCGTCCAGGGCTCGGCCGACGAGAAGTTCCTGACCGAGCGGGAGTGCCGCAAGTGCCACCAGGCGACCTGGGATCTGCTGCGCACCACGCCCCACGCCGCCGCCATGGGTACGCTGGCCCGCAAGGGCCAGGCCGACAGCCCCGAATGCCTGGTCTGCCACACCACCGGTTACGTGTACATCGGCGGCTACGACGACCGTCCGCCCGGCAACCTGCTGGGCAACGTCCAGTGCGAGGCCTGCCACGGCTACGGCACCGAGCACAGCCGCGACGGGAAGTGGGCGGCCCGCGCGCGCAGTTCCTGCGTCACCTGTCACGACCAGCAGAACAGCCCGAATTTCGACTATGAGACGTACTGGGAGAAGATCAAACACTGACCCGCGGCGCGCCGCGGCGATCGTCGCCGCCGTCCTGCTGGCGCTCCTGGCGCCGGGCGGGGCGGCGGCTCTCGATGTGTTCACGCTGTGGCAGCGCGCCGAGGCGCCGCTGTCGCTGGCCGTCGGGGACCGCGTCGACTACAGCGCCACCACGCTGGAGGCCGGCCGCCGCACGACGGAGCTGGTCCGCGTGCAGTGCGTGGCCGACGGGCCCGCGGGCTGGCTGCTGGAGATCCTGCCCCTGGAGACGACGCGGCGCGGCCTCGTGCCGATCCCGGGAGAGGGGCTGCGCCTGGTCCTGTCGCACGACGTCTCCCGGCGCGAGGGCGATCTGGCCGGCCTCGTCAGCCGCGTGGTGCAGTGGAGCGGCGGCCGCGGCCGCGAACTGGACCCCGCGCAGTGGCGCGAGGATCCGCTGACGGCCTCGCTGCTGGACGCGGATTTCCAGCCCGACGTCGTGACCTCCCAGGGCGAGACCACCCGGGTCGTCGAAGGCGCGCGACCTGCTCTGCAGCCAGTTCACGCTGGTGGCCGCCGACACCGCCCGCATCACGCTGCCCCGCGGCGAGATGGTCCAGGTCCACCGGCGGGAGATCAGCGCCGCGGTGCATCCCGGCGTGCCGTTCCTGGGCCTCGCCTTCGCGGCGGAGCGCTCCGAGACGAGCGCCACGGTGATCCCGGCCGGCCGGCGCAGCCCGCCGCCGCCGACCCAGAAGGTCGAGACCATGGAGCTCATCGGCTACGGCCGCGATGCGGCGCCCGCGCTGCACGGGAGTTGAATCCAATCGTGCGATGTGTTATGATGAATCATGCTGTCGCGTGAACTGACCGAACTCCAGGAACAAGCCCGCCTCCATCTGTTGCGGCGCAACGCCCCCTGTCAGGCGCAGGAGCTCGCACGCCATCTCTTCGGCCCCGAGCGCCACGAGACGCCGGAGGCGGTGCTGGTGGTGCGCAAGCTGCTGGAGAGCCTGCCGGACGTCGCGCGCTCGCACGACGGCCGCTGGATCGCCCTGGGCGCCCCCTTCCTCGACATCCCCCTGGACGGCGCGCGGCTGGTGGCGGTCGACCTGGAGACGACCGGCAGCCTGATCGGCGTGGACTGCATCATCGAAGTCGGCCTCGCGGTCTGGGAGTCCGGCCAGGTGGTCCAGCAGTTCAGCAGCCTGGTCCACAACACGCGCCGCGTCTCGCCGCGCATCCGCAAGCTCACGGGCATCGAGCCCAACCAGCTGCACGAGGCGCCTCCCTTCGAGGAGGTGGCGCCGGTGGTGGCGGACCTGCTGCGCGGCGCCCACGCCTTCGTCGCCCACGACGTGCGTTTCGACCTGAACTTCCTGCGCTGGGAGCTGGAGCGCCTGGGCCACGACCTGCCCGAGATGCCGGGACTCTGCACGCTGCAGCTCGCACAGCTGCTGTGGCCCAGCCACGACGGCTGGCGGTTGCAGGACCTGGCCGGCTCCTTCTCCGTCACCCACCGCCATCCCCACCGCGCCGGCGAGGACGCCCTGGCGACCGCGGGCGTGCTCGCGCACGCCGTCGCCGACGCCGGCGCCGTCGGCGCGGTGACCCTCGCCGACCTCTTCCGCCTGCCCGCGCTCGTGGCGGCCGACGACGGCCGCGACGAGCTGTTCGCCGCCGACGCCGCCGGCTGACCCGGCGCCCCGCCGCGGAACTCTTCCCGCCCTCGGTGGTTGACTCCGGCGTCGCGTTGTTATAGGATGCCCCGCGAGTTGCGATGATGCGCTGTGGGCCGACGGTCCGTGGCCGACAGACCGCCGGGATCAAGGAGGATGCCGTGCAGCGACGTAGGGAAGAAGCTGGTGTGCTCGTCCGCGACAAGTCCTTCGTGAAGTTCGAGCGGCTGCTGGCCAAGGCCGAGGCCGAGGGCCGCATCGACGGCGACTACAAGTGCCTGGTGTGCGGCATGCGCTATTCCCAGAAGGACGAGGCCGAGATCTGCTGCAAGATCCTCCCGTGACCTCTGCCTGGCTCCCCGGTCGGGCCGACGGGATCCGGTGCGAATCATGACCATCCTGCAATACTGTTCCGTCTGCAAGACGGAGTACGACATGGTCGTCGTCCCCACCGCCGACGGGGACGACGACGGCGTCGTGTGGCTGCAGTGCCCGAACTGCAAGGGCTTCCTGCCGAAGGTGAGCTCGAGCCTCGCCTGCGCGGCGGCGCGCGCCGGCGGCCGGACGAGCGGTCCCGGCGGACGGTGCCCGGATCCCCGACGCGTTCGACGACGACGACGACGACGAGCCGACGCACCGCCGCGACCCGGCCGCGCGACGGAGCCCCCGCCGCGGCGAGACGCTGCGACCTGGTCGCCGACCTGGACCTCGAGAAGGCGGTGCCGTACCGCCCCTGGCAGACCTATGCCGAGGGGGACGTCATCCACCACCTGGCCTGGGACGACTTCGGCCTCGTGGTGGGGAAGGAAGTGCTCCCCGGCAACCGCCGGGTCGTGATGGTCCGCTTCACGAACGCGGGCACGGTCCGCCTGATCGAGCAGGACGGCGTGGGGCCGTGACCGCCCCGTTCGCACGCTGCGCGCTGATCGCCATCGCCTGCGCGGCGGCCGCGTCGGCCGCCCCGGCCGCGGCGCCCTGGGACGACGACCTGCCCTGGCCCTTCCTCGACGACGGGCGCGCCCTGCGCGTCGCCGCCTCCCGCTACGACGACTCCGCTTCGGGTTGGCAGCTCGGCGTGCTGGA
>JADJIV010000021.1:0-65398 GCA_016706845.1 bacterium
CCGAGTTCAGCGGACGCCCGCTCTCCCACGCCGACCGGCTGCCGATCTCGTAGCCCTGATCGCGGAAGAACCCCGAGGCGAAGCGGCTGACCGGCGCGCCCTCGTCGTCCAGCAACTCCAGCAGGCAGGGCAGCCGCAGCTCGTCGATGCGCGCCTCGCGCCACAGGGTGTAGGCCGACCAGTGGCGCCACAGCGCGGCGGCATCGGGTGCGTGGGCGTCGGGCACGTCGCGCAGCTCCGCGGCCGACACCGAGATCTCGGCCAGCAGGTCTTCCAGCAGGAAGCGCACCCAGTCCTGCTGGGGCTGCACGTATCGTCGGCCTTGGCCGGCCCGCCGCCTCGCCCGCCGCGTACCGCGGGCCAGAGGGGCTAGTTCAGGCCACGGCCGCCAGGACGGGCAACAGCCAGGCCGGGCGGCGCACCGGGTTGTCGGCCGCCGGACCAGCGAAGCCGCCCCACCAGACCAGCGCCGCCGGACGGCGGCGGCCAGCGCCCACGATCCGGGCCGCGACCGAAGCGCCGCCGTTCCCGCCGGCGCCGGTCGCGGCCAGGACCACGGCGCCCAGCACCGCGCCGGCCAGGTAGGCCGGCCCCGCGCCGCGGCGGCCGCGCAGCCCGTCCACCGCGCCGGCCAGCCAGGCGGCCAGGCCCAGGGACGGCATCAGCAGGGCCAGGTGCAGGATCCAGAACGACAGGTGCCCGAGCTGGACCTTCGGCCCGACGAGCCGGGCGTTGGCGCCCTCGGCCAGGTGGATGGCGGTTCCGCGAGCAGCAGAGCATCGCCGGCGAACCCGCCCGACAACAGCGCCGCCCCGACGCGGCGGGACGCGACCGCAATCACCCGCGACCCGGGTGCCCGCCAGCCCGCGCCGCGGCCGCGGAACGAGCGCCAGCAGCGCGCAGGTAAGAAGGGCGTCAGGGTCATGGCGGACAGCCCGCCCCCCCAGCGCGTCGCGAAGTAGGTGGGGTCCAGCAGGCTGCCCGGGGCGCCAGGACCGCGATCGCCGCCACGGCGGGGAACGCCTGGCGCAGCCAGGCCGCCAGCCCCGCCAGCAGCCACAGCGTCCGGCCGAGGACGAGCCCGGCGACGGCTCCCGCATTGCCAGCCGGGCTCCCAACCGACCCCACGCTCGCCGACCACAGCGCCAGGATCGCGGCAGTCGCGCTTTGCCGGAGCCGGCCGGACCGGTCGGCGACCCGCGCCATCGCGTAGTGGCACGCAGGAAGGTCAGGCCCATGTCGCCGGGCGCGCTGTCCAGGGCGATGTCCGCCACGCGCCACAAGCCGCGGCGGGCGTTGCCCTGCCAGCCGCCCTGCGCCGGCGCGACCGCCTCGACCAGACAAGCCGGGCGACGCCGGGCGCGCCAGGCCGGGCCGTCGGCGCGGCAGCCGACCGCTGCCACTCCGGGAGGTCGCCGCCGACCTCCCGGTGGTGCCGCGCCAGTACCAGCCGGCGCGCCCCCTCGCGCACCTCCCGGGCGCCGCCGCCCGGGGAAGGGTTCCAGTTTCCGCCTTCCAATCAGCCGTTCCCCGTCGCGCCAGACCGCTAGCGCCAGGGGGAACCGGTCGCCGCCGGGCGCGGTCCCCCCAGCTGCGGCGCAGGGCCGCGAGGTCGGGATCGGCCCCCTCGCGGAGCCCCCGCGCTTCCGCCGCGACCAGGCTGTCGGCCATCGCGGCCAGGCGCGGCACGACGGCCTGGACGCGGCGCAGTTCGGCGTCGAGACCCGTCTGACGTTCGCGTTCCCAACGGTCGTCGCGCCCCGCGTCGGGCGGCGAGGCGAGCCACAGGCCGCCCAGCAGCAGGGAGGCCGCCGCGCCCAGCCGCAGCGCCCGCCGGCGCGGCGCGCCGGCCCGCAGGGCGAGCCCGGCCGCGATGGCGGCCGCCATGGCCAGCACGCCGCAGACGCGCGGCCCCGGCGCCGCGGCGCCGGCCACGGCGAGCACGACGCCCTGGCCCAGCAGCAGCAGCAGGGCGACGGCGGTCCAGGTGCGGGCGCGGCGCGGCAAGGTGGCTCCCCCGGCGACAGGTTGACGTCGATCTTACCTCACGGGCGGCCCGCCGGAAACGCCGGTTCCGCCCCGCGCGTTCCGGCGCCGGGCGGGGGCCAAGAAAAAGGGCGCCCCGCGGGGCGCCCTCGAGAGGCAGCTGACGGGTCGGTCACATGGCCTCGCGCCGCCGCGGGTCCGCGACGCGCCGCTCGTGCCACCAGACCAGGATCGGCGCCGCGACGAAGATGGACGAGTAGGTGCCGATGACGATGCCGAAGGTCAGCGCGAAGGTGAAGTCGTGGATCACCGGGCCGCCGAAGAAGTAGAGCATGGCCGAGACCATGACCGTCGTCAGCGAGGTGATGACGGTGCGGCTCAGCGTCTCGTTGATCGAGCGGTCGACCACCGCCGCGTACGACTCGCCGCGCTTGCGCAGCTTCATGTTCTCGCGGATGCGGTCGAAGACCACGATGGTGTCGTTGATCGAGTAGCCGATGATCGTCAGGAACGCCGCGATGATGCTGAGCGAGACTTCCTTGTTCAGCATCGAGAACACGCCCAGGGTGATCGTCACGTCGTGGGCCAGGGCGATGACGGCGGCGATGCCGTACTTGAAGATGAAGCGGACCGAGACGTAGATGATGATCAGGCCCAGGGCCGCGACCATCGAGTTGAAGGCGGCCGTCTTCAGTTCGCCGCCGATCTTCGGCCCCACCGACTCCTCGCGGCGCATCTCGACCGCGGTGCCGGGCAGCCCCTGCTCCAGGACGGCCTTCATCGCGCCGGCGGTGTCGAGCCCCGCGCCCGACTTGGCGGTCCCGGTGAAGGTGATCAGGAACTCGTCGGCGGCCCCGAAGTCCTGGACCTGGACGCCGGGGTAGCCGCCGCTCTCGAGCAGCGACCGGACGCGCCCGATGTCCGGCGCCGGCGCCATCTTCACCTGCAGCACGGTGCCGCCGGTGAAGTCGATGCTCAGGCGCGGGCCGCCGTGGGCGACCAGCGAGACCACGCCCGCCACGATCAGCAGCCCGGATACGATCAACGCGTACCGGAAGATCGCGCTGAACCGGACGTTCGTCTGCTTGAAGAACTGCATGCCGGAATCCTCTCCCGGGGCCCGCGGGCCCCCGCTCGCGCCGCGCGGCGTCCGTTCAGATTCGCAACGTCGCGTTCGCGCGGTTGCGCGTGTACGCTTCCAGGATGACCCGCGTCAGCACCAGCGCGGTGAACATGCTCGTCAGGATGCCGATGCTCAGGGTCACGGCGAAGCCCTTGATCGGGCCGGTGCCGAACCAGAGCAGCACGACGCCCACGATCAGCGTCGTCACGTTGGAGTCGACGATGGTGCGCGTCGCGTTCTGGTAGCCGGCGTCGACCGCGGCGCGGGCCGTCTTGTTGCGCCGCAGCTCCTCGCGGATGCGCTCGTTGATCAGCACGTTGGCGTCCACGGCCATGCCGACGGTCAGGAAGATGCCCGCGATGCCGGGCAGGGTCAGCACCAGGCCGAACTGGGCCAGCGTCGCCATCATGATCAGCATGTTGACGACCAGGGCCAGCACGGCGACCAGGCCCACGGCCTGGTAGTAGACGACCATGAACACCACGACGATGACCGCGCCGATCCAGCCGGCCTTGAGGCCCTGGGCGATGGAGTCGCGCCCGAGGCTCGGACCGACGGTCCGCTCCTCCTCGATGCGCACGTCCACGGGCAGGGCGCCGGCGCGCAGCATCAGCGCGAGGTCGCTGGCCTGGGCGCTGGTGAAGCTGCCGGTGATCGAGCCGGAGTCGGTGATCTTGGTGATGATCTGGGGCGCCGACTTCACCTTGCCGTCGAGGCTGATGGCCAGGAAGCGGCCCTCGTTGGCGCCGGTGGTCTCGCCGAAGATGCGCGAGCCGCGGCGGTCGAGCGAGAAGTTGACCTGGAACATGCCCGGCTTCTCGGGGTCGGGCTTGCTCGTGGCGGTGGTCAGGCGGTCGCCGGTCAGCGACGGCGTGCGGTCCAGCAGGAACAGGAACACGCCCGGCTGGCCGAAGGGCGAGCGCTCGTCCATGCCGAACTGCAGCTCCATGTCGCGCGGGATCACGCGCGCCGCGGGACCGGACAGCAGGCGGCGCACCTCGTCCACGGACTCCGAAGGCACGAACATGTAGCTGCCGCCGTACTGGGCCAGCTGCTCGTCCACGATGACGCGGCTCGTGAAGGGGCGCTCCCCGTCCGCCGAGTCGGACGCGTCCTGCGCGCTCGGCAGGGCGGGCAGGTCGTCCAGCGCCTCGTCGGCGCTGGGGGCGGCCTGCGTCGCGGCGGCGTCCGCGGCGGCCGCGGGTTCGGCCGTCGCGGCCGGGCCGGCCGCGACCTTCAGGGCCTCGTCCAGCTTGGTGGCGACGAACGCGGCGTCCTCCCAGGGGCGCACCAGGCGGAACTCGAGTCGGGCGGTCGAGCCGATCAGGCTCTTGGCGCGCGCGGCGTCCTGCAGGCCGGGCAGCTGCACGATGATGCGGTTGTCGCCCATCGGCTTGATGTCGGGCTCGCTGACGCCGAACTGGTCGACGCGGTTGCGCAGGATCTCCACGACGCGGTTCAGGGCGTCGCTGGCCTGGGCGCCGGACATGCCCTCGGTGTTGACCTCCAGCACCAGGTACATCCCACCCTGGAGGTCGAGCCCCTTGCGGATCGCCTTCGCCTTCCAGCCGTCGATCTTGGCCTGGAGGGCGGGGTCCGAGGCTGCGCGGGCCAGCATCTGGTCGTCCACCTGCGAGGCCCGCCACGTCGGGTAGAGCCCCCACAGGGAGAGCAGCACCAGCACGGCGATCAGCAGCGACTGCACGGTCTGGGATCGGTTCATGAGCGCCTCTTTAAGTTCTCGGGCCGAACGGTTGCGGCACGGCGGCGTCGCGTGGCCGCCTCCGTGCGCGCAAAAAAAACACGCCGTAACGTGCTCGGAAAGGGGACGTTCCGAGCGGCCGCACCCGCTGGAAGCCGCCGGAACAGCGCCGCTCATTATAGACAGCGGCCGGGGACGGGTCAACCGCAATCCCGGCTGGGGGATCCGGGCGGCCCCGGGTCACCCCACCGTGACGAGGCGGGGGACGGCGGCGCCGCCGGCTTCCGGACCGCCCGCCCCCAACCTGGCCGCCTCGCGGACCGCGGCCAGCGGGTCCGCCCCCGCAGCGAGGCCGGGGTGGCAGACAGCGGGCCAGTCCCGGCCGAGCGCGCCCTCCAGCAGGGACGCCGCGGCGAGGTCCAGGGCGACGGGGTCGGCCGCGGCCAGCACGCCGAGGTCGGGCAGGGCGGCGGCCCGGGCCAGGTTGACGGCCCGGCGCTGGGGCTCGCCCAGCAGGAAGGCCAGCCAGACGCCCCGGCGCGGCTTGCCGCGCACGACCGCGGCCGCGTAGGCGCCCAGCCGCGCCTGCAGGATGCCGCTCCCGCCCTCGGGGAACTTCAGGGCGCCGGTGTGGCACTCGGCCAGGCAGTCGCCGCAGGCGAGGCAGGTCTCGGGGCGGATCACCGCCACGTGGCCGTTGTGGCGCACGCCGTCGTTGCCGCAGAGCGTCACGCACATGCCGCAGCCGCCGCAGACGGAGCGCTCGATCCGCGGCTGGACCCCCGACTGCAGGGCGAGCTTGCCGTCGGCCGAGGCGCAGGCCAGCGCCGTGGCCCGCACCGCCCCGGCCAGCCCGGATCGCGGGTGGCTCTCCAGGCGCAGGCCGATGAGCAGGCCGGGGGCCGCGTGCGCGTCGCGGGCCAGGGAGGCGAAGGGCACGGCCGCGTCCTGCAGCGGCACCCCGACGGCATCCCGGCTCGGGGACGCCGCGGGCGCCAGCGTGGTCAGCGCGTGGCCGCGCTCGCGCAGGCGGTCCAGCACCGGCACCGTCCAGCCCAGGAACTGCTCCTCGGCGCGCCGCCGGTTGTGGTCCTGCAGGTGGTAGGCCAGGGGCAGGTCGCGCGGCAGCTCCAGGTCGCCCAGGACCGCCTCGACCAGCTGCGCCGCCCGGCCGCTGACGGTCGCGGCGTCCGCGGCCCCGGTCAGCGGCGCGTGGTAGACGACCCCGGCGCGCGTCACGGCAGCGCCCCGTGCGCGGCGCGGCGCTCCGCCTCCAGCGCCAGCAGCTCCGACGCGGTGACCATCCGCAGCCCCTGCTCGCGCAGCCGCGGCAGCTCTTCGCTCAGGATCGCCAGCGTCTCAGGGTAGGGGTGGCAGATGCCCACCGCCGCACCCCGCGCCCGCGCCGACTTCACGAGCCGGGCGAGCAGCTCGCGCACCTGCTCGCGGCTGGTCACGCTCTGGTCCAGGAAGATGCGGTTGACGAGCGTCGGCACGCCGGCGTCGCGCATCCGTCGCGCCGCGACCGAATGCGGCGTGGTCAGGCTGTCCAGGAAGAACAGGTCCCGCGCGGCCAGCTCGTCGGCCAGGGCCGACATCAGCGCCGCGTCGGCGGTGGCGGCGCTGCCCATGTGGTTGTTGAGGCCGCGGGCGCCCGGCACCCCCGCCAGCGCCGCGTCCAGGATCGCGGCGACCTCCCCCCGACCCATGCCGAGCCGCAGCGGGTCCGGTCCCGGATCGTGGTCGGGATACCCCTCGGGCTCCATCGGCAGGTGCAGCATGATCTCGCGGCGGCGACGCGGGGGCGGGCCGGAGGGCACCCCACCGTCGTCCCCGGCAGGCAGGGCGAGCGGCGTCGCCTGCAGGGCGTCCTGGCGGGAGAAGCGCAGCCCCGGCAGGATGGAGAAGGTCAGCGGGAAGTCCAGCTCGGCGAAACCGCGGGTGGTGGCGTCGCGGCGGTGCCCCCAGTCGTCCACGACGATCGCGATCGTCGGCTGGTCCAGGGGGCCGAGCAGGTCGGTCAGCGACGGCGGCGACGGGGCGGCGGGCGCGGGCCGCGGCGGGACGTCGCGGGCCCGCGAGGCGGCCGGCGCCGGCTCGCGGTCCCGGTCGGAGGGGCCGCAGCTGGCCAGGCCGAGCGCGGCCGCCGACAGCAGCGCGCACAGCAGCCGGCGGGCCGGGGTCGGCCGCCGGCGCGCGGGGGGCATCGTCAAGGTCGCATCCATGCGGCCACGATACGCACGGGACCGCAATTGTCCACCGAAACGGCGGCGGCGGCTCAGAGATCCTGCTGGCCGACCAGGTAGTAGCGCTCCCGGGTGCCGCCGCCGTCGACCGGCTCGGTGACGGGCTCCACGTAGAAGAGCTGCTGGCAGTCGATCGTGATCGTGTTGAGCGATTCGGTGTCCAGGATGAAGACGATCCGCACATCGTACAGCGCTCGCATGGCGCCCGGGAAGTAGAGTTCGTCCCCGTCCACGTCCTCCCACTCGTTCAGGCGCTCCAGTTGCGTGAACTCGATGTCGCGCACGCCCGGCTTCACGATGCCATCCAGGTCCTGCCCCTGTTCGCCCCTGAACATGCGGGTGGTGGACTGCAGGTCCTGCTCACGCGTGAGACGCCGGACGGCGGCGCCGCCGAGCTGCCGTCGGCGAAGACGAAGAGGAAGTCCTCGTGCAGCGCGTCGCGGTACTCGTCGATATCCATCTTTTCGTAGGCCATCTTGAAGTTCGGCCATGAGCTGCTCGACGGTGTCCCAGGGGCGGGTACGGGCCCGGTAGTGGATCCGGGTTCTCGGGATCGTTCGAGCTGAAGCAGCCGCCGGTCAGCGCGAGCAGGCGATCGGCGGCGGCAGGAGAACGGACTGGTCTTGGAGCGGCGCATGGGAAGGAACCTCCGCCAAAGCTGAAGGTGCGGAGCGCGGGGAACGATCCGGTCTGAGATGGAATCGATCCTAGCATATCAAGATCGCGCGCGCCAGCCGGAATCGAGATCCCGATAAAAAGGGGCGCCCGCGCGCCTCGATCTCGTCTGCGTCACGCGGCTCGGTGGCTCTCCAGCTTCGGGCTCGGGTCCTGCTGCCCGATCAGGTAGAAGTGCGTCCTGGTGCTGCCCGTCGTCCTGCTCCTCGGCGATGGACTTCAGGTAGAACAGCTGCTGCGAATCGATCGTGATGGTGTTGGTCGATTCGGTGTTCAGGTCGAAGACGACCCGCACGTCGTACAGCGCGCGGTAGGCGCCCGGGAAATAAAGGTCCGTCTCCGGCACCTCCTCCCAGTCGGTCAGGCGCAGCAGCTGGGAACTCGATGTCGCGCACGCCCGGCTTCACGACGCCCTCGAGGTCCTGCCCCTGCTCGCCGTTGAACATGCGGGTGGTGGACTGCAGGTCCTCTTCGCGCGTGTAGATGCCGGTGGTCGGGGCCGCCGGGCTGCCGTCGGCGAAGACGAAGATGTAGCCGGTGTGCAGGACGTTGCGGTACTCGTCGATGTTCATGCTGTCGTACGCGTTCTTGAAGTTCGTCATGAGCTTCTCGTAGGTGTCCGGGAACGGGTACGTCGGGTGGCGGCGTGACGGGATCGGGATCGTCCTCCGGGGAAAAGATGCAGCCGCTGGCCAGGACGACCAGGGCCGCCGCGGCCGCCAGGCTGGAAAGCAGTCGGTTGTGGCTTCGCATGATGGTCACCTCCGGATCTCAGCGCGCTCCGCTGAGTCGTCTCCCCGCCGGCCGCGTCCAGCGGATCGGCTCGTCGATGTAGGGATAGTCCAGATGATAGCATATCAACGGCTCGCTCGGCCACCTCCAGATGCGGCGAAGGCTCCCCGTCGCTGGCCCAGCGTGGGCAGCGAGTTCTGGGTCTCGGGGTCCTGCTCCCCCTGCTCGTCGAACCAGCGCGCCAGCACCCAGAAGGTGCCGTCGATCCGGAAGTCCAGGGTGACGCTCGCCCGGTAGGGCACTTCCCCACCGCTCTCGGTCACCTCAACTGCATAGATCTCGCAGATTCCGCCGTCGATCCGTCCCAGGCCGACCTGGACCTCGACCGCGTTCAGGTCCGCCGCGATCCCGTCCACGTTGTTGAAGAAGTTCTGGATGAACGCGATTTCGGTGTCCCGGTTCCAGGTCGTCCAGTCCACGTCGGGGTACGACGCTTGGGTGTCGCCGTCGGGCTCGTAGACGAAGTCCGAGGCGATCTGCCGCTCGTAACCGGCGGCGTCCCGGTTCTGGAACGCCGTTTCCAGGTTCGCCAGCACGTTCTCCGGCGAGGACTGGTCCAGGTACGTGATCGAGCCGCCCGTGGGGGGCTCCGCGTCCCGGGGCTCGAAGAGGCAACCCAGCGCGGGGACCAGTCCCAGGGACAGGATCATTATAGCAAGAAACGAGCCTTTGCGATAGAGGGGCATCAAAATCTCCAGTTCAACTGGATGTCGGCGTCCCAGTACTCGCTGTTGTAGGCCTGGACGCTCGGACCGTGCGCGAAGAACCGGTGCACGGTGGCCTTCAGGGTGCGCGAACGGTCCTTGTTCGCCAGCTCGATCTGCCCGCCCACGCTCACCTGCCCGCTGAAACGCTCGGTCTCGGTCTCGCGGGCGCCGAAGGTCTGCTTGAAGTCGCGCGCCTGGTAGGTGGTGCCGTCCAGGGTCAGCCAGGGGGTCGGCTTGTAGGTCAGGCTGACGTCGACCTTGGAGTTGTCCTGGGTCTGCTCGCGGCTGTAGAACGAGCGGCCGGCGGCGTCGGAGCGCGACTTCTTGGCGTTGGACTTGACGTCGAAGTCGTGGCGCAGGGTCACGCGCAGACGGCTGCTCACCTTGATCGACACCCGGGTGTTGAGGTTGCCGCGCTTGTTGTAGTCGTCCAGCTTGTCGATGCCCTCGTAGCCGGAATAGACGTAGTCGGAGTACTGGATCCAGACGCGGAAGCTCTGGGCCACGTCCAGCCAGGGCGCCACCGGCCAGGAATAACCGGGAGAGACCTCGTAGCTGTCCTTGATGCTGTTGTTGGCCGACCGTTCGCGGCGGATCGAGATGTCCTCGATGCGCCGGGCGTCGAAGGCCAGGCTCACCTTGAAGCCGTTGTCGAAGGTCGTGTCGGTCTTGAGGTTCAGCGAGGTCTCGAGCCGGTCGCGGTCGTTCTGGTTGAACATGCGCTCGGCGATCTCCTGCGACAGGCCGGTCGCGAAGGACAGGCGCAGGTCGGTGCGCCGGAACAGGTCGTGGATCCAGTTGAACTTGAAGTCGCGGGACTCCGAGATCTGGCGGCCGCGCGAGCTGGTGGCGCCCTTGAAGCGCTGGTCGTCCCACTTCCACAGGTAGGTGTACTGGAACTGGACGGAGTCCAGGCGGGTCGGCCGGAAGCCCAGGTCGAAGGCGGCGCGGTCCTGGTGGCGCTCGCGGGTGCCGACGCCGCTGGCCCGAAATCCGTTCTTCGACATGTCCCTGGACATCCTGGCGCCGAAATTCACGCCCCACAGGCGCAGGGCGTTGTCCCAGGAGAGGGTCACCGCGTCGTCGCTCTCCAGCTCCTGCACGATCTTCTCGTCGGCGCCGATGGTGTCGACGATGCCGTTGGCGTTGCGGCGGTAGTCGAGGTAGCGCTTGTCGAAGTTCGAGCTCGTCATCGTGAACCCGCCGCGCCAGAAGCCGCGGTCGTAGTAGGCGCCGGCCCGCAGGGTGTCGCCGCTGGTGCTCGAGGGGTTGGTCTGCAAGGCCCAGGGAGCGCTCGCCGCTCTGGGTCGCGCCGTACACGCCGGTGTTGACGAACAGCCAGTCGCCGGCCGCGAGCTTCGTGCGCACCGCGCCGTCGAGCTGGCCTTCGGAGATGTCGTTACGCATGCCGAGCTGCTCGGCCTGCTGCTCGGTGAAGGTGCCGCGGACGTTCACGTCGTGCCGCGCGCCCAGCAGGCCCAGATCGCGGCGCTGGACCATGGCGTTGGCCGTGCGCACGTCCCGCTCGTTGGCGTTGGTCAGGCCCGTGGTGTTGGTGACCTCGTCGCGGCTCCAGTTCTGGGCCAGTGCGAGACTGCCCAGCAGGCTGCGCTGGGGATCGGTGGCGTAGGTGAGCGTGCCGTTGCGGCGGTCGACGACCTTCTCCTGGGACCGGTAGTCCTCGTGTGCGGTCTCCAGGCTGAGGCCGACGGTGCTCATGTCGCGCAGCGCGAAGTTGTTGGTCAGGCCGCCCTGCCAGTCGACCTTCTGCATCTGGGCCCGCACCGAGGCCTTGGTGCTCCGCTGCCAGCGCAGCAGGTAGGGCGTGCCGCCCGTCAGGGTGGTGTCCGCCGCCGCGGCCCGGGCTTCGGCCAGCAGGCGCTGCAGCTCGCTCAGGGCCGGGCCCCCGGCGGCGGCGGCGCTGTCGGCCGCGGCCGTCCCGGTCGTGTCCTCGGACGCCTCCTGCGCCGCGCCGCCCGCGGCGGCCAGCAGCCAGCACAGCGCCAGCGCGGCGGCGATCCCCTGTCCCGGTCTGCACCTCAACGTCCGTCCTCCCCGGGGATGAGCCGGGCCAGCGCGCGCAGGGTCCCGCGCGCCGCCTGCTCGGGCCGCGCATCGGGGTCCACGCCCGCGGCGCGGCACCAGCCGGCTGCCGTCGCCTCGTCGGCGCCGTACAGCGAGCGCAGGACCGTGGCGGTCCGCTTGCGCCGCTGCTGGAAGAGTCCCTTGACCAGTGACTTGAAGCGCGCCAGTTCCCCGTCCTCCCAGATCTCGGGCAGCGGGCGCAGGACGACCACGGCCGACACCACGTCCGGCCGGGGCCAGAACACCGCCGCCGGCACCTGCCGCCGCACCTCCACCGCGAACTGCGAGCCGAGCACCACCGCGAGCACGCCGTACTCCTTGCTGCCCGGCCCGGCGGCCAGACGCGCGGCCACCTCGCGCTGGATCATGAACACCGCCCCGGCCACGCGCCGGCGGTGGTCGATGAGCGCGAAGAGCACCTCGCTGGTCAGGACGTAGGGCAGGTTCCCGGCCACCACCGGCCGGGGACCGGCCAGATCCAGGGTCGCGGACCAGTCCAGACGCGCGATATCAGCCTCCACCAGCCGGAATCGTTCCCGTCCGGCCGTCTCGGCGCGCAAAAGGTCGCACAGGTGCCGGTCGACCTCCACGGCGGTCACGTTGGCGCCGGCTTCCAGCAGCGGGAAGGTCAAAGCCCCTCCCCCGGCCCCGAGTTCCAGGATGTCGCGGCCGAGTTCCAGGCAGTCGGCCGCGATGGCCCGCGCCAGGTTGCCATCCAGCAGGAAATTCTGGCCCCGGCGCTTGACCGGGCGCACGCCGTGGGCGCGCAGCAGTTCGAGCTGGCTGCGGTCGAGGGGTTCGCTCACTTCCACCCCCGCGCGCCGCAGAGGCGGTCGACGTTCGCACCGGTGATGCGCGCCAGTTCCGGCGCCGCGATGCCATAGACCTCCGCGACGCGGGCCGCCGTCAGCGGCAGGAAGGCGGGCTCGTTGCGGCCGCCGCGGTGCGGCACCGGCGGCAGCCAGGGCGCGTCGGTCTCCAGGACCAGGTGCTCCGGCGCGACGCCGGCCAGGATCTCCGGCAGGCCGCTGTTGCGGTACGTCACCGGGCCGCCGATCCCCAGCAGGAAGCCGTGCGCCACGCCCCAGGCGGCGTGGCCGGCCCCGCCGGCGAAGCTGTGCAGGATGCCGCCCCGCGCCGGCACGCCCGCCGCCTCGAGCTCCTCGACGATGTCGTCCTGGGCGTCGCGCACGTGCAGCACCACCGGCAGGCCGAGGCGCGCCGCCAGCGCGAGCTGGGCCCGCAGGGCCGCGCGCTGCGCGGGCCGGGGCGACAGGTCGCGGTAGAAATCCAGGCCGATCTCGCCGATCGCCACCACGCGCGGATCGGCGGCCAGCTCGGCCAGGCGCGCCAGGGCGCGTTCGCCGGCGGGCGTGACCTCGCCGTCCGCGCCGGCGATCACCAGCGCGTCGTGCGGGTGGATGCCGACGGCGGCCCGCAGGCGGTCGTCGCCGGCGGCCAGCGCCACCGAGGCCTCGCTGCTGGGCAGGTCGTAGCCGATGTTGATCAGGCGCGTGACGCCCGCGGCCTGCGCCCTGGCCAGGACCGCGTCGATCTCGCCGGCGAACTCGCGGCGGTCCAGGTGCAGGTGGGTGTCGGTGTACAAGCTGCCTCCGGCGTCGGGCGGTGCGGGCCCGGGCTCCCGGGCAGGTTGCTGGTGCCTGGATGCTGGCGCCTGGATCTAGTGCTCTGTGGGACCGTCGCGGTGGCAGGGCTTGCGCGGCCGCCGCGGCCGGCTGCGCGGCAGGTCCTGGCGCGCGTCCCAGGTCATCTCGGCCGCGGCCAGCACGAGCGTCAGGGAACCCTCGTCCAGCTGCACCGTGGCGGTCTCGCTCAGCAGGTCGAGCTTGCGGACGCGCCCCTCGCCGCGCGGCGTGGTCACGCGGGCCCCGACGCGCGGCATGCGCGACAGCGACTCCAGGTACCCCTCGTGCTCGTACGACAGGCAGCAGCTCAGCCGCCCGCAGAGGCCCGACAGCTTGTTGGGGCTCAGCGGCAGCTGCTGGCCCTTGGCCATCTTCAGGGTGACCGGGCTGAACTCGCCCAGGAAGCTGCTGCAGCACAGCTCGCGGCCGCAGATCCCCAGCCCGCCCTTGATCTTCGCCTCGTCGCGCACGCCGATCTGGCGCAGATCGATGCGGGTGCGGAAGACCGCGGCGAGGTCCTTGACCAGCTGCCGGAAGTCGACGCGCTTCTCGGCCGTGAAGTAGAAGGTGATCTTGTTGCGGTCGAACTGCCGCTCGACCGTCACCAGCTCCATCTCGAGGCGCCGTTCCTGGATCTTCTCCAGGCAGATGTCGTAGCACTGCCACTCGTCGGCGCGGTTGTCGTGCAGGCGCTTCAGGTCGTCCGGGCCGCAGGTGGCCAGCACGCCCTGGCGCGCCGCCTCGCGTCGCCAGACTTCCTTGCCGTGGCCGACGTAGCAGACGCGCCCCATGTCGCGGCCGCGGTCCGCCTCCACCATGCAGTAGTCGCCGACGGCGAGGCCGACCGCGCGCCGGTTGTGGTAGCAGGACTTGCGGTGGCCCTTGAACTGCACCATCACCAGGTCGTCGGGATCGGGCGCCGCCGCGAGCGACGCCGACGCGTCTTCCGGAGTCGCGTCCGGAATGTCGTACGGCATCGCCTGCGGCGCAGCATCGGGCTCAGGCCCGTGCGGCGGCTCGATCCATCCGGACATGGGCGCTCAGCTCCTGGAACAACACGGCCATCACCAGGCCGAGGTTGAGGCTCTGGTCGATCTCGCGCCGGGCCTGCTCGACCGCGGCGATGTCGCGCAGCAGGCCGTCGGGCGTGCGGCGGCCCGCCAGGTCCGCGATCAGGGCGGCGTCGCGGGGCAGGCGCGGCTCCCAGCCGTCGCCGCGGGCGACGCGGCCCAGGATTTCACTGTAATGGAGATGCAACTGCTCGCAAAGCTGAATCGCCCGGTCGCGCCGCTCGGACAGCTCCTTGGCGACGCCGGGGCGGGTCACGCCGTCCGCGGCCTCGGCCAGCAGCTCCGCCGGCACCGCGCCCTTGTGCAGCATCTCGGCCGCGATCTGGGCCGAGCCGAGGCGGCCGGCGTCCAGGCCGGCGACGATCTCCCGGGCCCAGGCGCGCAGCGCGCGCGACAGCGTCAGGCGGGAACGGGCCGCGCGGCGGGCGTCCCCGTCCGCGGCCAGGGCGTCCTGCGCCGCCTGCTGCGGCGGCAGATCGTAGAGGTCGCGCAGCAGGGCGGCCAGTTCCTCGCGGCCGTAGGGCTCGAAGGCCACGCGCTGGCAGCGCGAGAGGATCGTGGGCAGGACCGCGCCGCGCAGGCTCGACAGCAGCAGGATCAGCGCGCCGGGCGGCGGTTCCTCGAGGGTCTTCAGGAAGGCGTTGGCGGCGCCTGCGCGCAGGCGGTGGGCGTCGGTCACGATCGCCACCTTGTGCCGGCCCTGGAACGGCTTGAGGCGCAGGAACTGCAGCAGCGAGCGGATGGTCAGCGGCCCCGGGCGGTCCGGGTCGCCGATCAGCACCTCGCTGGAGCCGGCGAAGGCCGGCCGGTGGAACGGATCCTCGGCCTTGGCCGCGAGCAGCTCGCCGACCTCGGCGTCGGCGAGGGACGCGGGCGCGGGGCAGATCCACTGGATGTCGGGGTGCTGGAAGCCGAGCGCCTTGCGGCAGCTCTCGCACGCGGCCGCCCGGCGGCAGGCGTCGGGGTCGGCGCAGTTGATCAGCCGGGCGATCTCCAGGGCGGCCAGCTCCTTGCCGCTGCCCTCGGGGCCGACGAAGAGGTAGCTCTGGCCCAGGGTCCCGGACCGCTCCAGGTCCAGGAAACGCCCGACGACGGGCTCGCGGCCGGCGAAACGCTGCAGCAAGCGACGGCCTCCCTCCGGCGGGCGCCGGGTCTCAGTCCTTGCGGTCGACCGCGAAGCGCGTCCGCAGCCCCTCGACGTAGACGGCCAGGGCCGCCTGCAGCTTCTGCGCCTCGACGGCCTGGCGCACCTGCTCGCGCAGGTCCTCGAAGCTCGCGCGCGCGCCGGCCGTCCGCTCGCGCACCAGGAAGATGTAGAAGCCGGCCGGGGTCAGGAAGGGCTCCGTGACCGTGCCGGCCGCGGCGTCGGCCAGCTTCTCGCGGATGGTCGGCGAGAGGTCGTCCAGGGCGAAGGTGCCGAGCTCGCCGCCGCGCGCGGCGGAGCCGGTGTCGACGCTGACCTCGACGGCCACCTTGGCGAAGGGCTCGCCGGCCAGGAGCCGCGCGTGGGCGGCCGCGGCCTCGGCGCGTGCGCGGGCGACGTCGTCCTCGGTCACCGCGATCGGGAAGAAGATCTGGCTGATCTCGCGCCCCTCCGGCCCGACCTTGTCCACGTGCACGATGTGCAGGCCGCGCTCGGTGACCACGGGCTGGCCGGTCTCACCCTCCTGCAGCGAGAACACGGCGTCCTCGAGCGCGCGGCTGAACAGGTCGCCCGGGCGGACCAGGCCGATGCGGCCGCCGGCGCCGGGGCCCTCGTCGTGCCGGTCGGCGACCGCGGCGAAGGCGTCGCCGCGCCCGAGCTCCTGCATCACGGCGCCGAGCTTGGCCTGCAGTTCCCGCTGGACCTCCGCCGAGGGCTGCACCGCGATCAGGATGTTCGAGAGGGCGAGGGTGTCGGGCGCCGCGGGGACCTCGTCGCGGTGGTCCGCGTAGTAGGCCTCGACCTCCTCCTCGCGCACCTCGATGCCGGGCCGGATGAAGCGGTTGACCACGGCCCGCATGTAGTGCTGGTCGCGCAGCTGCGAGGCGGAGCGGCGGCGGTAGTCGTCCAGGGTCATCGCGTTGTTCGCCAGCTCCGCCTCGAGGCGCGCCTGCGAGCCGTAGTAGCGCACGAGCTGGTCGATGTTGGCCTGGACCTCCCGGTCCACCGACTCCTCGCCGATCTCGATCTCCTCGCGGCGGGCAGCCGCGATGATGAGCTTGCTCTCGATCAGCCGGTCGAGGACCTCGGCGCGCACCGTCGCCTCGTCCTTGTCGTCGGGGGCGCCCATGTTGCGGGCCTCGAGGTGGTAGAGGGAGATCTCGCGCTCGAGATCGCTCTGCAGGATCGCCTCCTCGTCCACGACGACCAGGATGCGGTCGACGAGCTCGGGGGACGCCGCCGCCGGGGCCGCGACGTCCTGGGCCCGGGCGGCGGTCCAGGGGGACGACACCATCAACGCCACCAACGCCGCCGATACCAGGGGCGCCGACAGCCACCGCCGCGATGCCTTCATGCCTGCTTCCTTTCAAAGGGGGGCGCCGGGGAGAGCCTCCCCCCGGCGCCCGCGACACCCCAGGGCGTCCGGCGCTACTTGGCGACCTGCAGCTCCTCCCAGGAGGGCAGGGAGTCCAGGACGCGCTCGTTGATCTTGACCGGGTACTCGTTGCGCCACTGCGCCAGCAGGGCCTGCAGGGCCTCGTCCTGGCGCTTGCGCTTGACCCGGGCCCCGACCTCGTTGATCACCTCGTCGACCGGCCGCTGGCGGCCGGGGGTGACGTTGTCGAGCATCACCACGCACCAGCGGTCGTGCGCCTGGAAGGGCGCGCTGACCTCGCCCGGCCGCGTCAGCGCGAACAGCTTTTCGCGGTCGGGGGTCTGCGCGAACTCGTTGATCGAGATCTGCCCCTCCGGCGTGCCGCCGGCGGAACGGTTGCGGGCCGCGAAGACGGTGCCCCAGGGCTGCCCGCCGGCCAGCTCGGCGCGCGCCGCCTCGGCGGAACCCTTGTCCTCGCACATCAGGATGCGCCCGCGGCGCTCCTCGGCGACGCGGTAGACCTGCGGGTTCTCGTCGTACAGGGCGCGGATCGCCTCCATGCTCACGTGCTCGTCGTACTTCACGACCTCGTCGTGGAACAGCGACAACATGTGCTGCTCGCTGCGCTCGTTCGCCTCGGCGATCACGCGCGGGTCCTTGTCGTAGCCGCGCTCGCGCGCCTCGGCGGCCCAGAGGCCCTGGTCGACCATGTCGCCGAAGAGCTTGTTCTTCACGCCGCCGAGCAGGGTGTTGCGCTTCGGCCGCTGGAAGACGCTCATCTCGTCGTACTTGGCCTTGTAGTCGCCGATGGTCCAGACCTGGGGCGCCGCGTCCTTGTCCGCCTTGAAGCTGAAGAAGAAGCGGCCCAGCTCCGAGGCGGGCATGTTCAGGGGCTGCAGGCGGTCCTTCGCGACGGGCTTCTGGGTCGCGGGGTCGAGGTAGGGCTCCTCCTCGGGCATGCCGTTGAAGACGATCCACAGCGCGGCGTCGTCGTACTTGAACTCGTGGCGCTCGCGGCTCTCCTTGAGGAAGGTCGCCTCGCGCAGCTTGGCGCGCTTCTGGGCGATCGTCGCGCGGATGCGCTCGCGGTACTCGTCGTCCAGCGGGCGCTCGCGCACGGTCGCCACGCTGTCCAGGCGCACGACCCAGTAGCCGTACACGCTCTCGATGGGGCGGCTGACCTCGCCGACCCCGAGCTCGAAGAGCGGGCGCTCGAACATGTCGTCGGCCGTGCCGTACTGCAGCTGCATCCGGTAGTCGTCGGTGGGGCCGCGGGAGCCGTCGTTGTACTCCTCGGCGACGGTCTCCCAGAGGCCGCCGTCCAGGACGGCCTGGCGGGCCTTGGCGGCGTCGGCCTCGAAGTTGCAGATGATGAACTCGAAGTGGCGGACCTGCGTGCGGCGGTCGTGGTACGCCTTGATCTCCTCGTCGGTCACGACCTCGTCGGGCTTCTGGATGAGGTCCGTCTTCATCACCTGGGTCGACTGGTAGTAGGTGACCGCCTCGATCAGCTTCTTGACGTCCTCCTGCTCGTCGTAGCCGAGCTCCCTGGCCTTGAGCACCATCAGTTCCTTGTTGACGATGACGTCCAGGAAGGCGCGCCGCCCCGCGGGGGCGCCGGTGTCGACGGCCTGGCCCTCCGCGTCGCGGGGCAGGTCGTTCGGGGTCATCTTCTTCAGGCGGGACACGTAGTAACCGGCCGTGACCTTGCGGTCGCCGACGCTGACGACGACGCGCCCGTCCTCCTTGCTGGCGTCCGCCGCCGGTTTCTTGGACTTGCCGCCGCAGCCGGCGGCTCCCAGGACCAGCGCGAGCGCCGCCGTCGCGGCGGCCGCGGCGAGGAGCCTGCGTGCGTTCGAGGTCATGACGTCTCCTTCACTCGACTCAGGGGTTTCGAAGGCGCGGCGGCGGCCGTATCGCCGCCCGCGTCCTCGCGCAAACGATCGATGAGGTCCAGGATGTGATAGGCCGCGGCCGGGGCGTCGTCGCGGGTCGCCGGGATTTTCAGTTCGAGCTGGTCGACGGCCCTGAACATCAGCCCCTTGGGGCCGGTTCCCATCAAACCGCGGAGTATAAGGGGGGACGGCTCCCTGCCGCCAGCGAAAAACAGGCTCAGCTCGCGCCGGCCCACCCGGATCTCCTCGACGCCGTTGCGGGCCGCCAGGGCCCGGATGCGCCCTATCTGCAACAGGTTGGCGACCGGCGGGGGCGGCGGGCCGTAGCGGTCGCGGATCTCGTCGGCGACCAGGCGGAACCCGCGGTCGTCCGTGATCCGCACCAGGCGGCGGTAGAGGTCCATCTTCTGCTCGGGGTCGCCGATGTAGTCGTCCGGCAGGTAGGCCGGCAGCTTCAGGTCGATCTTGACCTCGAGGGCCGCGGCGCGGCCGCCGCCGCGCAGCTCGGAGACGGCCTCGTCCAGCAGGCGGCAGTAGAGGTCGAAGCCGATGGCCTCGAGGTGCCCGTGCTGCTCCTGGCCCAGGATGTTGCCGGCGCCGCGGATCTCGAGGTCGCGCATCGCGATGTGGTAGCCGGAGCCCAGGGCCTGGAACTCCTGCAGCGCCGACAGCCGGCGCCGCGCGTCCTGCGAGAGGGCCTCCCCCGGCGGCGTCATCAGGTAGGCGAAGGCGCGCTGGCTGGAGCGGCCGACCCGGCCGCGGATCTGGTAGAGCTGGGCCAGGCCGAAGCGGTCGGCGCGGTCGATGACGATCGTGTTGACCCGCGGCATGTCCAGCCCCGACTCGATGATCGTCGTGGTGACCAGCACGTCGAACTCCTGGGCCAGGAAGGCGGCCATCACCCGCTCCAGCGCCTCCTCGTCCATCTGGCCGTGGGCGACGCAGACCCGGACGCTGGGCAGCAGCTCGCGGACCTTCGCGGCCGTGGCCTGGATCGTCTCGACCCGGTTGTGCACGAAGAAGACCTGGCCGCCGCGGTGCAGCTCGCGCAGGATCGCCTCCTGCAGCACCTCCTCGCTGTAGGCGCAGATCTCGGTGTGGATCGGCAGGCGGTCGCGCGGCGGGGTGGTGATCAGCGACATGTCGCGCGCGCCCATCAGCGAGAGGTAGAGCGTGCGCGGGATGGGCGTGGCGCTGAGGGTCAGCACGTCCACCTCCTTGCGCAGCTGCTTCAGCCGCTCCTTGTGGCGCACGCCGAAGCGGTGCTCCTCGTCGATGACCAAGAGGCCGAGCCGCTGGAAGCGGACGTCGCGGGACAGCAGCCGGTGCGTGCCGATCAGCACGTCCAGCTCGCCCTCGCGCGCGCGGCGCACCACCTCGCGCTGCTCGCGGGGCGACTGGAAGCGGCTCAGCACCGCCACGCGGGCCGGGAAGTCGCGGTAGCGCTCGGCGAAGGTCTCGCCGTGCTGGTGGGCCAGCAGCGTCGTGGGGCAGAGCACGGCGGCCTGGCGCCCCGCCTCGACCGCCTTGAAGGCGGCGCGCATGGCGACCTCGGTCTTGCCGTAGCCGACGTCACCGCAGACCAGCCGGTCCATCGGCTGCGCGCGCTCCATGTCGTGCTTGACGTCGGCGATGGAGGTGAGCTGGTCGGGGGTCTCCTCGTGCAGGAAGGACTCCTCGAGCGAGCGCAGCAGGTCGCCGTCGGGCGGGAAGGCGAAGCCGGGCAGGCTCTGGCGCGCCGCGTAGAGGTTCAGCAGCTCGGCCGCCATGGCCTGGATCGCCTTGCGCGCCTTCCTGGTCACGCGGGCCCAGGACGCGGTGCCCAGGCGGCTCAGCTCCGGCGCCGCGGCGCGGTCGCTGCTGAAGCGCTCGACCAGGCCGATCTTCTCGACCGGGACGTAGACCTTGTCGCCGGCCGCGTACTCCAGCAGCAGGCACTCGCGCTCGGCGTCCTGGACCGTGATGCGCCGCAGGCCGCGGTACAGGCCGATGCCGTACTCGACGTGCACCACGTACTCGCCCGCCTGCAGGTTCCCGGAGTCCTTGACCACCGCGCCGCCGCGGAAGCGGGTGCGGGCGGGGCGCTGGTAGCGGTCGAAGAATTCGTGGTCGGTCACCAGGGCGAGGCCGACCGCCGGCCACAGGAAGCCTTCGGCGAGCCGCCCGACGACCGGCATCGCCGCGGGCAGGGCCCCTTCCTGCTCCAGCAGCAGCTCGGCGAGGCGGCTGGCCTGCCCCTGGTTGTCGCAGAGCACGCGCGCGAAGCGCCCCTCCTTCTCCCAGGCCGAGAGCGCCGCGGCGAGGCGGCCTACGTCGCCGCCGCGCAGGCCGGGGCGGTGCGTGTCGAAGCGCTCGGACTCGAAGGCGTCGCGCTCCAGCCAGCGCACGGGGTCGTCCGCGATCCAGCTGCCGCACAGCGCGGCCTGGGGCCGCGCCAGGGCCGCCAGCTCGTCGGCCGGGGCCACCAGTTCGCCGGTGGCCGGCAGCCAGGGGTCGTGGCGCAGGCGGGCCTCGCGCAGGCGCGGGATCTCCTCGTCCAGCAGCTCCGACTGCGCGGCCAGCGCCGCGGGGTCGCTCCAGACCAGGCAGGCGTCGGGGGGCAGGTGGTCGGTGAGCAGGGCGGTCGGGCCGAACAGCGGCAGGAAGGCCTCGAGGCCGGCGGCGTGGACGCGCTCCTCGAGCCGGGCGTCGAGATCGAGCCGGTCGTCGGCCGCCAGATCGCCGCCCGCGACGAGCTGCTCGACGCGCACCTGCGCCTCCAGGATGCCGTCGTCGTCCAGCACGAGGTGGCTGACCGGCAGCACGTCGATGCGCTCGATCTTCGCGAGCGTGCGCTGGGTCGAGGGGTCGAAGGTGCGCAGCGAGACGATCTCGTCGTCGAAGAACTCCACGCGCAGCGGGTGGTCGCCGGGCGGGAACAGGTCGATGAGCGCGCCGCGCCGCGCGTACTCCCCGGTGCGGGCGACCAGGCCGACGTTCGCGTAGCCCAGCTCGCCCAGCCGCGCGCAGAACGTCTCGCGGTCCTGGCGGCCGCCGACGGCCAGCCCGAGGGTCGCGGCCGCCAGGCGCGACGGCGACAGCCCCCGCTGCCGCAGCCCGTAGAGCGAGGTCACCGCGAGCGCGGGCGCGCCCGCGCCCAGCCGCGCCAGCCCGGCCATCAGGGCGCCGACCAGCTCGGCGTCCGGCGACTGGCGGTCGTAGACGAGGACCTCCTGCTGCGGCAGGTAGACGACGTCGCCGGGCCCGAGCCAGGCCTCGAGGTCGTCGGCCAGCCGCAGGGCCGCGTCGCGCGAGGGCGCGACCACCAGCGCGGTGCGCCGCTCCCGCCGGAACCAGCCGGCGAGCAGCAGGGACGCCGACGAGCCGTGCAGCCCGCCGAGGACCGGCAGGCGCGCGGGTTCGTCGCGGGACGCCGCCAGCGCCGCCGCCAGCGCCGCCGCCGGCGCCCCGAGCCGGCCGGCCGGGGCCGTGCCGGCGAGCAGGCCGTCGAGCAGGCCGGCGGTGCTGTCCGAGTCGTGCGTCATCATGGTGCGGCGACGGCGAAGCGGTCAGCTCCCGAACGTCTTGCGCTCCTTTCCCGAAGGGGGTGATCGCCCGCAGCCTCTCCACGATGCGCGGCAACGCGGCGGCCGTGTAGTCGATCTCCTCCTCGGTCGTGTAGCGGCTCAGCGAGAAGCGGATCGAGCCGTGGGAGGCGATGAAGGGCACCCCCATGGCCTTCAGGACGTGGGAAGGCTCGAGGCTGCCGGAGGTGCAGGCCGAGCCGCTCGAAGCGGCGATGCCGACGCGGTCCAGCAGCAGCAGGATGCCCTCGCCCTCGATGTAGTCGAAGCTGATGTTCGTGGTGTTGGGCAGGCGCTGCTGCGGGTCCCCGTTGACGCGGCAGTCCGGGACCGCGGCCAGCACGGCCCGCTCGAGCCGGTCGCGCAGGCGCCGCACGGCGACCTGCTCGGCCTCGCGGCCGGCGGCCGCCAGCTCGCAGGCCCGGCCCAGGGCGACGATCCCCGGCACGTTCTCGGTGCCCGCGCGGCGGCCGCGCTCCTGGTGGCCGCCGGCGATCAGCGGCCGCAGCTTGGTGCCGCGCCGCACGTACAGGGCGCCGACGCCCTTGCAGGCGTGCAGCTTGTGCCCCGACAGCGAGAGCAGGTCGACCGTCGAGGCCGACATGTCCAGCGGCAGCTTGCCGACCGCCTGCACGGCGTCCACGTGGAAGACGGCCCCGTGCTCCTTGACGATGCGGCCGAGCTCCTCGACCGGGAAGACCACCCCGGTCTCGTTGTTGGCCGCCATGATGCTGACCACGGCGGTGTCGGGCCGCAGCGCACGGCGCAGGTCGTCGGGATCCAGGTGGCCCCGCCCGTCCACCGGCAGGTAGTCGACCTCGAAGCCCTGGCGGCTCTCCAGCTCGCGGCAGAGGCCGAGCACCGCCGGATGCTCCACGGCCGTGGTCACGAGGTGGCGCTTGTCCGGATGGGCGCGCAGGGTGCCGACGATCGCGAGGTTGTCGCTCTCGGAGCCGCCGGCCGTGAAGACGACCTCCGCCGGCAGCGCGGCCCCGAGCAGCGCGGCCGTCTGGACGCGCGCGCGGTCGACGGCGCGGCCCGCCTCGGCGCCGAAGGCGTGCATGCTCGAGGGGTTGCCGTAGTTGCCGGTCAGGTAGGGCAGCATGGCCTCGACGACTTCCGGCGCGACGCGGGTCGTCGCGTTGTTGTCGAGGTAGACCCCGTCCGACGGGCGCGGCGGCAGGCCTTCCTGCAGGTCGAAGGTCACGACTTCTCCTCGACGACTTCGAGGTCCGGACTCACGTGCTCGCGCAGCTGCTGCTCGACCCAGCCCTTGATGGTGGCGCCGGAGGAGGGGCAGCTGGCGCAGGCGCCGGTCAGCTTCACGTGGACGCGGCGGCCCCGGATCGCGACCAGCTCGATGTCGCCGCCGTCGGTGCGCAGGGCGCGGGCGATGTCGTTCTCGAGCACCTCGCGGATCTGCCGGGACCGCTCGTCGCCGGCCGCGGGCAGCTCGACCTGCACCAGGCCCGCGGGCGCGGCCTCGAGTTCCTGCCAGACCTCCTCGATGAGGTGGCGGATGTCGTGGTGGCAGGCCGTGCAGCCGCCGCCGGCCTTGGTGTAGTGGGTGACGTCCTCGATCTCGCGCAGGCGGTACTGGCGGATGGTCTTGACGATCGTCTCGCGGCTGACCTGGAAGCAGTGGCAGATCTCGACGTCCTGCGACAGCAGGCCGCAGGGCACCTCGCGGCCCTGGCGGCGGTAGTAGTCGACCATGGCCGCCTCGAGCGCCTCGCGGCCCATGACCGAACAGTGCATCTTCTCGCGCGGCAGGCCGTCGAGTTCGCGGGCGATGTCCTCGTTGCTGATGCGCGCCGCCTGCTCGAGGGTCAGGCCCTTGAGCATCTCGGTGAGCATCGACGACGAGGCGATGGCGCTGCCGCAGCCGAAGGTCTGGAAGCGGGCGTCGGCGATGCGGCCGTCGGCGTCGAGCTTGAAGCACAGGCGCAGGGCGTCGCCGCAGGCCATCGAGCCCACCTCGCCGACGCCGTCGGCGTCGTCGAGCGCGCCCACGTTGCGCGGGTTCATGAAGTGGTCGAGGACCTTCTCGGAGTAATCCCACATGGCGGTGACCTCGTGTTGGCGGCGCCGGGCGGGCCGCGAATCCGGACCGTGCCCGTCCGCGGACAAGGGTAACCCATCGCCTGCCGGAATCAAGACCGCGGGCGCCGCGGCCGCCGATCAGGCGGCGCGGCGGGACAGCCGCGTCTCGGCCAGCAGGACCAGCACGGCCAGGCCCAGCAGCCAGGGCGCGAGGTCGCGGCCCGCCGCCGCCTCGGCGATCCGGCCGTCCGGCGCCGCGGCCAGGATCCCGGCCCCCGGCAGGCCCGCCGCCGCCAGGCGCGCCGCGGCCTCGGCGGCGGTCAGCAGCGCCGCCTCCCCTTCCGCCGCCGGCATCGTCAGGACGGCCTCCCCCAGGGTGTCGCCGCCCGCGACGAACGTGTAGAAGCCCTGCCGCGACGCCGGTTCCCCGCCACGAAACCGCGGCCCCCGCGCCAGCCGAAGCGGGCAGGCAGGACCTCGGCGGACGCGCCGGGCCGGGCCCGGTAGAGCAGCGCCGGGCCGGCCAGGGCGTCGCCGCCGCCCTCGGCGCCCGCGCCGGCGGCGTCGGGCAGCGCGACCGCGGCGCGGCGCCGGCCTCGTCGGCCGCAAGCGGCCGCCGCCGGCCAGGAAGGCCGCCAGGCGCCGGGCCAGGGGCGGGAACATCGGGTTGCGGGCCAGGTCGGTGGCGTCGTCCAGCGTGGAGAAGGGCGCGACCAGCAACCGCCCGCGCTCGCGCGACGCCAGCGCCAGCAGGGGGTCGCCGCCGCTGGTCGCCAGCAGCACCTCGCAGCCGGAATCGGGCAGGGCGTGGTAGCGCCGCCACTGCGCGCGCGTCAGCGTCGCGAGGGCGTCGGCCGGCAGGCCGTCGAAGAGCGGGTGATGCGGGGCGGTCACCACGGCCCGCTGGGCCCCGGCGGCCCCGTGCACCCGGTAGGCCGCGGGCGCGGCCAGGCCCAGCGCCGGCAGCAGCGTGCGTCCCAGCTCCGCGGCGTCGGCCGGATCGCCGGCGAACAGGGCGACGCCGCCGTCGCGCTCCAGCCGCTCGAGGACCGCCGTCTGCAGCCGACGCCCGAGCGGGCCGGGGTCCACCAGCAGGACCGCGTCGGCGGCGGCGAGGTCGCCGTCGGCCACGTCGGCGACGGCGCGTGCGCGCACGTGGTGGAGTTCGTCCGCGCCGCCCGCCGCGCCGCCCGGCGCCAGGGCGTTGGCCCAGTAGCGCCAGCCGCCGCGCCCGGCCGCCCCGGCGTCGGCGCCGTGGACGATCAGCACCTCGAGGCGGTCGCGGACCTCGAGCAGGAAGGGCCGCGCATCGTCCACGGGGAAGCGGTCGGCCGCGGTGACGACCAGGCCGCGGTGCAGCCCGGCCGCCGGCGCCGCGAAGGCGAAGACGAGGCGGTCGTTCTCCCCGGGCGACGCCGCGCTCGCCGCCTCGGCGACCAGGCGACCGTCCAGTTCCAGGCGCCACACCTGCCCGGGATGGCCGACGCGCACGTCGGCCTCGACCTGCACGGCCTCGCCGGCGCGCAGCGCCCGCAGCGGCGTGCGCACCAGCGCGACGCCGCCGGCGACCCGGGGCTCCCCCACCGCCAGCAGCGAGAGCCGGGCCCCGCCCGCGGCGGCCAGGGCCCGCGCCGCGTCGGCGAGCGCGGCATCGTCCCACGCGCAGGCCTGCAGGTCGGAGATCAGCAGCAGCGACACCGGCCGCTGCGGCGCCTCGGCGACCCACGCGGCGGCCTCGGCCAGCGCGGCCGCCGCGTCGCCCGCCCCGTCGGTGGGCGTCACGGCGCGCAGGGCCGCGGCCGCCCCGGCGCCGGCGCCGGTCCAGCCGTTGAACACGGCGCGCGGCCGCGGCCCCGCGAGCACGACCTGGACCACGGCCCCGGCCGGCAGGGAGCCCACGGCGTCGGCCGCCGCGGCGAGCGCGGCGTCGAAGCGCGTGCCGCGGTCCTGCTCGGTGCGCATGCTCGCGCTGGTGTCCAGCACCACCAGCAGCGCGGCCGGCGCCGGCGCGGCCCCGTCCCGGCCGCCCAGCCGCGGCCCGGCCGCCGCGGCGACGACCAGCAGGATCGCCAGCATCCGCAGCAGCAGCAGCAGCCAGCGCCGCACCCCGAGCGCGCGCGAGCGGCGGGCCTTGACCTCCTCGAGGAAGCGCAGGTCGCTGAAGGCGATCTCGCGCACGCGCCGCCGCTGCAGCAGGTGCAGCAGCAGCGGCACCGCCGCGGCCGCGGCGCCGAACAGCAGGCCCGGGTTCAGGAAGCTCAACGGCACGTCGTCATGCTCCGATCAGGCCAGCCGGCGCCGCTTGGAGAGGTACGCGAGCAGGGCGCGGTCGAACGGGGTGTCGGTCGTCGCCTCGACCAGGTCGATGCGCTCGCGGCGGCACGCCCCGCGCACCTCGCCGCGCCAGGCCTCGAAGCGCTCGCGGTAGGCCGCGCGGGCGTGGGCCGGTTCCAGGCGCAGGGTGCGGTCGGGCCGTTCCAGGTCGCGGAAGCGCGCCTCTCCCCGGAAGTCCAGGTCCAGCTCGCGCGGGTCCAGCACCTGGATGACGATCACCTCGTGCCCGCGGTGGCGGAAGTGGCGCAGCCCCGCGGTGACCTCCGCCGGGGAGTCCATCAGGTCGGAGATCAGCACCACCAGGCCGCGCCGCGGCAGGCGCTCGGCCACCTCGTGCAGGACCGGGCCCAGCGCGGTGGCGCGGCCGGCGGGCAGGTCGTCGAGGTGCTTGAGGATCTCGAAGAGCTGCCGGCGGACGGCGCGGGCCGGCACCGACCCCAGCCGCCGGCTGTCGAACAGCTCCAGCCCCACGGCGTCGTTCTGCCGCAGCAGCAGGCGCGCCAGGCTGGCCGCGAGCAGGCGCGCGTAGGCCAGCTTCGTCGGCCGGGCCGGGTCCGAACCGTAGCCCATGCTGGCCGAGCAGTCGACCAGCAGGGTGGCCCGCAGGTTGGTCTCCTCGCTGAAGACCTTGCGGTAGAGGCGGTCGCTCTTGGCGTAGACGCGCCAGTCGACGTGGGTGACCGGCTCGCCGGGGAAGCAGGCCCGGTACTCGGCGAACTCCGAGGAGAAGCCGTGGAAGGGGCTGCGGTGCAGTCCGACCAGGAAGCCCTCGACGACCAGGCGCGCGATCAGGTCCAGGCGGCCCAGCGCGGCGAACTCGGCCGGCGAGATCGGCGCCGTGGTCACGCGGGGACCTCGTCCAGCAGCCGGTCGATGATGCGGTCCTTGGCGACGCCCTCGGCCTCGGCGTGGAAGTTGGCGACCAGGCGGTGGCGCAGCACCGGGTGCGCCAGCGCGCGCACGTCCTCCAGGGCGGCGGTGGGGCGGCCCGCCAGCAGGGCCCGCGCCTTGGCGCCGAGCAGCAGGGCCTGGCCGGCGCGCGGGCCCGCGCCCCAGGCCAGGAACTCGCGCGCGACCGCCGCGGCCTCCGGCGTGTCGGGGCGGGTGGCGCGGGCGAGCGCCACCGCGTAGCGCACCACGTTGCGGGCGGCCGGCGCCGCGTGCACCACCGCGCGCGCGTCCAGCACGCCGGCGGCGTCCAGGACGCGGGCGGGGGTCGCCGGGACGGCGCCGGTCGTCGCCTCCACGATGGCGATCTCCTCGTCGCGCTCCGGGTAGCCGATCAGGATGTTCAGCAGGAAGCGGTCGAGCTGCGCCTCGGGCAGCGGGTAGGTCCCCTCCTGCTCGATGGGGTTCTGCGTGGCCAGCACGAAGAAGGGCGCGGGCAGGTCGTGGGTCAGGCCGCCCGCGGTGACGCGGTGCTCCTGCATGGCCTGCAGCAGGGCCGCCTGCGTCTTGGGCGGCGTGCGGTTGATCTCGTCGGCCAGCACCAGGTTGGCGAACACGGGACCCGGCACGAAGCGGAAGCCGCGCCGGCCGGCGAGCTTGTCCTCCTCGAGGATCTCCGAGCCGGTGATGTCGCCCGGCATGAGGTCGGGCGTGAACTGGATGCGCGAGAACTCGAGGTCGAGCGCCTGCGAGATCGTCTGGATCAGCAGCGTCTTCGCCAGGCCCGGCACGCCCTCCAGCAGGACGTGGCCGCCGGCGAACAGCCCGACCAGCATCTCGTCGACGACGCGGCCCTGGCCGATGATCACCTTGCCGATCTCGCGCCGCAGGTCCTCGCTGGCCCGCAGCAAACCGTCGATCCGCGCGCTCTGGTCCACCTTCGCCTCCGCTGGGTCGGGTACCGCGCCGGCGCCGGCGGTGCGCCGGATCCGGACCCGTCCAATGTAGGTGAGGACGGGCGCCGTCTCAACCGCGCCGTTTTTTCACGCAATTCGTGGTTGCGGCGGCGGCCGCGCGCGGTGATCCTGATGGCGCCCCCAACCTGGAGACGATGTGGACAAGAAGTTCTACCGGAACATCGAAGACGTCCTGCGCGGCATCGACGCCTCGCGCTCGGCCGAGGACATGCTGCGCGAGACGCTGCTGCAGATCGTCGCCGTCTGCGCCGAGCAGTACGGCATCGAGAGCGGCCGCCTCTACCGCGAGCAGGACGACCAGTTCACCCTGATCGAGAGCGTCGGGGAGTACGGCGAGAGCATCACCGGCATGACCGTGTCGCGGGACTACCCGGTGGTCAAGGAACTGCTGCAGCGCCGCCTGGTGATGATCTCGCCGGACTCCCCGGGCTTCGACCCCGAGATCGAGTACCGCTTCAGCCACTTCAACTACGCCGCCGTGCTGGTGGGCGAGGCGCCCTCCTACATCATGAGCTTCGGCATCCCGCCGGCGGCGACGACGACGGCGACCTGCACTTCATCCTCGAGACCATCCGCACCGCCGTCGGCCTGAAGCTGCGCCAGAGCAGCCTCGAGAACCAGCTGCGGCAGGCCCAGCAGATCCAGCAGAGCCTGCTGCCGCGGCGCCTGCCCGAGCTGCCCGGCTTCGACCTCGCCGCCCTCTCGATCCCCGCCGAGGAGGTCGGCGGCGACGTCTACGACGCCCAGGAGGTCGAGGCGGGCGTCCTCTGCCTGTCGATCGCCGACGCCAGCGGCCACGGCCTGCCCGCCGCGCTGCAGGCCCGCGACGTGGTCACCGGCCTGCGCATGGGCATGACCGAGGAGCACAAGATCAGCACCACGGTCCAGAAGCTGAACCGGGTCATCCACCAGAGCGGCCTGGTCAGCCGCTTCGTCTCGCTGTTCTACGGGGAGCTGGAGGAGACCGGCAGCCTGTCCTTCGTCAACGGCGGGCACTGCCCGCCCCTGCTGTTCAGCACCGCGGGCGAGGTCTTCGAGCTGCCCAGCAACGGGCCCGTCCTGGGCCCCCTGCCCGACGCCACCTACCGCCGCAGCTTCGCCAACATCCACCCGGGCGAGGTGCTGGTGATGTTCACCGACGGCCTCATCGAGCGCAAGCGCCGCGACCCCGACGCCGACCCGCCCGACGTCGAGGAGTTCGGGGTCGGCCGCATCATCGCCACCGTGCAGGCCCACCGCCACCGCGGCGCGGCGGAGATCGTGGCGGCGCTGATCGAGTCGGTGCGCGTCTTCGGCGGCAACTCGTCCTGGGAGGACGACGTCACGGTGTTCGTGATCCGGCGGCTGACGAAGCGGGAGTACAGCCCGAAGTCGGTGCTCGACGCGGTGTCGCGGCGGACGTCGCCCCTGCAGCAGGTCGGGGACTAGTCCCGGCGGTCGACGAGGCGGTACAGGGCGTAGGTCCAGGGGTCGGCTTCGCGCAGGCCCACCGACGCGATCCCGCAGGTCTCCAGCAGCACGAATTCGACGCCGTCGACCGTGCGGCCCGCCCAGCGCGGCGGCCCCGGCGTGCGGTCGAAGAGGTAGTCCGGCACTTCCAGCTCCAGCCAGCGGCCGCTGGCGACCATCGCCTCGAACCCCATGTCCCGGCCGAGCGAGCGCACCCCGGGGCTGACCAGCCCCGCCAGGTCCATGATGCGCCGCTCGCTGGCGTAGCCCACCGCCCCGATGTCCAGCGCCGCGACCACCGCGTTGGGCGGCGTGTTGTCCCGCAGCCACAGCCCCGTGCCGGTGAAGCACTCCGCGATGCCGCGGGTGAAGGTCGTCGCGTAGGGGCGCACCTTGACCACGAGCAGGGCGCCGTTGCCCAGCAGCGCCAGCGCCGCGGTCGCCGCCAGGACGCGCCGGGCTGCGCCGGCGTGCGCGGGCATCCGGCGGACCATGGCCGCGGCGAGCGCGGCGCCGGCCAGCAGCAGCGGCGCGTGCAGCGGCGACAGGTAGCGCGAGATGGTCCAGACCTGCTTCACGGCGTAGCCGCCCACCAGCACCACGGTCCAGGTCAGGGCGATCCCCGCCAGCGCCAGCGCGCGGGGACCGAAGGTGGGCCCCTCCCCGCCCGCCTCGCCGCGCCGCCGCGCGGCCAGGAAGCGCAGCCCGACGAACAGCAGCCCCAGCCACAGCGCCCCCTGCACCACGCCGATCTGCTCCAGGGAGCGGGCCAGGTGGCTGGCGAGGCTGGCGGGGTCCAGGTTCGGAGCGTAGCTCTTGGCCGCGGCGGTGCCCGGGACGATCCGCCCGAACGCGAAGCGGGCGTAGGCGAACCAGGGGCCGGCCACCAGCAGCCAGCCCGCCGCGGCCCGCGCCAGCGACGCGGTGGCGGAGCGGCCGGGGTGCCGGCGCCGCTGCAGCCACAGCAACCACGGCAGCGCCGTCGGCGCCAGCACCGCGAGCTCGGGACGCACCAGCGTGCCCAGCCCCCAGGCCGCGCCCCAGGCCACCCAGGCCGTGGGCCCCGAAGCGACCGCCGGTCCCAGCAGCACCAGCAGCAGGGCGCCGGCCAGCGGCGTCTCCATGCCCGACATCGTCCAGCGCAGGAACCACGCGTCCGCCGCGACCAGCACCAGCAGCGCCGGCCGCCACGCCGCGGGCAGCGACAGCCGCGACAGCAGCCGGTCGGCCGCCAGCAGCAGCGTCGCCCCCGACAGCAGCCCCAGCAGCCGCACCGCGGCCAGCGGCGCGAGGCCCAGCTTCATCAGGAAGACCAGGGAGAAGATCCACAGCGGCGCGGTCGAGCCGTAGCTGGGCTCGCCGGGGTTGAACGCGAACTCGCCGCGCTCGGCGAGGTTGCGGGCGAAGCGCAGGTGGATCCAGGTGTCGTCGGTCTGGTAGCCCCAGAGCAGCACGGCGCCGGCCGTCAGCACGGCGAAAGCAGCTACCAGTCCCCACGCACGAGATCGCACCGACAACCGCCCGTTCCGTCGCTCACGCGTCACACCTGACCGTGGGCGGGCGCTCGCCGCCGGCTTCCTGCCGGCGGCTCGCTCGACTTCCGCGGTCTTCCGCCCTCCTGGCTCCAGACCGCTCCAGACGGCGCCCACGGTCAGGTGTGACGCGTGTGCAACGCAACCGCACGGTGTCGGTGCGATCGTGGGTGGGACTGTAGCCGCTTCGAGTTTACAGGGCCAGCCCCATGTTGCTCACTGTCGTCGCCCTCCTCAGAGGCGCCGAGTCGGGACCGTCACGCAGGCCCTGACGCCAGGAGGGCGTCAGGGCCGGAGTGTCGAGCGCCCCCGCCGCAGGAAGCGGCGGGGGCGCGGGTCCCGGCTCGTCGCCTCTGACGAGGGTGATGATCAGGTCAGGAACATGGGCAGGCCCTCGACATCGTGGATGCGGGCGCGGTACTCGCGGGTGTCGTAGTACTTGGCGACGTCCACCCGCTTGGTCCCCGCCACGATCGAGGCCAGGTCTACGGCCGTGTACTTGCCGAACTGCAGGGCCGTCATGTAGCCGCTGCGGCCGGCGATGAGGTGGTCCATGGCCAGGTTGCCGAAGTTCATCGCCACCATGCGGTCCATGGCGTCCGGGGCGCCGCAGCGCATCAGGTAGCCCAGGGACTGGTACATGATGTCGACGCCGGTGAGCTTCTTGACCATGTCGGCGGTGTGCTTGCCGATGCCGCCGAGCTTCTGGTGGCCGTAGGCGTCGGTCTCGCCCTGCTGGTGGATCGCGCCGTCGATCTCCTGCGCCCCCTCGCTGATGGTCATGATCGCGTAGTTGCTGGGGTTCTGGCGCTTGTCCGCCATCAGCTTTTCCGCCAGGGACTCCATGTCGAACGGCACCTCGGAGATGATGGAGCGGTCGACCCCGGCCAGGTAGCTGACGATCAGGGCCGTCTCGCCGCTGTTGCGGCCGAACAGCTCGACGATGCCGATGCGCTCGTGGCTGCCGATGGGCGTGCGCAGCTGCGTGATCGCGTCGACCGAGCGCGTGACCGCCGTGCCGAAGCCGATGCAGTAGTCGGTGCCGTAGACGTCGTTGTCCATGGTCTTGGGCACGGCCATGATCGGGAAGCCCGTCTCGTGCAGGCGCGCGGCGTAGCTCAGGGTATCGTCGCCGCCGATGGGGATCAGGGCGTCGACCTGCATGTCCTGCAGCGCGGAGAGCACGTGCTCGGTGATGTCGGCGGGGTAGGTCATGCCCGCCTTCCTGACGTGCTCGAACATGTCCTTCTCGCGCACCTTCGCCGGGTTGGTGCGCGAGGAGTGCAGGAAGGTGCCGCCGGTGCGGTCGATGGTGCGCACGGTGTTCCAGGTCAGCGGCTGCAGCCAGCGGGCGTTCCACTCGGGCTCGCCCGGCTTGTAGCCGGACAGGGACTCCCAGCCGCGGCGCAGCCCGAGCACCTCCCAGCCCTCCTGCAGCGCGCGCCAGACGACCTGCTTGATGCAGGCGTTGAGGCCGGGCACGTCGCCGCCGCCGGTGAGGATCGCGATCTTCTTCTTGCGGCTCATCTGGTTCCTTCCTCCCCGTAGCAGTGGCAGCCTTCACCCAGGAACGTGCCGTGGCAGGACATCTTCGCCAGGGCGCGCACGTCGTCCTCGGACAGGCCGAACAGGTCCATCGCCAGCTCGTATTCGCGCGTCAGGGTCGTGCTCGAGACGGTGGGGTTGTCGGTGCAGAGCGCGACCTTCACGCCCGCGTCCAGGAAGCGCGGCAGCGGGTGGTCGCGCAGGTCGGCGACGGCGCCGGTCTGCACGTTGGAGGTGAGGCAGACCTCCAGGTAGACGCCGTCGCGCGCCAGGCGGCGCATCAGCTCCTGATCGCGCCCGGCCGAGGTGCCGTGGCCGATGCGCTGCGGCCCCAGGTTGTCCAGCGCCTCCCAGATGCGCTCGGGACCCTCGCTCTCTCCCGCGTGCACGGTCCGGTGCAGGCTCATGCGCGCGGCCAGCTCGTAGGCCTCGCGGAACAGCACGGGCGGGAAGGGCGACTCCGGCCCGGCGATGTCGAAGCCGACCACCCCGACGCGGGAGTGGTACTGCTCCTTCTCGCCGACGATCTCGCGCAGCAGGATCTTCGCCATGTTGCCGCCGTGGCTGCGCATGGCGATCACCACGATGCCGCAGCGGAAGTCGGGGTGCGCGTCGGCGAAGCGCATCAGGCCCTTGCGCGTGGCGTTCAGCACCTGGCGGTTCGACAGACCGGCGCGGCGGTGGATCAGCGGGTTGATGCGCAGCTCCAGCAGCCGGATCCCGTCGGCGTAGGCGTCCTCGGCGATCTCGAAGGCCACGCGCTTGATGGTGTCGTAGAACTGGGTGTACTGCAGCGGCACGTGGAACTTGTCCAGGTAGTCGATGAGGGACCGGTCCTGGGCGTCGTCCCACTGCAGGTAGTGCCGGAAGGCCTCGAAATCGAGACCCGGCACCGCGGAGTAGTACTTCTCGGACATCTCCCACAGCGTGGCCGGCCGGATGGCGCCGTCGAAGTGACGGTGCAGCTCGGCGAGCGGGAGGGTCGCGAGGAATTCGCGTCTGTGCGTGGCGTTCATGCCACCTCCCTCGTGTTGTTCCCATTTTTCCTGGCACAAGGATAGGCGGCGAAGGGCGGACTGTCCACAGGGACGCCGACGCCCGCGACCGGGCGGTCCGGCCGCGGGCGGAAGGAGGCGGGCGCGGCTACTTGCCGGCGCGCAGCCGGTCCGGGAAGCTCAAGTACTCCTGCTTCTCGATGAAGCCACTATGGTCGTGGTCGAAGTAGGCGAAATTGTCGTCGACCCCGGACTTGTCCTTCCAGATGGCCGCGTACTCCGTCTTGGTCAGCTTGCCGTCGTGGTTCGCGTCGACGGCGTCGAAGGCCTGCTCCAGGGTGACGTCCTGCGCGTCCTGCTTGGAGAAGCCCACCAGATCGGAGGGCTTGGCGGCGGCGGCGGTTCCGGCGGGCAATGCAGCGGCCGTCGCAGCACTTCCATGAGCCGCATCAGCGGATCCGGACCCGGACGCGGAGGACGGCGCGGCTACGGAAGCCGTCGCGCCCGGAGCGAGGCTCTCGCTGGCGACCCGCACCTCGGAGACGCCGTAGGCGCC
The DNA here is from genome assembly GCA_016706845.1 of bacterium. Taxonomy (GTDB): domain Bacteria; phylum Krumholzibacteriota; class Krumholzibacteriia; order LZORAL124-64-63; family LZORAL124-64-63; genus PNOJ01. The sequence goes on from JADJIV010000021.1 coordinate 34,329, forward strand.
GTCGCCCTCGCTGCCCCGCAAACGCAGGTAACGGGCCTCGGCCGGTGCGGCCGCGAGCGTGCTGTGGGTCTCCATCCCCCACTCGTTGGCGCCGGCGGCGGCCGGGATCGTCGCGTAGGCGGCGTAGGCGGCGCCGTCGCGGCTGGTCTCGAGCACGTAGTCGTCGTTGTTGTCGACCTGCAGCGTGACGCCCGTGACGCGGCGCACCTCGCCGAGGTCGATCACGAAGCCGACCGCCGGGTCGACCCAGTGCACGCACTGCTCGGCGTCGAAGGCGGTCTGGTCGGCGGGCGTGATCCCGTCCAGCAGCAGCGCGGCCGCGTTGTTGAACTCGCCGCTGCCGGAGATCTTCGGCGCGGGCACAGCGGCGGTGCGGCTCGCGGCGGCCGGCGGGTTGCCGGCCTGCTTGGTGTCGGACTGCCCGCAGCCCGAGGCGATCAACGCGAAAAGGACCACAGTAACGGTGAGATGGGATGTACGTGTCGTGATGGTCATCATGATCGTGACCTCGCCGGCTGATGGTGCTGACGATGGCTGGTCTCGTCCCCTGGAACCCCTCAAATGAATACTATGATTCAATAGCGGTCAGCGTCAATCGATCGTCGGGAAGTCATCACCCCAGCACCGGCAACACCCGCGTCCGGATCCTCCCCCCCGCGTTCATCCGCACCGTATAAACCCCCGGCGCGACCCGTTGTCCGGACCCGTCGCACCCCCGCCAGCGCACCGCATGCCGTCCCCCGGCATAGACCCCTTCGGCCAGCCGCACGACCGGATTGCCGTCCGCATCCAGCACGTCGAGCGTCACATGAGTCCGCCCGTCCACCTCGAACGGCACGAACGCCGCCGGATCCGCCGTCCGCGGAAACGGCTGCTCCAACCGCACGCGCCCCGGCCTCCCCGGCGCCCCCGGCGGCCCCTCGGCGGCCCCAGCAAGCCCCGAAATCAACAACCAAATGCAAGACAATCAGATAGTGTGGCCGTAGCGCCGACTCATGTCCCCCCCAACCGTCCAACCCCCACTCCATATGATGGATAATAATACCACATGATCCCATACCATATCCAGATGTGGTGAATAGTTGAGGGCTCCCTTCTTGGTGGGGGCGTCTGGAGAGTCCCCTGCGCCAGGAGGGCGCAGGGGCCCGAAAGTCGAGCGCGCCGGGCACAGGATGTGCCCGGCGCGCGTCCCCCACCAGAAGGGAGTCCTCAGCTATTCACCAGATCGGACGATGCGGAAGCCGCGGTGAGCCTCGGCCCGCCCCGGCTCCGTGTAGTGCCGGTTGGCCGAGCGGCAGAAGCGGGCGAAGTTGTCGAAGGCGCCGCCGCGGTTGACCTGCCCGAGCGACTCGCCCGTCGGGAAGCCCTCGGAGTCGGTCTCGTAGTAGCTGTCCCAGCACCACTCCCAGACGTTGCCGTGCATGTCGTGGAGGCCCCAGGCGTTCGGCAGCTTCTGGCCCACCTCGTGGGCGCGGTGGACGGGGAAGCCGGAGTTCTGGCAGGACCAGCCGATCGCGTCGAGCGTCGGGTCCAGGGGCTCGCAATCGAGGCTGGTCAGGCTGCCGTTGGCCAGCTCGGTCTCGCTGCCGGCGCGGCAGGCGTACTCCCACTCCGCCTCCAGCGGCAGGCGGTAGCCGTCGGCCAGCGGGTTCCAGGTCCAGCTCGTGCCCGAACCCACGTAGGACGGCGTCAGTCCCTCCAGGAGCGACAGGGCGTTGCAGAACTGCAGGGCCTCGTACCAGGTCACGTCGACCTTGGGCAGACGCGATTCGGACGAGCCGCCCATCACGCGGTCCCAGAACGCCTCGGTCACCTCGAAGCGCGAGATCCGGAAGCCCGTATTGAAGAAATACTGCACCATGGATTCGTCGTCGTTGCGGCCCGGTTCGTTGCGGTCGCTGCCCATCGTGAAGTCGCCGGCCGGGGCCGTGACCAGGGCGGGGCCGGCCTCCGCGCGGAAGATCCCGAGGAAGGTCGCCGCGCCGCCCGCATCCAGCTGACGGTCCATCGCGGCCGGAGTCTCCCAGCCGGCGCTCTGCTGCCAGGCGAGGGTGTAGGATCCGGCGGGCAGGTCCGTGAGCGTCGTGTCGCCGGCGGCCGAGAGGCTGAAGCCGTCGGGGCCGCTCAGTTGCCAGGCGGCGTCGAGGTGGGCCGGCTCGATCCGGACCGCCAGTCCGGCCGCCTGCGGGCCGGTCGGCTCGTCGTCGCCGCAGCCGGCCGACAGCAGGGCCAGGCCGCACGCCAGCAGCAGGTGGGTGAATCGTGGGACGCGCATGCTCGATCTCCGTCCTCGGTGGCGCCGCAACCCGGCGAGGGGACGCCGGCGGAGGGACATTATCGCGCCCGCGCCCGCCCGGCTCAAGTCAATAACGCACGAATGCAGGCGCACGGCGCGTCGGGAGAATCCGGTCGACACCCGCAGGATGTGCGATTACCCTGAGAACCTGCATTTCCGACGACACGCACCCGCCCGCGAAAGGGATGACTGGAATGTCCGACCGTATGTTCGACCGCAACGTGCTGCAGCTGGACCTGGACCGGACCGTCGCCGAGATCTCCGAACGCCTGCGCGAGCTGGTGTCGCGGCGGATGCTGCGGCGCGGCGCCGTGGTGGCGATGAGCGGCGGCATCGACAGCAGCGTGACCGCCGCCCTGGCGGTCAAGGCGCTCGGCCCGAAGAAGGTGTTCGGCCTGATGCTGCCCGAGCTGGACTCCAGCGCCCGCAGCCGCAGCCTGGGCGAGAGCCTCGCGCAGCACCTGGGCATCGACTACGCGGTCGAGGACATCGCCCCGACGCTGCGGGCCATCGGCTGCTACGAGCGGCGCGACGAGGCCATCCGCTCCGTCTTCCCGCAGTACGGCGAGGGCTGGAAGTCGAAGATCGTCCTGCCGGCCGGCCTGATGGACTCCGACCGCATGAACGTCTACCGGCTGGTGGTGCAGGACCCGCAGGGCGCGATGCACGAGGTGCGGCTGCCGCTGCAGGCCTACCTGCAGATCGTCGCCGCCACGAACTTCAAGCAGCGCATCCGCAAGACCATGGACTACTACCACGCCGACCGGCTGAACTACGCCGTGCTGGGCACGCCCAACCGGCTGGAGTACGACCAGGGCTTCTTCGTGAAGAACGGCGACGGCGCCGCGGACATCAAGCCCATCGCCCACCTCTACAAGACCCAGGTCTATGCGCTGGCGCGGCACCTGAAGCTGCCCGAGGACATCTGCTCGGTCGTGCCCACGACCGACACCTACTCGCTGCCCCAGGGCCAGGACGAGTTCTACTTCGTGCTGCCCTACGCCGAGATGGACCTGCTGCTGTGGGCCAAGAACCACGCCGTGCCCGTGGACGAGACCGCGGCGGCTCTGGGCCTGACCGCGGTCCAGGTCGAGCGCGTCTTCCACGACATCGAGCGTAAACGGGCCACCACGCTGCCCCTGCACCTGCCGCCGCAGCTGGTCGGCAGCGTGCCGGAGATCGTGAAGTAGACCCCGGGCGTCGGGACTTGCCCCCCGGCCCTGCGGCTCCTATTGTTCGGCGAGAGGGGTTCCTCCTCGAGCCAGGAGTTTCGCGCATGAGAATCACCACCAAGGTCCGCTACGGCCTGCGCGCCCTGCTCCAGATCGCCGTCACCAAAGGCGACGATCCCGTCCCGTTGAGCGCGATCGCCGACACCCAGGAAATCAGCCGCAAGTACCTCGAGCTGCTCGTCTCCTCGCTGCGCAAGTCCGGCATGGTCGGCAGCCGCAAGGGCGTTCGCGGCGGCTACTACCTCACGCGCGAGCCGCGCGACATCTCGCTCTGGGAGATCTTCTGCGCGCTCGAGGGCCGCACCCCGCTGGTGGAGTGCGTCCCCCACCCCGAGACCTGCGTGCGCGCCGACGAATGCACCACCCGCACCATCTGGGTCCTGCTCGACCAGAAGCTCCAGGATTTCTGGGAGTCCTTCACCCTGCAGGATCTCATCGACCGGCTGCCCGAGTTCCAGGACGGCGCCCCCGACCCCGCGCTCCTCGAGCGGGCCCTGCCGCTGGCCTGACGCCGCACCGCGCGATTCCGCCCCATGTTAGCGGTTTGACAATCCCTCAACCGCCAGCGAGATTTGCCGTATAACGCCCGGAAACCAGCGCCTCCCGAGGAGACCGTCATGGATTTCACCGCCCGGCTCCGCCGCAACGCCGCCGCCCTGCGCAAGACCATCGTGCTGCCCGAGAGCGCAGATGACCGCACCCTGGAGGCGGCGGTCCGGTTGCGCGACGAGGGCGTCGCCGAGGTCGTGCTGCTCGGCGCTCCGGGCGCCGTCTGGGACCGTCTCGGCGCCCTGGGCCTGCGCGGCGGCGACCTGCGCGTCGTCGACCCCGCCGACCACCCCGACCGCGAGGCGCTGGCCGCCCGGCTCTTCGAGCGCCGCCGCCACAAGGGCCTGACCCTCGAGGAGGCGCGCGTGCAGGCCGCCGATCCGCTGTTCTGCGGAGCGCTGATGGTCGGCGCCGGCCTGGCCGACGGCATGGTCGCCGGCGCGGTCAACAGCACCGGCGACGTGCTGCGCGCGGGCTTCCAGGCCATCGGCACCGCGCCCGGCTGCAAGATCGTCTCGAGCTGCTTCGTGATGGTCAACCCGGCCTGGGAGCTGGGCGAGGGCGGGATGATCGTGTTCGCCGACTGCGCCGTGAATCCCGACCCCGACGCCGACCAGCTGGCCGACATCGCGATCGCCAGCGCCGCGACCGCCCGCGCGCTCTGCGGCTTCGAACCGCGCCTGGCCCTGCTGAGCTACTCGACCAAGGGCAGCGGCACGGGGCCCGGCGTCGACAAGGTGGTGCGCGCGCGGGAGATCCTCGCCGAGCGCGCGCCCGCTCTGGCCGTGGACGGCGAACTGCAGGCCGACGCCGCCCTGGTCGCCGCCATCGGCGAGCGCAAGGCGCCGGGCAGCCGGGTCGCCGGCCGCGCCAACGTGCTGATCTTCCCCGACCTCGACGCCGGCAACATCGCCTACAAGCTGGTGCAGCGGCTGGCGGGCGCCGAGGCCGTGGGCCCCGTCATGCAGGGCATGGCCAAGCCCATCAACGACCTCTCGCGCGGCTGCAGCGTCATGGACATCGTCAACGTGGCGGCGATCACCGCGCTGCAGGCCGGCGGCGACAGGTCCGGAGGCGACAGGTGAAGAACGTCCTGGTCATCAACTGCGGCAGCAGTTCGCTGAAGTACCAGCTCCTGGAGATGGAGCACGAGACCCTGCTGGCCAAGGGTCTGGTCGAGCGCATCGGCCTGGAGGAGGGGAACCACGTCTACAAGCGGCCCGGCTGCGACGACGTCGTGGTCGTGCGTCCCGTGCCCGACCACAAGGCCGCCGTCGCGCTGGTGCTGGAGGCCCTGACGGACCCCGTACACGGCGTCATCGGCAGCTACGACGAGATCGCGGCCGTGGGCCACCGCGTGGTGCACGCCGGAGAGAAGTACGCCGGCAGCGTCATGATCACGCCCGACGTCATGGCCGCGCTCGAGGAGTGCTCCTCGCTGGCGCCGCTGCACAACCCGCCGAACATCGTGGGCATCCGCGCCGCGCAGGCCGTGCTGCCGGACGTGCCGATGGTGGGCGTGTTCGACACCGCCTTCCACCAGACCATGCCGCCGCAGACCTACCTCTACGCGGTGCCCTACGAGTGGTACGAGAAGTACCAGGTGCGCCGCTACGGCTTCCACGGCACCAGCCACCGCTACGTGACGCTGCGCGCGGCGGCGATGCTGGGACGCGACCCCTCCGAGACGAACCTGATCACCTGCCACCTCGGCAACGGCGCCTCGGTCGCCGCGGTGCGCAACGGGAAGTCCATCGACACGTCGATGGGGTTCACGCCGCTGGAGGGCCTGGTCATGGGCACCCGCAGCGGCGACATCGACCCCGCCATCATCGGCCACCTCGAGCGCAACCTGGGCATGGGCGTGGACGCCGTCGAGAAGATGCTCAACAAGCAGAGCGGCCTGCTGGGCATCAGCGGCGTCTCGAGCGACCTGCGCGACGTCGAGCGCGAGTACGCCAACGGCAACGACCGCTGCCGCCTGGCGCTCGAGGTCTACTGCTACCACATCCGCAAGTACATCGGCGCCTACGCCGTGGCCCTGGGGCGCGTCGACGGCATCGTCTTCACCGCCGGCGTGGGCGAGAACGACTCGCTGGTGCGCGAGTGGTCCTGCCGCGGCCTGGAGATCATCGGCGCCCTGCTGGACCCCTTCAAGAACGCCACCCGGCGCGACGAGGCCGTCATCAGCAAGATGTCGTCGCGGGTCGCGATCATGATCGTCCCCACCAACGAGGAGCTGATGATTGCCCGCGACACCGTGGACGTCGCCTTCCCCGCCGTCGTCGCCAACTGAGCCGCGGACCGGCCGCCGCCGGCTGCTGCCCCTGTGCTGCGCCGCCGCCGTGCTGGCGGCGGCCCTCGCGGCCGCGGGCGCGCCCACACCGTCGCGCCTAGGCGACGACGATCTCCGGCGCGAGATCGGCCGCCGCCTGCGCGACGGCGACCTGGCGCCCGCCCGCGAACTCATCGAAGAGGCGCTGCGGCGCCGTCCCGACGATCCCCTGCTGCACTACAACGCCGCCTGCGTCGCGGCCCGCCTGTCCGAACCGGCGGCCGCGCTCGTCTCGGTCCGCGCCGCCGTCGCCCACGGGTACGACGACGCGCGCGGGCTGCGCGCGGACCCCGACCTGGGCGCGTTGCGCGCCGACCCCGCTTTCGCGCAGCTGATCGCCGACCTCGAGCGGCGCCTGTCGGGCGCCGCCCGCGGCCGCGCGCTGCGCCCGCGCTGGGGCGCCTGGTTCGATCCGGGGCCGCTGGCCGGCCCGGACGGCGCGGCAGCCGGCCTTCGGATATCGCTGATGGTCGACGACCTCGGCTGGCACCTGCGCGCCGCCGGTGAAACGGCGCCGTCGCTGGAGCTGACGCTCGCGGTGCCCGACTCCGGCGAGGCGTTCGACACCGCGCGCGTCTGGCGCTTCGGCTTCGAGTCGCAGGGAACCGTGCCCTCCGGCCGCGTGCTCGCCCAGCCGGGGCGTCGCCTCGACCTGGCCGTCCTCGAGCTGGCGCCCGTCTGGCGCGACGTGGACGGCCGGCGCGTCCTGCAGGCGGACATCCCCTGGAGCTACCTGGAACCCTACGCGCCGCCGGCCGACACGCTCTTCGGCGTGAACGTCGTGCACTTGCGGCGCGACGACGCCGGGCGGACGTTCGCGGCGCAACTCGTCCGGGACCCCCGCCGCACCGACCCCCGGCCGGGACCGCGGCGCTTCCTGCCGCTGACGCTGCCGCCGGGCGGCGAGCGGCCGCGCCTGCAGGGACGGGTCACCAGCACGGTCGTCGGCGCCCGGCCCCTGGGCTTCACGATCGCGGCCTGGGTCCCCGGCGGCGGCGCCGGCCGTCTGGTCACCGGGATCGGCGACACCGCGGGCCACGAGCTGGTCACCAGCGGCGACACCGCGGGCCGCGTGACCCTCGTCCCGGGCCTCAACACGTGGACCCGCGAAGCCGACCTGGCGGCGCTGACGATGGGCCCCTACCGGCTGGAAGCGGTGCTGGAACTGGACGGCGGCGCGCGCCTGTCCTGGTTCACCGGCCTGGCCCGATTCGATCAGGAATGGTTCGGCGACGCCCACGATCGCACCAAGTTCCTCGCGGAAGTCGACCGCCCGGCCGTGGACTACCGGCTCGACCTGATCCGCTCCGACCTCAGCGCGCGCGACCGCCGCGCCGACCCGTCGTCGCTGCTGATGACCGTCTTCGAGGTGGAGGATTGCCTGCGCCGGGGAGCCGACGGCGCGTCGGTGCTCAACGACGGGAGCGTCACCGTGACCGCCCTCGCTGCCGGCGGCGACGGCTGGCTGCCGGTGCGCGTGGCCCTGCCGCCGGCGGGCGCGGACGCGACGGCCCCGGTCCTGCTGCTGCTGGAACCCGGCGGCGCCGCCGCCGCGCGGATCTTCGACGCTCTGACGCCGCTCGTTCAGGAAGGCGGCGCCTTCGCCGTCGCCCTGCCCTCCCTGCGCGACGACCCCGGACGCTGGACCCCGGCTGCGTCCGCCGAAGCCTCGGCCGTCGTCGACTGGCTGCCGCGCGCCCTGCCCGGCCGCCGGGTGCTGCTGGTCGGGTTCGGCGCCGAACCGGACCGGCTCGACGCCCTGGCGCGGGCCCACCCCGACATCGTGATGTCCGTCCATCGCGGCCCGCTGCCGGCCGCGGCCGCCGACGCCGCCCGCAGCCTCGCGGCGTGGGCCGTTTCCGCGGCCCCCTGACCGCACGCGGGCGCCGCGCTTGCGGCCGCCGCCCCGTTCTGCAACAATCCCCGCCGGGAACCGTCCTGCTGCCTCCGAAGCCTGCCAACCCTGACCCGAGGAGTTGCGATGTCCCGCGTCACCGCCCTGGTTGCCTTGTGCCTGACCTGCCTGCTCAACGGCACGACTCTCGCCGCCGAGGTCCCCCACGTGGTCAACGGCGCGACCCCCGCCCACGGCGTGACCGACGTGCGGTTGCAGGAGACGTGGCGCGTCGGCGGCGAGGACGACGACGCCAACCTGTTCGGGGTCGTCGCCCAGATCATCGCCGACGAGAAGGGCAACCTCTACGTCCTGGACGGCCAGCTGTCCGAGGTCGCGGTCTTCGCGCCCGACGGCCGGCGCACCGGCACCCTCGGCCGCGAGGGCGAGGGCCCCGGCGAGTTCCGCCGCCCGGCCGACGCCTTCTTCCTGCCCGACGGCAAGCTGGCCGTGGTGCAGGTGTTCCCCGGCAAGATCGTGCAGCTCGACCGCGCGGGGAACCCCGCGGGCGCGTTCCCCTTCCAGGCCGGCGACCCCGCGGCCGGCGGCTTCGCGGTGCTGGTCGGCGGCAGCAGCCGCGGCGGCACCACGGCGCTGTGCGGCATCCGCCAGACCTTCGCCGCGGGCAAGCTGAACCAGACCTACTTCCTGGACGGCGTGCGCGCCGACGGCTCGACGATGGGCACGATCGCGTCCAAGACCGCCGTGCAGGACTTCGGCAACATGGTCCTGGACGAGCTGGCCGTGGACTTCGTCTGGACGCGCTGGGGCCTCGCCCCCAACGGCGAGGTGTACGCGGCGCCCCACCGCGACCGCTACCTCGTGGAGCGGCACGCCGCGGACGGCAAGCTGCTGGGCACCTTCGAGCGCCCCTACGCGCCGCTGGCGCGCGAGCGCGCCGACCACGACCGCGCCGAATCGCTGCTGAAGGCCCAGGCCCGCAACTACCCGGTGCCGCCGCCGGTCAAGGTGGCCGACGCCGAGCCGCACATCCAGAGCCTCACCGTGCTCGCCGACGGCACGGTCTGGGTCCTCTCCGGCCGCGGCCAGCGCGGCCAGCCCGACGGCGTGATGCTGACCTACGACGTCTTCGACGCCAAGGGCGCCTTCGACCGTCAGGTCCGCGTCCACGCCGACGCCGACGGCCTCAAGGACCAGCTGTTCCTGATCTCGCCGGACCGGGCCGTGCTGGTGCTCAACTACTGGGACGCGTTCCTGGCCGGCATGGGCGCCGGCGAGCAGACCGACGCGGCGGCCGACGTCGCCCCCATGGAGATCATCAGCTGCCGGATCGTGCGCTGAACCGACGCCGACGCGACCGCAGACGGGAGACTCTCTTGATGAAACTCGTGAAGAATCCTGCCATCGCCGCGCTCCTGCTGCTGGCGCTGGCCGGCTGCGCCGGCGACAAGACCGGCGACGGCGCCGCCGGCGCCGACAGCACGGCGACGGCGGCCGCCGCCGACACGGCGAACGCCGAGGCCGACGAGCCCAAGCGCGAGAAGGCCATCAAGGTCGACGTCGGGGCCGTGCACCGCGGCGCCCTGGTGATCCCCGTCTTCGCCGACGGCGTGCTGCGCACCACCAAGACCGTCGAGGTCCGCAGCCAGCTCGGCGGAGAGCTGACCGAGGTCCTGGTCCGCGACGGCGACCGCGTGCGCGCGGGCCAGGTGCTGGCCCGCCTCGACCCCCGCCCGTACCGACTCGCCCTGGAGGAGAGCCGGCTGCGCCACCTGCGGGCCCTGGGCCAGATCGCGGCCGAGGACGAGGAGCAGGTCGACGACCCCGCGGCCATGACCACCTTCCTGGCGCAGCGCGACGAGCTGCAGGCCCGGCGCGACCGCGGCGAGATCGACCCGACCGCGCACGCCGCCGCCCTGCTGGATCTCGAGCTGGCGGCGCTCAAGGCCGGCGCCTTCCGCCGTGACGCCGCCGCCCAGCGCACCGGCCTGGCCGAGGCCCGCATCGCCGAGGAGCGCGCCCGGCTCGACCTCGAACACGCCGAGATCCGCGCCCCGTTCGGCGGCGTGGTCAGCAGCCTGACCGCCGTCAAGGGCGCCAACGTCTCGGTGGGCCAGACGATCGGCACCGTCTCGGACAACACGCGTCTGGAGGCCGTGGTCAACGTGCTCGAAGCCGACCTGGGCGAGCTGGCCGAGGGCAGCGCGGCCCTGGTGGCGGTGCCGGCGGCCGGCGACACGATCCGCGGCGCCGTCGACGTGATCAGCCCCGTGCTCGACCAGGCCAGCCGTACCTGCCAGGTGCTGATCCGCTTCGCCAACCCGGACGGCCGCTTCCGCCCCGGCATGTTCGCCCGCGCCGAGGTGGCGGCGCGCATCCACCGCGACCTGCTGCTGGTGCCCCGCGACGCCGTGCTGACCCGCGACGACCGGCCCCTGGTCTTCAAGGCCGCGGACGACCGCGCCCAGTGGCTGTACGTCGACACCGGCCGCCAGAACGCCGCCTGGGTCGAGATCCTGGCCGTGCACAGCGGCGGCTCGCTCGAGCCGGGCGACCTGGTGGTGGTGAGCGACCACCTGACCCTGGCGCACGAGGCCAAGCTGGACGTGCGACGCACCGTGCCGACCGACGACCGCTGGGCGGCGGCGGCCGGCGGCGAGGCGCCATGATCCGCGGCGCCGTCGCGCGCCCGGTCGCGGTCCTGATGGTGTTCGCGGGCCTGCTGGTGGTGGGCGTGCAGTCCTACCGCCGCCTGCCGGTGGACCTGCTGCCGAGCATCAACTACCCCAACCTGACGGTCATCACCGAGTACCCCGAGGTGCCGGCCGACGATCTCGCTCGACTGGTCACCCAGCCGCTCGAGGAGCGCATCACCGGCCTGGCCGGCGTGCGCCAGGTGGTCTCGCGCACGCGCGAGGGCGCCAGCACCGTGACGGTGCAGTACGAGTGGGGCACGGCGATGGACTTCGCCAACCTGCACCTGCGCGAAGCCGTGGATCAGGTCTCCAACCGCGAAGACTTCCCCGACGGCGCCGACCGCCCGCTGATCCTGCGCTGGGACCCCAGCGCGCGCCCCGTCGCCATCATGGTCCTCGAGGGCGACGACGACATGGCCGAGATGACCCAGTTCTGCGAGGAGGTCGTCAAGCCCGCGCTGGAACAGGTCGACGGCATCAGCCAGGCCGAGGTGATCGGCGGCCGCGAGCGCGAGATCCTCGTGCGCCCCGATCCCGACAAGCTGCGCCTGTACGGCCTGACGATGGCCGACCTGCGGCAGTCCCTGGCCCTGAGCAACGTCAGCTTCCCCGGCGGCCGCGTGCGCAAGGGTCCGCTGCACCTGCCGCTGCGCATCCTGGGCGAGTTCGAGTCCCTCGACGACATCCGCCGCACCGAGATCCCCACGCGGCGCGCCGGCCTGATCACCGTCGGCGACGTCGCCGAGGTGCTCGACACGGTCAAGGAGCCCGAAGGCCTGACCCTGATCGGCGGGCAGGAGGCGGTCTCGCTCCTGATCTACAAGGAGGTGGGCGCCAACACGATCCGCGCCACCGCCGAGGTCGACCGCATCCTGGAGGTGCTGCGCGGGCAGTACCCCGACTTCAAGTCGCGCTTCGTCTACCGCGACGCCGACTTCGTGCAGGAGAGCTTCCGCGGCCTGACGGGCTCGCTGCTGTCGGGCGCCGCGCTGGCCTTCCTGGTGCTGTTCTTCTTCCTGCGCGAGTGGCGCAGCCCCATCGTGGTCTGCCTGTCGATGCCCGTCAGCATCATCACCGCCTTCGCCTTCATGCACGCCTTCAAGGTGAACATCAACCTGATGTCCCTCGGCGGCCTCTCGCTGGCGGCGGGCATGCTCGTGGACAACTCGATCGTCGTGCTGGACAACATCAAGCGGCACCTGGCCGAGGACGCGCCCGGCGCGTCGGTGGCCGCGACCTGCGCCTCGGCGACGCGCGAGGTCGCCATGCCCGTGCTGGCCTCGACGCTGACGACCGTGGCCGTCTTCTTCCCCGTCATCTACGTGCCGGGCATCGCCGGCGAGTTCTTCCGCGACCAGGCCATCACCGTGACCATCGCGCTGCTGGTCTCGGTGGCCACGGCCCTGCTGCTGCAGCCGACGCTCTCGGCGCGCATGCTCAAGGCCGGCCACGAGCACCCGCGGGGGATCTTCCGCCTCGGCGACGCGCTGTGCGAGGGCGCCTACCGCCTCTACCACGCCGGCCTGGTGAAGGTCATGGACCGCAAGGGCCCGTTCTACGCCTGGCTGGCCCTGGCCATGGCCGCGGCCCTGTTCGTGTCGCTGGGGCTGCCGCGCTCGTTCCTGCCCGAGCGCAGCACGGGCGACTTCACGCTGGCCCTGGAACTGCCCAGCGGCACGCCGCTCGAGGCCACCGGCGTGACCGCCGCCGCCCTGGCCGGGGAACTGGCCGCCATGCCCGAGGTGGCGACGGTCTTCTCCCAGGTCGGACAGACGGAGCGGACGCTGGCCGCGCTCAAGGACTACACCGCCGCCAACACGGTGCGGCTGCGGGTGCTGCTGCACCCGGCCCGCGACGGCGCCGCGCGCATGGCGCGCGTCAAGGACCGCCTGCGGCCGCAGCTCGCGCGTCTCGCGGGCGCCGTCGCCACCTACCACGACGAGGGCATCGGGCTGCAGGAGATCCTCGCCAGCGGCGAGGCCCCCTTCAACCTGGGCGTGGTCGCCGAGCACGCCGAGGACGCCGTGTCGGTGGCCGACGAGCTCATGCGACGCCTGCCCGGCGTACCCGGACTGGTCGACCTGGAGATGGACCGCGTGCTGGGCAACCCCAGCGTGGAGGTCAGCATCGACCGCGAGGACGCCCTGCGGCACGGGCTGGACCCCGACACCCTGGCGCGCGAGCTGCAGGCCCGCGTGCAGGGCGTGGTCGCCACCACCTTCAACGAGGTCGAGCAGCGCATCGACATCGCGGTGCGCCTGCCGCTGGAGCGCCGGCGCGACCTGGACGGCGTGCTGGCCTCGCCGGTCCGGGTCGGCGAGGGGCTGACCGTGCCCTTGGGCAACTTCACGGACCTGTCGGAGGGGCGGCCCGTGCGCGAGGTCGTGCGCCGCGACCAGCGCCGGCAGATCACCCTGAGCGGGGACGTGCAGGGCCGCAGCCTCAGCAAGGTGTGGCAGGACGTCCGGCGCGAGATCGCCGGCCTGGACGTCCCGGCCGGCGTCGGCTTCGTCCAGGGCGGCGAGCAGGAGGAGATCACCCGCTCGTTCCGGGACCTGGGCTGGGCCCTGCTGCTGTCGGCCCTGCTGGTCTACATGATCCTGGCCGCGCAGTTCGAGTCTTTCGTCGACCCCCTGATCATCACCACGGTGCTGCCGGTCGGCGTGCTGGGCGCCGGTCTGGCCTGCGCGATCTCGGGACAGACCGTCAACATCATCTCGCTGATCGGCCTGGTGGCCCTGCTGGGCATCGACGTCAACGACGCCATCGTGAAGGTCTCGGCCATCCGCCAGCTGCGCGAGGAGGGGATGTCGGGGCGCGCCGCCGTGCTCGAGGCCAGCCGCCTGCGCTTCCGCCCCATCATGATGACGAACCTCACCACGGTGCTGGGCCTGATCCCGATGGCCATCGGCCTGGGCACCGGCGCCCAGGTGCAGCGCCCGCTGGCCATCACCATCCTGGGCGGCCTGACGATCTCCACCGTGGTGATGCTGTACCTGACGCCTTCGCTCTACGAGATCGTGCACCGGCGCCTGGACCGCGACTACGAGGGAAAGGCCGGGGCCTGACGTGATCCGGCGCTTCGTCGACCACCCCGTCGCCACCTGGATGCTGTTCTCGGCCCTGGTGTTCATGGGCCTCTACGCCCTGCCGCGCCTCGAGATCGAGGCGATGCCCGACACCGAGCTGCCCACCCTCTCGGTGACCACCACCTGGATCGGCGCCTCGCCGTCGGCCGTGCTGCGCTCGCTCACCCTGCCCGTCGAGGAGGCCGCGCGCAAGGTCTATGGCGTCGAGGGCATCACCTCCAGCTCGCGCCCCGGTCTGAGCCAGGTGACCGTCGAGTTCCGCCGCGACGTCAACCTGGAGTTCGCGCAGCTGGAGCTCGCCGAGCAGCTCGGCGGGGTGCGCGCCGACCTGCCCGCGACCGCCTCGCAGCCGCGGGTCGTGCCCGAGGTGCCCGAGGAGTTCCGCACCGAGGACTTCATGACCGTCAGCCTGATCTCGGACCTCGGCGCGAACGAGCTGCGCGACAAGGCCGAGACCTGGCTGCTGCCGCGCCTGCTGGCGGTGCCGGGCGTGGCCGACGTCGAGCTGCAGGGCGGCGCCCTGCCGCTGGTCAAGGTGCTGCTGGACTTCGAGCTCATGGAGCGCTACGCCGTCCACGCCGACGAGGTCTACGCCGCGATCGACGTGCTGGACGACATCCTGCCCGCCGGCGGCGTGCGCCGGCGGGGCCTCGAGATCGCCGTCAGCGTGCAGGACTCGGTGACCGCGCGCATGATCCTGGACACCGTGGTGGCCACGCGCGGCGGCCAGCCGATCGCCCTGTGGCGGCTCGCGTCGCTGGCGCCCTCGTACGACGACCCCACGCACTTCGTGCGCATCAACGGGCGCAACGTCATCCAGGCCTCGGTCGCCAAGCGCAGCGGCACCAACGCCATCGCCGTCAGCCGCGACGTGCGCGCGGCGCTGCCGCGGATCCGCGCCGACCTGCCCTTCCCCGTCGACTTCGAGATCGACACCGACAACGGCGAGGAGCTGCGCGGGAAGGTGCGGGAGCTGGTCAACCGCTCGCTGGCGATCCTGGTCCTGCTGTTCCTGCTGCTGGCGGCCGCCCTGCGCCGCGTGCGCTTCACGGCCATCGTCACCGGCTCGATCCTGCTGGCGATCGTGATCTGCCTGTCGCTGTTCTACTTCTTCGGGATCTCGGTGAACTTCATCACCATCAGCGGCCTGACCGTCTGCTTCGGCATGCTGATGGACAACAGCATCCTGGTGCTCGACGCCATCCACCGCCGCGTGCTGGGCCGCCGCGGCGACGTGCGCGACGTCCTGGTCGCCGGCACCCGCGAGGTGGCCTTCCCGATCATGGCCACGACCCTGACCACGGTCGTCGCCTTCCTGTCCTTCATGTACCTCTCCGACCGGCTGGCCGTCTACTACCAGCCCCTGGCGGTGAGCGTCGGCATCGCGATGACGGCTTCGATCTTCGTGGCCTTCGCCTGGATCCCCGTCGCCCTGCGCCCGCTGGCCGAGCGCGAGCTGGCGCAGGCGCGCGAGCCCGCCCCCGAGCGCGAGGGCTGGCCCCTGCTCTGGCGCTGGGCGGCGACCGCGGCCGTGCTGACCCTGGTCGCGCTGGCGGCCTTCGCCGCCGTCCGCGACCGCGCCGCCGTCGCGCGCCTGCTGCCCTGGTTCGGCGGCGCCCTGGGCCTGATGACGGTGACGGGCGCCTTCGCGGCCTTCGTGCGGCGGATCACGGCCTTCCACCTGCGCCGCTGGTGGTACCCCCTGCTGCTGCTGGCGGGCGCCGTCTACGGCGGCTACCACCTCTACCGCCACGAGGTCGCCCACGGCGGCTTCTGGCAGCAGCAGGACGCGGAGACCCTGGTGCTCTACCTCGAGCG
The DNA here is from genome assembly GCA_016706845.1 of bacterium. Taxonomy (GTDB): domain Bacteria; phylum Krumholzibacteriota; class Krumholzibacteriia; order LZORAL124-64-63; family LZORAL124-64-63; genus PNOJ01. The sequence goes on from JADJIV010000021.1 coordinate 50,199, forward strand.
CCCGGTCGGCACCGACGTCCTGCTCGCCAGCGAGACGATGAAGCAGTTCGAGTCCGAGCTGGAGCCGGTGCCCGACGGCGTGACCGTCAAGACGACCTCCTGGGACAACCGGGCCTACATGCGCATCGAGTTCGAGGAGCCGATGCTGCGCACGGAGTACCCGGAGCTGTACCGCAACCGCCTGATCCTGCTGGCCGAGGAGCTCGGCGGCATGTTCATCTGGATCAACGGCTTCGGCGACCCCTACCTCAAGGGCGGCGGGGGCGGCGGCATGAGCAACTCGCTGCTGCGGCTCACCGGCTACAACAGCCGCGAGCTGGAGGGCCTGTCGGCCGGAGTCATGGAACGCCTCGAGCGCAGTCGCCGGGTGCGCAACGTGCGGCTGACCGGCGGCGACCGCTTCGACCGCTCCGACACCGACGAGACGCTGATCGTCATCGACCGCGCCGCGCTGGCGCAGCACCACCTCACCGTGCAGGAGGTCGTGGGCTACCTGCGCCGCCTGCTGGGCATCGAGTTCCCCTGGCACATGATCCTCGAGGGCCGCGACCAGCGCCTGCAGCTGGCCTTCGCCGACGCCGACGACCTCCAGTACGACCAGATCGTCGGCCACACCATGACCACGCTCGCCGGCCAGCGCGTGCGGCTCGCCGATCTCGTGTCGCTGCAGCAGCGGCCGGTGGTGAACTCCATCAACCGCAAGGACCAGCAGTACGCCGTCCAGATCAACTGGGAGTACGTGGGCACCGACCGGATGCGGCAGCACTACCTGCAGGAGATCATCGCCGGCGTCGACCTGCCCTACGGCTATACCGCCGAGGACGTCTCGGGCGAGCAACTCACCGAGCAGGAGGAGCAGGAGATGAACACGATGCTGTGGCTGACCGCGGCGTTCGTCTTCATCACCATGGCCGCGCTGTTCGAGAGCGTCGCGCTGCCGCTGCTGATCCTGCTGTCGCTGCCGATGGCGCTGTGCGGCGTGATGGCCGTCTTCTGGCTCACCGGGTCGCAGTTCGACTCCTCGGCCCGCATCGGCCTGGTGCTGCTGTTCGGCATCGTGGTCAACAACGCCATCCTGCTGGTCAACCGCTTCCGGCTGCAGTTGCGCGAGCGCCTGGCCGCGGGCCACCTCTGGGGCGGCTTGGTGCCCGACGCGCCGCGACTGGGCGGCGGCGACCTGTGGCGACTGCCGGCGGCGGCGCGCCGGGAGCTGCTGCACGAGGCGATCGTCGACGGCACGGCCATCCAGCTGCGCTCGATCCTGCTGACCACCGGCACCACGATCGTCGGCCTGCTGCCCCTGCTGGTGCGGATGGACGACGCCCAGGGCAAGGACATCTGGGAGAACCTGGCGCTGTCGAGCATCGGCGGCCTGGCCTCCAGCACGGTGCTGATCGTCGCGGTGATGCCCGTGCTCTACTGGGTGCTCTGCCGCTGCGGCTGGCGGCTGGCCGCACTGCGTTCCCGCCTGCTGCGGCGCGCGCCCGCCGCCGCGATCGCGGCTCCGGCCCCGAACGGCGGATCCGGGGCTTGACCGCGTCCCCGGACGCGGCGATGTTAACCGCCGACGACGCGACCACCGACCTCCCGACAGGAGCACGACCATGGCCAAGCACATCGACGTCCTGCTGCTCTGCGCCCTGCCCGCTTCCGGCAAATCCGAGGCGCGGCGCTACCTGGCCAGCCTGAGCGCCGCCGAGTGCGAGCGGCAGTTCGGCATCGGCCAGACCGTCCAGCTGGACGACTACCCCTACGTCCACATGATGCGCCGCGTCAGCCAGGAGCTGCGCGCCCTGGGCAGCGACCCCGCCTTCTTCGACGCCGACAACCTGCCGATGAAGAACCCCCTGGACTGGGGCACGCTCATCGAACTGCTCAACGAGGACTACGCCGACCTGGTTGCGCGCCGACGGCCCGCCCCGGCCTGCCCGTCGACGTGGCTCATGGAGCGCTTCGACGCCTGCCGCGCCAAGGTCGGCGCGCCCGCGATCTGGCAGGACCTGCCCGCGGCCGAGCGCGCCGCCCTGATCGAGGCCCTGCGGCCCGAGGCGAAGAAGCTGCTCGACGACAAGGTGCGCGAGGTGCCCGACACGCTGGACGGCAAGACCGTCGTGGTGGAGTTCGCCCGCGGCGGCGGCCAGGGCTCGGCGCTGCCCCTGCGGGACCCGTGGGGCTACCAGTACTCGCTGCGCATGCTCTCGAAGGCGATGCTCGAGCGCGCCAGCATCCTCTACATCTGGGTGACGCCCGAGGAGTCCCGCCGCAAGAACGACGCCCGCACCGACCCCAACGACCCGGGCTCGATCCTGCACCACGGCGTGCCCATCGAGGTCATGCTGGGCGACTACGGCTGCGACGACATGGAGTGGCTGCTGGAGCACACCGAGAAGTCCGACACCGTGACCGTGCGCGCCCACGGCCGCACCTACCACCTGCCCCTGGGCCGCTTCGACAACCGCGTCGACCGCACGACCTTCATCCGCGACCCGCAGGAGTCGTGGTCGGCAGAGAACGTGGCGAAACTGCAGGCGGGCATGCGGGAGGCGTTCGACAGCATCTTCGCCAACCTCTAAGCACGGGATCGGCAAGAGGAAGCGGGCGGGCCCCTGCCCCGCCCGCTTCCTCTTGCCGATCCCTTCCATCGTCCGTTAGGGGTCCAGCGTCACCGTGACGTAGGCGCCGGCGTCGGGATCGACCGTCACCGCGGCGCTCGCCCCCCTGGCTCCAGCGGCAACGCCGAAGGCCCAGACCCGGACGTCGCGGTTGATGGTGAACACCTCGACGATGTCGCCGAGACCGTTTTCCACCGCGTAGACGTATCCGAAGGGCAGGCACACCTGCGCCAGGGTGAACCGGCCACGATGGTCGGTGACCGCCAGCGGCGCCACGGCGGCGTCCGCCGCGAACCCGCCGTACTCCTGGAACAGGAGCAGCAGGGTCCACGCGCGTTCTCCGTCATCCGTCACCACGTGGCACTGGTAGGCGCCGTCCGGCAGGATCCGGCCCTCGTCGTCCAACCCGTTCCACGTGATCGCGCTGGTTCCCGCGGGAAAATCCCCGTCGGCGAGCCATCGCACGGTGCTGCCGTTGCAGTAGTCGTTGATCCAGACCTTGGCATGGCCTGCCGCTCCCAAAACGAATGCAATCTGCGTCTGGGGCTTGTCCTGCTTCCCCGACATGGGCGGTGTCGTGTCGTACTGCAGGACCACCACCGCGCCGGCCACCGGCTGGCCCTGTGCGTCGACGACCCGACCGCGGATGTTGCGTCTCGCCGGGCGGCGTGGCGTCGTTGCAGGCGCCGATCAGCGCCAGGGTCGCGGTCGCGAGCAGGATTCTGGTCAGGCCCATGATCGCGGTCCTTTCCAGGGGAGGGAATGTCGTCAGGGGATGTCGGTACAATTTACCACAGCCGCAAGACGACCTCAAGCCTCAGCCCACCCCAGCCTCCCGCAAGGCCTTGCCCAGCATCTCCAGCGTCAACGGCTTGGTCAGGTAGGCGTTCATGCCGGCCTTCAGGCACCGCTCGCGGTCGCCCTGCATCGCGTGGGCGGTGACCGCGATGACGGGCAGCCCGGTCAGCCCGCTCTCCCGCAGCCGGCGCGTGGCTTCGAGGCCGTCGATGCCCGGCAGTTGCACGTCCATCAGCACGCAGGCATAGGATTCGCCTGACAACGCCGCCAGGGCCGATTCGCCGTCGGCCACCGCGTCGACGGCGCAGCCCAACTTCAAGAGCATGGTCTGCAGCAGACGCCGGTTGTCCGGGTCGTCCTCGACCAGCAGGATGCGCGGTCCGTTCATCGCTTCGGCTCGACGACGAGCGGGATCTGCAGGTACGCCGGCGCCAGGCAGGACTTCTTGTCGCAGGCCTGCAGCTCCAGCTCGAGCAGCATCGGGCCGGTCGGTTCGGCGGCGAGGAAGCCGCCGATGGTCAGCGTCTGGCGGCCCTCGAGCAGCTGCACCGTCTCGTCCAGGAACTTGCCCTTCTTCCCCGCCGGGTACGCCACCTCGGCGCCGACCAGGGGCAGGCTGTCCAGACCGGTCACGGCGATGCCGTAGTACTTGGGGTCGCCGTGCGCGTAGAGGTGCCAGTCCTTTTCGATGTCCAGGGTCACGGTCCAGGAAACCTGGTCCCCCACCGCGGCGGTCACGGACTTGGGCTGGATCGTCATCTTGACCACCGACGCGGAGTCGCGCAGGCCCTGGGCGGAAGCGAGGGCGGCGGCCAGCAACAGGATCGACATCGACAGGGGCAGCAGGCGTCGGCTCATGACGGTCTCCTCGGGTTCAGGGTCGCAGCCGGTCGGCCGCGCGGCGCAGCACCGACAGCAGGCGCAGCACGTCCTCGCGGCGCATCTGGCGGTTCTCGAAGTTGACGCGCAGGGCCACGCGCCCGTTCAGGATGGTGTGGCTGAACCAGGCGTCGCCCTCGCGCTCGACCAGTTCCTGCAGGTCGCGGTTGAGCTGGTCGATCTGCTCCGGCGTGCGCGGGGCGCCGTCGGGCTCCCAGCGGAAGGTGCAGATCCCCAGGGTGTTGGGCCCGATCAGGCGGAACTCGGGCGCGCTCTGCAGCAGGCCGGCCAGGACCCGGGCCAGCTCGATGTCCTTCTCCACCCAGGCCGCGAAGCGGCGGCGGCCCACGCTCTTGACGGCCAGCCACAGCTTCAGCGCGTTGAAGCGGCGGCTGCCGTGCAGTCCGTACTGGAAGAAGTTGACCCGCTCCCCCATGTGGAAGCTGCGGGGGTCGGGCGGCGCGACGCCGTCGCCGCGCCGCTCCATGTAGTATTCGGGGCGCACCAGGAAGGTCTCGCGCAGCAGGTCGCCGTCGCGCACCAGGATGCCGCCCGCCTCGAAGGGCACGTAGAACCACTTGTGCGGGTCGACGGTGATCGAGTCGGCGCGCTCGATGCCCCGCAGCATGGGCCGGTACTTCTCGCTGAGCATCACCGCGCCGCCGTAGGCGGCGTCGACGTGGTACCAGCAGCCGTGCGCCGCGGCCAGGTCGGCCAGCTTGTCCAGCTTGTCGATGCTGCCGGTGTTGGTCGTGCCGGCGATGCCGATGACGCAGCAGGGCACCAAGCCCGCCGCGCGGTCGGCCTGCAGGGCCGCCTCCAGCGCCGCGAGGTCGACGCGGAACAGCCCGTCCACGGGGATCTTGCGCAGCTGGCCGTGGCCGAGGCCCAGCACGTCGATCGCCTTGCGGAACGAGTAGTGCGCCTGCTTCGAGACGTAGAAGCGCAGCTGCGCGGTCGCGGCGAGGTGCGGCGAATCCTCGGGGTCCCAGGTCTCGAGGTTGCGCCCGAGCGACCGGTTCATCGCCAGCTTCAGGCCGGTGATGTTGGCGAAGGAGCCGCCCGGCACCAGGGTGCCGAAGGCCGCGTCGCCCAGGCCGAACAGCGCGCACAGCCAGCGGATGACCCGCTTCTCCACGGCCGTCGCCGCCGGCGCGTTGCGCCACGAGGCGGCGTTCTGGTTCATGGCCGAGGCCAGCGCGTCGGCGAACACGGCCACCGGCAGCGGCGCCGGGTTCATCATGCCGAAGTAGCGGCGGCTGCCGATGGCCATCGAGTTCGGGAAGATCTTGGCGCGGCACTCGGTCAGCAGTTCGGCGCTGGTGGCGCCATCCTCGGGCAGGTCCTCGGCGAACAGGTCGTCGAGGCCCGCGGGCGAGACCGGCCCGTAGACGCGGCGGCCCTCGAGCCCCTGCAGGTACTCGGCCATGAGGTCGACGAAGGCGTAGCCGACGCGGCGGAACTCGTCGTCGTTCCAGTCACCGTCCTGCCAGTCGCCGCCGACTCCGTCGGTCAGCCAGTCGTCGCCGCGTCCGGCCATCACCGCCCCCTCGCTTGCGGGTACCTGCCCGCGGCGATCTCCTCGCAGATCACCGCGGCGCCGTGGTCGGCGACGTGCGGCGCCGTGCGGTCGGCCGCCGCGCGCACCTCGGGCGGCGCGTTGCCCATGGCGACGCTGTGGCCCGCCGCCGTGAACATGTCCAGGTCGTTGTAGTTGTCGCCCACCGCCAGCGTGCGCTCGCGCGGCACGCCCAGGGCCTCGGCCAGGAGCATCAGGCCGGCCCCCTTGCCGCATTCGGCTTGATACACCTCGACCCACATGTAGGATCCCCGCTCCAGCAGGGATTCGGTCAGCACCACGCGCACGCTGTCGCCCATCTCGGCGCGGATCGCCGCGGCCAGGGGCGCCGCCACCTCGAGCCGGTCGATGGTGCCGATCTCCAGCGCGGCCTCGGGCAGGTGCGCCATCAGGTCGTCGACCATGCGGATTGCGCCGACCCGGTCCCGCCGCCGCGCCAGGTAGGTGCCCAGCACGCCGTTGGGTTCGATGTTCTCGGTCAGCAGGTCGCCGCCGTCGTCCTCGGTGCCGAAGATCATCGGCAGCGCGCCGGCGGCGCGGAACAGCGCGACCACGCGGCGCAGCTGCTCCCGCTCCAGCCCCGCGTGGCGCAGCAGGCGCGGCGGGTCGCCGCACAGCACCATCGCGCCGTTGAGCAGCACCTGCGGCACGCCGTCCAGCGCCCCGCCGGCGCTGCCCACCACGTCGGCCACCGAGCGGCGGTTGCGCCCGGTGCACAGCGCCAGCACGTGGCCGGCCGCCCGCAGGCTGCGGATGGCCGCCTGCTCGCGGGCGTGGACCACGTCCTCGAACTCCGTGTTCAGCAGCGTGCCGTCGACGTCGAGGGCCACCAGCCAGCGATCCTGTCGTTCCTTGTCGTGCATGCGGGGCAAGATAGCACCCCGGCCCGGGCCTGTCACCCGCGGCGCCCGTTCACGGGCGCCAGGACCAGGCCCGCGGATCCGGCTGCTCGTACGGCGCCACGACGGGCCGGCACAGCCCGCTGAGCGCGCGGGCGGCGGGCCGGCCGTTGGGCAGCACCTCGTCGCGCCGGAAGTCGAAGGCGCCGCTCAGGGGCCGCCCGTTGCGGGCGCGCCCCAGCGCGACGCCGTTCAGACCGTTCTCACGCGCATCGGCCGCGCCGTCGACCCGCGCCAGGACGAAGGCCTCGGTCCAGGTGTCGTCCAGCTTCTTGCCCAGGAGCTTGTCGACCAGGCCGTCGGCGTCCAGGATCACGTGCCCGACCTCGAGGCGCAGGGCGTGCATCGCGCCCACGCGCAGTTCGGGGCCGTCGGGGCCGTCGACCCGCACCGAGGTGCCCGGCAGCACCCATTCCAGCGCCTCCAGGACCCGCGACACGTGCAGGGTGCCGGGGTGGTAGCCCAGGATGCTGTAGGGCAGCGGGCGGGCGAGGTCGGCGTCGAGTTCCACCCGCCAGCGCCGGGTCGCGCGCCGGTCCCGGCGCGTCGGCTGCAGTGGCAGGGGGACTTCGCGCCGTTCCAGACTCACGAGCGTCTCGACCGGCAGCTTGCTGCGCCGGCCCGTCGCGGCCAACCGCGCGGCCAGCTCCCGTCCCGTCCAGACGCCCAGCGAGTCCCCCTCGGCCAGCGCCGCGCAGAAGGCGAAGAAGGGGTCGCGCACCTCGGGCTCCGCCGCCGGCGCGGCCGGCGCGGGCCACGGCAAGTCGTCGGCGCCGCGGGCGGGGCCGCAGGCGGACAGCAGCGCCGCCAGGACGGCGGCCGCAAACAGCGAATTTCCCATGCGTGGCGGTCCCTTTCGGTCTATCCTGGCGGCGGCGCGGAACGAGTCGGCGCGGACGCTACGCAGCACGGGAGGCAAGATAGCATGGCAGACCACGTCAGGGAATCTTCGCAGGGTCTGGCGCCGCTGGGCCTGTTCCTGGCCGTCGGCCTGATCGTTTCGGCCTGGATCGGCGCGGATGCCCTGCGCGACGTCCGCCCCTCCGGGCAGGCGATCGTGGTGAAGGGCTACGCCGAGCGCACGGTCACCTCCGACCTGGCCACCTGGTCGGGCAACTTCTCGTAGCCGCGCGTCGTCGCTGGCCGAAGCCTACCAGGGCATCGAGCGCGACCGCGCGCGGGTGCAGGCCTTCCTCGTCGCCCGCGGCCTGCCCCAGGGCGCCGTGGTGCTGCAGCCGGTGATGACCGAGACGCTCAACCGCGTCTCCGAGGCCGGCCACATGACCAACGTCGTGGAGGGCTACGTGCTGCGCCAGCAGGTGCGCGTCGAGTCCGCCGACGTGAAGCTGGTGGAGGCCGTCGCGCGCGCCGCGACCGAATTGATCAAGGACGGCGTCGCCTTCGAATCCTGGCAGCCCGAGTACTTCGTCGCGCACCTCGACGCCTTCAAGCTCGAGTTGCTGGGCGAAGCCACCCGCAACGCCCGCGAGCGCGCCGAGATGCTGGCCGGCAACAGCGGCAGCAAGGCCGGCAAGCTGCAGTCGGCGAGCCAGGGCGTCTTCCAGATCACGCCGGCCAACTCGACCATGGTCGACGACTACGGCACCTACGACACCTCGACCATCGAAAAGGTGGTCAAGGCCGTGGTGACCGTCTCCTACGGCATCGACTGATCCCGCCGACGCCTGCCGACCTCTCGCGGGCCGTCCCCTCGGGGACGGCCCTTCCTCGTCGCGGACCAAAACTTCCTTATCTTGTCGATGCCGCCCGGCGCGGCGTTTTGCTGCGTCCGCCCGGACCCTCTTGAACCCGAGGTGCAAACCATGCTGACCGCAATGATCCGTGGCATTTCGCCGCCTTACGGCGTCTTGCCCGCCGCCGCCCTGCTCGCGCTGGGGCTCGCCGCCGCCGGTCCGGCCGCCGCCGCGACGGGCAGCGCCGTCTCCGCGCCCGACACCCTGGACAGCCGCCCGCCGCTCGTGGCGGCCCTCTCCCCGGCCGGCGGCGAGACGCTTCAGGCCGCCGATCAGGAGACGCTGCGCTGGAGCGTGGACGAGTCGAGCTGGGGGGCCGCGCCGGCCGCCATCACCGTCACGGTGTTCGACGGCGCCGAGGTGCTCGCCCAGGCGCTCGTCCCGCCCGATCCCGACGGCACCTACGCGTGGGTCTGGACCGTGCCGGACCAGGCGACGACGGCGGCCGTGCTGGCGGTGGAAGCCACCGACCGCTTCGGCTGGATCGGCGCCGACCAGGGCGAGGCGTTCACGATCGAAGGCAGCAGCACGCCGGCCCCGCCGACCCCGACCGTCGACCGCCTGGGTCCGGTGCACCCGAACCCCTTCAATCCCGGGACCACCGTGGCCTTCAACCTGCGCGCCGCGGCCGAGATCCGCCTGACCGTCTTCGACGTGCGCGGTCGCGAGATGGCCACCCTCGCGCAGGGCGACCGGCCGGCCGGCCGCCACGCCGCGGCCTGGGATGGGCGCGGGCCCGACGGCCGCGCCGCGCCGAGCGGCACGTACTTCGCGCGCCTGAGCGTGCGCGGCGCCGACCGCCGCGACGAACTCACGGCGCGGCTCACCCTGGTGAAGTAGCGGGAGGCCCCGAGATGACGACCCAGAAGTTCCGCCGGAGCCTCCTGATCCTGGCCGTGCTGGCCGCCGCCCTGCCCGCGGCCGCCCTGCTGGCGGGCGCCGCGCGCGGCACCGGCGCGCCCCGCACCGTCGCACCGGCCGAGGGCACCCGCATCGGCGAGCTGCAGGCGCAGGCCCGCGACCTGGCGGCGGGCGCCGCGGCGCGACGGACGCCGCGTTACCGCGAGCTGCTCGCGTCGACCACCGGACCGCAGGGCGCCCTGAACCGGGACGCCTCGCTGCTGCTGGTCGGCACCGACCGGGGCCGGCCCCTGTTCCTGCAGACGCTGAACCTCGTCGCGGCGCAGACCGTCGGCGCCGACCGGCTGTGGCCGGGCGGCGCGACGGGCCTGGACCTCGACGGCGCCAACGCGGCCGGCGACCTGGCCGTCTGGGACGCCGGCGCCGCCATGGTCGGCCACCAGGAGTTCGGCGGCCGCACCGTCGTGCGCGACGGCGCCCCGTCGGTCCACTACCACGCCACGCACGTGGCGGGCACGCTCAACGCCGCCGGCGTCGATCCCCTGGCGCACGGCATGTCGCCGGCCGCGTGGCTGGACAGCTACGACTGGACCGACGACGAGTCCGAGATGGCGGCCGCCGCCGCGCAGGGCCTGCTGGTCTCCAACCACAGCTACTCGTTCGTCGCGGGCTGGTACTACAACAGCACGCAGTCGGCGTGGTACTGGTACGGCGACGTCGCCGTCAGCCAGACCGAGGACCCCGGCTTCGGCATCTACAGCAGCTACTCGCAGCAGTGGGACCAGACCGCCCACGACGCGCCGCACTACCTGATCGTCTGCGCCGCGGGCAACGACCGCGCCAACTACGGCCCCGGTCCCGGCGGCCTGCACTACTACTGGGACCCCGGCCTCGACGACTGGGCGCAGAGCACCACGACGCGCGAGCAGGACGGCGGCGCCGACGGCTTCGACTGCATCCCCTACCGCGGCACCTGCAAGAACATCCTGACCGTCGGCGCGATCCTCGACGTGCCCGGCGGCTGGACCCAGCCCGCCGACGTGGTCATGTCCTCGTTCAGCAGCTGGGGCCCGACCGACGACGGGCGCATCAAGCCCGACCTGGTGGCCAACGGCGTCGGACTGTACAGCTGCGGCACCGCCAGCAACACGAGCTACGCCAGCTACAACGGCACCTCGATGGCGAGCCCCAACGCCGCCGGCTCGCTGCACCTGCTGGCCCAGCAGTGGCGCGACGTCCACGGCGGCCAGACGGCCCGTTCGGCCACGCTCAAGGCCGTGGCCATCCACACCGCGAACGAGGCCGGCGCCGGCCCGGGGCCCGACTACGCCCACGGCTGGGGCCTGCTGGACGCCGAAGCCGCCGGCCTGCTGATCGCCGGCGACCTCGCGTTCCCGTCGCGGATCACCGAGGCGACGCTGGCCCAGGGCGAGGCCGACACGCTCGTGATCTGGAGCAACGGCGACGGCCCGGTCAGCGCGACCCTGGTCTGGAACGACCCGGCCGGCCCGGCGCAGCCCTGGGTACTGAACCCGACGCAGTCCGTGCTGGTCAACGACCTCGACCTGCGCGTCGAGCGCGTGAGCGACGCCCAGGTCACCCGGCCCTGGACCCTGGACCCGGCCACGCCGGGCGCCTGGGCGGTCCGCGGCGACAACGTGCGCGACAACGTGGAGAAGGCCCAGACCGCCGCGGCCCAGGCGGGCGCCTACCGGATCATCGTGCGGCACAAGGGGACGCTCAGCGGCGGCAGCCAGGCCTACACGCTGGTGGCCGGCAGCCCCGAACCGCCCGCGGTGAGCAACGTGACGTTCGCGCAGCGCGACGACGGCTCGGGCCTGGTCGACATCGCCTACGACCTGGCCGATCCCGACAGCCCCGCCGTGAGCGTGACGATCGAGGCCTCGGACGACGGCGGAGCCACCTGGGACCTGGCCGTGAATTCGGCGACGGGGCACGTGGGGTCCGGGGTCGCGGCGGGCGCCGCGCGGTCCGCCGTGTGGAACTTCGGCGCGGACCATCCGGGAGTCGTGCTGCCGGCGGTCGTGATCAGGGTCACGGCCGACGACGGTCCCTGAACTCGGGGTCGGGCAGCCACACCTCAGCGCCGTACGCGGCGGTGAGGCCGTCGAGGTGGGCCAGGACCTCGTCGAGCCGGTGCGACGCCACCTCGGCGCGCTTGCCGGCCAGGCCCAGGACCTCCCAGACGCGCGCGGAGTCCGCGCCCGCCGTCTGGCGCCGTAGCTCCCGCAGCCTGCCCACGACGCGGCGATCGAAGCGCTCGGCGCGCACGCCCGGATGGATCTCGCCCCGCAGATCCTGCAGCCCGGTGTTCGCGCCGGGGCGCAGCGCCGCCCCGTTGTCCAGCGCCAGCAGCCGCACCTCCCCCAGGTCCCACAGCGGCGGCGCCGACCCGACGTCCTGCCGCCGGCGTTCCCCGCCCTCGCACCAGAAGTGCAGGTTGCCGCCGGCGAAGCGGTCGTCCTGCCCCACCAGCGCGTCCAGCAGCAGGACGTCTGCGAGGTCGGCGGCGAGCCGCCGCGCCGCGATGCGCCCGAGGTGCACGCCGCGCGGCTCCTGCAGCTCGCTCACCTGCGACAGGGCGACCGTCCCGTCGCCGGGCGGCGGGCCGCCGGCGCGCAGCCAGGCGGCCGCGTCGGTCGCGGCCAGCAGCTCGCGCGTGCCCAGGCGCCGGCTCTGGGCGAAGCAGCCGAGCCAGGGCTTGATCGCCCCGGGCAGGCCGCGCCCGGCGGCGAGCGCGCGGTCCAGCTCGGCCAGGACCTCGCGCCGCGCGTCCTCCTTGCGCGTCCCGCCGTACCACGCGCCCGCCAGCAGCTCGCGCGCATCTGGCCAGGAGCGGCCCGAAAGCGTGACGGGCGAGACGGGCGCGACCACCCCGGGGCAGCCCAGCACCACCGCCAGCCGCCAGGCGTAGATCTCGGCGCTCACGTTCGTGCTCAGGGAGTTGGTCTTGACCACGGCCACGTCGCGGCCCGAGGCGCGGTCGCGCACCGCGAAGAGGATCGAGGTGCCCTCGTGGTGCTTCAGCAGGCGGAACTCGGTGGCGTGGCCGTCGAGGTCCAGGGCGAGCTGGGCCCGCTCGCCGGGCTGCGGGACCCAGTAGTCGGCCGACAGCAGGCCGTCGAGCCCCTGCGCGGCGGCGACGGTCGCGACGGCGAGCAGCGCGCACGCGCACGCGGCGCTCGCGCGGATCGCTCGCAGGCGGCCGCGTCGGGTGGGCATGGCGGTCCTTCGTCGGGAGCGGCGGACGGCGGCTCAGGCCTTCTTCGGCTTGGCGCCGGGGCGTCCGCCCAGCAGCCGGGCCGGCAGCATGATGATCGCCTTGAACAGCTCCAGCACGCCGGTCACCGCGATGCCCAGGATCCTGAAGGGCAGCAGCAGCAGCCAGATCAGCGGGAAGAAGACCAGCGCCAGGATGGCCAGCGGCCAGCACAGCACGAACAGCAGCAGCCAGAGCAGGAACTTCAGGAACATGGGGGGCACCTCCGGGGGGGATCCTAGCGGAGGGCCCCCCGGGGTGCCAGTACGATTCTCTGTGCCGCTCACCGCGCCATGATCACCTTGACCGTGCGCACTTCCTCTCCCACCGACAGGCGCACGAAGTAGACCCCCGACGGCACCGGCGCGCCGCCGTCGTCCAGGCCGCGCCATGTGCGGCTCTGCTCGCCGGCGGGCAGGTCGGCATCGACCAGGGTCGCGACGCGGGCGCCCTTGAGGTCGTGGACCGTCAGCACGACGCGGCCCGGGCGCGGCAGGTCGAAGTCGAACGACGTGCTCGGGTTGAAGGGGTTGGGTCGGTTCTGGGCCAGACGCAGCGCACCGGGGATCGCGGCCGCCTCCAGCCGGGCCGGACCGTACCAGTTCTCGCCGCCGCCGGTCGTCAGTTCCTGCAACCAGTAGTCCGCCGGCCCGCAGGGCGGCGCGACGTCGTCGAACTCGTAGACGTCCCGGCCGTCGAGCAGCTCGGTGCTCAGCCGCTGGCGATCTGCGTCGGGCTCCTGCCGCCACAGGTGGAAGCCGGCGTGGTCGATCGGCCGGGACAGCGCCCAGCGGACCGTCGCCCGGCCGGCCCGGCGCACGGCATCGAACAGGGTCAGCTGGACGGATTGCGGGACGATGCTGCGGATCCCCAGGCTGACGTCGCCGCGCGCCGCGATCGCCGTGTAGCCCGCGTTCGGCTCGGGCACGTCGCAGCGGCCGGACCCGTGATCGCCCCACGCGACGATCGACCCGTCGGCTTTCAGACCCAGGCTGTGCAGGTCGCCCGCCGCCACCGCGGTGAAGCCCGCGTTCGGCGCCGGCACGTCGCACTGGCCGAACTGGTTGTCGCCCCACGCGACGATGGAGCCGTCGGCCATCAGCCCCAGGCTGTGGCGACCGCCCGCCGCGACCGCCGTGAAGCCCGTGTTCGGGTCCGGGACGCCGCACTGCTCGTGCAGGTTGTCCCCCCAGCCGACGATGGAGCCGTCGAGCCTCAGGCCCAGGCTGTGGCGGTCGCTCGCCGCGACCGCCGCGAACCCGTCGTTCGGCGCCGGCACGTCGCACTGGCCGAGCCGGTTGTCACCCCACGCGACGACGGAGCCGTCGTCCTTCACGCCCAGGCTGAAATAGCCGCCCGGCGGCGATCGCCGTGAACCCCTCGTTCGGCACCGGCACGTTGCTCTGACCGGTGTATTCGAAGGCGTCGTTGGAGTTGCTGCCCCAGGCGACGATCGAACCGTCGGTCTTCAGGGCCAGGCTGTGGTACTGGCCGGCGCCCAGCGCCATGAAACCCGTGTTCGCCGGGGGCGCCGTGCTCTGGCCGCTGTTGTTCACACCCCAGGCGACGAGCGACCCGTTCGCCCTGAGGCCCAGCCAGTGCTGTGGCCCCGCCGCCAACTGCGTGCAGCCGAGGCTCGCCGGGCTCAGGTTGCACTGGCCGTACACGTTCGCGCCCCAGGCGACGGCGGTCCCGTCGGACTTCAGGGCCAGCTTGTGCTCCCGTCCTCCCGCGATCATCGTGAAGTCCGCGTTCGGGTACGGCACGGCGGGGCCCATCCCCCACTCGTCGCCCCAGGCGACGATCCTGCCGTCGGTCCGCGGACTGCGCCAAGCTGAACGCGGCTTGGGCGCGGCCAGGGCCATGAAACCGGAGTTCGGCGCCGGCACGTTCCACTGACCCAAGCTGTTGTCGCCCCACACGACGATGGCGCCGTTGGCCTTCAGACCCATGCTGTGGAGCCTGCCGGCCGCGATCGCCGTGAAACCCGTGTTCGGCGCCGGCACCTCGCACTGGCCGAACTGGTTGTCGCCCCACGCGACGACGGACCCGTCGGTTTTCAGGCCCAGGCTGTGGAGTCCGCCGGCGGCGACCGCCAGGAAGTCCTGGTTCGGCGCCGGCACCTCGCATTGGCCGGTGTAGCCGCCGGCCGGCTCGTGGTTGCTTCCCCAAGCCACGATGGTCTTGTCGGCCTTCAAGCCCAGGCAATGAGGTCCCGGCCGACAGGGCCGTGAAACCCAGGTTCGGCGCGGGCACGTCGTGCAGGCCGTACAGGCTGGATCCCCACACCACGACGGAACCGTCGGCTTTCAGGCCCAGGCTGTGCTCGCCGCCGGCCGCCACCGCCGCGAACCCCGCGTTGGGCGCCGGTACGGCGCACTGGCCGGAAGCATTGCGGCCCCAGGCGACGACCGACCCGTCGCTCTTCAGGCCCAGGCTGTGATCTTCGCCCGCCGACACCGCCGACAGGTCGGTCAAAGCATCCTGGGCGACGACGACCGTCCCGCCCCAGCTGAGGATCTCACCCGTGGCCCCGGC
>JADJIV010000022.1:0-65005 GCA_016706845.1 bacterium
ACGACATCTACCTCGGGCGCACCGCCGACGAAGGGCTCATCAGCACGGGGCTCCTGCTGGCGTTCTGCATCGTCATCGCGAAGGCCTTCAGGAAACTCTGGAAGGCGAATCCGGGTAAACGCTGGTTCAACCGCGACTACATCGCCCTGATCGCCGGCATCTTCGTGAGCTATCTGGTCGGCGGCATGGGCATCGACTATCGGTATTTCGATCTGGTCAACAGGGATCGTCTTCCTGTTCGCGGGCGCCGTCTACCGGTTGGGCCACGACCCTGACAGCCTGGAAGTGGCGCCCGAAAGTCCACAGCACACGGCGCAGCCACGGCAGACGACGGCCTGACCGTCGCCGGAGATTCCGGGCGGCTCCTCGTAACGCGGACGGACCGCGGACCTACAGGCTTTGCATCCTGTCGTAGAGGAAGGCGGGGATGTCGAAGACCTGCCGGTTGAGCACCGTGCCCAGCACGTTCACGCCCTGGCTGCGCAGGTTGTTGATGCCGTTGCGCACGACTTCGTGCCGCAGCCGCCGGGCCTCGATCACCACGACGGCGCCGAGCGTCGGGCGCGCCAGGTGCCCCACGTCGATGGAGGCGGAAATGGGAGGCGCGTCCACGATGCAGAAGGCGAACTGGTCCGCCAGGCGGTCCAGCAGGTCCCGGTAGTAGCCGCCCACGAGGTAGTCCGTCTGCTTGATCGAGCGGCTGCCGTTGGGCAGGACAACGAACTGGCGCCCGCGCATCAGGTTGTCCGCTTCCGCGGGGCTCTCGAGCAGGGTGCGGAAATCCGCGCTCTCGTTGACGGAGCGCACCGCCGGCGACTGGAAGTTGGCATCGATCCAGACCACGCGCTTGATCAGGATCAGCGACAGGTGCCGGGCGACGTTGTAGGACACGTAGCTGCTGCCTTCGCCGCTCATCGTCGCGGCGAAGGTCACGCTGACGCCCTTGTCGCCCTGGTGCAGGTTGATCAAGGCGTTGGCGAGCCGCTCGAACTCGGCCATCTGCTCGGTCGGCGGCGCCGGGAAGTGGCTGCCGCTGTCGATGGTCTCGAGGCTGTAGGCAAAGTCCACCACGTTGCCGGATCGCCTCTGCATCGCCGCCAGGATCTTGCTCATGTCCTCTACTCCCCCTGCTGGTCCGACACCGTCACGATCGTGACGGGATCACAAACAGGTCTGCGCGACCAGCGTACGTATTTCTGGGCGATGTCAGACGGTCGAACGGGATGTGCCCGGTCCAAAGAACAGATCGGCCCTATTGGACGTCACTTTAGCAAGTTCCTCGCCAGACTCCCTGTAGGTGGGGCAAGAGTCGCGTAGTCGGTTTCAATATCTGTTATCATGATAATCGTGTTGACCCGGAGCGTCAAGCAAGCCGGATCTGCCTGTTCCCGGCCGCGGGGGAATTTTTGGTCTCCAGGCTTGTAGGAACGGATTGGTTGCCGTTACGCCGGTCTGCCGCTACTGTCGGCCGGAGCCCCGCCCCGCCCCTACGAGGATCGAGGATCATGTTGCGGTCACTGATCGTCCTGGTGTCCCTGACCGTCGCTACCGCGACGGCCGCCGGCCCCTGGCCCGTCCGGGTCCCCGCGGACGTCACCCGCCCCGACCTACCCCCCTCCCCCGCCCTGCGCGGCGGCGACCCCGGCTGCGCCAGCGCGCCCGTCCAGGCCGTCGCCCCGGGCCTCGATACGGTGATCACCGGCGACACCACCGGCGGCGTCTCGGCGGTCGACGGTTACGGCTGCGTGGGCTGGGTCGAGAGCGGCCCCGAATCGGTGCTGCTGCTGGACGTGCCCGTTTCGACGACCCTGCACCTGATCCTGGAGTCGACCGCCGACCTGGACCTGTTCCTGCTCTCGGGCTGCGACAGCGACCTCTGCGTGGCCCACCACACCCGCGAGTTCGTGGTCGCGGTCGATGGGCGGGCCGAGCCCTGGGTCGTGGTCATCGACGGCTACCAGGGCGCCTCGGGCCCCTGGAGCCTGACGGTGCGGGCCTTCCCTGCGGGCGTGCCGCCGGAGGTCTGCGCGACCGCCACGCCCCTGCTCTGCCGGACGTCGGCCCACAACGCCGAGGGCAGCCTCTACGGCCTGCCCAACCAGCTCTTCACCGACGACTGCGCGGGCTACCTCGAGGCGGGCGGCGAGCAGTGGTACGCGGTGAGCCTGGCCGACAGCGCCCGGGCCACGCTCACCCTGAGCGAACAGACCTTCGACGCCGCGTTGTGGCTCTTCGACGGCTGCGAGGCGACCGCCGACTGCGTCGCCTTCGCCGACCACGGCGTCTCGGGGTCGCAGGAGGTCCTGGTCTACCGCAACCTCACCGGCGCGCGGCGGACCTACTACCTCGCCGTGGACGCGGCCCAGCCGCCGTCAGGCGAGTTCGACGGGTACTACTTCCTGGAGTCGGTCTGCACGGACGGGATCGTCGCCAACGAAACAACGGCCTGGGGCACCATCAAGTCCTTCTACCGTTGAGGGTTGCACCCCGCAAATTCCCGCCGTCGGTTTGCATTCTTGATCTCCCGGACTGCTGCCTATAGTCTTGGCGGATCCGACGGACCGCCTCTCTCGGGAGACCAGGAAGGATCCCCATGTCCGCTGCCGCGAAACCCTCCCGGCGCCCGCCCCGCGTCGCCGCCACCGCCCAGAGCATGGCCGAGAAACAGCGCGAGATCTCCATCAGCGAGTTCTTCACCAAGAACCGCCACCTGCTGGGCTTCGATTCGCCCGCCAAGGCGCTGATGACGACCATCAAGGAGGCCGTCGACAACTCCCTGGACGCCTGCGAGGAGGCCGGCATCCTGCCCGAGGTGCTGGTCGAGATCCAGCCGGTGGGCAACGGCAAGCGCAACGGCGCCGAGGTCGAGACGGTCCTGGAACTCGAGGCCGAGCCGGAGAAGCCGTCGCGCCGCAAGGGCGCCGTGGCCCCGGTCAAGGAGGAGCGCTACCGGGTCATCGTGGAGGACAACGGGCCGGGCATCGTGCGCCAGCAGGTGCCGCGCATCTTCGGCAAGCTGTTGTACGGATCGAAGTTCCACAGCCTGCGCCAGAGCCGCGGCCAGCAGGGCATCGGCATCTCGGCCGCCGGCATGTACGGGCAGCTGACCACCGGCAAGCCGGTGGTGATCGTCAGCCGCACCGCCCAGCAGGACCGCGGCCACCGCTTCGAACTCATGCTGGACATGAAGAAGAACGAGCCGGTCGTCCAGAAGGACGAGGAGTGCGACTGGGAGCGCCCCCACGGCACCCGCGTGGAGATCGAGCTGACGGGCTCCTACAAGCGCGGCCAGCACTCCGTCGACGTCTACCTCCAGCAGACCGCCGTCGCGAACCCGCACGTGCGGCTGATCTACCGCTCGCCGCGCGGCGACGAGATGATCTACCCGCGGGCCGCCGCCGAGCTGCCCGTCGAGGCGCACGAGATCCAGCCCCACCCCTACGGCGTGGAGCTGGGCATGCTGCTGCGGATGCTCAAGGAGACCAAGCAGCGCAACCTGTCGGGCTTCCTGCGCCACGAGTTCTGCCGGGTCGGCCCCAAGACCGCCGACCAGATCCTCGAGACCGCCGGCCTGCCTGCGACCAAGTCGCCGCGCCACACCGACCAGGACGAGGTCCAGCGGCTGATGGACGCCATCGCCGCCACCAAGATCCCCAGCCCGCCCACCGACTGCCTCTCGCCCATCGGCGAGCCGCTGGTGCTGGCCGGGCTGAAGCAGCGGCTGGACGCCGAGTTCACGACGGCCGTCACCCGCCCGCCGTCGGTCTACCGCGGCAACCCCTTCCAGGTGGAAGTGGGCCTGGCCTACGGCGGCGGCCTGCCCGCCGACGACCTGGCCCAGGTGCTGCGCTTCGCCAACCGCGTGCCGCTGCTCTACCAGGCCTCGGCCTGCGCCATCCACAAGGCCGTGCTGACCAACAACTGGCGCAGCTACGGCCTGCAGCAGTCCCGCGGCGCCCTGCCGTCGGGGCCGCTGGTGATCTTCGTGCACATGGCGTCGGTCTGGGTGCCGTTCACTTCGGAGAGCAAGGAGGCGGTGGCCCACTACCCGGAGATCGTCAAGGAGATCAGGCTGGCGCTGCAGGAGGCCGGCCGCCAGCTGCAGATCCACATCCGCAGGCGCGTGCGCGAGCGCGAGGCGCTGAAGAAGCAGGGCTATATCCAGAAGTACATTCCCCACATCGGCGACGCGCTGCGCGACATGCTGCACCTGGACGAGGGCGAGCGGACGGAGATCATCGCCACGCTCACCGACACCCTGGAACGCAGCCGCAAGATTTAACGAAGTATCTGACGGCGTCCGCAGCCGCCGCAACGGGAGCGACCATGAACCAGTCCTACGAATTCTACCGGGAACGGATGGCGGAGATCCAGGCCCTGAACTCGGCCCTGTCCCTGCTGTCCTGGGACCAGGAGACCCTGATGCCGCCGCGCGGCCTCTCCGCGCGCTCCACGACCCGCGCGGCGCTGGCCGGGCTGGTGCACGACCGCGCCACCGACCCCGCCCTGGGCGCGCTGCTGGAGGAACTCGCCGGCGCCGGCCTGGACACCACCGCGACGGCCAACGTGCGCGAATCCCTGCGCGACCACCGGCGCGCCGTGCTCGTGCCCCGCGACCTCGTGACCGAACTGGCGGAGACCACCACCCTGGCGCAGCAGGCCTGGGTCGAGGCGCGCTCCCGCAACGAATGGCCGCTCTTCGCGCCGCTGCTGGGGCACATCGTCGGCCTGAAGCGCCGCGAAGCCGAGGCCCTGGGCTACCGGGACGAGCCCTACGACGCGCTGCTGGACGAGTTCGAGCCGGGAGCCCGCGCCGCCGACCTGGCGCGGATCTTCGCCGAGGTGCGCACCGCGCTGGTGCCGCTGGTGGAGGCCGCGCGCCGCGACCCCGCCGACCGCGGCGAGGACCTGCTGCGCGGCGACCTGCCGGTCGCGGCCCAGGACGCCCTGGGCCGCCACATCCTGAAGGACCTGGGCTTCGACCTCGAAGGCGGGCGTCTGGACGTCTCGGCCCACCCCTTCTCCACGCAGATCGCGCCGGGCGACGTGCGCCTGACGACCCACTACGACGCCGCCGACCTGCAGAAGTCCCTCTACTCCACGATCCACGAGGCCGGCCACGGCATGTACGAGCAGGGGCTGCCCGCCGGCCAGATCGGCCTGCCCCTGGGCGAGGCCGTCAGCCTGGGCGTCCACGAGTCCCAGTCGCGGCTGTGGGAGAACCAGATCGGGCGGTCGCGCGCGTTCATGAGCTACCTGCTGCCGCTGCTGCGCCGGCACTTCCCGGGACGCTTCGACGGCGTCGCGCCCGAGCAGCTCGACCGCGCCGTGAACGTGGTGCGCCCCTCGGCGATCCGCATCGAAGCCGACGAGGTGACCTACACCCTGCACATCGTGCTGCGCATGGAGCTGGAGCGGGCGTTGCTGCGCGGCGAGATCGACGTCGCCGACCTGCCCTCGCTCTGGAACGAGCGGATGCGCGCGGACCTGGGCGTGACCCCGGCCGACGACGCCGAGGGCGTCCTGCAGGACATCCACTGGTCCTTCGGCCTGTTCGGGTACTTCCCGACCTACGCCCTGGGCAACCTCTACGCGGCCGAACTGCACCTCGCGGCGAAGCGGGCCCTGCCCGGCCTGGACGACGACGTCGCGCGCGGCGACTTCCTGCCGCTGCTGGCCTGGCTGCGGGAGAACATCCACCGGCGCGGCCGCGAGTTCGCGCCGCGGGAGCTGGTGCGTGCGGCGACGGGCCGTGAGCCCGGCTCCGGCGCCTACCTCGACTACCTGCGCGCCAAGTTCGGCGCGCTGTACGCCGTCTGACCCGCCCGGCGGGAGACTGGGAGAACGACGTGTCCGAGAAGAAACCCGACCGCGAGCAGCCCGAGCTGGCCTTCGGCTCCGCCCGGCCGCCGCTGCCGCCGAAGCCGGCCCCGAAACCGGCCGCGAAGAAGGCGGCGCCGGGGCGCACCGCCCGCACGGCCGCCCGGCCGGCCGGCGGCGAAACCCTGCTGAAGCGCATCGCCAAGGAGGCGGGCGACGTCCGCACGAGCATCCTGAAGGGCCGCAAGCCGACGCTGCGCTTCCCGGTGCGCTCGCTGCAGAACGTGACCTACCAGCCCGGCGTGGGCTACTTCGAGCTGAAGGGCCGCGAGAAGGAGCGCACCCTGACCGTCAGCACGGTCAAGACCTTCGCCCAGACGCTCAAGATGATGTCCCTCTCGCAGGAGCTGGTCCGCACCGACGACATCGCCACCAAGCGAGAAGCCTACTACGTCAGCAAGAACTGGGCGGAGGCGCGCTTCAAGGAGCAGCCCGAGTCCGACGCGGTCATGGAGGACGTCGAGGCGTTCTTCGGGGTCAACCGCGAGCAGCTCGGCTTCGTGCCCGAGGAGAAGGGCGGCGACGTGGCGGGCCGGCTGGTGGTCATCGACCAGGACCGCGACACCGGCGAGACGCTGCGCATCGACTGCACCCGCTTCGGCAGCGGGGCCTACTCGATCCCCATCTCGGTCGAGACGCTCGGCTTCGAGACCGACGCCGACTTCATCCTCTGCATCGAGACCGCGGGCATGTTCCAGCGCCTGGTGAAGCACAACTACTGGAAGCAGGCCAACTGCGTCCTGGTCTCGCTGGGGGGGTGCCCACGCGCGCCTGCCGCCGCTTCGTGCGCCGGCTCGCCGACGAGAAGAACATCCCGGTCTACGTCTTCGTCGACGGGGACCCGTACGGCTTCTCCAACATCTACCGCACGCTCAAGGTCGGCAGCGGCAACGCCGCCCACCTCAACGAGTTCTTCTGCGTGCCGCAGGCCCGTTTCCTGGGCATCACGCCCCAGGACATCATCGACTACGAGCTGCCCACCCACCCCCTGAAGGACGTGGACATCAAGCGGGCCAAGGACGCCCTGAAGAACGACCCCTTCATCCTGCACCACAAACAGTGGCAGCTAGCCATGCATCAAATGATTAAGATGGGGGTGCGCGCCGAGCAGCAGGCCCTGGCCAAGCACGGCCTCAACTACGTCATCGACGAGTACCTGCCCCGCAAGCTGGGCGACGTGAAGGCGTTCCTACCCTGAGGAGACCGATCATGAGACACCCCCACCGTGACACGGCGGCCATGCTGGCGCTGACCCTGGCCCTGCTGGCGGGCTGCGCCACCACCGGCCCGCACGGCGAGCAGAGCCTGATCCTGATCGACACCCCCACCGAGATCCAGATGGGCATGGAGACCGACGTCGGCATCCGCCAGGAGTACCCGGTCCACACCGGCGCCGCCCTGAACGCCTACGTCGCCGAGGTGGGCGCGCGCGTGGCCGCGCACAGCGAGCGCAAGGACGTCACGTACACCTTCACGCTGCTCGAGAGCGACATCGTCAACGCCTTCGCCGCCCCCGGGGGGTACATCTACGTGACCACCGGGCTGTTGAAGGCCGCCCACGACGAGTCCGAGCTGGCCGGCGTGATGGCCCACGAGCTGGGCCACGTCATCGGCCGCCACTCCGTACGCCAGATCCAGCAGGCGATGGGCATGCAGATGGCCGCCGAGCTGCTGCTCGGCGACACCCAGGGCGCCGCCTGGCAGCAGGTGGCCGGCCTGGGCGCCGGGCTGTTCACGATGAAGAACAGCCGCGACCACGAATTCCAGGCCGACCAGTTCGGCGTCAAGTACCTCGTCGCCGCGGGCTACGACCCCGAAGGCATCCTGCGCTTCTTCCAGACGCTGGTCGACATGAGCGGGGAAGGCCAGACCGGCGCCGCCGGCTGGTTCAGCACCCACCCGGCGACCGAGGAGCGGATCACGCGCGCCCGCGAGGAGATCGCGCTCTACGATCTCGGCAACTCGCCGCGCAACCGTTACCAGGAACGTTTCCGGCAGGCGACCGCGCGGCTGCGCGGCTGACCGCCCCGACCGAACCGGACCACCCCGGCGAAAGGCCGACGCGTGCGCAGCATCCTGGTCGTCGAACGCAAGCATCTGTTCCCCGGCCTGAGCCCGCAGGGGTTCCTGCCGCCGGGCAGCGTCGACCTCGACGCCCTGCTGCCGCACCTGTTCTTCGCCGAGCGCGATCACATGGAGCGCAACTCCCACTACAAGCAGATCATCCCCTACCTGGTGCTGCACCGCGGCGAGGGGCCGACGGCCCGCGTCCTCTGCTACCAGCGCCGCAGCAAGCACACCGAGCGCCGCCTCGGCGGGCTGTGGTCGGTGGGCTTCGGCGGGCACGTCGAGCCCCTGGACCGCGACGACCCGGCCATCGCCGCCCACGGCCTGCTGCTCGTGAGCGCGCTGCGGGAACTGGTCGAGGAGACCGGCCTGCAGGTGGGCGCGTCCGCCCTGGCGCCCGTCGGGTTCATCAACTCCGACGCGCAGGACGTGTCGAGCGTGCACTTCGGGGTGGTCTTCCGCATCGACCTCGACGGCGTCGACGGCTCCGACGAGGACCTGCTGGCGACCGTCAGCGCGCAGGCCGAGCCGGAGCGCGCCCTGTGGCTGCCCGAGGCCGGGCTGCGCGGCATGGCCGCGCCGGGCGCGGGGCCGGACGGCGGTGACTTCGAGGACTGGTCGAGGATCGTCGTGAACCGCTGATAACCGGCGCCGGGAGGAATCGGGGACACGAACGGACCATCGCTGCTGCTTGCCTGCTCGCCACCGCCGCCGCCGCCTCCGACACCGTCACCATCCCGCCCCTGCAGAGCGGCGACGACGAGCGCGAGGACGGAGCCGGCGCCTGCCCGCATGAGACCAAATTCACCGCCGGCACCATCTCGGCGGCCCTGCACCTGAAGGTCGGGGGCGAGGCGGCGGGCTGCGACTCGGAATGGGCCACGAGCCTGGAGTTCGGGCTCGACGCCGTGCCGGCGCAGCAGCCGGTGATCTCGGCCGTGCTGACGGTCCGCAAGACCGGCTACTCCGACGACTCCGAAGGCTTCCCCTACGTCGGCGTCTTCGCCTACCCCGCGACGGGCGCGCCGGTGACGGTGGACCGCGACGAACTGACCCCCGACACCGCGCTGGACGTGGTGTTCCCGTCGTCGGCCAACGTCGACCTGAACTTCGACGTCACCGCGGCGGTGCAGACCCTCGTCGACGCCGGCGCGGCGCGGGCGGGCTTCCTGCTGGCCGGCGCGTACTCCGAGGTGGGCTACGAGGACTGGATTTCCGTGGGGGGCGCGGGCTACGCGGTCCCGCCGCGCCTGGTCGTGGTCTACGAGGGCACCGTCCCGACGAGCGCGGGCAGCTGGTCGTCCATCAAGGCCGCCTACCGCTGACCGGCGGTCCCCACCAGCAGGTTCACGGACGCCGGCCCGTCGTGGCCGGGTCCCTCGAGCTGGACGACCTCCAGCCGCTCGGCCCGCTCCCAGACCACGCCCGGGAATTCCCCGCGCACCTCGTCGAGGTCCTGCAGCAGCGCGAGGTCCTTCGGTCCGCCGGTGCCGCGGCCCAGCTGCTCCTTGGCGAACGAGACCACGACGACCCGCCCGCCCGGCCGCAGCGCCGCGGCGGTCCGGGCGTGGAAGCCCGCGCGCCCGGCCGGCTCGGCGTGGAAGAAGCAGAGCACGGCCAGGTCGTAGGGGGCGTCGTCCCAGGCCGTCGTCGCGACGTCGCCCAGGAGGTAGGTCAGCTTCACGCCGCGCTCGGCGGCCAGGGCCAGGGCCTTGCGGCGGCCCTCGGCCGACGAGTCCACCGCCACGACCTCGTGGCCCAGGGTCGCGGCGTGGACGGCGTTGCGGCCCTCCCCCTCGGCCAGGAACAGGGCCCGGCCGGGCGGCAGGCCGGCGAGCGCGGCCCGCACCAGCTCGTTGGGCTCGGTGCCGTAGTAGTAGCGATCGGCGGCGTATTTGTCGTCCCAGCTTTTCATGCCGACCATGGTAGACTGTCCGGTCTCTCCCGGCCAGCCGCATCCTGTGAGATTTTCACGTTGAAAGCGGGTTCTCGCCCCGTGTAGATTACCGCACTGCAGACCCAACCGTCGTCCGACCCTGAGGAGAATGAGCATGGCCATCAAGAGGAAACTGGGCATCATCGGCGCCGGCAACATCGGCGGCATCCTGCTGCTGGAGATCGCCGCCCGCAAACTGGCCCGCACGATCGGCATCGTGGACATCAAGCCGCCCGCGGTCGCGGCCGGCAAGGCCCTGGACGTGGCCGAGGGCACGCCCATCATCAACGCCGACATCAACTTCGTCGCCTCGCGCGACTTCAGCGCGCTCGAGGGCTGCGAGTGTGTCATCAACACCGCCGGCGTGCCGCGCGCCATGCGCCCCGACGGCACCTTCCCGTCCCGCGAGGAACTGCTGGCCACGAACCTGCAGATCGCCGACGCGGTCGCCGAGGGCATCAACACCTACTGCCCCGACGCCTGCCTGGTGAACATCGCCAACCCGCTGGACGCCATCGTCTACCGGCTGCACCAGAAGCTGAAGAAGCCCAAGCACCGCATCTCGGGCATGGCCGGCGTGCTGGACACCGCGCGCTACCGCCTGTTCATCGCCCAGGAGGCGGGCGTGTCGGTGGAGAACGTCGAGGCGATGGTCCTGGGCGGCCACGGCGACACGATGGTGCCCATCCGCAGCTGCACCCGCATCGCGGGCATGCCCGTCGAGCAGTTCATCACCAGCAAGAAGCTCGACCAGATCGAGGACCGCGTGCGCAAGGCCGGCGGCGAGGTCGTCAGCCTGCTGGGCTCCGGCTCGGCCTTCGTCAGCCCCTGCTGGGCGGCCCTGGAGATGCTGGAAGCCCTGGTCCACGACAAGAAGAAGATCCTGCCGGTGGCCACCCTGCTCGAGGGCGAGTACGGCGTCCACGGCCTGTTCGTCGGCGTGCCGGCGATCATGGGCCGCGGCGGCGTCGAGAAGATCATCGAGGTCAGGATGACCCCCGCCGAGAAGGAACAGTTCAAGGCCTCGGTCGAAGCCGTGCGCCAGACCGCGCGGGAAGTCGACCGCATGGGCGCGGAGATGGACAAGGCGAAGAAGGCGGCCGGGAAGACGGCGGCGAAGAAGGCGGTATCGAAGAAGGCGCCGGTGAAGAAGCCGGCGGGCGGCAAGAAGAAGTAATTACAATACAACGATTTACGAGAAGGCCCCTGTCTGCGGACAGGGGCTTTTCCATCCGCTCAAATTCTGCGGGAAGCTAACCTGCAAGCTTGTGTTGCTCCGGTAACTCATATGTTTCAACTTTGCTTGATACCCTGGCGCCCAAGACCTCAGGCTCGCAGCTCGGCCAACGGGATTCCGTGGTATTCATTCCGTCCTCGAGAAACCTGCCTCAGGATTTAGCCGGCGCGAGGTCGCGTTGCGTTAGCCCTCTGAAATCCGCAAGAAATCAACAGCCGTCCCTGGAGGTCGGTGAAGTCCGTCTTCCGGAGAGAAGGGCGCGGGCGGCGGGCGCCTCTCTCAGCCTGAGCGGGAGGCCTTTGTTCTGTGTCGTTCCGTCAGCCACCCCTCAACTGATTCCTTTCTCGGGGGCGCGTCATTGCTTCTCGCGTGCGCAGGGGTCGGTGATTCAGACCCCTCCGTACGACAAAAAACCGAGATCTGGCATCAATCAGCCGGGCATGCTAGAATCGAGTACCCGCCACACTCATCCTTGGCGCTCGCGACCCTCACGAGGCTGGAGGCCCCGATGTCCATTCGCCTGCATCTCCCGAGCCGCGCCCTGATCGCGGCAGCCCTGCTGCTCGTCCTGTGCCTGGCGTCCGCCGCCTCGGCCGAGAATCCCAAGTACGCGCTGGTGCGCGTCGCGCTGGACGCCCAGGGCGTCGAGACGACCCTGAGCGCCAATCCCGGCCTGGACATCGTGGCCCGCAAGCCCGGCCACCACGTCGAGATCGTGGCCCTGCCCAAGGACCTGGCCTGGCTCGACCAGGCCGGCGTGCGCTACGAGGTCGTGGAGCCCGACATGGAGGCCATGTACGCCTCGCGCAACCGGGGCCTGAACTTCGGCCTCTTCCACACCTACTCCGAGACCGTCACCTGGCTCGACCAGTTGCACGCCCTGTACCCCGAGGTCGTCAGCGCCAAGTGGAGCCTCGGCAACTCGCACCTGGGCAACCCGATCTGGTGCGTCCGCGTCTCGGACAATCCCGATGTCGACGAGGCCGGCGAGCCCGAGATCCTGTTCGACGCCATGCACCACGCCCGCGAGATCATGGCCTCGGAGACCGCCACGATGCTCGTCGAGTACTTCGGTTCGAACTACGGCGTCGACCCCGAGATCACCTGGCTGCTGGACAACCGCGAGATCTACATCGTGCCGATCGTGAACCCGGACGGCGTCCTCTACAACGAGTCGACCAACCCGACCGGCGGCGGCATGTGGCGCAAGAACCGCCGCAACAACGGCGACGGCTCGTACGGCGTCGATCCCAACCGCAACTACCCCTACCAGTGGGTCGGCGGCGGCAGCAGCACCTACCCGAGCGACGACACCTACCGCGGGCCCTCGGCCGGCAGCGAGCCCGAGGTCCAGGCGATGATGAACCTCGTCAACTCGCACCACTTCATCACCTCGCAGAGCTTCCATTCCTATGCCGGCCTGACGCTGTATCCCTGGGGATACACCGCGGCCAACTCGCCCGACGAGGCGGTCTTCCAGCACATGAGCGCGATCATGTGCCAGTACAACGGCTACGAACCCGGCCAGGCCCCCGACCTGCTCTACGAGGTCAACGGCGGCTCCTTCGACTGGGTCTACGGCGCCACCGCGGAACACCCCGAGTGCCTCGCCTTCTCGAACGAGATCGGCGGCAGCGGCGACGGGTTCTGGCCCGACGAGTCGCGCATCGACGCGCTCTTCCAGGAAAACCTCTGGCCCTCGCTCTACCAGGTCAAGGCGGCCGGGCTCTACGTCCAGGCCCGCACCCCGACGGTCGTCGGCGGCGACGGCGACGCCATCCTGGATCCCGGCGAGACGGCCGGCCTCGCCTTCACGCTGGAGAACTTCGGGGCCATCACCGGCGCCTCGTCGGTGTCGGTGACCCTGTCCTGCGACGACCCCTACCTCCAGCTGCACGAGGCCCAGCGCACCGTGGGCGCGATCGCCGCCCGCTCGTCGCTGTCCCTGGCGGCGGTTCCCTTCTCCGTGACCCTGGACGCCGCGGTCCCGCCGGCCTACAGCGTGCCCGTGCACGTGACCGTCGTCGCCGACGGCCAGACCAGCGAGTTCACGCTGAACTTCCCCGCGGGCCTGCCCGTCTCGGTCTACAGCAACACCTTCGAGAGCGGCTTCGCCGGCTGGACGACCACGGGCACCTGGGCCCTGGTCACCAGCTCCAGCCACTCGGCCACCCACTCGCTGCATGACTCGCCCGCGGGCAACTACGTCGACAACAGCGCCACCTACGCCTCGCTGAACACGCCCATCGCGATGCCCGCCGGCGCCAAGCTGACGTTCTGGCACAAGTACACGCTCGAGTCGGGCTACGACTACGCCTACGTGCAGGTCTCCACCAACAACTCCACCTGGACGACGGTGGCGACGTACAACGGGACGATCTCGGCCTGGAGCCAGGCCCAGGTCGACCTGGGAGCGTACGCGGGCCAGTCCCTCTACCTGCGTTTCCGGCTGGAGACCGACGTCTCGGTCGTCTACGACGGCTGGTACATCGACGACCTGGTCGTGACCGGCCTGGGCTCGCAGAACCAGACCCCGGCCGCGCCGGCGCTCGTCTCGCCGTACGACGGCGGCTCCCTGGGGCCGGTCACCGAGCTCGTCGCCGCCACGTCGACCGATCCCGACGGCCCCGGCCCGGTCACCTACGGCTTCCGCGTCTACCGCGACGCCCTGGGCACCGACCTGGCCGCACGCGCCGACGACCTGGCCTCGCCGTCCTTCTTCCCCGGCCTCACCGTGGACGGCACCTACTGGTGGCGCGCCTACGCCGCCGATGCCACGGCCCGTGGATCGCTCGGGGCGACCTGGAGCTTCCTCTACGAGTCGTACCTCGTCGGCGCCGGCGACGCGCTGCGCAGCCTCGGGCTGTCGGTGCTCGGCGGGGTGACCGGCGACCGGGCCGGCATCCGGCTGGACCTGCCGCGGGCCGGTGCGCTGTCCGTGGACGTCTACAACACCCGCGGCCAGGTCGTGCGCCGGTTGCATGCCGGCGACAGCGCGGCCGGCACCGTCCTGCTGACCTGGGACGGCCGCGACGAGGGCGGCCGCACGTCGCCCTCGGGCGTGTACTTCGTCCGGGCCCGCGCCGGCGGCGAGACGCAGGTCGGCCGCATCGTGATGGTGCGTTAACCTGCCTCCACATCCACTCACGAGAAAGGGGCGGCCCATCCGGGCCGCCCCTCTTCTTTGCTGATTGCCGACGCCTACTTATTGGCGATGGCTTCGATCTCCAGCATCAGCTCGACCTCGTTGCTCACCGCGACCCCGCCCTTGTCCAGCACGGTGTTGTAGGTGATCCCGAAGTCGCGGCGATCCAGGACACCCTTGGCCGAGAAGCCGACGCGGTCGTTGCCCCAGGGATCGGTGATGGCGCCGTTGAACTCCAGCTCCAGCTCGACCGGCTTGGTCACGCCGTGCATGGTCAGGTCGCCGGTCAGCACCCAGCCGCCGCCCTTCTGGCTCACGCCCTTGGAGGCGAAGGTGATCTCGGGGTACTTCTCGGCGTCGAAGAAGTCGGCGTTGCGCAGGTGGCCGTCGCGCTTGGCGTCGTTGGTGTTGACCGAGGCGGTCTTGATCGTCGCGGCGGCGGACCACTGGTCGGGCTGGCCCTCGACGTAGTCGAAGGTGCCGGAGAACTCCCCGAACGACCCGGTCACCTTGCTGACCATCATGTGGCGCACCTTGAAACCCACCGACGAGTGCGTCGCATCGATGGTGTAGGTGGCGGCGGTGGCGGCGGCGGCCGTCAGGAGGCTCGCGGCCAGCAGGGCCGTCATCATCTTGCGGAACGTCATCGTGACTCTCCTTGCGTGTAGAGTTTGTGGCTGCCGTCGCAATGCGGCTCCTCGCGGGAGCGCTTGCACTGGCAGAGGGCGGCCCGGGTGGTCTCGGCGATCTCGAACTTCAGCGGCGCGAAAGCCGTGCCGGTGTGCGAGCCGTCGCAGAAGGGCTGGCTCCGCGATTCGCCGCAGGCGCAGTAGTAGTAGGTGCCGGGCTGCAGTTCGAGCACCTTGGGACGGGTTTCGGCGATCCTGGGCTTGTCCACGCGTTCCCTCCATATTATTTGTTGCAACAGACATCACAGGGATAAGCAGGATTTCCGCGCACGGCAACCCCTTCCGGAACGCCGGCCGTGAACCGTTCACGCCACGCCGGTCGCCGGCACCTGTTTTTCTTTGGACGACTTGGGCCCGGAGCCTAGATTTGGACTGCGGCGGCGGCGCAACCGCTCCCGCGACGCGCTCCCGAGCCATCCCGGCCCGGGAGGCCGGTGCCGGGCCCCGCACCGAACCAAGCGCGGATCAGAGACGTTTCTCATCGAGGAGCGAGGACATGGCCGACAAGTCGTTCAATGCTTTCGCGATGGCCCAGCAGCAGTTCGACCGCGTGGCCGAAATGCTGGGTCTCGACCAGGCGACGCGGGATCTGCTGCGCAACCCCGACCGCGAATTCCAGTTCAGCGTCCCGGTCCGCATGGACGACGGGAGCATGAAGATCTTCCGCGGCTTCCGCGTGCAGCACAACGACGCCCGCGGCCCCTGCAAGGGCGGCATCCGCTTCCACCCCCAGGAGACCGTCGACACGGTGCGCGCCCTGGCCACCTGGATGACCTGGAAGTGCGCCGTGGTCAACATCCCGCTGGGCGGCGGCAAGGGCGGCGTCATCTGCGATCCGCACCACCTGTCCCAGCGCGAGCAGGAAGCGCTGTGCCGCGGCTGGGTGCAGCAGGTCGCCAGCAACATCGGCCCGGTCCAGGACGTGCCCGCTCCCGACGTGATGACCAACGGCCAGCACATGCTGTGGATGATGGACGAGTACGAGAAGATCCACCGCGGCCACTTCCCCGGCATGATCACCGGCAAGCCCCTGGGCATGGGCGGCAGCGAGGGCCGCACCGAGGCGACCGGCTACGGCGTCGTCTACACGCTGCGCGAGGCGCTGAAGCGCAAGGGCGTCGACATCGCCAAGACCACGGCCTCCTTCCAGGGCTTCGGCAACGTCTCCCAGTACGGCGTCGAGCTGTACACGAAGCTGGGCGGCCGCGCGATCTGCGTCTCGAGCTGGGACCAGGCCGACCAGACCAGCTACACCTTCAAGAAGACGTCCGGGATCAACCTGCACGAGCTGCAGGGCATGGCGGACCGCTTCGGCGGCATCGACAAGGCCAAGGCCAAGGCCGCCGGCTACGAGGTGCTGCCGGGCGACGCCTGGATCGAGCAGGACGTGGACATCCTGCTGCCCTGCGCCCTGGAGAACCAGGTCAACGCCACGACGGTCAAGAAGATCGGCAAGCGCGTGAAGTTCATGGCCGAGGGCGCCAACGGCCCGACCACGCCCGAGGCGGACGAGATCCTGTTCGCCAACGGCGTCTACACGATCCCCGACTTCCTGTGCAACGCCGGCGGCGTGACCTGCTCGTACTTCGAACAGGTCCAGTGCAACATGAACTACTTCTGGCCCAAGGACGAGGTCCTGGAGCGTCTCGACGCCATCATGACCAAGGCCTTCCACGGCGTGGCCGACCTGGCCGAGACGCAGAACGTGCCCATGCGCGACGCGGCGTACATGATCGCCATCCAGCGCGTGGCCGAGGCCTGCCGCCTGCGCGGCCGGGTCTAGTCCGCGATCCCGACGACGAAGCGGCGGCGGCCCCGGAAGGGGCCGCCGCTTCGTTATCCGGGCTTGACGAGCCCACCCTCCGGCCGCTTTCTCATGAAAAGCCCCTCCCCGTGTAAACGGATCGCCCGCCACGGACGTCCTGGTGGGTGAACGGAGGTGGACACCATGAACGCGGAACCCTCAGGACGACACGCCTTGACCGTCGAGCGCGACACGGCACGGGACCACGAGAAGACCTGGCGGACCCTCTACGAGGAGACCTGCCGGCCGCTCTTCAACTTCCTGTGCTACCAGACCGGTGATCGCGACACCGCGCTGGACCTGCTGCAGGAGACCTACGTCACGGCCATGCACGGTATGCCGACGTACCGGGGCGAGGCTCCGGTGCTCGGCTGGCTGCGCGCCATCGCCCTGCGCAAGACCCTGGACTGGCGGCGCGGGCTGCGCCGCCGGCTCGGGCACCTGCGCGCGTTCGCCCTCGACACCGCCTCCGACATGAAGGTCACGCCCCCCGAACCCGTGGACACCGTCGTGGATCCCGCCTTCCGGGCGGCCCTGATGCGGCTGTCCGCGCAGCAGCGGGCGGCCCTGCTGCTGCGCGAACTCGAGGAACTCCCGTTCCGCGAGGTCGCCGCGTGCCTCGGCTGCGCCGAGGCCACCGCGCGGGTCCACCACCACCGGGCGTGCCAGAGCATGCGGGCATCGCTCCAGGCCGCGAACAGCGACCTGGACGTCATCCGGGGAGGCCGGTCATGAAGAGCCATCTCGATAAGAACGCGCACCAGCTCACCGATCTCGAGCGCGAGGAACTGTGGCGGCGGATCGCCGACGCCGCCCCCTCCCAGCGCCGACGCCGCCCCCTGCTGTTGCCGGCGACCGGAGCGGTGGGGACCCTGGCCGTCGCGGCGCTGGTGCTGCTCGTGGTGCGGAACGATCCGCCGGCGCCGATGAGAAGCTACACCCCGGACGCGACGACGCCGGTCGTGCGGGAGGTCGTGCCGACGCCCGCCCACCGCGAGATCGCGGCGGTCCCCGCGCCGGCGACTGGCGATGCTCACACGAACGAGCGCAAGCCGGCGGACGCGGCTTCCGTGCTCCCCGCGAGCCGCGACAAGGACACTTCCGGGAAGGTCGCCGCGGCGACCGGCCCGTCCGCGCCCTCCGGAGCCGTCGATGTCCTGCAAGTCGGCGACGAAGCGCCGCCGGCCAACGAGCTGGTCGTACACGGACGGGAGATCGTGGTCGAAGCGGAGCCCTACAATTTCGAGGTCCGGGAACGCCGCATCGACGCAGTCCTTCTCGGGCGGCACGCTCCACGACTACGCCATCGACTCGGTGGAGCAGGCCCGCGGCGGCCGCTCCGGCGACCCCAGGATGCGCATCGCTCCACAGGTCGAGGCCGCCCGCTCCGGCTCGGTCACCGGCGGCACCACCCCTCCCAACGGCGAGTCCTACGAGCTGATGTACTTCGAGCACGCGGGCGTGAACCCCTTCATCGCGGTGGAGGACGACCGGCTGTCGACCTTCGCGGTGGACGTGGACGAGGCGTCGTGGACCGTCACGCGCAACTACCTGTCCCGCAATCAGTTGCCGCCCGCGGCGGCGGTGCGGGTCGAGGAGTTCGTCAACGCCTTCGACGCCGGTTTCGCGCCTCAGCGCGACGACGTCTTCGCGATCCACGCCGACGGCTCGCCGGCCCCGTTCCGCGACGGCTACCACCTGCTGCGGCTGACCGTGCAGGGCCGCGACGTGAGCCCGCAGCGGCGGCGCCCCTCGCAGCTGGTGTTCGTGATCGACGTGTCCGGCTCGATGGACCAGGAGAACCGCCTGGAGCTGGTGAAGCGCTCCCTGCGCATCCTCGTGGACGAACTGGGCGAGGGCGACCGGGTGGGCATCGTGGTCTACGGTTCGGACGCGCGCACGGTCCTCGAACCGGTGGACGCGTCGCGCCGCGGCACGATCCTCGACGCCGTCGAGCGCCTGCGGCCCGAGGGCAGCACCAACGCGGCCGCCGGCCTCGACGCAGGCCTACGACATGGCGCGCCGCCACTACGACGACCGCGCCAACAACCGGCTGATCCTCTGCTCGGACGGCGTGGCCAACGTGGGGCAGACCGCGGCCGACGACATCCTGGCGCGCGTGCGCCGCGAGTCCGACCGCGGCATCTACCTGTCGACGGTGGGCTTCGGCATGGGCAACTACAACGACGTGCTGATGGAGCGGCTGGCCGACACCGGCGACGGCAACTACGCCTACGTGGACCGCCTCGAGGAGGCCGAGCGCGTCTTCCGCGAGAACCTGACCGCCACCCTGCAGGTCATCGCGCGCGACGCGAAGATCCAGGTGGAGTTCGACCCCGCGACGGTCGACCGCTACCGCCTGCTGGGCTACGAGAACCGCGACGTCGCCGACCGCGACTTTCGCAACGACGACGTGGACGCGGGCGAAGTCGGCGCCGGCCACACCGTGACCGCGCTCTACGAGCTGAAGCTCGTGCGCGACGACGACCGGCCCGACCCGCTGGCGCGGCGCCGCGCCCCCCGCCTCGCGACGGTGCGCGTCCGCTACGAGGAGCCCGACGGCCGCGACCGCGGCGAGGTCCGCGAGATCGAGCAGCGGGTCGGCCTGGAAGACCTCTCGCGGAGCTTCGCCGCCGCGCCGGAGCGGTTCCGCCTGCAGGCCGCCGTGGCGGAGTTCGCCGAGATCCTGCGGCACAGCTTCTGGGCGAAGGAGCACCGCGTCGCCGACCTGGTCCCCCTGGCCGACGACCTGGCCCGGGACCTGCGCGGCGACGAGCGCGTGCGCGACTTCCGCGACGCCGTGCGGCGGGCCGCGGCCCTGGAAGGGGACGGCGCAAGGGACGACGATCAGCCCCGCGACCGTCGCGAGTGACCCCCTCGTCTCCCTCAAAACGAGCGGCCCCTGCTCCGGCGAGCAGGGGCCGCTTCGATATCTTCGAGAGCTGCCAAGGTTAGAGTTCGCTCATCACCCCGGTGAACAGCTGCCAGACCTTCGCGACCGAGGCCACGCTCACCTTCTCGTCGGGCGAGTGGGCGCCGTGGATGTCCGGCCCGAAGGAGACGATGTCCAGGTCCGGGTACTTCTCGGTCAGCAGGCCGCACTCGAGCCCGGCGTGGATCGCCTTGAGCTCCGGCACGACCCCGAAGATCCGCTCGTAGGAGCGCGCCGTGGCCTGCACCAGGGGCGAGGTCGGGTTCGGCTGCCAGCCGGGGTAGCCCTCGGGCTGCTCGATCGCGGCGCGGTCGTCCAGCAGGCCGACCAGGGACCGGTGCCGCTGCACGAGGCCGTCCAGGGCCGACATGTTCGAGGAGCGGCTGCAGCAGACGATCTCCACCGTGCCGCCCTTGGTCCTCACGACGCCCACGTTGGAGCTGGTCTCGACCAGGCCGGGGATCGCGCGGCTCATGGCCAGCACGCCGTTGGGCAGGGCTTCGAGCAGGCGCAGGACGCGCAGGGTGCAGTTGCCGCCCAGGTTGTGGTCCACCTTGCACTTGGCGACCTTCACGGCCGCCTGGTCGTCGATGCCGGCGAGCTCCTCGGCCACGATGCGCGCCGCCGCCTTGTCGATGAGCTTCTTGAAGGCGCCGGTCTGCGCCTCGGGCACCGCCACGCGGGCGGTGGCCTCGCGCGGGATGGCGTTGCGCATGCTGCCGCCCTCGATGTCCACGAGCTTGAAGGGCACCGTCTCGCGCGCGGCCAGCAGCAGGCGCGCGAGGATCACGATCGCGTTGCCGCGGTTCTTGTCGATGTCCAGGCCGGAGTGACCGCCCTTGAGACCGGAAACCGACACCTTGTACCCGACGAGCCCCTTGCCCAGGGCGCTCTTCTTGTTCTTCACGGTGATGACCGAGTCGCGGCCGCCGGCGCAGCCGATGAACAGGGAGCGGTCCTCCTCCGAATCGAGGTTGATCATGCGGCGGGCGCTGAAGAAGCCGGGCTCGACGCCGGCCGCGCCGGTCAGGCCGCGCTCCTCGTCGACGGTCAGCAGCACCTCCACCGGCGGGTGCGACAGGCCCTTCTCCTCGGCCAGGGCCAGACCCATGGCCACGCCGATGCCGTTGTCCGCGCCCAGGGTCGTGCCGTCGGCCGTGACCCAGCCGTCCTGGACCAGCAGCTTGATCGGGTCCTTGGTGAAGTCGTGCTTCGTGGCGCCGTTCTTCTCGCAGACCATGTCGACGTGGCCCTGCACGAGCACCGGCGCCGCCTTCTCGCGGCCGTGCGTGGCCGGGATGCGCACCAGGAGGTTGCCCACCTTGTCCTGGCTCCACTTCAGGCCGCGGGCGTCGGCCCAGGCCTTGAGCATGTCCAGGACCGCGGTCTCGTTGCCGGAGCCGCGGGGGATGCGGGACAGTTCGGCAAAGATGCTCCAGACGGACCTGGGCTGCAGGCTCTCGTACGTGTTCACGATTCGCTCCCTGGTTGTGCGGTCGGGGGTGGCGGCGGGCGGCGTCGACGCCGCCCGCCTCGTATCGATTGCGGATCAGCCCTGGTCGGTGGCGCGCTGGCGGAATTCCTCGTTGACCTGGACGTTCAACTCCACGCGGCGGTTCTGAGCCCGTCCGGACTCGGAGCCGTTGTCGGCGACCGGAGCGGTCTCGCCGTAGCCGCGGGCGGTGATGCGGCTCGAGGCCACGCCGGCGCCCATCAGGAAACCGCGGACCGCGGAAGCGCGGCGTTCGCTGAGCGACTGGTTGTAGTCGTCGGAGCCCGTGCTGTCGGTGTGGCCGAGCACCAGGATGTCGGTGTCCGGGTAGCGCGAGAGCACGTCGGCGACTTCGGTCAACTGGTCCTGGGACGCGGTCTTCAGGGCCGAAGAGTCGTAGTCGAACAGGATCGCGTTGTCGAAGGTGACCCTCAGCTCGTCGCCCTGGCGCTGCACCTCGGCGCCCTCGATCTCCTCCATCTCGCGCGCCTGCTTGTCGAGGTAGGAGCCGATGAGGCCGCCCACGACGGCGCCCGCCGCGCCGCCGATCACGGCGCCCTTGGTGTTGTCCTTGCCGATCAGCACGCCGGCGCCGGCGCCCGCCGCGCCGCCGATCACGGCGCCCTTCTGGGTGCGGCTCATGCCGCAGCCGCCCAGGACCATGGCCAGGACCGCCGTCGCCAGCAACACGAACATCATCTTCTTAGGCATGTCATCTCTCCTTTGACTTGCCGGGCAGGTCCGCGCGCAGGGGCGAGGCCGCAACCTCCCAGTTACCCTTGAGCGCAGCTCCCCGGACGGGGAACACGAGGTGCGAATACTTGCCGTAATGGCTCAGTCGTCCGGCCAGCGCCGCCAGGCGATCGCCCGAGCGGCAGAAGACCAGCAGGTCGGCGGCTCCCGGTCGGCCGGGGCCGGCACGGCCAGGACCGCGTCGTTGGTCGCGAGATCGAGGCGCTGCCCGTTCAGGAACAGCAGCCCGCCCGCGAGTTGCGCCGCCGGCGGCAGCAGCGGCTGCGCCGTGGCGAGGTCCGGGTTCACCAGGATCCGGCTGTGACCCTCGGGGTCCGCGGCGGCGTCCACGATGACGGCCTCGCCCGCTTCGACCCAATCCGCGGCGAACGCGGCCGCCGCTTCGGCCAGCGGACCGGCCGGCAGGACGAAGCGGGGCGCGGGGTCGCCGAGGATCTGGCTGAGGGTCGGTTCGATCTCCTCGGGATGCAAACGCCTGAACACATGATAATCGGGGTCCACCTGGACCGCCGTCGCGCCGGGCGCCGTCCAGGTCACCACGGCGCGCGGGCCGTCCATCTCGACCACCGTGGCGACGGGGCCCGCCGGGGTCACGGCCGTGACGGGCACCCGCAGCGGCCAGGCGGTTCCGTCCGGCGCCGCATCCTGGGTCAGCGTCACCGTGACGCGGTCGCCGTCGCGGGCGGCTGCTTCCAGGCGCAGCAGCGGCGCGCCGGGGCGGCCCAGCCAGGATTCGCCGAAGGCCGTCAGGTCGCGGGCGCCGTGCGACGCGAAGGCCGCCAGGAAGTCGTCCCAGGACGCCTCGCGGAACAGGTGCGTGCGGGCGACCTCGCGCAGCGCGGCCAGGAAGGCGTCGCGGCCGATCGCCTCGTCGATCATGTGGAAGACCATCATCGACTTGCCGTAGCCCACGGCCCGCGTGGCGCCGCTGTGGCGCTCGCGGAAGTCCCGCAGCGGCAGGTCGCGCCCGTCGCGGACGTAGGCGGCGTAGTCCTTCAGCAGCGTGCGGCGGTACTCGCGCGCCGCCGCGGGCGACTCCAGCTCCTTGTAGTGGTAGTCGGCGCAGTAGACGGTCAG
Source organism: bacterium (assembly GCA_016706845.1). Taxonomy (GTDB): domain Bacteria; phylum Krumholzibacteriota; class Krumholzibacteriia; order LZORAL124-64-63; family LZORAL124-64-63; genus PNOJ01. The sequence goes on from JADJIV010000022.1 coordinate 23,013, forward strand.
CCCCTCGCACCAGTTGCCGCGCGCGGCGTCGACGAAGACCGAGTTGCCCCACCAGTTGTGGGCGATCTCGTGGCCGAAGCTCGTGGTGGGGATGAACGGCAGGCGCAGCACCTGGCCGCCGAGCAGGGTCCAGCCGGGCATGCCGTAGCCGGTGGGGAACCAGTTCTCGACCGTGGTGAAGCGGGTGAACGGGTACGGGCCGATCATCGCGCGGTACATCTCGAGGTAGGCGCCGGTGCGCTCCAGGTAGGTCTCGACCAGCGCCGGTTCGTCCGCGAGGAAGTAGGTGGCGCCCAGGACGCCGCCGAAGTCGCGCTCGGTCACCAGGTAGCGGTTGGCGATCAGGGTGAGGCCGTCGCTGGGGGCGTCGGACTCCCAGACGGTGGTCAGCAGGCCGTCCTTCTCCTGACGCTGCGTGCGCTCGCCCTGGGTCAGCGGCTCCCAGCCCGCCGGCGTGACGACCTTCAGGCGGTAGGTGTGCAGCGCCTTGTCGGCCAGCGGCAGCCAGTAGCTGGACGCGGCCAGGTAGATGCCCTCGTCGGCGATCGTGGCCTGGATCTCGCGGCCGACGTTCTCGCGGGAGAAGGCGACGTCGGCGGTGGACTCGGCCCAGCGGGCGGCGTACACGAGCGTCAGCTGCATCTCTTCGCCCGCCGTGAGCGGGTTGCCGCCGGGGTTGACCGGCAGGCGGATGGTCGCCGTGTCGGGCGGCGCGGTCTCCCCGATGCCGGCGGCGGGCTCCTGCTGCTCGCCCGAGCCGTCGGGATGGCGGCGCGACAGGCTCTGCAGCGCCACGCCCGCGTTCAGCAGCAGCGTGTCGACGCCGGCGGGCACGGTCAGGTGGTCCGTCACGTCGACGCGGTGGCTCGGCAGGTCGAAGCGCACCAGCACGTCGTGGCGGATGACCGGCAGGTCGCCTGCCGCAGCGGCGGCCGCGGCCAGCAGGCTCACGCCGAGGATCGTCGCTCTGCGGATCATGGTCCTCCCCGTCATCGGATCAGTTCGCGACCGCGGTCACCAGCGGCCGGTTCTTCAGGTACTTCCCGCCGACGCGCACGAGGTCGTCCAGCGTGACGCTGTCGTGTTCCGCGAGCGACGTCAGGTAGCCCTCGACACGGCCGTCGAGCTCCGCCGTCGCCAGGTAGTAGGCCTGGCTGATGCTCGCCAGGCGCCTCATCATCAGGCGGCCGGAGCGCGCGCCGCGGGTCTTGTCCAGTTCCGCCTGCGTGACCGTTGCGGCGTCGAAGCCGCGCACCGCCTCCAGCAGGGCCTGCTCGCCCTCGTCCAGACGCGCCGCCGGCGGATTGAGCCAGGCCTCCAGGGCCGCCTCGGCGCCGTGGATCTCCACGCCGGCTCCGGTGCTGTAGCTCAGGCCGCGCGTCTCGCGCAGGTCCATCGCGATGCGGTCCGACAGCACGTCCACCAGCATCTGCAGGGCCGGGGCGTCGGCGGGATCGACGGCGAACAGCGAGCCCGTGCGGATGGCGGCCATGGGTCCGCCGGCCGTCGCGGTCACGCGGGCGTCCTGCGCCGTGACCGGCAGGGCCGGCGGGGCGGGGCTCGGCCCGCCGCGGGCGGGCAGGTGCGCCTCCACCAGCGCGGCGACCTGCGCGTGGGGCAGCGGCGACACCACGGTCACCACCAGGTTCGCCGGCGCGAAGGCGCGGCGGTGGAGGTCCTTCAGCGTGGCGAGGTCGAGGCCGTCCAGGGAGCCGGGCACGCCTTCGGGCGCGCGGGACAGCGGGTGGTTCCCGTAGAGGGCGTCGGCGAACAGCCGGCGCGCGCGCTGGCCGGCGCTGCCCGCCTGGCGCTGCAGGATCTCCTGCTGGGCCGCCTGCTCGGCCGCGACGTCGGCCGCCGAGAAGGCCGGTTCGCGCAGCAGGCCGAGCAGCAGGGTCAGGGCTTCGGGCCCGACGTCGGCGCCGGTCTCCAGGCGGACCCAGGAGAAGCGGCCGCCGGTGTAGTAGTCGTCCATCGGGATGTTCGGGTCGTCGACGAGCTTCAGCTCGGCGCCCAGCGCGCCGAGGCGGTGGGCGAGGCACTCCGCATCGCAGTCCCGCGTGCCCCTGCGCAGCAGCCGGTGCAGGAGGTTCAGGGCGCCGGGCCGGTCCCCGTCCAGCCCGGCGCGGTTGCGCACCGCGACGTGAGCGGCGAACAGCGGCGAGACGGGATTGCGCAGCGTGACCAGCACCGTCCCGTTGGCCAGGACCGAACGCTCCAACGCCACGGCCTCCCCGGCCGCTCCGGCGTCGGCCGCCGTCGCGGGCAGCACGTGCACCGCGAGGTGCGGGCGTCCGACGAGGTGGCGCTCGAGGGCCCCGACGATCTGGGCCGGCGTGACGGCGGCGAGCCGGTCCAGGTAGCCCAGGAAGTGGTCCGGACCGCCCAGGACCAGGGGTTCGGCGGCCGTGATCGCCAGCATCCGCAGCTGCTCGCGTTCGAGCAGCGTCGAGGTGGCGCGCCCGCGCACGATCTCGGTGACGTCGCCCGCCGCGAAGCCCTTCTTCGCGGCCGCGGCCAGGGCTTCCCCGGTCAGCCGGCGGTAGAGGGCCGGGTCGGCGTCGGCCGGCAGGTCCAGGCGCAGCGTGAGGCGCGCGAAGCCGTCGGCCCGGTCCCACCACGTCGACACGCCGGGGCGGCGGTCCTCGGGCAGCTTCGCGTAGGCCTGCGCCAGCACGCCGGTCGCGGGCGCGTCCAGCAGACCGGTCAGGGCCTCGAAGGCGAAGTAGTCGTGGGCGCCGTAACCGGGCGCCTCGTAGACCAGCGCCAGCACGTGGGCGTCCCCGGCCCGCCGGGTGACCACGCTGCCGTCGCCCACCGGCGGCGCGGCGGCCAGCGGCGGCCGCTGCACGGTGCCGGGCGGCACGGCGCCGAAGTGCTCCTCCAGCAGGGCCAGGACGGCGTCGCGGTCGAAGCCGCCGGCCACCGTGGTGATCATGTTGTTGGGCACGTAGTGGTTGTGATAGAAGGCGTCGACGTCGTCGCGGTTCAGGTGCTCGATGGTGCTCAGGGTGCCGAGGGTCGGCAGCGCGAGGCTGCTGCCCGCGAAGGCGGCCTCGCGGATGATCCCGCCCGCAGGGTCGTCATCGCGGTCGCGCGCCTGGACGAGCTCGCCCACGACGATGCCCCGCTCCTTCTCGAACTTGTCGGCCGGCAGCGTGGAGTGGAACAGCATCCCGGCCTGCAGGGCCACGCCCTCGGCCAGCTGCGCCGACGGGACGATCATGATGAAGTTCGTGAAGAAGTCGCTCGTGTGGGCGTTGTTCCAGGCGCCGACGCGATCGGCGGCGGCGTAGAGCTCCTCCTGGGTCATCGTCGTGGTGCCGTTGAACAGCAGGTGCTCGAGCATGTGGCTCATGCCGCTGGTGCGGAAGTCCTCGTACGCCGAGCCGACCCGCACCTGGGTCAGCACCGCCGCCATGGGCTGCGCCGGGTTGGGCAGCAGCACCACCTGCAAGCCGTTCTCGAGGCGCAGGACCTCGGCGCCGGGCGGCAGGTCGGGGAAAGCGGGATCGTTGCCGGCGGCGGCGAGCGCCGCCGCGGTCACGATCGCGATCAGCAACGCGCACGCCGCGACGGCGGCCGGGCGCTGGAGGCGTCGGTACATGTTCGTCTCCCGTGCTAAGGACTTCAGAGGGCGCCGCGCACGATCGCCAGGAAATCGTCGGCCTTCAGGCTGGCGCCGCCGATCAGGCCACCGTCGATGTCGGGCTGTCGCATCAGTTCGACCGCGTTGTCGGGCTTCATGCTGCCGCCGTAGAGGATCCGCATCCGGGCGGCCGCGTCGTTGCCCAGCAGCTCGGCCACGATGCCGCGCGAGAAGGCGTGGATCTCCTGGGCCTGCTGCGGGGTCGCCGTCTCGCCGGTGCCGATGGCCCAGACGGGCTCGTAGGCGAGCACCAGGTTCACGGGCGTGGGCGCCGCGAGGCGCGGCAGCACGCCCGCGAGCTGGGCGCGGACCACGTCGCGCTCGCGGCCGACGCGGCGCTCCTCGATGCGCTCGCCGTAGCAGAAGATGGCCGTGAGGCCGGCCGCGTGGGCGCGGTCGATCTTGTGCACGAACTCGTCGTCGGTCTCGTGCTGGCGGGTCCGCCGCTCGGAGTGGGCGACGATGACGTGGGTGGCGCCGGCCTCGGCCAGCATCGGGGCGGCGACCTCGCCGGTGTGGGCGCCCGCGTCCTGCTCGGCGCAGTTCTGGGCGCCGAGCAGCACGGCGCCGCCCTTCAGGACGGCGGCCACGGCGGGGATCGAGACGAAGGGCGGGCAGACCAGCACCTCGGGCGGCCCGTCCAGGCCGGGCACGCCGAGGGCCACCTGGCGCGCCAGCTTCGTCGCGGCGGCGGGTCCGAGGTTCATCTTCCAGTTGCCGGCGACGAGCTTGCGGCGCATGCGGTCCTCCAGATCGGGTCGCCGCGGGCGACCCGGTTCGCGGTTCGGGCTTCGGGTTGTGGCCGCCGGTCAGCGGCGCCCGCGCAGCAGCAGCAGCCGGATCAGCTGGGTCACGGCCATCAGGGCCGGCGGCGACGTAGGTCAGCGCGGCGGCGTTGAGCACCGCGCTCACCTGCCCGCGCTCTTCCGTCGAGACGATGCCGTGGGTCGTCAGCAGCTGCACGGCGCGGTGGCTGGCGTCGAATTCGACCGGCAGGGTCACCAGCGTGAACACCGCCGCCACGGCGTAGACCAGGATGCCCACGTCCATGAGCCCCGGCAAGTGGAACAGGAACCCGATGAAGAACAGGGGCATGGCCAGGGTGCTGCCGAAGCCGGCCACCGGCCAGATGGCCTGGCGGATCTGCAGCGGCGCGTAGCCGCGAGCGTGCTGCAGGGCGTGGCCCGCCTCGTGGCAGGCGACGACCAGCGCGGCGACGCTGCGGCCCTCGAAGTTGGACGCGCTCAGGCGCAGCACGCGCTTGCGGGGGTCGTAGTGGTCGGTCAGCTCGCCGTCGATGCGCTCGATGCCCACCGACGAGAGGCCGCCGGCGTCCAGCAGGCGGCGGGCCGCCTCCTGGCCGGTCAGACCCCGCGCGGCGGGCACGCGCAGGTATTTGGCATAGGTGGACTTGACCCGGTACTGCGCCCAGAGCGCGAAGACGACCACCGGGATCAGCAGCATGAACGTGACGTCGAACATGGTCGCAGCCTCCTCGAAGAACGCGCCCGGGTCACCCCAGGCGCGGCAGGAAGTCCAACAGCAGGCGGGCCATGCGGTCCCGCACCATCGCGCCCGCTTCTACGACATCCTGGTGCGACAGTTCCGGCTGCCCCACCTCCCGGGCGGGGTTGGTGATGCAGGACAGCCCGACCACGCGCACGCCCAGGGCCGCCAGCAGGGACGTCTCCGGGGCCGTCGACATGCCCACGGCGTCGCAGCCGGCCCGGCGCAGCATGCCGATCTCCGCCTTGGTCTCGTAGGCGGGGCCCCACATGCTGCCGTAGACGCCGGCGTGCAGGGGCACGCCCGTGGCGGCGCCGGCCGCGAGCAGGGCGCGGCCCAGGTCCTCGTCGTAGACGGCGTGCGGGCGCGCGCCGCGGCCCGGCGCCGCGGCCGGGGGGGCGGGATCGGCCAGCAGGCCGCGCAGCGGGTCCTGCAGGTGCAGGTCGAGGTGGTCGCGGATCACCATGAGGTCGCCGGGCCGGTAGAAGCGGTTCAGGCCGCCGGCGGCGTTGGTCACCACGACGGTGTCCACGTCCAGGCAGGCCAGCACCGCCGTGGGCAGCAGCAGCGCGTCCCAGGGCAGGCCCTCGTAGGGGTGCAGGCGGCCCTGCATGACGACCACGTCCCGGCCGCCGGCCCGGCCGGCCACCAGGCGCCCGCGGTGCTCGGCCACGGTGGTCGTCGCCCAGCCGGGGATCGCGGCGTAGTCGATCGCGCGCGGATCGCTCACCGCGTCGACGAAGTTGCCCAGTCCGCTGCCCAGGATCAGCCCGGTGCCGCCGGTGAAGCCGCGTCCGCGCAGCCACGCGGCGGCCTCCTGCACGCGGTCGCGCCACAGATCGCTGAGCAGGGCGGCGCGCCCGGTCGGGCGGTCCCCGCTCATACGACCTCCAGCTCGTCGAGGCCGAACTTGTCGCGCAGGGACAGGAAGGCGCCGGCGGCCTCGCGGATCAGGTCGGCCTTGACCGCCTGCGGCAAAAACGCGCTCTTGAAGCCGTTGAGCAGCAAGGTCTCGGTCTCCAGCAGGTTCAGGTCGAAGGCGTCCACGGCGCGGCGCAGCTCCGACAGCAGCGACGTGCGGGCGAACAGCGTGTTGTCCGTGTTGAGCGTCACGCGCAGGCCCAGTTCCAGGTACCGGCGCAGCGGGTGCTCCCCGACCGACGGGACCACGCCCGTCAGCACGTTGCTGGTCAGGCACAGCTCCAGCGGGATCCGCAGATCGTTCACATAGGCTAACAGATCCTCGTCCTCGTGCAACCTGGTGCCGTGCCCGATGCGGTTGGCGCCGCAGTAGTGCAGGGCCTGGTGGATGGACTCGGGGCCGAACCCCTCCCCGGCGTGGATGGTCGCGGCGAGGTTGTGGTTCATGATGTGGTAGAACGCCTCGCGGTGGTCCTTGGCGGGGAAATCACGCTCCGTGCCGGCCAGGTCGAAGCCGACCACGCCCCGGCCCTTCCAGCGCACGGCCACTTCGGCCAGCTGCATCGACGCATCGGGGCTGATGGTGCGGATGCCCGTGACGATGATCCCGGCCTGCACGCCCGTGGTGGCGGTCGCCTCGTCCAGGCCGCGGCGCACGGCGGTCACGACCTCGTCCGGAGTGAGGCCCTCGTTCACGTGGCGCAGGGGGCAGAAGCGGACTTCCAGGTACCAGCAGCCGTCGGCGGCGGCGTCCTCGACCGTCTCGCGGGCGACGCGCGCCAGGTCGTCGGCCCGCTGCAGGACCTCGGTCGTGCGGTCGAAGAAGTTCACGAAGTGCTGCTGGCAGCTCTCGGGATCCACCGGGAAGTAGCGGGCGAGCAGGGCGCGGTCCCCGTCCGGCACCTCCCAGCCCCGGGCGCGGGCCAGCTCGCGGAAGGTGCCCGGCCGCAGGCTGCCGTCCAGGTGGCGCAGCAGGTCGGTCTTGGGCAACTCGCGCAGCACGTCGTCGGGGATGTGGGGCCCCCGCAGCAGGTCGCTCCGCCGTCCGACGCTCATCGTGTCGCCTCCCGGTCGGCGCGGCCGCGCTTGGCCGCGTGCAGGGCGCGGATGTCGTCCAGCAGCGCGCGCTGGGCGTCGCGGTCGTCGCGCAGGTTGACCCGCTCGGTATCGATGACCCGCACCGGGCAGATCCCGCGGGCGCGGGGCACCCAGTCCTCGTAGGCCTCGTGCAGCTCGACGATGAAGTCGCGGGGGATCGTCTTCTCGCAGTCGCGGCCGCGGTCGCCGATGCGGGCCATGGCCACGTCCGGCCTGCAGCGCAGGTAGAGCACCAGGTCCGGCGGCCGCAGGAAGGAGATCATGTTCTGGAAGACCTCGCGGTAGTTCTCGTAGTCGCGGGTGTCCATGGCGCCGCGCCGGTGCAGCACCGGCGCGAAGATCTCGACGTCCTCGTAGATGGTGCGGTCCTGCACCGCGGAGGTGCCCCGCTCGATGATGTCCTTCTGGACCTCGAAGCGCTTGCTCAGGAAGTAGATCTGCAGGTGGAAGGCCCAGCGGGGCATGTCCCGGTAGTAGTCCTCGAGGTAGGGATTGTCGGCCACCGGCTCGTAGTAGGCGGGCCAGCCCAGCGCCTCGCCCATCATGGAGCAGACGGTCGACTTGCCCACGCCGATGTTGCCCGAGATGGAGAGGTAGAACGGCACGTCGTCGCGGCCGCCGGCGTTTTCTTGCTGTCCGGCCATGCGTCGTCCCCCCCGGGAGCCGCGTCACGGGCCGCGGCCGGCCTAGTTCGGCGGCGGCGGCGGCTCGTCGTTCAGCGACATGTAGTGGTCGTAGGAGATGAAGCGGCGCACCGTGCCGTCGGCGCCCGAGAGCGTGAACACGTAGGCGCCGTAGTTGACGCCGCCGCCGGCGATCCGCACGTCGACCACGCCGATGGCGACCGGGTCGGAGGTCGGGCTGACGTCCCGGAAGGTCATCTCGTAGACGCCGGTGTCCGAGAAGATCTGCACGCGGTCGTTGCCGGTGTCCGCCACGAAGATCTTGCCTTGGCCGTCGCTCGCCAGGGCCGTGGGCGTGTCGAACTCCCCCGCCGCGTCGCTGGGGCCGCCCACCCAGGTGTCGTCCTCGCAGTCCTGCGCGTCGCCGAGGGTGTAGGCGGACTGCGGCTGGGGTTCGCAGTCCTCCAGGTCGAAGACGACGGCCAGGCCGCGCCAGGGGTGCGGCCCCTCGGGAGTAGCTGCGTTATCCGTCAGGACCGGCGTCGGGTCGAAGCGGGTGACCCAGTTGCGCGCGGTGTCGGCGTCGCAGATCAGCAGCATGCCCGACTCGTCGCTCAGCATGCCGGCGGGCACGTGGACGGCGCGCGTCGACGGGCCCTCGTCGCGGCAGAGGATGCCCATCGGGGCCATGTCGCCGCCCGCGTACCAGGCGAAGCGGTGGACCACGCCCGAATCGGGGTCGGCGAGGTAGAGGAACGTCTCGGCGGTCCGCAGCCAGCTCCGCCAGGCCGGTCCGGCTGGCGTAGAGGTGGGTGACCCGCTGCACGTCCGTCAGCGTCGCGGACCCGACCGGCGACAGGTCGGAGGTCTGGAACGCGCTGAGCCGGTTCGCGCCCGCCTCCCAGACGAAGACCAGGCGGGCGTCCTCGTCGGTGCAGACGGCGACCGGGTCGGCGAAACCGTCCACGCGCGAGAACTCCTCGTAGTCGAGGGTGCGCTTGACGAGACTGCCGTCGGCGCCCACGACGAAGAGGCGGCCGATGGCCGCGACCATCTGCCGCGCGCCGGGGTCGACGAACAGCGTATCGACCGTGTAGGCGTTGGTCGAGAACAGGCCCACGGCCCGCGGCGCGGTGATCTTGACGCCGCAGCCGATGGCCGCGGCCGCCAGCAGCGCCGCCAGCAGCAGGCAGGCCGCGCGGCCGTCCGGGCGCGGGCGGATCATCGCCGCCTCCTTCCGTCGGGCAGCGGCGACAGGTCGATGGACAGGTAGTGGATCGTGCCGAAGGCGCCCATGTCGCTGATGGCGTAGTCGAGCCGGATCCGCCACTGGTCGCGCGCCAGGTTCACGCCGAAGCCGGCCGCGAGGCCGCCCTCGGCGCGGTTGGTCTCGTAGCCGCCGCGCAGCAGCAGGCGCTCGGCCAGGCCCAGCTCGGCGCCGCCGCGGAAGCTCTCGGAGGCGTCGGTGGGGTGGTGGAAGTCGGACGTCGTCAGCAGGGTCGTCCCGCTGCCCAGGCGCCAGGTGTAGGCCAGCCCGAAGCTGCCGGAGGTCGGCGCCTGGAAGCTCTGGAATTCCAGCGGCGTGGCGTAGCCGGGGCCCAGCGGCGGCGGCCTGCCGCCCGGCCGCAGGTCGGGGCCGAAATTGCGCACGGCGAAGCCGACGCGCATGTCCCCCAGGCCCGTGTAGTAGAGCGCGCCGAGGTCCATCAGCAGGCCGCGCACCTCGTAGTCGTCCAGGTTCTCCTGGTAGACCTTCGCGGTGCCGCCCAGCGAGAAGCGGTCGGTCATCGCCTTGGCGACGCTCGCCGCCAGCACGAACTGGTTGGCGTTGAAGGTGTCGCCGGTCCCCTCCTGGTGGAACTCGTCGGTGCGCGGGATCTCGCCCGAGCGCAGCATCGACCCCGACAGCGCGAAGCCGTAGTTCTGGCGGCGCCAGCTGCAGGAGGCGTACTCCAGGTCGATGTCGGCGGCGTAGGCCACGTGGGAGAAGAACAGGTTGGTCAGGCCGGGCGTGCGCATGAGCCCCGCGGGGTTCCAGTAGGCGGCCGGGCCGTCGACGGCGCAGGCGACGTAGGCGCGGCCGAGGCCGATCGCGCGCGCGCCGACCGGCAGGCGCAGGAACTGGGCGCCGGCGGTGCCCACGTTCTCGTCGCCGTAGAATTCGAGCACGTCCCCCGCATGCGCGGCGCCGGACAGGGCCAGCAGCAGCAGCGCCGCCGCCAGTGTCCGCGCTCCGGTCCTCTTCGCACGGGTCACCATGAGAAGCTCACCCCCAGCAGGAGCATGCGGGGATCCTCGATGTAGCTGGGGTCGATCTGACTCTTGACGTACTCGCGCGAGTAGGTGTTCAGGACCGGCCCCTCCTCGCCGTACCAGTCGGCGTAGTTGTCGACCCAGCCCGGGTTGAGGTCCCCGACCTGGTAGCCCGTGCCCGTCCAGGGGTTGATCCGCCGGTAGTTCTTGTGGTCCAGGACGTTGCGGCCCTCGAAGAAGAGGGTCAGCCGCTGCCGGCGCGACAGGTCCCAGGTCTTGTTGAAGCGCAGGTTGAGCGACTGCTTCGTCGGCCCCAGTCCCGAGTAGGGGTCGCCGTAGACGTACTCGCCGAACACGGGGTTCTCCGGGTCGGCGAAGGCGCGCGGCGTGTAGCGCTGGCCGGCCTCGGCCTGGAAGAGCAGGTTGAGGCTCCAGTCGGCGGGCACGGTCCATCCGAAGATGCGGGGGCGGTCCTTCCGCTCGACGGTGAAGTCGAGGTTGAAGGAGACCTTCCAGGGCTTGTCCCAGAGCAGGGGGTTGCGCTTCAGCCCGCCGATGCTGGCGGTGGGCGTGTAGGCCTCGTCGTAGACGGCCAGGAGGTAGGCCTCGTCGGCGTCGCTGTTGGTGCCGGTGCTGCGCGAGAGCTCGAGGCTCGCCGAGCCGCTGAGCCACCGCGTGGTGCGCTTGATGACGCTGAGCTCCACGCCCAGGCTGCGCGCCGAGTCCCCGTTGAAGTAGCGCACGGGCTCGATGGTGACCGTGCCGGTGTCGTTCGGGTCCGGGGTCTCGTCGGCGCCGATGTTCACCGGCTTCATCTGGACCGACTTGGCGTAGCCGTAGATGTCGCGGTTGAAGAAGGTCACGCCCAGGCTCCACAGCCCGGAGAACTCGTGCTGGACGCCGGTCTCGTACTCCACGGTGATCTTGGGGTCGAGGTTCGGGTTGCCCAGCAGCTGGATCTTGGTCGCCGTCTGCGACTGCAGCTGCGGGTAGACGTACGCGTAACGCGGCCACTGCGAGAAGTGGCCGTAGTTGAAGAAGAACTTGTCCTTCTCCGTCACCGGGAAGCTGACCCCCAGGCGCGGCGAGACGCGCATCTTCCAGCTGCGCAGGAAGAACTCGACGGTGTTGTCGTAGAACTCGTCGGCCATGTCGTCGAAGATGAACAGGTAGTCCTCGGAGTGGTCCATGACGTACTCGACTTCGCGGCCCGGCGCCCAGGCGTCGAGGCGGATGCCGGCGTTCACGATCATGCCCTTGTAGTTGACCGTATCCTGGAAGTAGGCGGCGCCCACGATGGGGTGCACCTTGAAGATGTCCTCCTTGATGCCCAGCTTGCCGGGCGGCGGCGAGCCCAGCGAGGACTGCAGGTCCACCAGTTGCATCTCGGTGAAGTTCAGCTCCAGGCCCGTCTTGAACTGGTTGGTCTCGTTGGCCACCCAGGCGTAGGTCGTCTTCAGGTTCCACGACTCGGAGTAGTGGTCGTGCCAGCGGTCGGCCGAGCCGAAGGCGAGACCCGCGGGCGACGGCGGGGAGTTGATGAGCGGGTAGGTCGTGAAGTCGTCGTTGCCGTTGATGTTGGCGTGCTGGCGCGAGAAGTTGCGGCCGAGGTTGACCTCGAAGTAGTCCTTCTCCCCCATCACCCAGCGGTAGTAGAGCTGGCTCAGGATGCTCTCGTTGGTGAAGACGAGGTAGCGGTCCAGGTTGTCCTGGAAGGGCCGCGGGTAGCCCTCGCCCGCCAGCTCGAAGCCCTGGCTGATCTCGAACTGCCGGTTCACCGTGAAGTTGAGCTTGTGCCGGGGATTGATGGCCCAGGTCCACTTCGCCATGCCGTTCCACTCGTTCTGCTGGCGCGGGGCGACCCAGTTGAAGTCGTACAGGGGCGAGGTGAGCCGCCGCGTGCGGGAGTAGATCGGCAGGGGGCCGTCGCGCACGTCCATCGAGCCGGACAGCAGCAGGTAGGTCTTGCCGGGCACGTCCAGCCCCAGCGCGCCGAGGGCGCCGCTCAGGGGGTCCGGGCCCGAGAGGGAGGCCTTGACCACGTCGATGTTCTGGGAGCGGTCCAGCTCGTAGGGCTGCCGCCAGTCCGGCGCGGCGGAGGCGTCGACGCCGCCCCAGTGGTCGCGCTTCCAGCTGGCCTTGCCGCTCCAGCGCTCGCTGCCCTCCTTGGTGGACACGTTCACCACGCCCGAGACGGCCTGCCCGTACTCCGCGTTGAAGCCGCCGGTGAGCACCTCGATCTCGTTGATGATCGAGGGGTCGATGGCGTAGCCGTAGCCGCCGCCGGCCAGGGGGTCGTTGACGCTGACGCCGTCGATGATGAACTGCGTGTCGTCGGCGCGGCCGCCGCGGATGTGGATCTCGTTGTCCTGCAGCGTCACGCCGGGCTTCTGCGCGATCATCTCGACCAGGTTGTCCAGCGGCAGGGCGTCCATCTGCTCCGACGTCAGCATGTGCGAGGAGCCGGTGCGCTCGATCTCGATGAGCCGGCGCTCCGCCGTGACCTCGATGGCGTCGGTGTAGATCGCCTCCACCGCCAGGCGGAACTCGATCTCGGCCACCTCGCCCGGGGCCACCGTCACGGTCTCGGAGCCCAGGGCGTAGGAGATGTAGGACGCGCGCACGGTGTAGGTGCCCGGGCGCAGCCCGGTCAGGTAGAACTGGCCGTCCTGCAGCGCGATCGTGCCGATGCTCGAGCTGGCGATGTAGACGTTCGTGTAGGCCAGCGGCTGCCCGTCCTCCGCGTCGCGGACGAAGCCCTTGATCATGGCCGGCCGCTGCGTATCGGAGCCGGGGCGCAGGCCCTGCGCCGCGGCCGGGACCACGACGGCGAGCAGCGCGCACGCCAGCGCGAACGACAGGAGCGGCGCCGCGCGCCGCGGCTGCAGCAGGGCGCTCACGGCAGGACCACCCCCAGTTCCTGCGAGAGCAGGGCTCGCACGACCGCCAGCCCGCTGGCCGGCACGCAGTAGTCCATCTGCACCGTCACGGTCACCGTGTTGGCGAAGGTCCCGGACGACGTGGGCGGGTTGCGCACCGCCACGAAGGGACGGCTGGAGGGGCGGCCATTGATGTACCGGTGGTACTCCATCCGGTAGAGGTACTTCGTCGTGCTGGAGTCCGCGCCGGCCATGCCGACCCCGGCGGAGATGTTGCCGGTGAAGAACATCTCCGGCAGTCCAGCCTTCAGCGGCATGCCCTTCTTGGTGGACGGGATGTAGAAGGTGGGCTGGTCCGGGGTGGCCCGGAAGCCCAGCGTGTTGGTGACGAAGCTGGGCGGCGGCGCGCCCGTCACGCCGATCAGGGCCGGCGAGACCAGCAGCAGCTTGCCCGGCTCGTAACCGGCGGGGGGCTGTACGTACTGGGCCACCAGCTCCGCCACGGCGGCCAGGCGCGGCGAGGCGCTGGCGCCGGTGTACCAGAACACCGCCGGGAACTGGCGCAGGGTCTCGAGCAGGACCCACGTCCGGTCGGGCAGCCCGTCGGAGATCTCGTAGAGGGACCAGCCGCCCGGCCCGTAGATCGAGTCCATGACCGCGTGGTAGAACGCGCGGTCGAAGTTGCCGACGCTGTCGTCCACCAGCAGCACGTCGCTGAGCACGGGCCGGGCCTCCCAGGTCCACGCGAAGCGCGTCGTGGCGTCGGCCTCGTCGCTGACCCGGATGGTCAGCGTGCGTTCGCCCGGCGGGATCTGGCCGTGCAGGTCGATCTCGAACGTGCCGAGGGCGGGGTCGTTGAGGCGCTTGATCACCGGGCGCAGGGCGGGGTCCGCGCCGGGCTCGCCCTCCGGCAGGGGCGCCAGCAGGGTGTCCGCCGTGTCCAGGTGGTAGACGACCGAGTCGTCCATCGTCACGTTGCCGTCGAGGTCCAGGGCGAAGAGGCGGAAGTCGGCCGAGCTGTAGCTCCAGAAGAACGTGTCGTAATCGCTGACGAAGTTGATCACCGGCGGGAAGTTCCGCAGCGGGATGTACTGGCTGACCGTGTCGCTGGAGGCGCCGCGGTCGTCGCGGCAGGCCACGTGGATCATGGCCTGCGCCCGGCCGGTGTCGTCGGTCTCGAAGGTCATGGTCGTGTCGGTGGCGGTGGTCGTGATCCAGGGGGCGACGATGCCCTCCTCGGTCTCGATCGACACGTAGTACGCCTCGACGAAGCCGTCCTCGTCGGTGCCCGACCAGTGGAAGGTGCGGCTGAAGTAGCTCGTGGGGTTCAGCACGCCCCCCTCGGGCGGGGTCACGAAGATGCGCGCGACCGGGCGCCGGTTGGGCAGCGAGTCGGGATCGAAGGCCTCGTTGCCGCAGCCGGCCGCCAGCGCGCAGAACAGCGCGGCGAGGGACAGGGCCAGCGTCACGGCGAGCGGCGGCGACCTCATTTGATGATCACCAGCTTTCCGCGTTCCACCCTGCCGGTGGCCAGATCCTCCACGGCGAAGATGTAGAGGCCCGAGGCGATGGCGCGCACCGGTTCGCTCAGGATGTCCCAGGGTTCGAGGCCCGAGGCCGGATCGTCGTGGTGCAGGGTCTTGACCAGGTCGCCGTTCAGGGTGAAGACCTTGATGACGCAGCGCGCCGGCAGGCCGGTGAACCAGAGCTTGCGGCCCAGCTCCAGCTCGCCCTGCTGGTCGTCGAAGCGCGAGGCGACCCGGTAGGGGTTCGGGAAGACGCCCGGGCCCCGGCCCTCGCCCAGCGGCCGCGGCGCCGGGCCCGGGTAGACCAGCTCGGCGTTCTCGTAGTAGCCGCTCTGGAATTCCGGCAGGCTGGAGACCACGTCGGGGGCGGAGAAGGACACCACGGAATACCAGTAGCCGAAGCCGTCGAGCAGCGAGGTGTCGCGGAAGCGCCGCAGGCCGTCGGTGCCCAGCGGCGGCAGCCCGGTGTCGAAGCCGATGCCGTCGATCTTGTCGAACTGGGCCACCATGGTCGACTGCTCGTAGGGGTCGCCGCCGAAGGACTCGCCCTGGAAGCGGAAGATGCGGTAACCCTGGAAATCGGGCCGCAGGGTGATGATGCTGACGTGGTGCTCGGGGAGCGGCGCGGGTCGTCCGGCAGCAGGGGCACGGGCTCGCCCTGGTCGTCCAGGGCGACGGAGTCGCCGGGAGCCCAGGCCAGCACGACCGTGTTGTCCTCGTACTCCAGCGACAGCCGCGGCGAGGGCGGGCCGGTCGGGATCGCGAAGCCCGAGTCGTAGGCCACCTGCGCCACCTTGGCGTTGGCCAGCAGGTTCAGGGAGTCGGCGCCGCAGACCACGGCGTAGGTCACCTGCAGGGTGTCGCCGGGCGCGAGGTTGGGGAACGGGCCGGTGGCGAGCAGGCCGTTCCAGTTGCCCGCATAGGCGAAGTCGCCGCCGGCGTCGAAGTCGCCGTTGGAGAGCATCTGGTACTTGCCGGGCAGCGGCTGGCCGTCGACCTCGTAGGCGTCGTCCTGGGCAGGCACGGAGCGGAAGCGCCAGCTGTTGTAGGTGACCGGCGGCAGGCCCGGGGCCGGCGACGGGGCCGGGTCGGAACCCAGCAGGCGCGCCCCGATCCAGGAGGTGGCCATCTCGTCCTCGCCGTCGTCGTCGTGCTCGTACATCATCCAGAGGTCCGGGGTCGTCGGCGACGTCGCCCGGGCGCAAGGCGCCGTTGACGTCGTCGTAGAACTGCCAGGTGCGCGGCGCGCCGCTGCCGTAGCCGGAGGGCACGGTGATGGTCGTGTTGCCGACGGTGGTGTCGTTCCAGTAGCCGACGTACACGTCGCGCAGCTCGCTGCCCGAATCGTTGATGATGCGGTAGTCGAGGATGACGAAGTCGTCGGCGTACGAGCTGCTCCAGGACAGCGCCCGCAGGATCACGTTGACGAACAGCGGCGTGTGGTTGCCGGTCTCGTCGTACTTGTCGTCGGTGAAGTAGCACTCGATGTGCTCGGTGGCCAGGGCGGCGGGGTTGTAGTCGTCGCTGTTCTGGGTGTTGGACCAGATCTGCACGTCTTCGGTCAGGGAATCGGTGAACTCGCGGATGTCCTCGCCGTCGGTCAGGCTCGAGGCGTCCTGCGCCCCGGTCGAGACGCGCCGCAGCCCCTCCGGGGTCATGGCGCCGACCCAGAGGCCGCCGATGAACAGGTGCTCGACGTGGCTGTTGCTGGGGTACTCGCACGAGGGCTGGTAGGGGCTGGAGAGCCCGTTGCCGACGTAGCCGAGGTTCGTGATCGTCAGGCGGACCAGGCCGGCGCCGGTCACCAGTTCCGTGCGCGGCACGGC
Organism: bacterium; assembly: GCA_016706845.1. GTDB lineage: Bacteria > Krumholzibacteriota > Krumholzibacteriia > LZORAL124-64-63 > LZORAL124-64-63 > PNOJ01. The sequence goes on from JADJIV010000022.1 coordinate 39,294, forward strand.
GCGGGCCGGCGGCGCCGAGCCGAGACACAGGGCGCCGCCGAGGGCGACGGCCAAGGCGGTGCGGGTGATGCAGCCGGGGCGGAGCAAAGGGGGGGCCTCCGGGAGAAGGGGTGCGGTCCCCGTGCAGGGGATGCGATCCCCGGGGCGGCGGCCGTCGGGCCCGGCCGGTGCACGGTGGATCCGTGACGGACGAAACTAGCCCCCGGAGGCCATTCGTGTCAATGATTTGCGGGTTTTTCGCACTTTGACGCCGCGCCCGGGCCGGCTCTATACTGCCACCGCGACCCGGAACCCCACGAAGGACGGCCGTGAGAAGACGCCTGCGCCCCCTCGCCCTCGCCTGCGCCGCCCTGCTCGCCACCCTGGTGGCCTGCGAGCTGGCGGTGCGCTACCTGCAGGACACGATCCCTCCCCCCGACGGCACGCCCTACCGCAACGACCCCGACTGCGGCTACGTCCTGAATCCCGGCGATCCGGACCTCTTCCCGCCGGACGACGACCGCCACGTCAACGCCCTGGGCTTCCGCGACCGCGAGCGCGCCGTCCCGAAGCCGCCCGGGCTGTGGCGGCTGGTCGGCATCGGGGATTCGTTCGTCTACGGGGACGTGCCGATCGCCTGCAATTTCCTGCGGGTTTTAGACGACTCGCTGCGGGCGCTGCCCGCCGCCGAGGCCATGATCGCCGGCCTGCCCGGCTGGGACGTGCGCAACGCCGTGGGCCTGATGCGGGGCAAGGGGGCGGACTGGCGCCCCGACGTGGCCCTGCTCTGCTTCTCGATCGACAGCGACGTGACGGGCATCCCCATCCCCGGCGCCGTCTTCCAGGGCAACCTGCACTTCACGGGCTCGCGGGAGCCGCTGCTGAACCTGCTGCGCAAGAGCCGCCTGTTCGTGCTCGCCGAGCAGCTCTACGGCGTCCGCACGGTCAACGCCCTGCGCCGCTGGCGGGCCGCGGCCCGCTTCGGCGGCGCGGCGGCCGCCCCCCGCACGCCTCGCCGGCCGCCCGACGTCCCGGTCGCCGCCGCGGACGCGCCCGAGGGCGCGGTCCATCCCGGCGCGCCGGTTTTCCCGGGATGTGGGGCGACCCGGCGGACCCCGCGCGGCGCCTTCCCCTGAAACCGGAGTTCCTGCGCCGGCGGGTGGAGAACCTGCCCCTCTACCAGGCGCAGACGCCGCCCGAGGTGGACCGCTGGTGGGAGCAGGCCGAACGGCAGGTGCTGGAATTCGACGCCGCCTGCCGTGGGTCCGGCGCGCGCTGCGTGCTGCTGATCGCCCCCTCGGAGATCCAGGTCGACCCGGTCGTGCAGGAGTTGACCCTGAAGCGGGCGCCCCTGCCGGCGGAGGCCTACGACTTCGCGGCGCCGTCGCGCCGGCTGCGCGCCTTCGCCGAGGCCCGCGGCATCGCCTGCATCGAACCTCTCGACGCCCTGCGCGCGGCGCAGCAGAGCAGCGGCCTGCGGCAGTACATCCCCAACAACGGCCACTGGAGCGTGCCCGGCAACGCGGTCGTCGCCCGCGAGGTCGCGGCGTCGCTGGCGCCGCTAGGCGGATCCTGAGGTCCTTCCCGCGGAATCCCCCGCCAGCCGCGGCAGCCACGGCAGCAGAGCCAAGCCCGGCAACCCACACACCAGCACCAGCAGGAAGAAGGCGCGGTAGCCCACCGCCGTCTGGATCGCCCCGCTGGCCATGCCCGGCAGCATCATGCCCAGCGCCATCAGGCCCGTCGCGATCGCGAAGTGGGAGGTGCGGTGCTCGCCGCGCGAGACGCGCATCAGCACGACCATGAACGCGGTGGTGCCCAGGCCGTAGCCCAGCTGCTCCAGGGCGACCAGCGGGTAGGCCACCGCCGGGCCGGGCTGCGCCCAGGCCAGGTAGAGGTACGCGACGTGCGGCACGTTGAGCGCCAGCGCCAGCGGCCACAGCAGGCGGCGCAGCCCGTAGCGCCCGATGAGCCAGCCCCCGACCACGCCGCCCACGACCAGGCAGCCCAGGCCGATGGTCCCGTAGGCGAACCCGACCTGCTCCGTCGTCAGACCCAGGCCGCCCTTTTCCCTGCCGTCCAGCAGGAAGGGCGCGGCCAGCTTCAGCAGCAGGGCCTCGCCCAGGCGGTACAGCAGGATGAAGGCGACGATCACGCCCGCCCGGGGCTGGCGCAGCCACGCCTCCGCGATCTGCAGCCAGCCCGCGGCGGCGGCCGGCCGGCCGGTCCCGGCGACGGCCGCGCCCGCCGGCCGGTCGCTGGGGGCCGCGGCAGCGCGGCGCGGTGGTAGAGCCACATCACCCCGTAGAAGGCCGCCGCGCCGGCGAACACGGTCGACCAGGCGCCCGCGGCGCCGCGCGGCCCGCCCTCGAGCCGCCCGGCCACGCTCACCAGCAGCCCCGAGCCGAAGATCATCGCCCCGCGGTAGAACAGCGTGCGCACGCCAACGAAGTACGCCTGCGCGCGCTCGTCCAGCGCGTGGAGGTAGAACCCGTCGGCCGCGATGTCGTGGGTGGCCGAGACCAGCGCCGCCAGCGTGAAGGCGGCCAGCGACCAGGCGAAGTAGCCCGGCGCGACGATCGCCGCCGCCACGGCCGCGAGGCACGCCGCCTGGGCGGCCTGCGTGCCGAGGATCCAGGCGCGCTTGGTCGCGCGCGTGTCCACCAGCGGTCCCCAGAGCATCTTCAGGACCCAGGGCAGGTAGAGCAGGCTGGTCCACAGCGCGATGCTGGCGTTGTCCACGCCCAGCTTCTTGTAGAGGATCACCGAGACCGTGTTGACCAGGATGTAGGGCACGCCCTCGGCGAAGTAGAGCGAGGGCACGAAGATCCAGGGCGAGCGCTGCGTTCCCGGCACGATGCCTCCCGGGCGGTGGACGGTGCGGGCCGATCTGCTGAGCGCTCAGGGCGGGCGACTTGGCGGGAACTGGCAACCGCGATCTGCGCCACTCCCCGCTTGCCAAACCCGGCCGCCCCGTTTCCAATGGGCCCACGACGCGCGGGCCGTTCCGTCCGCCGGCGATCCGGAGGTGAGGCATGCACGAAGGCAAGGCGCCGGCCGCGGCGGCGGACGCGCCCGGGTTCAAGCGGGGCATCCGCCTCTTCGACGCGGTGATGATCGTCGTGGGGGTGATGATCGGCTCGGGCATCTTCATCGTCAGCGCCGACATCGCCCGCAGCGTGGGCGCGACGGGCTGGCTGCTGGCGGTCTGGCTGTTCAGCGGCCTGGTGACGCTGCTGGGCGCGGCCTGCTACGGCGAGCTGGCGGCGCTGATGCCGCAGGCCGGCGGGCAGTACGTCTACCTGCGCGAGTCCTTCGGCCGGCTGACCGGCTTCCTCTACGGCTGGACGCTGTTCATGGTGATCCAGACCGGCTCGATCGCGGCCGTCGGCATGGCCTTCGCCAAGCACCTCGCGCTGCTGGTCCCGTCGCTGGGCGAGCAGCAGGTGGTGCTGTCGGTCGGCGTGGTGGACGTCAGCGCGGCGCAGCTGGTCGCCATCGCCAGCATCGCGCTCTTGACCTGGCTCAACACGCTCGGCCTGCGCGAGGGCAAGCTCGTCCAGGACAGCTTCACCGTGGCCAAGGTGGCCGCCCTGCTGGTGCTGGTGGTCTGCGGCCTCGCGCTGGCGCGGCACTCCGGGGCGATCGCCGCGAACTTCCACGACATGTGGTCGGCGAACCGGGTCGTGGTGGGCGCCGACGGGTCGGTCACGCGCGAGGCGCTGACCGGGATCGGCCTGCTCATGGCCCTGGGCGCGGCGTCGGTCGGCTCGCTCTTCGCCTGCGACGCCTGGAACAACGTCACCTTCACCAGCGGCGAGACCGTGAACCCGCAGCGCACCATCACCCGCGCCCTGGTCATGGGCGTCGCCGTGGTGGTCGTCATCTACATGCTGACCAACCTGGTGTACGTGCTGGCCCTGCCGGTGGCCGGCCTGCCCGACGCCGCCGACGTCGCCGGCCGCGGCCTGCAGTTCGCGACCGCCGACCGCGTCGGCACCGCGGCCGCGTCGACGATCCTCGGCCCGGTCGCCGCCGCGATCATGGCGGTGCTGGTGATGATCAGCACCTTCGGCTGCAACAACGGCATGATCCTCACCGGCGCCCGCGTCTACTACGCGATGGCGCACGACGGCCTCTTCTTCCGCCGCACCGGCACGCTCAACCGCCGCCGCGTGCCCGCCGCCGCGCTGGTCATGCAGGGCGTCTGGGCCTGCCTGCTCTGCCTGACGGGCCGCTACGGCGACCTGCTCGACTACGTCATCTTCGCGGTGCTGATCTTCTACGCGCTGTCGGTGGTGGGGATCTTCGTGATGAGGCGCAGGCGTCCGACGGCCGAGCGGAGCTGGCGCGCGCCGGGCTACCCGGTGCTGCCGGCCCTGTACGTGCTGGCCGCGGTGGCGATCTGCGTGGACCTGCTGATCGTCAAGCCCCGCTACTCGTGGCCGGGGCTGCTGATCGTGGGGCTGGGCGTGCCGGTGTTCTGGCTCTGGGGCCGCTCCTCGCCGCCGCGGGGTCGGCGTCCGACCCGTCCGACGACCAGGGCATCTGACCGTCCTGGTAGAGGACCGTGATGCTGATGCGGCGGTTGCCGACGTCGGCCGGGTTCTCGGGGTGGCGCAGGCGCGTGTCGGCGTAGCCGCTGACCTCGGCCACCTGCTCGCCGGGCAGGCCGTGGTTGATCATGTAGCGGCGGGCGCAGTTGGCGCGCTCGGTCGACAGCTCCCAGTTGCTGTAGCCGGCGCCGGCGGGATAGGGGCGGCTGTCGGTGTGCCCCTCGATCACCAGCTTGTTGGGCAGCTTGCTGAGCTGCCGCGCCAGGACCTGGAGCACCTCCTCGGCGGCCGCGCTGAGGTTGGCGCTGCCCACGTCGAAGAACAGCGAGTTCGACATCTCGACCATCTGGATGTTGAGCCCGGAATCGGTCATCTTGATCTCGACCTGCTTCATGATCTGCTCGAAGTGCTCCATGCCGGACAGCTGCTCGCGCAGCTCGGTGGCCGCCTCCTCCAGCAGGCGCTTCGCCTCCGCCTGCATCCCCTCCATGATCCCCTGGCCGGTCTCGGGCAGGATCGACTGGCCGCCGAGCGGGCCGCCGGCGCCCGAGGCCCGGAACGCGCCGGGGTCGCGGAAGTAGCCCGCCACCGCTTCCTTCACCGCCTGGTCCTGGTTGACGATCCACAGCACGATGAACAGCGACATCATCGAGGTGACGAAGTCGGCGTAGGCCACCTTCCAGGCGCCGCCGTGGTGCCCGTGGCCGACGACCTTCTTGACGATGATGATGGGCTGCAGCGGCTGGTCGCCGCTCTTGCCCTTCTGCTCGGCCATGCCCTGGATCCCTTCCTAGCCGCGGGACGCGCGGCACGCCTCTTCGAGTTCGCTGAACGAGGGGCGGACGTCGGTCTCGATGGTGCGCCGCGCGAACTCCACCGCGACCGACGCGGGCAGCATCTTCCAGAAGGCGACCAGCGCCGTCTTCATCACGAAGTAGTAGCGCGACTCGTTCTGGGCCAGCAGCTCCATGTTGGTGGCGATCGGCTGGAACACGCCGTAGGAGAGCAGGATGCCCAGGAACGTGCCGGTGAGGGCCGCGGCCACCTTGTGGCCGATCTCCGCCGCGGGGCCGTCGATGTGCGCCATCGTGATCACGATGCCCAGCACGGCCGCCACGATGCCCAGGCCGGGCAGCGCATCGCTGACCTTGGTCAGCACGCCGATCGGCTGGTGCTCCTCGGCGTGGCGCGTCTCGATGTCCGCGTCCATGAGCGCCTCGAGGTCGTGCGCGGGCAGGTTCGAGGAGATGATCAGCCGGATCGTGTCGCAGAGGAAGGCCATCGCGTGGTGGTCGGCCACGAACGCCGGGTACTTCGAGAAGATCTCGCTCTTGGCGGGGTCCTCCACGTGGGACTCGAGGCCCAGCAGGCCGTCCTTGCGCGTCACCTGGAACAGGTCGTAGAGCATCGTGAGCAGTTCGGTGTACTTCTTCTTGGAACTGCGGTCGCCCTTGAGCATGGTGCCGAACGCGGCGCCGAGGCGCTTCATGACGCGCGGGGTCGACATCGCGACCAGGGTGCCCAGCGAGCAGCCCAGGATGATCACGTACTCGGCGAGGATGAACAGGGCGGCGGGGTTGCCGCCTTCCATGATGAAGCCGCCGACGACGCAACCGAGGGCGAACAGGATGCCGATCAGGGTAATCATGAACCGTTCCTCTGGGAGGTGGACTCCGGCCGGGCCGTTCCGGCTCTGCCGCCGTTCGTGGCGGTCGTGAGTGTTATCGTCGGGCGGGGGGCGCACTTTAACCCGGAATGCCTTGCCGTGCCGGATGTTGCCGCGTCGCGCCCGCGGCGGGCCGGATTCCGGACCGGGCGCAGGCCGCCGGGGCGCCGTGCGGCGCAATTCGTTGCTATGAATACGGATAGAAGACTCGCGGCCCGGTCAGGCCGCCGGCGGGCGCCCGCGCAGGCGGCTGTGGCGGCGGCCGTAGGCCAGGTAGATCACCAGGCCGATGGCCAGCCAGACGAGCAGCCGCCACCAGTTGGCCACCGGCAGCGAGAACATCAGCATCAGGCAGGAGGCGATCCCCAGCAGCGGCACCACCGGGACCCAGGGGCAGCGGAAGGGGCGCGCGGCCCGCGGTTCGATGCGGCGCATGACCGGCACCGCGGCGCAGACGATCACGAAGGCGAACAGCGTCCCGATGTTGGTCATGTGCAGCAGGGAATCGATGGGCAGGAAACCGGCGAGCAGCACGACGAAGCCGCCGACGGCCAGCGTGCTCTTCCAGGGCGTGCGGAAGCGCGGGTGCACGGCCCCGAAGAACCGCGGCGAGATGAGCCCGTCGCGGGCCATGGCCAGCATCACGCGCGGCGCGCTGAGCAGCATCACCAGCAGCACCGACGTGATGCCGGCGACGCCGGCCGCGGCGATCAGGAAGCGCGCGTGGCCGAGCCCGCGCTGCGCGAAGGCCTGCGAAACGCCGGCGTTGGCGTCGATGGTGTCGTAGGGCACCATCCCGGTCAGCACGACCACCACCCCGACGTAGAGCACCGTGCAGACCAGCAGCGAGACGATGATCCCCAGCGGCACGTCGCGCTGCGGCCGGCGCGCCTCCTCCGCGTGCGTGGACACCGAGTCGAAGCCCAAAAACGCGAAGAAGATGATCGCCGCGCCGGCGAGCATGCCCACGGGCGTGCCCGCGGCCGAGGTCTGCCCGAACAAGGGCGTGCCGAAGAAGCCGACGCCCGTCCAGCCGTAGGGGGCGAAGTCGCGCGTCCAGTTGGCGGGGTCGACGTAGAAGGCGCCGACGATGATCACGAAGAGCACCGCCGACACCTTGACCCCCACCATCGCGAGGTTGAAGCGGGCGCTCTCGCGGATGCCCTTGACCAGCACCGCGGTGACGGCCGCGACGACCAGCACCGCCGGCAGGTTGACGTACGAGCCGGTCCGCACGAATTCCCCGGCGGCGCCGTCGTAGCGCAGCGCCGCGCCCCCCAGGGCCGCCGGCACCCGCCAGCCGATGCCGGCGATCACCTCCTGGAAGTAGCTGGACCAGCCGTTGGCCACCGTGGCCGCGCCGACGGCGTACTCGAGGATCAGGTCCCAGCCGATGATCCAGGCGAACAGCTCGCCCAGGGTGGCGTAGGCGTAGGTGTAGGCGCTGCCGGCCACCGGCGCCAGCGAGGCGAACTCGGCGTAGCAGAGGGCGGCGAAGACGCAGGTGATCCCGGCCACGACGTAGGAGAGCATCAGCGCCGGCCCGGCCACGTGGCGCGCCGCCTCGCCCGTGGCCACGAAGATGCCCGCCCCGATGACGGCCCCGATCCCCAGGCTGGTCAGCGTGGCGGGTCCCAGGCAGCGGCGCAGGCGGTTGTCGCCGGCCATGTCGTCGAGCAGGTCCTGCAGGGGCTTGCGGGCGAAGATCTGCCGGGGCACGCGGTCTCCTTCGCGGTCGGGGCGCCGGACCGGCGGAGTCTAGAGGGTCGGCGCGGCCGCGGCAACCGCCGATCGCGGGAGCGCCGATCACGGGCGTGTCTTGCCGGACCGGGCGAAAGCGCCTAGTCTACGGGATCGCCGCTTCGACGCGGCCCAAACCTCACCCGCGGAGAGACGACGCATGGGCATCACCGGGAATTCGTCGCCGAGCACGCCACCGCGTTCATCGACGCCACGGGCTACGCCAGCGTCTTCTGGCTGATGGTGCTGGAGAGCATGGTCTTCCCCATCCCGAGCGAGGCGGTCATGCCCTTCGCCGGCTTCCTGATCACCACCGGGCGCTTCACGCTCTTCGGGGTCATCGTCGCCAGCACCCTGGGCAGCATCGTGGGCTCGCTGCTCTCCTACGCCATGGGCGCCTTCGGCGGCGAGCCCTTCTTCCGCCGCTTCGGCAAGTACTTCCTGCTGGACATGCACGAACTCGAGGCGACCCAGCGCTACTTCCGCAAGCACGGCCAGATCACGATCCTCACCTGCCGCTTCATCCCCGTGGTGCGGCACCTGATCTCGATCCCGGCCGGCGTCGGCCGCATGCGCCTGCTGCCGTTCCTGATCTTCACGACGATCGGCGCCGGCCTCTGGAACACCGCCCTGGCCCTGGCCGGCGCGGCGCTGAAGCAGAACTGGGAAGCGGTGATGGAGCACAGCCACGCCATCGACGTGGCCGTGCTGATCATCCTGGCCGCGCTGGCGGCGGTGTTCTTCGTGCGGCACTGGCGGCGCTGGAAGAAGCGGCAGGCCGCCGAGGTGCAACGATGACGATCACGACCCCCGACTGGGTCCAGGACGCCGTGTTCTACCAGATCTTCCCCGACCGCTTCGCCCGCAGCGGCCGCGCCGGCGCCGACGGGCTGCGCCTGGAGCCGTGGGACGCGCCGCCGACCTACCACGGGTTCAAGGGCGGCGACCTCTTCGGCGTCGCCGACCGCCTGGACTACCTGCAGGACCTGGGCGTCACGGCGCTCTACCTCAACCCGATCTTCGCCTCGGCGGCCAACCACCGCTACCACACCTACGACTACCACCACGTCGATCCCGTCCTGGGCGGCGACGCGGCCCTGCGCGAGCTGATCGACCGCGCCCACGCGCGCGGCATGCGCGTGGTGCCGGACGGGGTCTTCAACCACACCGGCCGCGGCTTCTGGCAGTTCCACCACACCCTGGAGAACGGCGCCGCCTCCCCGTACCTCGACTGGTTCCACTTCGACCCCGATCGCCTGCGCGACCGGCGGCAGATCGTGGCCTATCCCGATCCGGGCTCCGAGCAGGCGCTCGCCAACGGCGCGGGCAGCCTGCGGGCGCTGGGCTACCAGGCGTGGTGGGACCTGCCCGCCCTGCCCAAGCTCGACACGCGCACGCCGGCGGTGCGCGAGTTCATCTGGGACGTGGCGCGGCGCTGGATCGAGTTCGGCTGCGACGGCTGGCGGCTGGACGTGCCGCAGGAGATCGACGACGACGGGTTCTGGCGCGAGTTCCGCCGCCGCGTCAAGGACGCCGATCCGGACGCCTACATCGTCGGGGAGATCTGGCACGAGGCCGGGCGCTGGCTGCGGGGCGACCAGTTCGACGCCGTGATGAACTATCCGGTCGCGCAGGCCTGCCTCGGCTTCTTCGGCGGCGACCGCCTCGACCTGGCCGAGACCCGCCGCGCCGGCGGCTACCGCGACCTGCAACCGCTGGACGCGGAAGGGTTCGCGGCGCGCATCGACGCGGAGCTGGGCCGCTACGACCCCCGGGTCACGCAGTCCCAGCTCAACCTGCTGGGCAGCCACGACACGCCACGCTTCGTCACCAGCGTCGGCGGCGACCGCGCCGCGCTGCGGCTGGCCACCCTGTTCCTGTTCGCCTACCCGGGCGCGCCGTGCATCTACTACGGGGACGAGATCGGCCTGGCGGGCGGCCACGACCCCCACTGCCGCGGCGCCTTCCCCTGGGATGAGGCGGCGTGGGACCACGAGCTGCACGCCCACGTGCGGCGCTGCGCCGCCTTGCGTCGCGACCATCCGGCGCTGCGTCGCGGCACCTACCACCGGCTGTACGCGCAGGACGGCGTGTACGGTTTCGCGCGCCGCCTGGGCGACGAGACGCTGCTGGTCGCCCTGAACGCCGCGACCACCGCGCGCACGATCGACCTGCCGCTGCCGGCCGGCGTCCGGCCCGACGCCGTCCTGGCGGATGTGCTGGACGGAGGGGCGCCGACGGTCGCCGTCGCCGGCGTCGCGACGGGGTTGAGGCTGGCGCCGCGCAGCGGCGTCGTGCTCAAGGTCGCGGGCTGAAGCGGGATCGTTCCTGCACCCATTGTGAGGAACCATGAAACATCGCGAAGCGGTCCTGGTCGCGCTCGCACTGACGCTGCTGCCCGGCCTGTCCGGCGCCGCGTCGGCGGATCTGCGCGTCGTCTACGGCATCATCGTCAACGGGCAGGCGGCGCCCGAGGAGGGGCGCCCCGTCGTCGAGACGGCGGGCGGCGTCGTGCGCGTGAGCAACGAGCCGGCGGCGGGCTGGCGCGACGGCGCGCCGCGCGAGACGTCCTACCTCGACTACGGCACCGGCCGCACCTGGCAGACGGCGCTGCTGAAGGACGGCACGCGCTGCACGGTGGAGACGGCCTTCGCCTCGCTGACGCCGCTGACGCCGACCGACGAGACGGCGACCATCCTGGGCCGTGTCTGCCGCAAGTCGACCTGCGAGATCCGGTCGAACCGGATCGAGGTCTGGCACACCGAAGGCGACGGCGGGCGGGGCACGCCCACGACGAACCTCGTGGCGCCGCAGGGACTGGTGCTGCGGATCGTGCGCAACGGGAACTACGAGATCGTCGCGCAGTCGATCGAGCCGGCGACGGGCGAACCGGTCCGGCTGCCGGCCGCGTGGGGCGATGCGGTCGACCTGCCCGCCTACCGTGCGCGGGTGGCCGGGAGCTGGGTCACCGCGGTGCCGGTCTTCGAGGGCGAGACCATCAACTTCGGCCAGGAGCTCGCGCCGCCCGCCGCGGATGACCCCGCAGCCCCGCGCAGCCCCGTCTACCGCCACGCCGGCGGCACCGTGATCCTGCGCCGCGTGCGCCTGCCGCAGGACCTCGACGACGCGACGATCATCGCCGAGCTCGTGCAGTACAGCCGCGGCGACGCCTACGACCGCACGGGCTCGGTGTTCGTCGTGCCCGCCGCGCGCGACGGCGACCGCACGACCTTCCTGGACGCGCTGCACCGCGGCGTCGCGGTCCTGCCGACCGTCGCCGGGCGGGACGGCCGGACCTACCAGGGCATCGTCGCCACCGGCGACTACCAGCCGCCGGTCGAGCTGCTGCGCTTCATCACGCCCTTCGGCGTGCGCCACTTCAACGACCAGGTCACGGTGCGCGGCATCGCCTGGGAGGACTCCGCCGTCTACCGCGCGGACGTGACCGAGCTGGCCCCGCTGCTGCGCGGCGACGCCTGGATCGGCGTCTTCATCGGCAACTACGACCAAGGCGGGCACGCCGTCAGCCTGACCCTGCGCTACCACCCCAACCGGCGCGAGGCCGGCGGCGGGGATGCGCCACGGCGCTTCGCCCTGCCGCTGTTCAACACCTGCAACGTCCTGGAGATGGCCGGCCAGGAGTACGGCCGGATCTTCGCCGCCGACTCGCTCACCGTCGACTTCGAGGTGCCCGACGGCGCCCGCGACTGCGTGCTGCGGTTCATCACCACCGGCCACGGCGGCTGGGAGAACGGCGACGAGTTCGTGCCGAAGGTGAACGAGATCCTCATCGACGGGCGCACCGCGGCGCGCCTGGTTCCCTGGCGCAGCGACTGCGGCGCCTACCGCCGCCTCAACCCCGCCTCGGGCAACTTCTGGAACGGGATGAGCTCGTCCGACTTCAGCCGCTCGGGCTGGTGCCCGGGGGCAGCCGTGAGCGCGGTGCCGGTGCCGCTGCCGGGGCTGACGCCCGGCCGCCACACGGTGCGCGTCGCGATCCCGCTGGGCGAGCCTGAGGGCGACAGCTTCAGCGCCTGGAACGTGTCGGGGGTGCTGGTGGGCGAGCGGCAGGCGGCGGGGCGGTGACCGCCGTGCATTGACGCGGCGGGCGGGGTCGGCGTATGATGACGCCATCATATTGATAACGGGTATCGCAGCACCATCACTGCAGCCGGGGAGGCGACCATGTCGCACCGCTCCTTCGCGCGTAGTTTCTTCCGCATGCCCGTTGTCGCTGTCGCGTTCGTTCTGATCGCCGTGGCAGTCTCCCCGATGGCCGCCGGCGCGACCGGCAACGAGAACTGGTCGAGGGAATTCGGCCGCCAGTACGATCTCGACGGGGGCGTCCTCGCATCGACGATGTTCGAAGGCCAGCTGATCGTGGGTGGCTATTTCACCTCCAACGGCAGCACGGCGCTCCATGGCGTCGCGCGCTGGAGCGGCACGGGCTGGCGCCCAATGGGCGCCGGCATCCCCAGCGGCACCGTCAGGTCCCTGGCCGTCTACCAGGGCGCCCTCTACGCGAACGGATGGCGCTGGGATGGCGAGGTTTGGACCAACACCCTGGTGGTCGACGGGCAGGTGGACTGCCTGGCGGTGCACGATGGTTCGCTTCGTGGCCGGCGGCCTGTTCACGTCAACCCGCGGCGTGCCCGCGGACAACCTGCTCGCCTGGGACGGCGTCGATGTCGCCGAGCTCGGTGGAGGCTGCAACAACAGGGTCCAGGCCCTGGCCTCCGACGGCGCACGACTCTACGCAGGCGGGTCCTTCACGCAGGCGGGCGACGTCGCGGCCCAGCGCATCGCCGGCTGGGATGGGACCTCGTGGTCCGACCTCGCCGGGGGCATCAGCGGGGACCTGTTCTGGTGCTGTGTCGATTATCAAGAGTCGTATACCTACCGGGCGAGCGTCGATGCGCTTCGCTGCCGCCGCCGACGATGGTCTGTACGTCGGCGGCCAGTTCCAACTGGCCGGCGGGGACTCCATCTCCGCACTGGCCCGCTGGGACGGCACGACCTGGCACGAACCGGAAGGTCTGGCGCTCGGGGGAGTCTGGGTATGGTACGGTGGGAACGCCTACCAGTATTATCCGCCCAATGTCCACGCCCTGGCGACGGACCCTTCCGGCGGGCTCATCGCGGGCGGCAGCTTCAAGGCGCAGAACCAGCAACATTACGGTCTTGTCCGACACGACGAAGCCGGCTGGAGCGTGGTGGGTGGCGGCACCGGTCCCTACCGGGACGACTCCGCGCCCAGCATCCACACGCTGCCGCCTACGCAAACCGGGCTGATCGTGGGCGGCTGGTTCCCGCAGATCGGCGACATCGACGCCGTCAACGCCGCGCGGTGGGATGGATCCGGCTGGTCGCCGCTCGTCAACGAACACGGGCTGGGCACCGACGGCTACGTCTTCACCAGCCTGGAGTACCAGGGCGACCTGGTCTTCGCCGGCGGCTTCGGGAACGCGGGCGGGTTGCCGGCCGGTTGCCTCGCCGCATTTCACGATGACCACTGGGAGAACATCGGCGTGCACGGGGTCGCAGGATCCTGGCCGCGGATCCGCGATGCATGGTGGAGTTCGAACAGGATCTCGTGGTCGCCGGCAAGCTCACTGCGGCGGACGGCGTTCCTGGTCTCAACATCGCCTCGCTGGGACGGCGTCTCCCGGCAGGCGATGGGTGCCGGCCTGCCCTGCACCGAAGTGGCCGCGCCTGCGTGCACCAGGGTTGGCTTTACGCGGCCGGCGGGGATCTGCTCTTATCCCCTCCCACCGCAGGAAGGCGAAGCGACCGCCCAATCAGGGTTTCGTCTATCGCTGGGACGGCGCGACCTGGGAGCAGATCATCGTCACCGACGAGTACCTCGAAGGGGCGGTGAGCGACCTCGTCTCGTACAACGGGGAACTGATCGTCGCCGGTTCGTTCACGACGGCCAACGAGCAACCCATGCGCGGGTTGCTGGCCTGGGATGGCACGGCGTGCCGGGAGTTCGGCGGCGGCGTCCTGTACTGGGCCCGCTGCCTGCTGGCGGTCGACGACGACCTCTACGTCGGCGGCAGGCTCATCGAAACCGGCGATCTGCTCGTGAACAACCTCGCGCGCTGGGACGGCGCGGCCTGGCACGACGTCGCCGGCGGCCTCCGCGGCTTCATGTCCAATTACGGCGTCTTCACCCTGGCCGAGACGGGAGGCCGCCTCTGCGTCGGCGGACGGGTCTACATGGCCGACGACGTCCCGGCCGACAACGTGGCCATCCTGGATCACGGTACCTGGAGCGCCCTGGGCAGCGGGGCCGGCCCGACCGTGATCACGCTGGCCTGGCGGCACGGCGACCTGTATGTCGGCGGCGCGATCGATATGGCCGGCAGCCAGATCGTCGGCGGCATCTCCTGCTGGGACGGACTCGCGGTGCCGGTGGCGGTGTCGGAGTTCAGCGGCCGGCGCGACGGCTTCATGGTGGAACTGCGGTGGACCGCCTCCCAGGATCTTTCGGGCGGCGGCTTCATCGTCTGGCGTGACGACACCGCAGGCGTACCACAACCGCTGGATGTCGGACCGGTCGTCGACGGCGAAGCTTACCTCTGCCGCGATGACGCCGCGCCGGCCGCTGCGACGCTGTACCGTCTGCAGTGGCAGCGCGACGACGGCGCGACCGAGTGGCTGGCGGAGGCGACCATCGGCGCGGCCGAACTGCCGCGCGCGGTCCGCTTCGCCGGCGTCCATCCCAATCCCTTCAACCCCCGCGTCACGGCCGCCTTCGTCGTCGGCGCGCCGCAAAGGGTGCGCATCGCCGTCGCGGACGCGCGGGGCCGCGAGGTGGCCGTGCTGGCCGACCGGCAATGCGAAGCCGGCCGGCACGAGGTCGTCTGGGAGGGACGCGACGGCGACGGCCGCGCGCTGCCGGCGGGCGTCTATTTCCTGAGCCTGAGGGGAGACGACGGGCGGGATACGGTCAAGGTGGTGCTCGTGCAGTGAGAATCCCGGGAAAGTCGGAGGGTGAATCTTGATCAACTACCGGATACCGGTCGGCGCCGTTGCGGTGTGCGTGATGTGGTGGTCGTCCGCGGCATGCCAGCCTCTTCCGCCCGAGGTCGATAGCTACTTCGAGGCGGATCACGAGGGATGGATCGCTACGGGAGGCCAGATCGCCCATCACGACGACGGCGGGTACGAGAACGGCTACCTCGAATTCGAAGACACCACCGCCGACGACGGCTACCTCACGGCGCCGGTGCAGTACCTGGGAGATCTCAGGGGTTACGTATCAGGCATCTTCCGCTTCCACCTCAAGACCACCCACGACAACGGCGGGGCGATGCAATCGCTATGGGGCCGCGTGGAAATCCGTTCGGGCCCGTCGATCGCGACGATGGACATCGTCCCTCAGGAGCAGCTGGCGGGCTGGACGACATTCATCATGGAACTCTACCCATCACTCTGGGGCTGCGAACCCCTGCAGTGGATATCGCTGCTGTCGAACGTAACCGAGATCCGCATCTACGTGGACGCCCAGGAGGGCGTTCTCGATCGCGTCGGCCTCGATCACGTCAGGATGTATCCCGCCGAGATTCCGACAGAATCCTGGAGCTGGGGCGCGGTCAAGGGGTTGTACGGGCGCTGATTCTTCAAGAGACCAGTCGATCGCGTATACGGCGGATTGGGTAACCGCGCACAAATAACGTGACCGGCCACACCCGATACCAACGACACGATCAGGATGCCGAGGCGATGGCGCGGTGGCCGGATGCCGGCCGACGTGACGGCGATGAGAACGCCGCGAACGCCGCCCGCCTACTGGACCAACCCCCGCTTCCAGTCCGTCACCAGGTGCAGATACGAGACCTCGGAGCGGAAGGAGGGGTCGGCCCCCGTCTGGAGGATCCGCTTCCCGTCCGGGTGCAGGTCGTAATAGCTGCCGCCGGCATCGGGGGAGGCGACCTTCTGCGTCCGGCGGAACTTGCCCACGCGGAAGGTCTGGCCGGCGCCGTCGACGTCGTAGGCGTGGAGATCGCCGCTGAACCGGACGACCCACAGCTCGGTGCCGTCGCGGCTCCACTTCGGGTAGACGGCGCCGTCGCTGGTGACCTGCCACTTGCGCGCGCCGCCGGTCGCGGGGATCACGAAGATGTCCCAGCCGGCGGCGCTCTCGGTGTGGTAGGCGATCCAGCGGTTGTCGGGCGAGTACACGCCGCCGCCCAGGTTGGTCCCGGCCGCCGTCGCCAGGGTCGTCATCGCGCCGCCGGCGTCCAGGGACAGCCGCCGCAGCTCGAACTTCCCGTCCTCGCGCTCGAAGTCCAGCAGGACGGCGCGGTCCCCCGCCGCCACGCCGGTGACCGCGATCTCGCGCGCCGCCTCCAGCAGGACGGCGGCGCCGCCCTGCCCCTCCACGGGCTGCTGCATGATGCGGAAGCTCCCGCCCTCCTTGGACTCGTAGAACACGGACTCCCCCGTCGGCGACCAGCAGGCCCGGATCTCGTCGCCGGGCGCGAACGTGAACCGCGTCCGCAGGCCCGTCTCCAGGTCGACGAGCCACAGGTCGGTGCCCTCGTTCGAGGCGTTGCGCACCTCGACGACCGCGCGCTTCCCGTCCGGGGCGATCGCCGGGTGGTAGATCTGGCCGAGATCGCCCAGGGGCTGCGAGCTGCCGTCCTCGATGTCCGTCCACGACAGCACCTGGCTGGCCTCGGCCGAGGCCCCCGTCTGGAAGGCCAGCATGCCCATCGGCGAGGGGCTGAACAGCCCGACCACCGCCCCCTGCAGGGTCAGGATGTTGTCCACCAGCGGCGCGCCGCCCGCGGTCGCGCTCTTCTGGTCGGGCGTGAAGGGCGTCGCCATCAGCACGTTCTCGCGCACCGTCAGCAGGTAGCCGTCGACGTAGTCCGCGTGGGCCTGCGACGTCGCGATGATCCGCGGGACGACGGTCGTGTCCAGGTTCGCCAGGAACACGGTGTTGTCCTGATCGCTGCTGGTCGAGCGTCCGATGAAGAGGAACTCCCGGCCACCGGGCAGGAACCGGGGATGCCGGTGGGAGTTGTGGTCAGGGCCGACGGCGGTGATCCGGACCGGCTCGCCGCCGATCTCCGGCACCCTGAAGATGCCGGTGTCGGCCCCGCGGGCGAAGATGATGTCGCCGCGATCGTTCCAGGAGCCGCCCTTGACGTTGTCCGCCGTGCAGAGGGTGACCGGCGGCCCGCCGGCCACGGCGATCTTCTTGAGCTTCTTGCCGTCCGCGTCGAAGAAGCCGATGAACCTGTCGTCGGGGGACCAGAACGGGTACGCGGCGCTCTCGGTCCCGGACAGGGCGACGGACTCGCCCTGGTCGAGGTGCCGCAGGTACAGACGGGTCACGCCGTCGGCGTCGGTGGCGGTGAACGCCAGCATCGTGCCGTCGGGAGACAGGGCCGCCGGACCCGGGTTCGTGGAGTTGAGTTCGTAGTCGGTGATCCCCGGCGGGGGGATCATGGCGTGCAGGACCGGCGCCGGCGCCGGCCGGGCCAGCACCTTCCAGCCCACCAGCGTGCCCGCCAGCAGGCCCGCGACCGCCAGGCCCGCCAGCAGGAGCGCCGGCGTCCGGGCGCGGGCGGGCTCGCCGGACGAGGCCGTCAGCCCCAGGTGCGAGAAGCTCAGGTGCGAGCCGCTGGCGTCGCCGTCCTGCAGGAAGATGCGGGCCTCACCGATGTCGCGCAGCCGCTGCTTGGGATTGCGCTCCAGGCAGCGCTCGATCAGCCGGCACAGGGCCGGCGCCTCGGCGACCGGCAGGGTATCCCACTCCGGTTCGGCGCGCAGCACCGCGGCCAGCGTGTCGCTGGTGGTCTCGCCGAGGAAGAGCCGCTTGCCCGTCAGCATCTCGAACAGGATCACCCCGAACGCCCAGATGTCGGCGCGCCGGTCCACGCTGCCGCCGCGGGCCTGCTCCGGGCTCATGTAGGCGGCCGTGCCCAGGATGGCGCCCGCCTGACTCAGAGCGGCGGTGATGGTGGGCGTCATCGACGACTCGCTCTGACGGGCGCCGTCGCCGAACCAGGCCTGGGCCAGGCCGAAGTCCAGGATCTTGATCTCGCCCTCGGTGGTCTCCATGATGTTGGCCGGCTTGAGGTCGCGGTGCACGATGCCGTTCTCGTGAGCCGCTTCCAGGCCCGCGGCGATCTGGCGGGCGATGTTCAGGGCCTCGGCGATCGGCACGGGACCCGCGCTCATCCGCTCGGTCAGCTCGGAGCCCGACACCAGTTCCATCACCAGGAAGCGCAACCCATCCGCCTCCTCGAAGCCGTAGACCGAGGCCACGTTGGGGTGCTGCAGGCTGGCCAGGGCGCGCGCCTCGCGCTGGAAGCGGGCTTCGCGCTCCGGATCGCCGTTCAGCTCGACCGGGAGGATCTTGATGGCCACGTCGCGGCCCAGCTTGGTGTCCCGGGCGCAGAAGACCTCGCCCATGCCGCCCTTGCCGAGCAGGCTCTTGATCTCATAGTGCAGCAATGACTTGCCGATCATGTCGTCCCTCTTGGTTCGGGATCCCGCAGCATATCACCGTGATTGGGTTATTTAGGATATATTCAATCCTGTATATCCGCTCTCATTGGCGGTCGGTGACCGTGCGGGGGGGGGGGGGGGGGGGGGGGGGGGGGGGGCCATGGCCATGCAGCAAAATCAAAACTGCGACTTTCAATTTTTCACACAGCGCCGGGCGCCCCCTCTGCTGTCAGGCGGAGCGCGTCGCCGCGCGCAACACGAAGTAGCCGGCCACTCCGGACACCAGCGACCCGACCAGGATGCCGAGGCGCTCGAGCCCCCGGAACGACGCACCGTCCTGCTCGAAGGCCAGCGAGGCGATGAACAGGCTCATCGTGAAGCCGATGCCGCACAGCAGGGCGATGCCGAACATCTGCCGCCAGCCGGCGCCGTCGGGCAGCGAGGCGAGACCGGCGCGCGTCGCCAGCCAGCTGAACGACAGCACGCCGGCCAGCTTCCCGAACAGCAGGCCGGCCGCGATCCCCAGCGGCACGGGGTGGACCATGTCGGCGGGCGCGAGGCCCGCGAGCGGGACGCCGGCGTTGGCGAAGGCGAACACGGGCAGGACGCCGTAGGCCACCCAGGGGTGCAGCGCGTGCTCGAGATGGCGCAGGGGCGGCTCGGCGCCCGGCGTCCGTCCGGGCCGCGACGATGCGCGCAGCGGGATGGCCATCGCCAGCACGACCCCCGCCAGCGTCGCGTGCACGCCGGACTTCAGGACCGCCACCCACAGCGGGATGCCGACCAGGATGTAGGCGGCGGGCCTCATCACGCCCAGCCGGTTCAGCGCGACCAGGACGAGGATCAGACCGCCCGCGACGCCCAGCGACAGCGCGGACAGTTCGGCCGTGTAGAACAGGGCGATCACGATGATGGCCCCGAGATCGTCGAAGATCGCGACGCTCAGCAGGAAGGCCTTCAGCGCGACCGGCACCCGCCGGCCCAGCAGCGACAGGACGCCCAGCGCAAACGCGATGTCCGTCGCGGTCGGGATGGCCCACCCCTTCATCGCCGCGGGATCGCTCCGGTTCAGCGCCATGTAGATGAGCGCCGGCATCAGCATGCCGCCCGCCGCGGCGAAGGCCGGCAGGCTCGCGCGCCGCGGGCTCGACAGGTGCCCCTCCAGCACCTCGCGCTTCAGCTCCAGGCCGACGAGGAAGAAGAACACCGCCATCAGGCCGTCGTTGATCCACAGCAGCAGCGGCTTGGCGATCTTGAAGGTGCCGGCGCTGACCGCCAGCGGGAGGTCCAGCAGCGCGGCGTAGCGGCCGGCGAGCGGCGAATTGCCGACCACGAGCGCCAGCAGGGTCGCCGCCATGAGGATCAGGCCGCCGGCGGACTCCAACTGCAGGAAGTCCTGGAGCGGCTGCAGGAGGCCGTCGCGAAGCGGCGGTGTTCCGGGCTTCCGGGACATGGGCTGGTCCTTCCGATGGCGATCGTTCCAGGCCCGGATACATTAACCCCGGACCGGACATCATCGCCACGATCGCGGCGCGTCCACGGCCCGAACGGGACAGGCCGCCTACCCCCTCGCCCCCTCCCGCCGGAACGCCAGCACCGCCCCCCCGAACGCCGCCGCCCCCATCCCCAGCAGCGTCAGCAGCTCGCCGCGCAGGTCCGCGAGGCCCGCGCCGCGCAGCAGCACGCCCCGCACGATGTCCATGAAGTACCGCATCGGATTCACGCGCGTCATCCACTGCGCCCACTGCGGCATGTTGTCGACGGGGAAGAAGAACCCGCTGAGCATGATGGCGAACACCAGGAAGAACCAGACCGTGAACATCGCCTGCTGCTGCGTGTTCGAGGCCGCCGAGGCCAGCAGGCCCAGGCCCAGGGTCACCAGCAGGTAGGCCAGCACGCCCAGCAGCAGCACCCACGGCGAGCCCAGCATCGGCACGTGGAACCACAGGCGCGCGAACGTCGTGGCCAGCGCCAGGTCCACCAGCGCGATCAGCCCGAACGGCAGCGTCTTGCCCACCACGTACTGCAGCGGCGTCAGCGGCGTGACCAGGACCTGGTCGAGGGTGCCCAGCTCCTTCTCCCGCACCACGGCCATGCCGGTGGCCAGGGCGGAGATGATCGTCACCAGCATGACGATCACCCCGGGCACCATGAACAGGCGGCTCTCCAGCTCGGGATTGTAGAGGAACCTCACGACGGCCTCGACCCGGGGCGCCGGGGCGCCCGCGCCCGCCTGCGCCGCCGCGTAGCGCGTCGCCTCCTGCATCACGACGGTCCCGGCGTAGCCGGCGCCGCGGCCGGCGAGGCTGCTGTTGGTCCCGTCGACGTCGATGCCCAGCGAGGGCGCGCGCCCGGCCAGGGCGTCGCGCTCGAAGCCCGCCGGCACGCGCACCGCCAGGTCGCAGGCCCCGGCCCGCAGCAGGGAATCCAGCTCGTCGCCGTCGCGGGCCGCGGGCCCCGGCACGAAGACGTCCGAGGCAGGGAAGGCGTCCATGACGGCGCGGCTCAGCGCGGTGCGGTCCTCGTCCAGCGTGGCGACGCGCACGTTGCGCAGGTCGTTGTTCAGCGCGTACGAGAGCACCAGCAGCTGGAAGATCGGCAGCGCGAACACGACCCGCAGCAGGGCGGTGTCGCGCCGCAGCTGCAGGAACTCCTTGCGCACCAGGCATCGCAGCGCTCTCACGCGTTCACTCCAGTCTGAGGCGGAAGCTGCGGACCGCGAGGGTCAGCAGCACCGCCGCCATGACGACCAGCGCCGCGGTCTGCAGCGGGAACCAGCTCTGGCCCTTCAGCATGATGCCGCGCAGCACCACCAGGAAGTGCGTGGCCGGCAGCAGGCGGCAGACGACCTGCAACGGCCCCGGCATGCTGGCGATCGGGAACACGAAGCCCGACAGGATCATCGTCGGCAGCATGGTGACCATCAGCGCGGCCATCATCGCCACGCGCAGGCTCGGCGAGCGGGCCGAGATCAGCAGCCCCAGCGACAGCGCGATGACGATGAACAGCAGGCAGTAGGCGGCCAGCAGCCACCAGGAGCCGGCCATCGGCACGCCGAAGACCCACTTGCCGGCCAGCAGCACCATCGTGCAGACCAGCGCGCCCAGCGCCACGTAGGGCAGCACCTTGCCCGCGATCACCTGCGCCGGCGTCACCGGCGTCGTCAGGATCTGCTCGAGGGTGCCGGTCTCCTTCTCGCGCGTGATGGCGATGCTGGTCAAGAGCGCGCAGATCATCATCAGCACCAGCGCCACCAGGCCCGGCACCACGAAGCGCGCGCTGACCAGTTCGGGGTTGAACCAGACCCGCGTGCGGGCGTCGAAGGGGGCCGCGAGGCCCGCCTCGCGCAGCAGGTCCCGGTTGACCAGCGCGACCACGGCCTGCAGGTAGTTGGCGACCGTGGCCGCGGTCGAGGCGTCGGCGCCGTCGACCAGGACCTGGACCCGCGCCTCGCCGCGCGCGAGGTCCCCGCCGTAGCCGCGCGGCACCACCAGCGCGGCCTGCAGGCGCCCCTGTCGGAAGCCGGCCTCGATCGCCTCGCGCCGTCCAGGCGCTCCGCCGCGACGATGAAGCCGCTGGAGGTCATCGCGCGCACCAGCTCGCGGCTGCGGTCGCTGCGGTCGAGATCGAGCACGCCCACCTTCAGGTCGCGCAGCTCCATGTCGATGACCGCGCCGTAGAGCAGCACCATCGTCAGGGGCATCAGCAGCGCCACGGCCAGGCTGCGCCGGTCGCGCAGGATGTGCAGGAACTCCTTGCCGGCCATCGCCAGGATCCGGTTCATGCGTCCACCAGCCTCAGGAAGACATCCTGCATGTCGGCGCCTCCGGTGCGGGCCTTCAGGCCCGACGGGGTGTCCAGGGCCACGATCCCGCCCTGGACCATGATCGAGACGCGGCCGCAGTACTCGGCCTCGTCCATGTAGTGCGTGGTGACGAAGACCGTGACCCCGGCCGCGGCCTGCTCGTAGATCAGGTCCCAGAAGCCGCGCCGCGCGACGGGGTCCACGCCGCCGGTGGGCTCGTCCAGGAACAGCACCCGCGGGCGGTGGGCCAGGGCGCAGCCCAGCGACAGCCGCTGCTTGTAGCCCAGGGGCAGCGAGCCGGTCAGCCGGCCGCGCTCGGCGTCGAGGCCCAGCCGCGGCAGCAGCTCGTCGGCCCGCGCCGCCAGTTCCGCGCGCCCGAGCCCGTACACGCCGCCGAAGAATTGCAGGTTCTCCAGCACCGTCAGGTCCTCGTAGAGGCTGAAGCGCTGGCTCATGTAGCCGATGCGCCGCTTGAGCGCCGCGGTGTCGCGCCCCACGCGGCAGCCGGCGACGCGGGCCTCGCCCCCGCTGGGCGGCAGCAGCCCGCAGAGCATGCGGATCGCCGTGGTCTTGCCGGCGCCGTTGGCGCCCAGGAAGCCGAAGATCTCGCCGGGCATGACGTCCAGATCGAGCGACGCGACGGCCGTGAAGTCGCCGAAGCGCCGCGTCAGCCCGCGGGCGAACACCGCCGCCTCCCCGCTCACGGCGTCGCCTCCCCGCCGGCGGGCGCCGCCATCAGCTCCACGAACGCGTCCTCGATGCCCGGCGCGACCGGGTGCAGCCCGACGTCGAGGCCCTCCAGCAGCCGCGCGACCGCCTCGGCCTGCGCCGCGTCGTCGTGCACCACGTGCAGCCGGTCGCCGTAGCGGTGGACCTTCACGCCCGGCCGGGGCGCGGCCGCCAGGCGCGCCAGGGCTTCGGGCAGACCCGCGCCGCGCACCTCCAGCAGGCGGCGAGGGAAGGCCGCCGCCACTTCGTCCGGGGTCCCGCGGGCGATGGCCCGGCCCTCGTGCATCAGCACGACGTCGTCGCAGAGGCCGGCCTCGTCCATGTACGGGGTGCTGACCAGCAGGGCGAGGCCGCGGCCGGCCAGCTCGCGCAGGATGCGCCAGAACTCGCGCCGGCTGACCGGGTCGACGCCGGTGGTGGGCTCGTCGAGCACCAGCACCTCGGGGGTGTGGATCAGCGTGCAGCTGAGGGCCAGCTTCTGCTTCATGCCGCCCGACAGCTGGCCCGCGCGGCGCCCGCGGAACGGGCCGAGCCGGCTGAACTCCATCAGCTCGGCCTCGCGGCGCACCCGCTCGGCCGCCGGCACGCCGTAGAGGTCGGCGAAGAAGCGCAGGTTCTCCGCGACGGTCAGGTCCGGGTAGAGGCTGAAGCGCTGGGGCATGTAGCCGAGCCGCTCGCGCACGGCGCGGGGCTCGCGCGCGCTGTCGCGACCGAGCACGCGCACGAAGCCGGCGTCGGGCCGCAGCAGGCCGCAGATGATGCGCATGGTCGTGGTCTTGCCGGCGCCGTCGGGGCCGATCAGACCGCAGATGCGCCCGGACGCCACGGCGAGGTCCAGGCCGCGGACCGCGGACCGCGCCCCGTAACCCTTGTGCAGGCCCTCGACCAGGATGGCGGGGGCGCTCTTGCCGGCCGGTCCCGTCACGGCAGGCGCGCTTCCGCCGGCATGCCGACGTGCAGCCGGCCGTCGGGATTGGCGACGCTCAGCTTGACGGCGTGCACGAGCTGGGCGCGGGCGTTGCGGGTCTGCGCGTTCTTGGGCGTGAACTCCGCCTCCTCGCTGATCCAGGCGACGCGGCCGGCGAAGGCCTCGCCGGGCAGCGCGTCCACGCTGACCGGCAGCTCCTGCCCCAGGCGCACGCGGGCCAGGTCCGGCGCCTCGAGGAAGACCCGCAGTTCGAGGCGCGTGAGGTCGGCTAGCCGCAGCGCCGTGCGGCCGGCGGCGGCCACCTCGCCGGGCTCCAGGCTGCGCGTCAGCACCGTGCCTTCCAGCGGGGACAGCAGCACGCCCTCGCGCAGCTGGCGGTCCAGGACCGCCAGGCCCGCCTCGAGGCGCACCGTCTCGGCGTCCAGGGCGGCGATGCGTGCGCGGGCCCCCTCGATGCGGTCGTCGGCCACGTCGCGCTGGGCGGCGAGGTCGTCGACGCGCTGGCGCGTGGCGCTGCCCTGCGCCAGCAGCGCCTCGGCGCGCTCGAGCGTGGTCGCCGCGAGCGCGCGCTGGCGGCGGGTCTGCTCCAGGTCGGCCGTCGCGGCGCGCCGCTCGGCCTGCAGGCTCTCGCGGCGGGCGGCGGTCTCGGCGCGCTGCAGGGCGATCAGCTCGGTGTCCAGGACCACCAGCGTGTCGCCGCGCGCGACGAGCTGCCCCTCCGTGCAGTTGACGGCCAGCGCGCGCCCGGCGATCACCGGCGCGACGTCGACGACCGTGGCTTCGAAGGTGCCGGACGGATCGGGCAGCGGCTTGCCGCCGCAGCCGGCCAGCGCGGCGAGGCAGGCGAGCGCGATCGTGGGGGTGGCGGTGCGGTTCATGATCTCTCCCGTGCGGTTAGCGGCCGAGGGTCCAGAGCAGCGTCGCCTCGGCGAGGCGCTGCCGCGTGCGGACCAGGGACAGTTCGAATTCGGCGGCGGTCACGTCGTCCAGGGCGTCGAGGTACTCGCTCTCGCTGGCGTCCGCGCGCTCGTAGCGCGCGCCGACCAGCTCGCCGATGTTCCGGGCCAGGTCGACGCGTTCGGACGCCCGCGCCAGTTCCTCGCGGGCGAGCGCCAGGTCCCGCGACGCCGTCGCCTGCGCGGCGGTGACGGCCTCCTGCAGGTCGCGGCTTCGGGCCTCCGCCTGGCGGGAGCGCGCTTCGGCCTGCGCCGCCCGCTGCCGGCGGGCGCCGCCGTCCCACAGGGGCCAGTCCAGGCTCACGCCGGCGGTGGCGTAGCTCATCCAGTCGTTGGTCAGCTGGTCCACGCCCGGCCGCCCGTGGTGGGCCGCGAGTTCTGCCGCGATCCGCGGCAGCAGGCGTCCGCGGGCCGCCGCGGCCAGGTGGTCCTGACGCGCGCGCTCTTCCTGCAGCGCCGCCACGTCCGGCCGCTCGTCGACGGCCGTCGCCGCGTCGCCTTCCCCGAGCAGCGGGGCGGCCAGATCGCCCGCCGGCAGCACCGCCGCACCCGGCCTGCCGACCAGGCGTCCCAGCGCGACCGCCGCCGAGTCCAGGGCGGCCTGCGCGCGCGACCGCCGCTGCTCCGCCTCGCGCAGACGGGTGACCGCGCGCAGTCGCATCTCCACGGTGGCCGCACCAGCCGACACGGCGCCGGCGACCTCGTCGGCGTGCCTCTGCAGACGCGTCACGGCCAGCCCGGCGGCCGCGAGCTGGGATTCGCGCCCCAGCGCCGCGTAGAACGTCCGCCTCACCGCGAGGACGACATCCTGTGTGGCGGCGGCCGAGCGCAGCGTCGCCGCGCGGCTGCCGGCGTTCGCGGCCGCAGCCGTGCGCGACAGCTCGCC
>JADJIV010000023.1:0-60235 GCA_016706845.1 bacterium
TGCTTACAGTGGCGGAAAAAGTGCAAAAGTAGTTTGGAAAGGAACCAGGATACAGCGGATATTCAATCAATGCATTTGGGTGGACCGGGCAAGCCCATTAAATAGCCTATATGTCAGTTACTGGCGTTACCACGACCCCCCTCAAACGACGACATTTTGACTAAGAACCACAAACAGCTTTATATGTTTGGTAATGCCGATAATGGAGATCACTGCCATGATGTGCAGCAGTTCATGCCCTTTATGGTTCCAGCTGGACAAAATGGCTGGGCGGCGATGCTGCAGGATCTGCCAGCAGATGCTTGGTATTACGGTAGTTTCCGTATAGTGCAACCCCTAGAGCGTGGAATCGCTGGGGAAGCCTACATTAAATACGATTCCACTGTTTCTGCGAATGATGGTTATTTCGAAGTTTGGGTTGACGCAGTGCTTCGGCGTCAGGTTGCAAACCTAAACTCTGCGATGTCGCAGGAGGTAATGCGGTCAACGACATCCGTATCGGGCACATGTTCCAAGGCTTTCAGACTATGGAATATGTTCGTTCATTTTTCGACGACATTTATATTTCTACATCAAGAGCAAGAGTAGAACTCGGTAACGCACCTACTTTCAATGCCTGCTCCCGTCGTGAAATCCAAATTCCTGTTGCATGGGCGGACCAGAACATTACAATCCAAAGTCACTTTACATCGGCGTTTTCTCCGGGTACTACTGCCTACATGTTCGTAGTTGATGAATCCGGTGCCGCGTCGCCTGGGATCCGCTTGTCGTGGGTGGGTCCTCTAGTGGTGACACTGTACTGCCTACAGTGAATTACTCGTTCCCAGTCTCTACGGGCGGCACATGTATGCAGCACCACTCACCCCTCAGTGTCGATCGCTGGTAGCGCTACTGACAATGTCGGGGTCGTATCCAGTTACCTGGGAGAATGGGCTTAGGGAAGTGGTGCTGGGCAAGGTACACAAAACTGGTCTGTACCCAACATTCCGCTTTTTCTAGGGATCAATCGGATCACGGTGCGAGCCTACGATGCCCAAGGGAATGCTGGTGATGCCTATATTGATGTTGAATATAATGTGCCCGGCCAACCGTCTCGTCCTCAACGTTGAATTTAATGTGGTATATATTGGCCGAGATGTCTCGTAACAGATGGACGCGGCTCGAGCGTTATGCGCTAGCGTTTGCGAGGGAGTTATGCACAAATCTATCGCGATCGAAGGGCCTAGTAACGAGCCTAGCCGGTTAGCATGTTGGATTACTTGGCACGACCATGCGCGTTCGAATAGCATAGCCAGACGGCTTGGAATACCGATTCTCTTGTATGGGCCGCATGAAGGTTTGCGTCGACATCTCGGCGGATCGTTGTGGGCGCTCCGTGTGTTGATGGGGGCCAAACCGCAGGTTGTGTACACTCACTATTCGTATATGCTCCAGATTTGTTGCGCAATCTACAAGTCGGCACGAGGTAATGGTCGAGTAACGCTGATCAGCGACTGCCACAATAAGGCCCTCAAGCGGGAACTCGGCGGATTGGTCGGACTCTTCTACAGACGACTGAAGTCATGGTCTTTGGGGTGTGCAGACCTATTGATTGTTAGCAACGATCTGATGGTACCTATTGCAGAGCGCTACAATCGACGAGTAGTCACTTTGAGAGACCCGCTACCGGAATTGGCAGCTACGATATCGAGTGTAGCCGGGCTGGATTTGCCTTCCAGAGTAACGAAGCCATCAGCTTACCCTAAGTCGTCGTCTGCAACTTATGTGTTATTTATCTGTAGTTTTGATGCCGATGAGCCAATTGAGCTATTATTTGATTCGGCGATAGCCATTGCCGGTGCTTGTCTTGTTCCGTATTGATAACAGGCGACAAACGACGAATATCAATACCAAGCTCAATCGAGGAAGACACTCGTATTAATTTTACGGGCTTCCTCCCATTGGAGGAATACGTGTCGATGCTCCGCTCGGCGGCAGTTGTTGTGGTGCTCACTGAAGATTCGGACTGCCTTGTGTGCGGCGGCTATGAAGGCATTGCCGCTGGTCGTCCAACAGTGTTGTCCGATACGCCAGCATTGCGAGCGTGCTTTGGAGAGGCGGCTATATATTCCAAGCATTCAGTTGATGAACTACTTCAGGTTGTGATCGCAGCTGCTGTGGGTGACAGAACGAAAGATATCACAGGCGCGTTGCGGGTGCTACAAGACGCGATCGATCGAGAGTGGGAATGTCTATTGTCGGCGGTTAGCAAGCAGATGAAGCACCATGGATAACATGATAAAGTTCGGGTTTCAAGTCACCTTACTGGCTCCTGGTGAACTGTTTGGAGGCGTGGAGGCTCAGTTTCTGGATTTATGTGTGACATTGCGAAGCCGAAATATTGATGTGCTGCCGGTGTTATTCCATCGATGTGAGCTTGATGCCCGTCTTCGCCATTTTGGGATAGTGGCGGAAATCTTAAAAACGCGGTGTCGCTATAATCCGATAGTTACGACGACTTCGAGAAATTCACCATGGGCGTGATGTGATGCATGTGCACGGGTACCGTGCAACAGTAACAGCAGCCTGTGCCGATACCTCACGTGAATTGGCAGTTGTTAAAACAGAACATGGCCTTCCTGAACCTCGCGGCATAAATGGAGGACATCTAAAATCGAATATGAATCATCGTCTCGATGTCTGGTCCACCCGCTATTTACATGCCAAGGTTTGCTACGTGACCGCCGACATCATGCACCGCTACGACCGCACCCACGCCGGCCTATCCCGCCGCGTGATCCACAACGGCATCGCTCCCCTCGACCGCGCCGGCCGCCCGTGCCCCCACGGGTCTCGAGCCCGGCCTCTTCCACGCCGGCATCGTCGGCCGCGTCAGCGAGGTCAAGGGCATCGTCCACGCGCTGCGCGCCCTCACCTCGCCCGCGGTGCCGGCGCACGTCCGCCTGGACGTGATCGGCACCGGTCCCCTGCTGGACGAGCTGCGCCACGAGGCCCGCGCGCTCGGGGTCGCGGACCGGGTCCGCTTCCACGGCTTCCAGCGCGACATCCTGGACTGGATCGCCCACCTCGACGCGCTGCTGATGCCGTCGCTGCACGAGGGTCTGCCCTACACGCTGCTGGAGGCGATGTCGCTGGGGGTCCCGGCGATCGCGTCGCGCGTCGGGGGTCTCGCGGAGGTGCTGGAGCAGGAACGGACCGCACTGCTGGTCGAGGTGGGGGACGCCGCCGGGTTGGCCGACGCGCTGGCGCGGCTGGCCGGCGATGCCGGGCTCGGGCGCCGGCTGGGGGAGGCCGCCGCCCGCGAACAACGGGAGCGCTACACGCTCGCGCGCATGGTCGACGACTACCTCGGGTCTACGCCGCGGCGGCCGCCGCGCGCTAGTTCCCGTCCCGTCCCGCCAGCACGGGAGCGAGCGCCCGGCAAGGCTGCACTAGCAGCGCGTCGATGCGGTCCTCGCGGCAGCGGAACACCGGGTGCTGCAGCTCGTGGTAGGCGTGCTCCAGCCAGGAGGTCAGCGCGCCGCGCGCGAGGTCGTCCGGGCCGCGGTCGAGCGCCGCCAGCAGCCCCGGGACGTCCAGGTCCGGCGGCAGTTCGGCGATCCGGCCGCTGGCGAGCGTCGCCAGGCTGCGTGCGCGCGACCAGCCTTCCAGCTGCCAGAGCCACGAGAAGAGCAGGTCGCCCAGCGGCGCCAGGGGATGGCGCGTCACGCCCGTCTCGTCCCAGTCGATCAGGCCGCAGATGCGGCCCCCCTCCAGGAACACGTTGCTGAGCGACAGGTCCCCCTTGCGCAGGTGGAGCCGCGGGGCGCGTCCGCGCTCGAGCAGCGCCGCCGCGCGGCGCAGCGTCGGTGCATCCGCGGGCTCGACGAGCCCGGCGAGGTCGTCCAGGGCGCGAGGCAGGCTGTCGTGGCGGTCGTCCAGGCCGCAGACCGTGGGGTCCAGGTCGGTCAGATGCTCCATCACCCCGACGATGCCCGCGCGCAGGAGCCCGGGAGCGGGACGCGATGCGGCCCAGGGGCGGCCGTCGCAGAGGCGCTCGAGGTGCAGCCGCAGACCGCGCTGCTCCACGTCCAGAGCCTGCGCCGGCAGGAGGCGCCGTAGCCGGTCGTCCGCGGGCAGGTTCGCCAGCAGGGAGACCAGGACGCCCTGGCCGTGGCGCATCGCCGAGGAGATGTCGTCGCGCAGGGGGACCTTCGCGATCCAGGCGCGGCCGTCGTCCGCCCGCAGGGTGGCGACGAGCTTGCCCTTGCGCAGCGCCTGCGGCGGCGTGGCGCGCCAGGAGCCGTCGGCCAGACCGAGCGCGCGCGCGGCGCCGGCCAGCACGTCGTCGAGCCGGGAAGCGCGGGCCGGTCCCCGTGACGCGGACAAGGCGAGTTGCGGCGCCGACAGGCGGTAAACGACGCGCGGGAGCCGCCGGGCGACATCCTTCGTCTGGCGGCGGTGGTCCGCGACGGCGGCCGGATCGTCGAGATCCACCCAGCTGCGCGGACCGTCGGCCCGGCCCTCGACCGCCCAGCGGCGCACGACCGGCAGGCCGGCCGCGGCGGCCGCGGTCTTGAACGAAAGCGGGTCGAGGGCGGCAGGCGCGGCGCTGCGCCAAGGGCGCTCGCGGCGCCAGCGGCCGGGGACGGCCAGGTACAGCCCGCCGCCGGGACGCAGCACGCGGGCGGCTTCGGCCAGGAAGCGGCGCGGCCAGCCGGCGGGATCGTTCCCGGCGCAGGGCGGCGACGCATCGTCGTCGACGAGCCAGGCCACGGCATCGCAGCATGCGTCGGGCAGGGGGAGCGAAGGACCGCCGCCGCCGATCAGAGCGACCAGATTCGTGATCCCCGCGGCGTCACGGCGCCGCTCCAGCAGCGCGAGGGTGTCCGGGTCGGTTCCGATGGCCGTCACGCGGTCCCAGCGCCGTGCCAGAGCGAGCGCCGCCGCGCCGCAGCCGGCTCCGCCCAGCAGCAGGTGGCCGCGGCTGTCGCCGCCGAGCAGCAGATCCCAGGCGGCGCGGCCCTCGTCGACCAGTTCTTCGATCCGGGCGATGCGGTCGGGACCCGGCGGCAGGGCGGCGACCAGGGCGTCCCGCAGGACGTCCGGGCGCGGCCTCGGGCCGGCCGCGTCAGCGGCTGCGAGCAGCCGGTCGGCCGCAGGGCTGCGCGACGACCGGCCCGGTGGTCACGCAGGCCCGTCTTCCGGCGCGGGCTCGGCCTTCTTGCGGTTGCCGATGACCCGGGCGGGGTTGCCCATCAGGATGCTGTAGGGGGGGTACTTCTTGGCGCCCACGACCGAGCCCGCCGAGACGATGCAGCCGTCTCCCAGTTCGACGCCGGGCATCAGGAAGGCGTTCGAGCCGATCCAGACGTCGCGGCCGATGACGACCTCGCGGTACTCGGCGCCCTGGTCGCGGATCGGGCGGTCGGGGTCGGCGAAGACGTGGTTGGTCGTCCAGATCTTGACGCCCGGCCCCAGCAGGGTGTGGTCCCCGACGGTGATGCCGCCGGCGGCCTGCAGGAAGTTGTCGACGCCGATGGTGACGTTGTCGCCGAGCAGGATCTTGTGGACGTTGCGGAAGCGGGCGCCTTCGTGGATGCGGACCCGCGGCCCGCAACTGCCGAAGGCCGGGCGCAGGACCCCGGCCCGCAGCAGGAAGCCGTACGAGCCGGGGCAGTTGCGCACGAAGGAGTAGCGCAGCAGCAGGCGGCCGGTGGGGTCGCTCAGCGACCGCCGGAATTCCTTGAGGACCTGGAGCATCCGCGGAGCCTCCGTCGCTCAGCGGACCAGGAGCATGCGGCGCGAAGCGCTCTCGGGGCCGCCGTCGACGCGGAACAGGTACACGCCCGACGGCTGGCTCCGCCCCTGGTCGTCGGTTCCGTCCCAGTGCGCGGTGTGCGGTCCGGCTTCGAGCCGGACGGGGCCGAGGATGCGACGGATCAGCCGTCCCGACAAGTCGAAAACGTCGAGGCTCACCGGCGCGGGCTGCGTCAGCGTGAAGTCGATGGCGGTGCTCGGATTGAACGGGTTCGGATGGTTGCCGACCGCGAGCAGCAGCGGCGCCGGCGGCGCGGCGGGGGCGCGCGGTCAGGTCGCCGATCCAGTCGGGGTCCACCATGCGGATCAGCATCGAGGCGAAGCGCGGCCCGATGGTGATGTTGGCGAAGGTGTTGGGATGGCTGTCGCTCGGCGCGTCGGGCCGGCGGTACTCCTCGCGCAGCATGTTGCGCTCGGGGTTCGACGCCGTGTTCGGGGCGGCCAGCTCGTCGAACAGGTCGAAGAAGACCACGTTCGGGTGGCCGTTCATGAAGCCCGGGCTCTGCAGCCAATTGTAGAACGTGCGCGAACGGTCGGCCATGGCGTTGGTCGTGTCCTCGGGACGCCGCGGCGAGCCGCTGACCAGCACGAACAGCTTTTCGGGGTACTGGTCCAGGACGCTGCGGATCTGCAGGTACTGGCTCTGGTAGGTCTGCAGCATCGTGTCCGAAGTGATGTCGCCGGTGCTGTGGTCGTTCTTCAGGATGATGATGTCGTGGCGGTTCAGCAGGGAGTCCATGAAGGCGCTGCCGGTGCAGAAGACGGTGAACCAGCCGTCCGGCTGGATGTCGTTCGCCTCCACGCCGTACGACCACTCGCTGTGGACGGTGCTGTCGGGCTTGATGATCCCTGTGAACGTGTTCCCGCTGTGGTAGTCGTGGTCCCAGAACTTCATGCCCGTGCCGTAGCGCGAGTTGTGCGACTCCAACATGCTGCGCACGCCGCTGTCGCGGATCAGGTTGCGGCCCGTGGAGTGGTGCACGAACATCATGTCGGTGCCCGGCAGGGCGCGCTGGCCGACGACGACGAAGTTCGGGAAAGTCAGCTGATCGGCGACGCCGTTCTTCCAGGCGGTGACCACGATGTCGTAGCGGCCCGCGCTGCGAAAGACGTGGCGCGCCGAGGTCGTGGCGGCGGGGAAGCTCCTGGCCTGCCCGTCGCCGAAGTCGAGGCGCAGCGAATCGGGGACGACCGAGTAGGTCCACGCGAAGTCCACGCGGTCCTCGTTCAGGATGTTGAGGGTCGGGGTCTTGGTCAGCGTGGAAATCGGCGCTGCGGACACTGTGGAGGTCGCGACGAGCGAGATGAGGCACGCGGCCAGGATGGTCTTCAAGGCCATGATGGCTCCCGGGTCGTGAGTTTCGGCGGGAACTTGGTCCCCTGCTGTCCTTGACGAAGAGGGAATGATAACACAAATCGATAGAAATTGCGAGTCGTCACCTGGTAAAAAACGATCAGGCACGTCTTAAGGCGCATCGTGCCATCGTCTTCCAGAGACGAAGGTCCCACGGGCGCTGGCGGGCGGCCCTCAGGAAATCGGACGTCGCGGCCCGGACCCTGCCCTGGCCGGCGTGCCAGGAGGCGCGGGTCACGTAGGAGTGGGCCCAGGCGAACCGGCGCTCGGCCGCCGTCACGCTGTCGGGGTGCGCGGACAGGAATTTCGACATCATGCGGAAGGCGTTGTCCAGGCGTTCGGCGGTGCGGTGCGACATCTGGCCTTCCCAGAGCCGATACTCGACCACGGTCTCGGGCACGTACAGGAAGTCCCAGTCCAGAGAAACGCGCAGCCAGAGGTCGTAGTCGATCGCCATGGTCAGCGACGTGTCGAACCCCCCGGCCTGCTCGATGGCCTCGCGGCGGGCCAGCGCCGTGGGGAAGTGCACGAAGTTGTCGACCAGCAGTTTGCCGGTGATCCGGCCGCTGAAGCACGGCCAGCGGGGGGTAGCCACCGGCCGGCCCTCGCCGTCGATGCAGACGAAATCGCCATAGACCACGCCCAGGCGGGGCACGCCCTCGAATCGGGGCAGCTGCCGGGCCAGCTTGTCGGGCAGCCAGTGATCGTCGGCGTCGCAGAAACCGACGAATTCCCCGCGGGCCTCCTGCAGGCCGCGGTTCTTGGCCGCGGTCTGGCCGGCGTTGCGCTGGCGGATGACCCGGACCCGGGGATCGCCGTCGTAGGCCGCCAGGACCGCAGGCGTGTCGTCCGTGGAGCCGTCGTCCACGATGATCAGTTCCAGGCGTGGGTGGGTCTGCGCGAGGATGGAGTCCACGGTTTCCCGGATGTAGCGCCCCATGTTATAGGTCGCGGTCACCACTGAGACCAGCGCGGGCTGACTTGTGGGCATCGCTCCTGGGTTGCGTCGTGGACGCACGGGAGGCGTTCCCGCCGCGCCGCGCCGCGATCTATGGTGGCCCTCCGGCGCATGCTATGTCACATTCCCCGCGGGAGGCACCCGGATGTTCGACCTGTTCCGCAGCGATATCGGCCGGATGCGCCGATATGGTAGCAGAGAATCCACGCTGCGCCTGCTGCTGACGCAGCAGGGCCTGTGGGCCTGCGCCTGCTACCGGGCCGGGAACTGGCTCAACCGCCACCGCCTGCCCCCCGGGCTGCGGCACCTGGTGATGGCCTTCTACCACCTCTGGTGGAAGAGTGTCGAGATCAGCACCGGCATCTCGATCTCGCCCGACTGCACGATCGGGCCGGGCCTCTACATCGGCCACTTCGGGGGCATCGTCCTGCACACCGACGTCAAGATGGGCCGCGACTGCAACCTGTCGCAGGGCGTCACGATCGGGCTGGGCCGCCGCGCGGGCGTCTGGGGGGTCCCGACCCTGGGCGACCGCGTCTACATCGCCCCCGGCGCCAAGGTGCTCGGCCCGATCCACCTGGCCTCGGGCACGGTGGTGGGCGCCAACGCGGTCGTGACGCACGGCACCAATCCCGACGAGATCGTGGCCGGGGTGCCCGCTCGGGTGGTGTCCACCAAGGGCAGTGGCGACTACATCGTCTGACCGTTCCAGCGGCGGCGCGGCCGCCCGGGAGGCTAACCCGGCTTGATCAAGGTCGTCTACTGCATCGACAGCATCGGCCGCGGCGGCACCGAGACCCAGCTGGTGGGTCTGATCAACCGGCTCGACCGCCGGCGCTTCGCGCCCAGCCTGTGCACCCTGCGGCCCTCGTCGGACTACATCGGGGAGGCGGCGTGCCCGCGGCACGAACTGGATGTCCGGCGCCTGTTCTCGCCGGCGGGCGTCTCAGGCTGCGCGCGCTCACCGCGCACCTGCGGGAGCAGGGCGCCGACATCGTGCAGACGTTCTTCCAGGACCCCACCCTGCTGGGGATGCCGGCCGCGCGACTGGCCCGCGTCCCGGTGCGGCTCGTATCCTTTCGCGACCTCGGATTCTGGCGCACGCCCGCCCAGGAGTTCCTGATGCGGCGCAGCTACCCGCTGGCGACCGGGTTCCTGGCGAATTCCGAGGCGGTCAGGCATCATGTGTGCGGCCGGGACCGCCTGGACCCGGCGCGGGTCAGGGTCATCCGCAACGGGGTGGACGTCGACCGCTACCGTTTCGCGGAGCACCCGGAGTCCGCCGTCGCGGTCGGCATCGTCGGCAACCTCAACCGCCGGGTCAAGCGCGCCGATCTGTTCCTCAGGGCGGCCGCCAGGGTGGCGGCCCGGCACCCCGAGACGACCTGGCACCTGATCGGGGACGGCGACCTGCGCCCGCAGTACGAGCGGATGGCCGCGGACCTGGGCATCGCCGACCGCACCGTGTTCGCCGGCCGCATCGCCGACGTGCCGGCCTACCTGCAGCGGCTGGCGGTCGGGGTGATGTGTTCCGATTCTGAGGGCTTCAGCAACGCGGTGCTCGAATACATGCTCAGCGGCTGCGCGGTGGTCGCCACCTCGGTCGGCGGCAACCTCGAGGTCGTGCACGACGGCCGCACAGGCTTGCTGGTGCCGCCGGGCAACGACGTCGCCCTGGCCAGCGCCCTGTCCCGGCTGATCGAGGAGCGGTCCACGCGCGCGGTGCTGGCCCGGCAGGCCCGCGCCATGGTCGAGGCGGATTTCGACTGGGAGATCTGCGTCGCGGCCCATGAGGAATTCTACGGTGCGGCGCTGCGGACCGCGGGCACCAAGTAGCTGCTGTTCCGCAAGGATCGGTGCGATGTCCGTCGTCCTGGTATGCTGCCTCGCCCTGCTCGCGTACGTCTACGCGGGCTACCCCCTGCTCTGCGCCCTGCTGGCGGGCGTGCGGCGCCGGCGGGTCGCCGCCGCCCCGATCACGCCGCGCGTCAGCCTGCTGATCGCCGCCCACAACGAGGCCGCGTGCATCGGCCAGACCGTCCGCAACAAGCTCGCCCTGGACTACCCGCCGGAGCTGCTGGAGATCATCGTGGTCTCCGACGGCTCGACCGACGGGACCGACGCGGAAGTCGCGGCCATCGCGGCCGTCGAGCCGCGGGTCCGCCTGCTGCGGCAGGAGCCGCGGGCCGGCAAGACCTCCGCCCTGAACCTGGCCCACGGCGTCGCCGCCGGCGAGATCATCGTCTTCTCCGACGCCAACTCGCTCTACGCGCCGGACGCCCTGCGCCGGCTGCTGGAGCCGTTTGCGGACCCCGAGGTCGGCTACGTGACCGGCCGCATGCTCTACCGGGCGAGCGACGGTTCGCTGACGGGGGAGGGCTGTTCGGCCTACATGCGGTACGAGAACGCGCTGCGCGGGCTGGAGACGAAGGTGGGCTCGGTGGTCGGGGTCGACGGCGGCATCGACGCCGTGCGGGCCGACCTCTACACCGTCATGCGCGCCGACCAGCAGCCGGACTTCGTGCTGCCGCTGAGCGTGGTCGTGCGCGGGCGGCGCGTCGTCTACGTCCCGGGCGCGCGCGTCTACGAGGCGAGCCTGAGCGAGACGAAGGCCGAGTTCCGCATGCGCACCCGCGTGGCGCTGCGCGCCTGGCACGCCCTGCGCGACATGGCGGTCCTGCTCGACCCGGCCCGTTACGGCCTGTTCTCCTGGCAGCTGTTCTCCCACAAGTGGCTGCGCTACCTGGCGCCGGTCTTCCAGGTCGCGGCCCTGGTGAGCAACCTCGCCCTGGCCGGCAAAGGGGACGTCTGGGACGTGCTGCTCGCGCTGCAGGGCGCCTTCTACCTGCTGGCCGGCCTGGGCTTCCTCGGCCTGCGCCTGCCGTCGCCGCTCTCGTTCCCGTACTACCTGTGCCTGCTGAACGCGGCCGCCGGCAACGCGCTGGTGCGCTTCCTGGCCGGGCAGCGGCAGGTCATCTGGACTCCCCGCACCTGAAAGGACGTCCCGCCGTGCGCCTTCCCGACTGGGTCGTCGGCCGCATCACCGAGCCGGTCTGGGATCTCTACGAGGGCAGCGTGCGCCTGCGCACCTTCCGTCAGCTGGCGCGCGCCCAGTTCGACACTCCCGAGGCGCTGGCGTCGCGCCGGCAGCAGCGGCTCGGCGCCCTGGTCCGCCACGCCGCAGACCAGTCGCCCTTCCACGCCCGCCGGCTGCAGGCCGCCGGGATCGACCCGCGCGGCGTGCGCGACATCGCCGACCTGCGGGAGCTCCCCCTGCTGACCAAGGCCGACATCCGCGGCGAAATCGACGACATCCTGGCCCGGAACCACCGCCGCGAGGATCTGGTGCCCGCCAAGACGGGCGGCTCGACCGGCACCGCCCTGCACGTCTACTGCGACCGCCGCGGGGTCGAGCTGCGCAGCGGCGCCGCCCTGCTGGCCGACACCTGGAGCGGCTGGCGGCTGGGGCAGCCCATGGGCGCGGTGTGGGGCAACCCGCCCGAGCCCCGGACCCTGCGCAACCGGCTGCGCCTGGCCTGCAAGGACCGCATCGTCTACCTCGACACGATGCGCCTGGACGAGGCGGCCGTGCGTGGCTTCGTCGCGGGCTGGCGGCGCCTGCGCCCCGGGCTGCTCTACGGCCACGCCCACTCGCTCTACCTGCTGGCGGGCATGCTCGAAGAGATGGGCGAGACTCTGCGGCCGGACGGCATCGTCGCCACCAGCATGATGCTGCTGCAGCCCGAGCGGGAGGTCATCGAGCGCGTCTTCGCGCGGCCGGTGACCAACCGCTACGGCTGCGAGGAGGTCAGCCTGATCGCCTGCGAGTGCGAGCGCCACGCCGGCCTGCACCTCAACGCCGAGCACACCGCGGTGGAGTTGCTGCGCGACGACGGCAGCCCGTGCTCTCCGGGCGAGGACGGCCGGATCGTCGTGACCGAGTTCGTGAACCTGGGCATGCCGATGCTGCGCTACGAGGTGGGCGACCGCGGCGTCCTGCACGACCGGCCCTGCGCCTGCGGCCGTCCCCTCCCCGCTGCTGCGCTCGGTCACCGGCCGCACCGCCGACTTCCTGGTGGCGGCCGACGGGAGCCGCGTGGCCGGCATCTCGCTCATCGAGAACACGCTGACGCGCTACCCCGGCATCGCGCAGCTGCAGGTCGTCCAGGAGACGGTCGGGCGGGTGGAGCTGAACGTCGTGCGCGCCGCCGGATGGGACGAGGAAGTCGCCGCCGCGCTGACGCGCGTCTTCAGCGATTCGCTGGGCGGCGCCGAGGTGGTCCTGCACTTCGTCGCGACCATCCCGCGCGAGGCCAACGGCAAGTACCGCTTCTCGATCTGCCGGGTGCCCGGCGTGCGGAGCGGGGCGTGACCGTCGGACGCCGCATCCTGCTCGGCCTCGCCGCGGCGGTCGTGCTGCTCGGTCCCTTCGTGGTGCCGGTGCCCGGCCGCTTCGAACGCATCGCGGCGCTGCGGTCCCTGGGCGTGGTCGCGCACTGGGGGCTGCCGCTGGCCTTCACGCTTCTGCTGTGGTCGCGGGGTCCCCTGCGCGGGCGCCTGCCGGCGGCCGCGGCGCTGGCCTGGCTGCTGACCGCCGGCTGCGAGCTGCTGCAGGGGTTCGTGGGCCGCCACCCGCGCTGGCAGGACGCCGGCGTCGACCTGGCGGGCGTGGCGACGGCCGTCGGCTGGGTGCTGGCGCGGCGCCGGGGGCGCCGCCTCGCCTACGCGCTGGTCGTGCTCGGCTTCGCGGTCGTGCCGTTCCAGCTGCGCGAGATGCCCGGCTTCCTGCTCGGCAGCCGGCTCGCCGCGCAACGGTTCCCGCTGCTGGCGGATTTCGAGACCGACCGCGAGATCGCGCTGCTCGACGACAACTTCGACCAGGGCGGCGGGTTCTGGGTGGGCCGCGACGCGACGAGCGGCTCGCGGGTGCTGAACCTGCGGGGCGAGTCCGGCGAGATCTACCCGGGCGTGGTGATCCGCGGCCTCCCGCGCGACTGGTCGTCCCGGTCCGCGCTCGTCTTCGACGCCAGGGCCGCGTCCGGCGCGCCGGCGGTGCTGACGGTGCGCCTGGACGATTTCCTGAGCCGCAACGACCCGGTGTGGGTCGGGGAGAGCTTCCGCCTCGGTCCGCAGTGGACGCGCTGCGTCGTGGACCTCAAGTCCCTGCAGCCCCGCGGCGGCGAGCGGACATTCCGGTTGGACGACATCGACAGTATGCTATTCTTCCTGAGCCGCCCCGACGGCGACGTCACCGTGCAGCTGGACAACATCACCCTGGAGTGAGGCCGTGAGGATCGGGATGGGATGGGACCGCCACCGGCTGGTGGCCGGGCGGCCCTGCCTGCTGGGCGGGGTGCGCTTCGAGGACTGCCCGGTCGGTCCCCTGGGACACTCCGACGGCGACGCCGCCGCTCACGCCGTCGTCGACGCGGTGCTCGGCGCCGCCGCCCTCGGCGACATCGGGCGCCACTTCCCGGACGACGATCCGGCCTGGGCCGGCGCCGACAGCCTCGACCTGCTCGCCCGCGCGGCCGCGCTGGTGCGCGGCGCGGGCTGGCGCGTGGGCAACGTGGACCTGACCCTGATCCTCGAGCGGCCCCGGATCGCGCCGGCCGCCGACCGCATGCGGGCGGCGCTCGCCGGCGCCCTCGGCGTCGGTCCTGGAGGCCGTGTCGGTCAAGGCGACGCGCGGCGAGGGGCTCGGCCCCGAGGGCCGCGGCGAGTGCGTGACCGCGATGGCGATCGCCCTGCTGCTGCCGGCGGCGCGCGGGGCGCGGAAGGAGACCCGGCATGAGCGCGTTCACGAGCCTGAAGGTGCTGGTCCTGATGGGCGGCGACAGCCGCGAGCGGGAGATCTCCCTGCTGAGCGGCGCCGCGGTGGCCCGCGCGCTCGCCGGGCTGGGCCACGCGGTGGAGGCGCGCACGCTGGCCTCCGTCGGTGACGTCCTGGCGATGCGGGACCTGGGCGCGTGGGATGTGGTGTTCCCGGCCCTGCACGGGGGCATGGGGGAGGATGGCCGTCTGCAGGCCCTGCTCGACGTGCTGGGCGTGCCCTACGCGCTGTCCGGCCACCTGGCCAGCGCGGTGGCCATGGACAAGGCCGTCACCAAGCGGATCCTGCGCTCGGCCGGGATCCCCACGCCGGACTGGCTCCTGGTCACCCCCGACCGCGACGGCGTGGCCTGGCCCGACCGCGACCAACTCCTGAAGCGCGTCGACGCCGAGCTGCGCTGGCCGGTGGTCGTCAAGCCCAACGCGGACGGCTCGAGCGTCGGCGTGCGCATCGTGAAGCAGCCGTCGGAGTTCGCGGCGGCGTTCGACGAGGCCGCGGCCGGCGGCCGCGACGTGCTGCTGGAGACCTACGTGCCCGGGCGCGAGCTGACCGCGGCCATCCTGCTCGGCCGGCGCCTGCCCCTGGTCGAGATCGTGCCGCGCGAGGGGTTCTACGACTTCGGCCACAAGTACACCGCCGGCGCCAGCGACTACCTGTGCCCCGCGCCCGTCCACTCGCCGCTCTACGAGCGCATCAGCGGCGACGCCCGCCGGGCCTACGACCTGCTGGGCTGCCGGGGCGTGGCGCGGGTCGACTTCCGCCTCGACGGATCCGCTATTCCTGCCTCGAGGTGAACACCATCCCCGGCATGACCGACACCAGCCTGGTGCCCAAGGCCGCCGCCGCGGTCGGCATCACCTTCGCCGACCTGGTGGACGACCTCTGCCGCGACGGCGTCCGCCGCGGCGCCGGCGCGCTGAACCGACCCCCCGCCCGAGGAGCGACCGAGATGGCCCTGCACGTCTACGACCACGTCACGCGGACCCGCCGCCTGTTCGAGCCCATCCAGCCCGGCAAGGTCGGCATGTACGTCTGCGGCATGACCGTGCAGGACAAGCCGCACGTCGGGCACATGTTCGCCTTCGTGGCCTGCGACATGATCCGCAGGTACCTGGAGCACCTGGGCTACGCGGTGACCCACGTCCAGAACTTCACCGACATCGACGACAAGATCATCGCGAAGGCCGCCCTGGAGGGCGTCGACTTCCGGGTCGTCTCGCAGCGCAACATCGACCTGTACCACGAGTACGCCGCCGTCCTGAACATCCGGCCGGCGCATCTCTACCCGCTGGTCACCGGGCACATCCCGGAGATCGTGGCCTTCATCGCCGGCCTGGTCGCCAAGGACCACGCCTACGCCTCCGGCGGCGACGTGTACTTCCGGGTGCGCAGCTGGGACGAGTACGGCTTCCTGTCCGGCCGCCACGTCGACGACATGCGCAGCGGCGTGCGCATCGACGTGGGCGAGGCCAAGCAGGACCCCCTGGACTTCGCGCTCTGGAAGGCCGCCGCCGCGGACGAGCCCGGCTGGGATTCCCCCTGGGGCCGGGGCCGCCCGGGCTGGCACATCGAATGTTCGGTCATGGCCACCAAGTACCTCGGGCCGCATTTCGACTTCCACGGCGGGGGCCGCGACCTGCTGTTCCCGCACCACGAGAACGAGTGCGCCCAGAGCTGCTGCGGGACCGGCCAGAAGTACGTCAACTTCTGGCTGCACAACGGGTTGCTGTTCCTGGGCGACAAGAAGATGTCCAAGTCCGACGGCAACTTCTTCGCCATGGGGGACGTGCTGGCCCAGTTCCCGGCCGAGGTGATCCGCTTCT
The DNA here is from genome assembly GCA_016706845.1 of bacterium. Taxonomy (GTDB): domain Bacteria; phylum Krumholzibacteriota; class Krumholzibacteriia; order LZORAL124-64-63; family LZORAL124-64-63; genus PNOJ01. The sequence goes on from JADJIV010000023.1 coordinate 15,768, forward strand.
TCCTGCTCAACGCCCACTTCCGCAGCCAGATCGACTACGGCGAGGAGCGCCTGCGCGAGGCCGGCGCCGCCTACGAGCGGTTGCGCCGCGGGGTGCGCCGCCTGGCCGAGCGGCGCGCGTCGGGAGCCGCGCCCGTGCCCGAGGGCCTGCTCTCCGGCCCGGGCGAGGCCCTGTCCCGCGCGGTCAGGGAGCACCGCCGGCGCTTCTTCGCCGCCCTGGACGACGATTTCAATTCCGCCGGGGCGATCGGGGTCCTGTTCGGCCTGGTCCGTGACCTGAACCAGTACGACACCGCCGCGGGGCCCGAATTGCTGGACGGCGGCCCCCTGGACGAGGCCTGGGCCCTGTTCGAGGACGCCGACAGGATCCTGGGCCTGCACCGCGAAGGGCTGGCCGGCCTGGTGGCGGTCGCCGAGCCGGTGGTGCCGCAGGCGGTCCTGGACCTGGCCGCCGAGCGGGACGCCGCCCGGGCCCGGCGGGATTGGGCGGCGGCCGACACCCTGCGGGGCCGGATCGCCGAGCTCGGCTTCGCGGTGGAGGACGGTCCGGGGGGTTCCACGGTCCGTCCGGCGGCCGCCGGACCCGATTGAGGCTCTTTTATCCTTGACACTTGCGGATTTCAGCCTGTATATTGCGAGGCCCGTCGAAACCGGGGTCGCGAAGGGACGGCCGGCCATCCGGCTGTCTTTCGTCGTCCTGTGTCCGGGAACGGGCTGGCGTAGCTCAACTGGTAGAGCTCCTCACTTGTAATGAGGGGGTTGGGGGTTCAAGTCCTCTCGCCAGCTCCAGCTCGCCTGGTTGCAGCGTTTCGAGTGGCGGGGTTCCCGAGCGGTCAAAGGGAACAGACTGTAAATCTGTCGGCGGATGCCTTCGATGGTTCGAATCCATCCCCCGCCACCAGGACATACATGCGGAACGCAGGCGCGAAGGATCTCGCCCGCGCGGCCGGAATCGATGCGCATTCTGAATCGATGCGCAGCCGGGATCGATGCCGATTTCGGGGCGGGAGTAGCTCAGTTGGTAGAGCATCAGCCTTCCAAGCTGAGGGTCGCGGGTTCGAATCCCGTTTCCCGCTCCAGACAGACGGATCTGCCTGCCGGCCCTGCCGGCGCGATGACAGGAACCGGGCCCACGTAGCTCAGCCGGTAGAGCACTTGCATGGTAAGCAAGCGGTCAGCAGTTCGAGTCTGCTCGTGGGCTCCATCCTGCATCTCGGTTTCTTGGACGTGAACCTTTGCAGCATCGGGACGTAGGGTCAGGGCTCGTGTCCGACGGGTGCCTGGATGATTCATGCCGCTTCAGGAGGATGCCACTGATGGCTCGTGCAAAGTTCGAACGGACGAAGGAACACGTGAACGTGGGCACGATCGGCCACGTGGATCACGGCAAGACGACGCTGACGGCGGCGATCACGGAGATCCTGTCGAAGAAGGGCCTGGCGGACTACGTTCCGTTCGACCAGATCGACAAGGCTCCCGAGGAGCGCGAGCGCGGGATCACGATCGCGACGGCCCACGTGGAGTACCAGAGCCTGAAGCGCCACTACGCTCACGTGGACTGCCCGGGCCACGCGGACTACGTGAAGAACATGATCACGGGCGCGGCGCAGATGGACGGCGCGATCCTGGTGGTGTCGGCGGCCGACGGCCCGATGCCGCAGACGCGCGAGCACATCCTGCTGGCCCGCCAGGTGGGCGTTCCGTACATCGTGGTCTACCTGAACAAGTGCGACATGGTGGACGACCCGGAGCTTCTGGACCTGGTGGAGCTGGAGATCCGGGAGCTGCTGACGAAGTACGAGTTCCCGGGCGACGAGGTGCCGATCGTGAAGGGTTCGGCGCTGAAGGCGCTGGAGAGCGGCGACGCGGACAGCCCCGAGGCGAAGTGCATCTTCGACCTGATCGACGCGCTGGAGAGCTACGTGCCGACGCCGGTGCGCGAGCTGGACAAGCCGTTCCTGATGCCCGTGGAGGACGTGTTCTCGATCTCCGGGCGCGGCACGGTGGCGACGGGCCGCATCGAGCGCGGCGTGGTGAACACCGGCGACAAGGTGGAGCTGGTGGGGGTTCGCGACACGCAGTCGACGGTGTGCACGGGCGTGGAGATGTTCCGCAAGATCCTGGACCAGGGCATGGCCGGCGACAACGTGGGTCTGCTGCTGCGCGGGATGAAGAAGGAAGACATCGAGCGCGGGATGGTGGTGTGCAAGCCGGGTTCGGTGAAGCCGCACACGGACTTCGAGTGCGAGGTCTACATCCTGTCGAAGGAGGAGGGCGGCCGCCACACGCCGTTCTTCACGGGCTACCGGCCGCAGTTCTACTTCCGGACGACGGACGTGACGGGATCGGCTCACCTGCCCGAGGGCGTGGAGATGGTGATGCCGGGCGACAACATCAAGATGACGATCGAGCTGATCACGCCGATCGCGATGGAAGAGGGTCTGCGGTTCGCGATCCGCGAGGGCGGCCGCACGGTGGGCGCCGGGGTCGTCGCCAAGATCTTGAAGTAGACGGTCCTGAAGTAGCAGCAACGGAGACTGCGGCGACCGAGCCCGCAGCGAGTCGAGAGGTGCGATCATGCCCAGGGACCTGGTGATCCTCTCCTGCAACACGTGCAAGATGAGGAACTACACCACGAAGAAGAACAAGCGCCTGCATCCCGATCGGGTGGAGTACAAGAAGTACTGCCCGCGGTGCGACAAGCATACGCCGCACAAGGAAACGCGCTAGACGCGAGAACGGTCCAGGCAGGGGTGTAGCTCAGCTGGTAGAGCATCGGTCTCCAAAACCGAGGGTCGCGGGTTCGAATCCTGCCGCCCCTGCCAGCCTGACCGTCGAGGGGAAAACGGGATGTTCAACAAGCTGGCGCTTTACATGCGGGAGACCGCCCAGGAGATGAAGCGCGTTTCCTGGCCTACGTGGCGGGAACTGCGCGAGTCCACTCTGGTCGTGCTGGTCACGGTCGGGGTGGTGACGGTCTTCATCTTCTTCGTCGATCAGATTTTGAGCTTCGTCCAGAGGCAGCTCATCCTGATGACGTAAAAGGCGCCTTTTCGAAGGGCGCCGCGGTCGGATCGCGAGGTTGACGGGACGGCCCGCCGGTAGGTGTTACCGGTCCGGGTGTTTCTTTGTCTTTCATCCCTGCAGGACGGGTCCGCTCGTCGCGGACGGAGGAACGATCGTGTCAGACGACGCCAAAGACCTGCGCGAGGAGCCCCTGCACACGGGCCAAGAGGGCAACAGCACGGACGGCGCCCCCGCCGCCGCGGACGCGCCGCTGTTCGGCGACGACCTGTTCTCCTTCGGCGACGAGCCCGCCGCGCCCGCCGACGCGCCGGACGCCGGCGCGCCCGCCGAAGCGCCCGCCGCAGCGGCCGCCGAGACGCCCGCCGCCGGCCGGCTCCCCGAAGAGGAGAAGCGCCGGCGCGGCATGCGCTGGTACGTGATCCACGCGAACACCGGCCACGAGAACAAGGTCAAGCGCAACATCGAGACGGCGATCAAGGCCAACGCGTTCGAGGACCTGTTCGGCGAGGTGCTGGTCGCGACGCAGGACGTCACCGAGATGAAGAACGGCAAGCGCTCGACCACCAAGCGCAAGTTCTTCCCGAGCTACGTCCTGGTCGAGATGATCATGACCAAGGAGACCCAGCACTTCATCAATTCCATCCCCGGCGTGACCCGCTTCATCGGGGGCACGCAGCTGCGGCCGCAGCCGATCGACTCCGACGAGGTCGACCGCATCCTGGGCCGCATGACGAAGTCGGAGGAGACGGGCACGCTGCTGGAGATCCCCTACCAGGTTGGGGACAGCGTCCAGGTGATCGACGGCCCGTTCACCGACTGGGTCGGCGTCGTCAACGAGATCAATCACGACAAGGGCAAGCTGAAAGTGATGATCTCGATCTTCGGATCGGAGACCCCGGTCGAGCTGGACTTCCTTCAGGTGAAGGACGTCTGACCCGGCCGATCTCGATAGGGTTCCGCACTCGCGAGTCTGGCGCGTCGGAACCGGTCCCGACGGGGATTCTCTCTCCCCGGAAGGACGCATACAGCGAGCGGAGGCCCGGCGGCGCAATGGGTGCGCCTGTGGACGGCGCGATACCGTCGCAGCGGCGGCGGACCTCCCGAGTGCAGTCCGAGACACGCAGTAGGAGCAGCGAATGGCTAAGAAAGTCCTCGCACAGGTCAAGTTGCAGATCCAGGCCGGCAAAGCCAATCCCGCCCCCCCGGTGGGACCGGCGCTCGGCCAGCATGGTGTCAGCATCATGGAGTTCTGCAAGGCGTTCAACGAGAGGACGAAGGACCAGATGGGCCTGGTGATCCCCGCGGTCATCACCGTCTATCAGGACCGGAGCTTCTCGTTCATCACCAAGACTCCTCCTGCTTCCGTCCTGCTCAAGAAGGCCGCCGGCATCGAGTCCGGCAGCAAGGAGCCGAGCAAGACGACCTGCGGGCGGGTCACCCCCCAGCAGATCCGCGAGATCGCGGAGATGAAGATGGTGGACCTGAACGCGGCGTCGATCGAGGCGGCGATGAAGACCATCGCCGGCACCGCTCGCAGCATGGGGCTGGAGGTTCGCTAGAACCTTCCGTCCCGTGACTGGGAAGACACGGCGCCGGGGCCTCGTGCCGCCGGCACCGGAGAAGCAGGAGGCGCAAGCCCCTTCGACCCATCACAGTCACAGGGAGTCATCGGAATGAAACACGGCAAGAACTGGCGCAACGCCAAGGAGCAGGTCGACCGGACCAGGAGCTACAGCCTGGCCGAGGCCTTCGCCCTCCTGGACCGGATGCCCAAGTCGAAGTTCGACGAGTCGGTCGACGTGGCCGTCAGGCTCAACGTCAACCCCCGCCACGCGGACCAGATGGTCCGCGGCACCGTCGTGCTTCCCCGGGGGACCGGCAAGGACGTGCGGGTCCTCGTGATCACTCGCGGCCCGAAGGAAGCCGAGGCCAAGGCCGCCGGCGCCGACATGGTCGGCTCCGACGACTATCTCGCCATGATCGACAAGGGGTGGACGGATACCGACGTCATCATCGCCACCCCCGACATGATGGGCGAGCTCGGCAAGCGCGGTCGCGTGCTGGGACCCCGCGGTCTGATGCCGAACCCCAAGGTCGGCACCGTGACCATGGACATCGGCAAGGCGGTGCGCGAGGCCAAGGCCGGCCGCGTGGAGTACCGCGTCGACAAGGCGGGCATCATCCACTGCGGCATCGGCAAGCGGTCCTTCGCGCCGGAAGCCCTGCTGGAGAACGCCACGGCGCTGTTCACGGAGCTGGTCCGCGAGAAGGCAGCCGAGGTCCAGGCGATCACGGCGCATCTCCAGTCGGCCAAGAGCGTCGTGCTCGCCGACTACCAGGGGATGTCCGTGGCCCAGATGACCGACTTCCGCGTCAAGTGCCGCGCGAAGAACGTCGTCTGCCGCGTGGTGAAGAACCGCCTCGCGAAGATCGCCGCCGACCAGGCGGATGTTTCGGTGCTCAGCGAGCACCTCACCGGCCCCATGGCCCTGATCATCAGTGCGGACAGCCAGGTCGACGCCGCGAAGGTCGTCGTCGAATTCGCCAAGGACGTCGACAAGTTGAAGGTCCGCGGCGGTTACGTGGACGGCGGGTTCCTCGACGCCGGACAGGTCGAAGCGCTGAGCAGGGTTCCGAGCCGGGATGAACTGTATGCGAAGATGATGGGCAGCATCAACTCCCCGGCCACGGGGATCGTCGGCACCATCAACGGCGTCATGAGCGCCGTGGTGCGGGCGCTCGACGCGGTCGCCAAGCAGAAGGCGGCCTGACGCCTCCGCTGCCCTGAAGGGTTTCAACCAGACACGACGGCGCTCCGGGCGCCGCGGAACAAGGAGAGAGAGATGTCGGAGATCAAGCTGAGCGCGAACGGCCAGAAGGTCCTGGAGATGATCGAGTCCATGACGGTCCTCGAGGCCGCCGACCTGGTCAAGGCGATGGAGGAGAAGTTCGGCGTGAGCGCCGCCGCCCCCATGGCCATGATGGCCGCCCCGGCCGCCGCGGCCGTCGTCGAGGAGAAGGACGAGTTCACCGTCATGCTCACCGGCGCGGGCGACAAGAAGATCCAGGTCATCAAGGAAGTCCGGGCCATCACCGGCCTGGGCCTCAAGGAGGCCAAGGACCTCGTCGAGGGCGCCCCTTCGGCCGTGAAGGAAGGCGTTTCCAAGGCCGAGGCCGAGCAGATCAAGGCCAAGCTCGAAGAGGTCGGCGCGATCATCGACCTGAAGTAAGCCGCGCGTCCCGCACGTCCCCCCCGCCCGGCCGCGCCGGGCGGGGGGAGATCGTCCGGCGCGCCGACCGCGGCGCCCGGCATGAACGGTACCCCCCCTGGCGAGGTGACGACCCGTGGCAAGCAATACCTCCGTCGACAAGTTCACCGGCCGCGTCAACTACTCCAAGCTGAGCCACGACGACGAGATGCCGAATCTCCTGGCCGTGCAGCTGGAGTCGTACAACGACTTCCTGCAGACGGGCGTGGTGGTGGACAAGCGCAAGAGCATCGGCCTGGAGGCCGTGTTCCAGTCCATCTTCCCCATCGAGTCCACGCGCGGCCACCTGACCGTGGAGTACCGCAGCTACGCCCTGGGCGAGCCCAAGTACGGCATCGAGGAATGCCAGGAGCGGGGCCTGACCTTCGCCGCGCCGCTGAAGGTCAAGATGCAGCTGGTGGTGAAGGACGAGGACGAGAACAACCAGAACGAGGAACTGCAGATCCGCGACATCCAGGAGTCCGAGGTCTACCTGGGCGAGCTGCCGCTGATCACCGACAAGGGGACCTTCATCATCAACGGCGCCGAGCGCGTGATCGTCAGCCAGCTGCACCGCTCGCCGGGCGTGTTCTTCAGCGACGAGTACCACCCGAACGGCCGCAAGCTGTACAAGTCGCGCATCATCCCGTACCGCGGCTCGTGGGTCGAGTTCAGCACCGACATCAACGACATGCTGTTCGTGCACATCGACCGCAAGCGCAAGCAGCCGGTGACGATGCTCCTGCGGGCGCTGGGCTTCAGCACCAACGAGGACATCATCCCGCTGTTCCACGAGATCGAGACCTTCAACGTGCCGCGCAAGGGCACCAAGCGCGCCGACACGCTCGAGGGCCGCATCCTCGCCAAGGACGTCTACAGCGGCGAGACCGGCGAGCGCCTGGCCCAGGCCGGCCAGGTCGTCGACCCCCTGCTGCTCGAGACCATCCTCGCGCAGGCCACCGGCGAGATGGCCGTCATCTCCGAGGGCCAGGTCACGCTCAACGAGCCGAGCCTGATCCTGAACACCCTGCGCAAGGACCCGACGACGAACCAGGACGAGGCCCTGCGCCGCTTCTACCAGCTGCTCCGCCCCGGCGATCCCCCGAACGAGGAGGTCGCGCGGGTGCTGTTCGAGCGCCTGTTCTTCCACGAGAAGCGCTACGACCTGGCCGAGGTGGGCCGCTACAAGCTGAACCACCGGCTCAAGCTGACGGTGCCGCCGTCCACCACCACGCTGACCCCGGCGGACTTCCTGGCCATCATCCACGAGATGGTGGGCCTGTTCCTGGGCCGCAGCGACGTGGACGACATCGACCACTTCGGCAACCGCCGCGTGCGCTCGGTCGGCGAGCTGCTGGCCAACCAGTTCTCGGTGGGCCTGTCGCGCATGGCGCGCATCATCAAGGAGCGGATGAACCTCTCCGACAAGGAGAAGACCATCACGCCGGTGGACCTGGTCAACGCCCGCACCGTGTCGGCCGTGATCCAGTCCTTCTTCGGCAGCAGCCAGCTCAGCCAGTTCATGGACCAGACCAACCCGCTGAGCGAGCTGACCCACAAGCGCCGCCTGTCGGCGCTGGGGCCGGGCGGCCTGCACCGCGACCGCGCGGGCTTCGAGGTCCGCGACGTGCACTACACGCACTACGGCCGCATGTGCCCGATCGAGACGCCGGAAGGCCCGAACATCGGCCTGATCTCGAGCCTGGCGACGCACGCCCGGATCAACAGCTTCGGCTTCATCGAGACGCCCTACCGCAAGGCGGTCGACGGCGTCGTCGAGCGCAAGACGATCTACCTGACGGCGGACGAGGAGGACAAGTACACCATCGCGCAGGCGAACGCGCCCCTCGACGAGAAGGGCCGCTTCGTCAACAAGAGCGTGCTGTCCCGCCGCCGCGGCGAGTACCCCGTGGTCCCGCCCAAGGAGGTGGAGTACATGGACGTGTCGCCGAAGCAGATCGTGTCGGCGGCGGCGTCCCTGATCCCCTTCCTCGAGCACGACGACGCCAACCGCGCGCTGATGGGCTGCAACATGCAGCGCCAGGCGGTGCCCCTGCTGCGGGCCGCGGCCCCGGTGGTCGGCACCGGCATGGAGAAGAAGATCGCCATCGACACCGGCGCCGTGATCACCGCCCTGGACAACGGCGTGGTGGAGCGCGTGACCGCCGACGCGATCACCATCAAGTACGAGCACCCCGACCGCATCCAGGCCAAGAGCTTCTTCGACGCCAGCGGCATCGTGGAGTACAAGCTGAAGAAGTTCCGCCGCAGCAACCAGGACACCTGCTACAACCAGAAGCCCCTGGTCAAGCCGGGCCAGAAGATCAAGCGCGGCGACGTGCTGGCCGACGGCCCGAGCACCGAGAACGGCGAGCTGGCCCTGGGCCGCAACCTGCTGGTGGCCTTCATGCCCTGGGGCGGCTACAACTTCGAGGACGCCATCCTGGTCTCCGAGAAGATGGTCAAGGACGACGTCTTCACCTCCCTGCACATCGAGGAGTTCGAGCTGCAGGTCCGCGACACCAAGCGTGGTGTCGAGGAGATCACGCGCGAAATCCCGAACGTGGGCGAGGAGGCGCTGCGCAACCTCGACGAGATGGGCGTCATCTACATCGGCGCCCAGGTCAAGGCCGGCGACATCCTGGTCGGCAAGGTCACGCCCAAGGGCGAGACCGAGCTGTCCCCGGAAGAGAAGCTGCTGCGCGCGATCTTCGGCGAGAAGGCCGGCGACGTGAAGGACGCCTCGCTCAAGGCGCCCCCGGGCATGGACGGCGTCGTGGTCGGGATCAACGTGTTCTCGCGCCAGGACAAGGTCGACCGCTCCAAGAAGGACGAGAAGCGCAAGCTCGACGCCCTGCGGCGCGACCGCGACCGCAAGCGCGAGCTGGTGGAGTACCTGCGCTCCGAGCGCCTCGGCGAGCTGTTCGACGGCCAGATCGCGCACCACGTGATCGACGCCAACACGGGCGAGGTCCTGGTCAAGGCGGGCCGCAAGTTCACGGCCAAGGTCCTCGAGGAGCTGGACCTCGCGTCCGTCCACTGGGGCCTGCCCCTGGTCAAGGACGTCAAGGTCGACCAGCGCCTGCGCGACGTCTTCGACTCGGCCTACCGCGAGCTGGACCGCATCGACGTGGAGTACGAGAAGCAGTGCGAGCGCGTCCAGCGCGGCGACGAGCTGCCCCCGGGCGTGGTCAAGCTGGTGAAGGTCTACGTCGCGCGCCGGCGCAAGCTGAACGTCGGCGACAAGATGGCCGGCCGCCACGGCAACAAGGGCGTCGTCTCGAAGATCCTCGCCGAGGAGGACATGCCCCACCTGTCCGACGGCACGCCGGTCGACATCGTGCTGAACCCGCTGGGCGTGCCGAGCCGCATGAACCTCGGGCAGATCCTCGAGACCCACCTCGGCTGGGCCGCCAGCCGCATGGGCCTGCGCGTCCAGACCCCGGTCTTCGACGGCGCCACGATCGAGGAGATCAAGAACGCCCTGGAGGCCGCCGGCCTGCCCCGCAGCGGCAAGACCCCGCTGATCGACGGCCGCAACGGCGAGACCTTCGACAAGGAAGTCACCGTCGGCACGATCTACATGCTGAAGCTCCACCACCTGGTGGAGGAGAAGATCCACGCGCGGTCGATCGGCCCGTACTCCCTCGTCACGCAGCAGCCCCTGGGCGGCAAGGCCCAGTTCGGCGGCCAGCGCTTCGGCGAGATGGAGGTCTGGGCCCTGGAGGCCTACGGCGCCGCCAACTGCCTCCAGGAGATGCTCACGGTCAAGTCCGACGACGTCACCGGCCGCTCCAAGGTCTACGAGGCGATCGTCAAGGGCGAGAACCCGCCCGAGCCCGGCATCCCCGAGTCCTTCAACGTGCTGATGAAGGAACTCAAGAGCCTGTGCCTGGATGTGCGCCTCGAAGAGGCCCCTCAGTTGAGTCCAAACCGCTGATCCCGACGGGTCCGCGAGGAGGTTGCAGATGCTGGGTCTGAAGACCACGGATGAACACGAGCCGAACAACGAGGCCAACTCGATCCTCATCCAGTTGGCGTCGCCGGATACCATCCGGGAGTGGAGCTACGGCGAGGTCACCAAGCCGGAGACCATCAACTACCGGACGTTCAAGCCCGAGAAGGACGGCCTCTTCTGCGAGCGCATCTTCGGTCCGGTGAAGGACTGGGAGTGCCACTGCGGCAAGTACAAGCGGATCCGCTACCGGGGCATCGTCTGCGACAAGTGCGGCGTCGAGGTCACCCAGAGCAAGGTGCGCCGCGACCGGCTCGGGCACATCGAGCTGGCCGTGCCCATCGCCCACATCTGGTTCTTCAAGGGTCTGCCCAGCCGCATCGGCCACATGCTGGACATGAAGCTCAAGGACCTCGAGCGGGTGCTGTACTACGAGTCCTACGTGGTGATGAACCCGGGCAACACCGACCTGCGCCAGGGCGACATCGTCAGCGAAGAGGAGTGGTGGGACCTCAAGGAGGAGCACCCCGACTGGGTGGCCGAGCTGGAGATGGGCGCCGAGGCCGTGCGCACCCTGCTGAAGTCGCTCAACCTCGAGCAGCTGGCCACCGAGCTGCGCTCGCAGGCCAAGACCGAGACCTCGGTCCAGCGCAAGAAGTCGGTCCTGAAGCGGCTGAAGATCCTCGAGTCGTTCCGCGGCTCCGGCAACAAGCCGGAGTGGATGATCCTGGACTGCATCCCGGTGCTGCCGCCCGACCTGCGCCCGCTGGTGCCCCTGGACGGCGGCCGCTTCGCCACGAGCGACCTGAACGACCTGTACCGGCGCGTCATCAACCGGAACAACCGCCTCAAGAAGCTGATCGAGATCAAGGCGCCCGGCGTCATCCTGCGCAACGAGAAGCGCATGCTGCAGGAGGCCGTCGACGCCCTGTTCGACAACGGCCGCCGCTCGCGCGCCGTCAAGGGCCAGGGCAACCGGCCGCTGAAGTCGCTCAGCGACATGCTCAAGGGCAAGAAGGGCCGCTTCCGCCAGAACCTGCTGGGCAAGCGCGTCGACTACTCCGGCCGCTCGGTGATCGTGGTCGGCCCCGAGCTGAAGCTCTACCAGTGCGGCCTGCCCAAGACCATGGCCCTGGAGCTGTTCAAGCCCTTCATCATCCGCAAGCTGGAGGAGGAGGGGTACGTCCAGACCGTCAAGAGCGCCAAGAAGCTCGTCGAGCAGGAGCGCCCGGAGGTCTGGGACATCCTCGAGGAGATCATCAAGGACCACCCGGTGCTGCTGAACCGCGCGCCGACCCTGCACCGCCTGGGCATCCAGGCCTTCGAGCCGGTGCTGGTCGAGGGCAAGGCCATCCGCATCCACCCGCTGGTCTGCGCGGCCTTCAACGCCGACTTCGACGGCGACCAGATGGCCGTGCACGTGCCGCTGGGCTACGAGGCCCAGCTCGAGGCGCGCCTGCTGATGCTCTCGCCGAACAACATCCTGTCGCCGGCCAGCGGCACCCCCATCGCCACGCCCTCGCAGGACATGGTGCTGGGCTGCTACTACCTGACCCAGGAGCGCGCGGGCGCCAAGGGCAGCGGCAAGGTCTTCGCCAGCCCGGAGGACGCCGAGGCCGCGTTCCGCGCCGGCCTGATCGACAAGCACGCCCTGATCCGCATCCGCTTCACGGACGCCGCCGCCGGCGTCCGCGAGATCCGCGAGACGACCATCGGCCGGCTGCTGTTCAACCAGATCCTGCCCGAGGGCATGGCCTGGACGAACCAGGCCTTCAACAAGAAGGCCCTGGCCGCGCTGGTCGGCGACGTCCACCAGCGCTACGGCGCCACCGGCTGCATGCAGTTCCTGGACCGCCTCAAGCAGCTGGGCTTCCACCACGCGACCGAGGCGGGCATCACGATCGGCATCGACGACATCCTGATCCCCGACGCCAAGAAGGAGATCATCGCCGCGGCCCAGCGGCGCGTCGACGAGATCGTCAGCCAGCACCGCAAGGGCATCATCACCAACCGCGAGCGCTACAACAAGGTCATCGACCTTTGGACCCAGGTGTCCGACGAGGTCCGCGACCGCATGTTCGACAACCTGAAGAACGACGACCAGGGCTTCAACCCGGTCTACATGATGAACGCCTCCGGCGCCCGCGGTTCCGCCGACCAGATCAAGCAGCTGGCCGGCATGCGCGGCCTGATGGCCAAGCCCCAGAAGAAGGTGACCGGCGGCTTCGGCGAGATCATCGAGCAGCCCATCATCTCGAACTTCCGCGAGGGGCTGTCGGTGCTGGAGTACTTCATCTCCACGCACGGCGCGCGCAAGGGCCTCGCCGACACGGCGCTCAAGACGGCCGACGCCGGCTACCTGACCCGCCGCCTGGTCGACGTGTCCCAGGACATCGTCATCGCCGAGCACGACTGCGGCACGCTGCTGGGGATCGAGATCTCGGCCCTGAAGGAGGGCGAGAAGACGATCGAGCCGCTGCGCGACCGCATCGTGGGCCGCACCGTGGCCGAGGACATCGTCGACGAGAAGGGCGACTTCATCTGCGAGGCCGGCGAGCTGCTCTCGGCCGAGATGTCCGAGCGCATCGAGGAGGCGGGCGTCGAGAACCTGAAGATCCGCTCGATCCTGACCTGCCGCGCCAAGCGGGGCGTCTGCGCCCTCTGCTACGGCCACAACCTGGCCGAGAACAAGCTGGTCGACATCGGCGAGCCCGTCGGCGTCATGGCGGCCCAGTCGATCGGCGAGCCCGGCACGCAGCTGACGCTGCGGACCTTCCACATCGGCGGCACCGCCTCGCGCATCGCCGAGCAGAACATCAAGACCGCGGCGGCCAACGGCAAGATCGTCTTCGTCAACTGCGAGCTCGTGGTCGACGCCGACGGCGACCGCATCGCCATCAGCCGCAAGGGCGAGATGAACCTGGTCCTGGACTCGGGCGTCACGCGCAGCCACATGACGCTGCCCTACGGCGCCAAGGTCCTGGTCAAGGACGGCCAGAAGGTCAAGCAGGGCGAGGCGCTCTTCGAGTGGGACCCCTACTCGGACTTCATCCTCTCGGAGAAGGTCGGCGTCGTGTCCTACGTGGACATCATCGACGGGCAGTCGCTGGCCGTGGAGCTGGACGAGAAGACCCGCATGAAGCAGCCGGTCATCAAGGAGCCCCAGGACAAGTCGCTGCACCCGACGATCCGCATCGTGTCGGCCAAGACCGGCAAGAAGCTCGCGGAGTACATCCTGCCCACCGGCGCCTTCCTGCTGGCCGAGGACGGGCAGGAGGTCAAGATCGGCGACAAGCTGGTCAAGATCCCGCGCGAGGTCTCCCAGACCGGCGACATCACGGGCGGCCTGCCCCGCGTCGCCGAGCTGTTCGAGGCCCGGCGGCCCCGCGACTGCGCCGTGGTCACCGAGATCGACGGCACCGTCCAGTTCAAGGGCACCACGCGCGGCCTGCGCCGCATCGTCGTCTCCGGCGAGCGGCGAGGAGCGCGAGTACCTGATCCCGCACGGCAAGCACGTCCGCACCTACGAGGGCGAGCGCGTGCTGGCCGGCGACCGCCTGACCGAGGGCCCGATCAACCCGATGGACATCCTGGCGGTCAAGGGCGTCAAGGAGGTGCAGACCTACCTGGTCAACGCCATCCAGGAGGTCTACCGGCTCCAGGGCGTGAAGATCAACGACAAGCATATCGAGGTCGTGGTCTCGCGCATGCTGCAGAAGGTCATCATCATGACCCCGGGCGACACCGACTACCTCGAGGGCGAGCAGGTGCTGCGCCAGGAGGTCGAGGACGCCAACGAGGAGATCGTCCGGCGCAACATGCTGCTGCGGGAGCGCGGCGAGCCCCTGCTGGAGCCGGCGACGTCGGAGCCCCTGCTGCTGGGCATCACCAAGGCCAGCCTGAGCACCGACAGCTTCATCAGCGCCGCCAGCTTCCAGGAGACGACCCGCGTGCTGACCGACGCGGCCACCAAGAGCAAGCGCGACGAGCTGCGGAGCCTCAAGGAAAACGTGATCATGGGGCACCTGATCTCGGCCGGGACGGGCCAGCTCAAGTACAAGTCCCTGGCCGTGGAGGACCCCGCGTTCGAGGGCGAGGACCGGCGCATCCAGGACGCCCACCACGCCCTGGAACTCGCTGCGCAGCAACCGGTTGAGGAATTCGACGAGCCGGACGACGACTCGGACGCGGCCGAGCTGCTGCTGGACTGAGTTCCCGGGCCCTGGGCGGGCGCCTGCGGCGCCCCGGAAATGGCCGCCGGCGCCCGCAAGTGAGGGAAAAACCTGCGGGATCGCTTGACAAAGGTCGCGCCGGGTTATAACCTTTCCGTTCTGTGCCGAAGGGGCGGTGTGCCCCCACGGCCTTGATTTTGCCCGGAAACGACGCCCATGGGCGCCCGACCGGCGACGAGGGAGACGAGAATTGCCGACCCTGAACCAGCTCGTGCGCAAAGGCCGCCAAGCGGTGCTAGTGAAGAGCAAGAGTCCCGCGCTGCAGGGCTGCCCCCAGCGCAAGGGCGTCTGCACCCGCGTCTACACCCAGACGCCGAAGAAGCCCAACTCGGCCCTGCGCAAGATCGCCCGCGTGCGCCTGACCAACGGCATCGAGGTCACCGCCTACATCGGCGGCGAGGGGCACAACCTGCAGGAGCACAGCATCGTGCTGGTGCGCGGCGGCCGCGTCAAGGATCTGCCCGGCGTCCGCTACCATATCGTGCGCGGCACCCAGGACGCGTCCAGCGTGGACGCCCGCCGGCAGGGCCGCTCGAAGTACGGCGCCAAGCGCCCCAAGGTGAAGTCCTGACCCACAGGGTCGGCGGATGCGGGGCCGCGGGTCCCGCCAAGGAGTAGTCAGCAACATGGCCAGGCGCAGACGACCCGAACGACGCCACATCACCCCGGACCACCGGTACGGGGACGCCGTCGTGACGAAGTTCATCAACTACGTGATGTCCGACGGCAAGCGCAGCGTTGCCGAGCGGATGGTCTACGAGGCGATGGACATGATCAAGGAGAAGACGGGGCAGGAGGGCGTCGACGTCTTCCGCGCCGCCCTGAGCAACGTCAAGCCCAGCCTGGAAGTGAAGTCCCGCCGCATCGGCGGCGCGACGTACCAGGTGCCCGTCGAGGTCCGCCCCGACCGGCGCCAGATGCTCGCCATGCACTGGATCATCAGCTTCGCCCGCACCCGGCCCGAACACACGTTCGCCGAGCGGCTGGCTGCCGAGCTGGTCCTGGCCAGCAAGAACGAAGGACCGTCTATCAAGAAGCGCGAAGACACACACCGGATGGCTGATGCGAACAAGGCGTTCGCCCACTGCCGTTGGTAATGGTCCCTCTCGTTCAGGTCCACACAGCGCTTCGCTAGGAATGCCGGAGCGACAGGAACGAATAGCCCGTACGGTCGCCGCAGGAGGCGGGACCTGGGCAGTCGACAACGGACAGGCCCCTCTGGGGCGACTGTGCGAGTCGAATGCTTGCGGCCCGGGCATCATGGGGTGAACGTGGCGCGCCGAGTGACTCTGCAGAAGGTTCGCAACATCGGCATCATGGCCCACATCGATGCGGGCAAGACGACGACGACCGAGCGGATCCTCTACTACACCGGGCGCGTGCACATCCCCGGCGAGGTCCATGACGGGGCGACCCAGATGGACTTCATGGAGCAGGAGAAGGAACGCGGCATCACCATCACGGCGGCCGCGACCACCTGCGCCTGGCGCGAACACCGCGTCAACATCATCGACACCCCGGGGCATGTCGATTTCACCGTGGAGGTGGAACGCAGCCTGCGGGTCCTGGACGGGGCCGTAGCGGTCTTCTGCGCGGTCAGCGGCGTGGAGCCCCAGTCGGAGACGGTCTGGCGCCAGGCCGACAAGTATCGGGTCCCGCGCATCGCGTTCGTCAACAAGATGGACCGGCCGGGAGCGGACTTCGACCGGGTCGTGGGGATGATGATCGAGCGGCTCGGGGCCAAGCCGGCGCCGATCCAGCTGCCGGACGGAAGCGGCGACGACTTCCGGGGCGTGATCGACCTGCTGACGATGCGGGTGCGGTACCCCGACCAGGCCGACCTGGGCGCCAGCTACGAGGACGCGGAGATCCCGGCGGCGAGGCTCCCGGCGGCGCGGCAGGCCCGCGCGAAGCTGGTCGAGACGGTGGCCGAGGTCGACGAGCAGATGATGGAGTGCTACCTCGAGGAGCGGGAACCCGCGGACGAGGAACTCCTGGCCGGACTGCGGCGCGCCACCCTGGGCGCCCACCTGGTGCCGGTGCTCTGCGGTTCGGCGTTCAAGAACAACGGCGTCCAGAAGCTGCTCGACGCCGTGGTGGATTTCCTGCCTTCGCCGCTCGACCTGCCGCCGGTGCGGGGGTGGCGGACGCAGGACGGGGAAGGCGGGGCCGGGACCGAGACGGAGTCCCGGGCGGTGGACGACGACGAGCCGTTCAGCGCCATCGCCTTCAAGATCGTGACGGATCCCTTCGTGTCCCGGCTGGCTTACGTCCGGGTCTACAGCGGGGTGCTCAAGGCGGGCGGGGTCGTCCTGAACGCCAACACGGGCAAGAAGGAGCGGATCGGCAAGATCTACCGGATGCACGCCAACAAGCGTGAAGAGGTGGAGGAAGTCGGGACCGGGGACATCGTGGCGGTGTCCGGCTTCAAGCAGATCCGCACGGGAGACACGCTCAGCGCCATCGAGAGGCCGATCCTGCTCGAGGCGATGGTCTTCCCGGAACCGGTCATCTTCGTGGCGATCGAGCCCAAGACGAAGGCCGATCAGGACAAGATGACCGAGGCGCTGGCGGGCCTGGCGGACGAGGATCCCACCTTCCGGGTGAAGGTGGACGCCGAAACCGGGCAGATGATCATCAGCGGGATGGGCGAGCTGCATCTGGAGATCATCACTGATCGGATGCAGAGGGAATTCGGGGTCAGGGCCAACGTCGGCAAGCCCCAGGTCGCCTTCCGCGAGACGATCACCGCCCCGGCGGAAGCCGACTTCCGCCTCGAGCGGCAGGCGGGGACCAAGGTCCAGTTCGCGCACGTCAGGCTGGCCGTCGAACCGGCCGCCTACGGGGAAGGCCTGAGCTTCTCGAGCGGCGTGCCGGCGGACAGGTTGCCGGCGGAGTTCCAGCGGGCCGTGCAGGAGGCCAGCCTCCAGGCCTGCGGGAGCGGGATCCTGGCCGGCCACCCGCTGGTGGACCTGCGGATCCGGCTGACGGGCGGGACCTTCGAGGAGGACGCCTCCAGCGAGCCGGCCTTCCGGGCGGCGGGAGCCGAGGCCCTGCGCCGGGCGGTCCAGGAAGCGAAGCCGGTCCTGCTCGAGCCGGTGATGGATGTCGAGGTGGTGGTCCCGGCGGCGTACCTCGGGGAAGTGACCGGGCACCTCAACTCGAAGCGCGGGCAGATCCAGCATCTGGAGCCGCGCGGGGACGTCCAGGTGGTCAGGGCCGAAGTGCCGCTCAGCGAGATGTTCGGCTACGCGACGCAGGTCAGATCGCTGACGCAGGGCAGAGCGACCTACACGATGCAGTTCGCCCGCTACGAGCGGGCGCCCGAGAAGATCGCGACGGAAATCAAGCAGCGTTACATGGGCGTGTGGAACCGCCCGTGACAACCGGGCCCGCCCCGACGACGTCGAGAAGGAGGTAGCCAACCATGGCTCGTGCAAAGTTCGAACGGACGAAGGAACACGTGAACGTGGGCACGATCGGCCACGTGGATCACGGCAAGACGACGCTGACGGCGGCGATCACGGAGATCCTGTCGAAGAAGGGCCTGGCGGACTACGTTCCGTTCGACCAGATCGACAAGGCGCCGGAGGAGCGCGAGCGCGGGATCACGATCGCGACGGCTCACGTGGAGTACCAGAGCGTGAAGCGCCACTACGCCCACGTGGACTGCCCGGGCCACGCGGACTACGTGAAGAACATGATCACCGGCGCGGCGCAGATGGACGGCGCGATCCTGGTGGTGTCGGCGGCCGACGGCCCGATGCCGCAGACGCGCGAGCACATCCTGCTGGCCCGCCAGGTGGGCGTTCCCTACATCGTGGTGTTCATGAACAAGTGCGACATGGTGGACGACCCGGAGCTCCTGGAGCTGGTGGAGCTGGAAGTCCGCGAGCTGCTGACGAAGTACGAGTTCCCCGGCGACGAGCTGCCGATCGTGAAGGGGTCGGCGCTGAAGGCGCTGGAGAGCGGGGACGCGGACAGCCCCGAGGCGAAGTGCATCTTCGACCTGATCGACGCCCTGGAGAGCTACGTGCCGACGCCGCAGCGCGAGCTGGACAAGCCGTTCCTGATGCCGGTCGAGGACGTGTTCTCGATCTCCGGCCGCGGGACGGTGGCGACGGGCCGCATCGAGCGCGGCGTGGTGAACACGGGCGACAAGGTGGAGCTGGTCGGCGTGCGTGACACGCAGTCGACGGTGTGCACGGGCGTGGAGATGTTCCGCAAGATCCTGGACCAGGGCATGGCCGGCGACAACGTGGGCCTGCTGCTGCGCGGGATGAAGAAGGAAGACATCGAGCGCGGGCAGGTGGTGTGCAAGCCGGGTTCGGTGAAGCCGCACACGGACTTCGAGTGCGAGGTCTACATCCTGTCGAAGGAAGAGGGCGGCCGCCACACGCCGTTCTTCACCGGCTACCGCCCGCAGTTCTACTTCCGGACGACGGACGTGACGGGTCAGGTGGTCCTGCCCGAGGGCATGGAGATGGTGATGCCGGGCGACAACATCAAGATGACGATCGAGCTGATCACGCCGATCGCGATGGAAGACCAGCTCCGGTTCGCGATCCGCGAGGGCGGCCGCACGGTGGGCGCCGGAGTCGTCGCCAAGATCCTGAAGTAGGCGGACGGGAACGGCAAGGCCGGCCCCCGGGCCCGGCCCGCGACAGGTGAGCAGGCGCCGCGCGGCGCGGCGATGCTGGAGTAGCCATCGCAGAACAAGGAGAACCGACTTGGCCAGACAGAAGATCAAGATCCGCCTGAAGGCCTACGAGCCCGCGGTGCTGGATCGCTCGGCGCTGATGATCGTGCAGACGGCCCTGCGGACGGGCGCCCTGGTGCGGGGGCCGGTGCCCCTGCCCACGCGCCGTTCGACGTACTGCGTGCTGCGTTCGCCCCACGTGGACAAGAAGTCCCGCGAGCAGTTCGAGATGCGCGTCCACAAGCGGCTCATCGAGATCGAGAACTCGACGCCCCAGACGACCGAGTTCCTCAAGAAGCTGACGCTGCCCGCCAGCGTCGATGTCGAGATCAAGGTCTGAGTCGAAGGCGCCAGGGAGCAACCATGAACGGAATGATCGGCAGGAAGCTCGGCATGACCCGCCTCTTCGATGAGGACGGGCGGCACGTGCCGGTGACGGTGATCGAGGCCGGCCCCTGCGTCGTGACGCAGGTCAAGACGGCCGCGGGCGCGGACAAGTACGACGCCGTGCAGCTCGGTTTCGGCCCGCTCAAGCCCAAGAACGCGCCGCGCCCCCAGAAGGGCCACTTCGAGAAGGCCGGCAGCGGCCCGCTGCGCATCGTGGGCGAGTTCACCCTCGACGAGGGCGACGCCTACGCCCGCGGCGACCGCGTCGACGTCTCGCTGTTCGCGGGCGTGGCCCGCGTCGACGTGACCGGCGTGACCCGCGGCTTCGGCTTCCAGGGCCGCATCAAGCGCTGGAACCAGGGCCGCGGCCCCGCCTCGCACGGCTCGAAGAACGTGCGCATGTCCGGTTCGACCGGTATGCACACCAAGCCCGGCCGCTCGCTCAAGAACACGAGCATGGCGGGCCAGCTCGGCAACAAGCAGGAGACCAAGAAGAACCTGTCGGTGGTCCGGGTCGACCCGGAGCGCAACCTGCTGCTCGTCAAGGGCAGCGTGCCCGGCAGCAAGAACGGGATCGTGTACATCCGGGTCAGCCGCTGAACGGCCCGGCCGGCTCACGAGGGAACAGAGGTCTAACGATGGCAACCGCGAACCTGTACAACCGCAGCGGCGAGACGGTCGGCAAGGTCGACCTTCCCGATTCGCTGTTCGCGCAAGAGGTGCACAAGCAGGCCCTCTACGAGGCCGTGCGCTGCTACCTGGCCAACCAGCGCCAGGGCACGCACGACACCAAGACGCGCGGCGAGGTCTGCAAGTCCAGCCGCAAGCTGTACCGGCAGAAGGGGACGGGCCGCGCCCGCGCGGGCAGCGCCAAGTCGCCCCTGCGCGTCGGCGGCGGCACGGTCTTCGGGCCGCACCCCCGCGACTACTCCTACAAGCTGCCCAAGAAGGTCAAGCGCCTGGCCCTGTGCTCCGCGCTCAGCGACCGCGCCGCCAACGAGCGGGTCGCCGTGGTGGAGGACTTCGCCATGGAGAAGCCGCGCACGGCCGAGCTGGCGAAGCTGCTCAAGGGGATCGCCGCCGAGGGCCGCCACACCCTGGTGGTGCTGCCCGATTCGGGCGGCAACGTCTTCAAGTCGCTGCGGAACCTCCAGGGCGTGCGCGTCCTGCGTCACGCGGATCTCAACACGTACACCATCCTCTGGGCCGACCACCTGGTCTTCACCAAGGGTTCGCTCAGCGGGGCCGAGGAGGTGTTCGGAGCGTGAAGGACCTGAGCAAGGTGATCCAGCGCCCCTTGATCACGGAGCGGGGCTCCGACCTGCGGGAGAAGTACAACCAGTACTTCTTCCAGGTCGCGCCCGCGGCCAACAAGCACGAGATCAAGCAGGCCGTCGAGCTGTTCTTCGGGGTCAAGGTCGAGAGCGTGCGCACCATGAACATGCTGGGCAAGGTCAAGCGGCTGGGCCGCTTCTCCGGCAAGCGCGCCGACTGGAAAAAGGCCGTGGTCACCCTCGCCGAGGGCGACAGCATCGACGTCTTCGACAACGTCTAGCTCGGACGCCGCGCGCGACGCGGCGTGATCGATAGGGGTAGCAATGGCCATCAAGAAACTGAAGCCCGTGACGCCCGGACAGCGGTTCCGCACGGTCTCCGACTTCAGCGAGTTGACCGCGAGTCGTCCCGAGAAGTCGCTGCTCGAGCCCCTCAACAAGACGGGCGGGCGCAACAACCACGGCCGCATCACCTGCCGGCACCGCGGCGGCGGCCACAAGCGCCGGTACCGCCTGATCGACTTCAAGCGCGACAAGCGCGACATCCCGGCGCGCGTGGCGACGGTCGAGTACGACCCGAACCGCAGCGCCCGCATCGCCCTGCTGTCCTACGCGGACGGCGAGAAGCGCTACATCCTCTGGCCGAACGGCCTGAAGGTGAACGACACGGTGCTGGCCGGCGAGGCCGCCACGTTCAACGTGGGCAACTCGCTGCCGCTGCACCGCGTGCCCCTGGGCACCCTGGTGCACAACGTCGAGCTGCAGATCGGCCGCGGCGGCCAGATCGTGCGCAGCGCCGGCTCGTTCGCCCAGGTGCTGGCCAAGGAGGGCGACTACGTCACCCTGCGCCTGCCCAGCGGCGAGGTGCGCATGGTGCACCGCAACTGCTACGCCACCATCGGCGAGGTCGGCAACTCCGAGCACGAGAACGTCGTGATCGGCAAGGCGGGCAAGACCCGCTGGCTCGGCCGCCGCCCCAAGGTGCGCGGCGTGGCCATGAACCCGGTCGACCACCCGCACGGCGGCGGCGAGGGCCGCACCTCGGGCGGCCGCCACCCGGTCACGCCCTGGGGCGTGCCCACCAAGGGCTTCAAGACGCGTCACAAGAAGCCGTCCGACCGATTCATCGTGCGGCGGCGGGGCAAGAAGTAGCGCAGGAACGCCTGCCGGCGGCCGCCGGCGGGGTCCGGGACGAAGGATGGGAGCAGCATGGCTCGTTCGATCAAAAAGGGTCCCTTCATCGACGACCACCTCATGAAGAAGGTCGTCGACATGAACGACAAGGGTGAGAAGCGGGTCGTCAAGACCTGGTCGCGCCGCTCGACGATCGTGCCCGAGTTCCTGGGCCACACCCTGGCCGTGCACAACGGCAAGCAGTTCATCCCGGTCTATGTCCAGGAGAACATGGTGGGCCACAAGCTCGGAGAGTTCGCGGCGACGCGGACCTACCGCGGTCATACGAGTAAGGACAAGAAGAAGAAGTAGTGCGCCACTGGCGGAGGTAGGTGTCATGGACGGCCGTGCAGTCAATCGATTTGTCAGGATCTCGGCCCGGAAGGCCCGCATCGTGGCCGACCTGGTGCGGGGCAAGCGCGTGGATCAGGCCCTGATGATCCTCAAGCTCACGCCGAAGAAGGCGTCGCCCCTGCTCACCAAGGCGATCCTCTCGGCGACGGCGAACGCCCGCGTCGCCGGCGGCGCCGAGACCAGGGTCGAGAACTCGGGCTTCATCGTGTCGGAGGTCCGCATCGACGAGGGCCCGACGATGAAGCGGATCCGCCCCCGCGCCCAGGGCCGGGCGTACCGGATCCTCAAGCGGACCAGCCACATTCAGGTGACGGTTTCCTCCGACCAGTAGGGCGGAGCCAAGGCGACGGGCGCCGCAGGGGCGCCCCGACAGGCGGTACAGGAAAGGACGAGCATGGGTCAGAAAACGCATCCGGTCGGATTCCGCTTGGGAATCGTCAAGGACTGGAACTCTTCGTGGTTCAGCGACAAGAGCTATGCGGACTGGCTGCAGGAAGATCTGCTGCTGCGGCGCTACGTGATGGCGCGCGTGGGCAGCGCCGGCATCGCCTCGATCAAGATCAAGCGCTACCGCGACAAGGTGAACGTCATCATCTCGACGAGCCGGCCCGGCGTGGTCATCGGCCGCCAGGGCAAGCGCGCCGACGAGCTGCGCGCCGAGCTCCAGCAGACGATCGGCAAGAACGTCAAGCTGGACGTCGAAGAGGTGAAGAAGCCCGAGCTGTCCGCCCCGCTGGTCGCCGAGCATGTCGCCGCGCAGCTCCAGGGCCGCGTGTCGTTCCGCCGCGCGATGAAGAAGTCCATCGCCACGGCCATGCGCATGGGCGCCAAGGGCATCAAGATCCGCTGCGCCGGTCGCCTGGGCGGTTCCGAGATGTCGCGCGTCGAGAACTACCACGACGGCAGCGTGCCCCTGCACACGCTGCGGTCCGACATCGACTACGGCACCACCACGGCCCGCACGACCTACGGCGCCATCGGTGTGAAGGTGTGGATCTGCAAGGGCGAGATCTTCCCGGCCGATTTCAAGGAGCAGCTGCGTTCCCAGGTGCACGAGGAGCGCGCCTAGCCACCGCGGACGAGGCCGCCAGATCGGCCCGACCGGAGAGGACGACGAGTCATGTTGATGCCGAAGAGGACGAAGTTCAGGAAGATGCACAAGGGTCGCATGCGGGGCACCACCCTGCGCGGCGCCACCGTGGCGTTCGGCGACTACGGGCTCCAGGCCGTGGAGTGCGGCTGGGCCTCGAGCCGCCAGATCGAGGCCGCCCGCGTCGCGATCACCCGCAGCATCAAGCGCGTCGGCAAGGTGTGGATCCGCGTGTTTCCGGACAAGCCCATCACCCTGAAGCCCGCCGAGACGCGCATGGGCAAGGGCAAGGGCAACCCCGAGTACTGGGTCGCCGTGATCAAGCCCGGCCGGATCCTGTACGAGGTCAACGGCGTGAATCTGGAGTCGGCCAAGGAGGCCTTCCGCCTCGGCGCCGCCAAGCTGCCCTTCAAGACGCGCGTCGTCACCCGGCGCGGGGAGTGATCGCGATGATGAAAGCCCACGATCTGCGGGAGATGTCCGTCGAGGAGCTGCACGGGCTCGTCACCGAGAAGTCCGAGGAGCTGTTGAACCTGCGGATGCAGCTGAAGATGCGCCGCCTGGACAACCCGCTGCAGGTCCGCGCCGCCCGCCGCGAGCTGGCGGTCATCAAGACGGTGATCAACGAGAAGACGTCCGGGCGCTGACCGCGCCCCCATCGCCCGCGGCGGGAGCCGCGGCCCGGGAGAGACTGCGATGACGAACACGGAGAGAAACCTCAGGGCCACGCGGATCGGCACGGTCGTGTCCAACAAGATGGACAAGACCGTGGTCGTGCGCGTCGACCGGCGTTTCCCGCACCCCCTGTACAAGCGGATCATCAACCAGTCGATGAAGCTGGCGGCCCATGACGAGACGAACGACTGCCGCATCGGCGACGTCGTGAAGCTCATGGCCACGCGCCCCTTCTCGAAGACCAAGCGCTGGCGGGTGGCCGAGATCATCGAGCGGGCGAAGTAGAGTCCAAGGAGACACGACATGATCCAGGAATACACGATACTGAACATCGCGGACAACTCCGGCGCCAAGACCGCCATGTGCTTCCGCGTGCTCGGCGGGACGAATCGCCGCTACGCCCGGGTCGGCGACATCATCGTCTGTGCGGTGAAGTCGGCGATCCCCAACGGCAACGTCAAGAAGGGGTCCGTGGTGAAGGCCGTCGTGGTCCGCACCCGCAAGGAGATCGGCCGCAAGGACGGCTCCTACATCCGCTTCGGCGAGAACGCCGCCGTGATCATCAACGCCGACGGCGAGCCGGTGGGCACGCGCATCTTCGGCCCGGTGGCGCGCGAGCTGCGCGAGAAGAAGTTCATGAAGATCGTCTCGCTCGCGCCGGAGGTTCTGTGATGCACATCAAGAAGAAGGACAAGGTCCGGGTGCTGAGCGGCGAGTACGAGGGCCTCGAGGGCGAGGTCCTGAAGGTGTTCCCGGACACCGGCCGCCTGATCGTGGAGAAGGTCAACATGATCAAGCGCCACACCAAGAAGACCCAGCGTTCGCCCCAGGGCGGGATCGTCGAGAAGGAGGCCCCGGTGGACGCCTCCAACGTGATGCTGATCTGCCCCAAGTGCGGCAAGGCGGCGCGCACCGGCACGGCCGTGCTCGGCGACGGCTCCCGCGTGCGGACCTGCAAGAAGTGCGGCGAGATGCTCGCCAACTAGCCGGACAGGCAGGAGGATGTTGATCATGGCGAAGCCGAGGATGCAGGGGATCTACGAGGAGAGCGTGAAGACGGCTCTCCAGGAGAAGTTCGGGTACACCAACCCGATGATGGTCCCGAAGCCGACCAAGATCGTGCTGAACGTGGGCATGGGCCGCGCGATCCAGAACCCGAAGGCCCTCGAGGGCGCCCTGGCGGACCTCGAGACCATCAGCGGCCAGAAGTCCGTCAAGACGCTGGCGCGCAAATCGATCTCGAACTTCAAGCTGCGCGCGGGCATGCCCATCGGCGCCTGCGTCACCCTGCGCGGTGACCGCATGTGGGAGTTCATGGATCGCTTCATCAACTTCACGCTGCCCCGCATCCGTGACTTCCGGGGCGTGCCGGCGCGGCTGAGCGGCCGCGGCGACTACACGATCGGCCTGAAGGACCAGACGGTCTTCCCGGAGATCGATTTCGACAAGGTCGACGAGGCGCGGGGCATGAACGTCACCTTCGTGACGACCGCGAACACCGACGAGGAAGCACGGGAACTGCTGAGCCTGCTGGGCATGCCCTTCCGGCGCTAGAGGAGGACGCAAATTGGCCAAGAAGTCGCTGATCGCCAAGGCCAACCGGCCGCCGAAGTACAAGGTGCGGGCTTACAACCGCTGCCGCCGCTGCGGCCGGCCGCGGGCCTACTATCGGAAGTTCGGCGTGTGCCGGCTCTGCTTCCGCCAGCTGGCCCTGCTGGGGGATCTGCCGGGCGTCATGAAGTCGAGCTGGTAACCGCGAGGAGCTGGGAAAATGAACATGACCGATCCCATTGCGGACATGCTGACGCGCATCCGCAACGCCACCCAGGCCGGGCACCGCAAGGTCGAGGTGCCGGCGTCGCACATGAAGAAGGCCGTGGCCGCCGTGCTCAAGGAGCAGGGCTACATCGCGGACTTCGAAGCTGTCGACGAGGGCCCCCAGGGCGTGGTGCGGATCTCGCTGAAGTACTTCGAGCGCGCGGGCAAACGCACCGGCGTGATCGAAGGCATCCGACGGGTCAGCAAGCCCGGTCGGCGCATCTACGCCGACAAGACGTCCATCCCGAAGGTCCGGGGAGGCTATGGAATCGCCATCGTCTCCACGAACCAGGGGATCATGACCGACCACCAGTGCCGTCGCAACGGCGTGGGCGGAGAAATCCTCTGCGAAGTCTGGTAAGCCGCGGAAGAGAGGACTGAACCATGTCGCGCATCGGACTGAAGCCGATCAGCATCCCCCAGGGCGTGACCTTCGTGATCGAGGGCGAGACCTCGATCGTGAAGGGCCCCAAGGGCGAACTGCGGCAGCACATCCCCGCGGGTCTGGAATACAGGCTCGAGGACGGCGATCTGCGGATCGGCCGCCCGGACGACAGCAAGCCCATGAAGGCCCGCCACGGCCTCGTGCGCGCCCTGATCGCCAACCAGATCGCCGGCGTGACGACGGGCTTCACGAAGTCGCTCGAGATCATCGGCGTGGGCTACCGCGCCCAGGTCAAGGGCCAGGTGCTGGACCTCCAGCTCCAGTTCAGCCACCCGGTGGAGTACCCGATCCCGGCCGACGTCGAGATCGTCTGCCCCGAGCCGACCCGCATCGACATCCGGGGGCTCGACAAGCAGCGCGTGGGCCAGGTGGCCGCGGAGATCCGCGCCTACCGCAAGCCGGAGCCCTACAAGGGCAAGGGCATCCGCTACGTCGGCGAGAAGATCATCCGGAAGGCCGGCAAGTCCGCCGCCAAATAGCGTGAACGGCAAGTAGCGTGGATGGATCGAACAGCGTGACAGGTTCCAGCAACCCGACGGGTTCGGGAGGACGACCGAGATGAAAGACACAGCGAAGAACAGGATCGAAAGCCGCCTGAAGCGGAAGGTCCGCGTGCGCAAGAAGGTGTCGGGCACCGCCGAGCGGCCGCGCCTGACCGTGTCCCGCAGCCACAAGGCGATCTACGCCCAGATCATCGACGACGTCGTCGGCAACACCCTGCTGGCTGCCGACAGCCGCAAGGCCGACGAGGCGGCGGTGCCCGAGGGCCTGGCCGGCAAGTGCGCCACGGCCTACCGCGTGGGGCACCACCTCGCCCGGCTGGCCCGCGAGAAGGGCATCGAGAAGGCCGTCTTCGACCGCAACGGATACCTCTACCACGGGCGCGTCGCCGCGCTGGCCAAGGGCGCCCGCGACGGCGGACTCGAGTTCTAGAGCGTGAGACCCTGGACAGGAGCAAATCGATGACCGACATGGCGAACACCACCGGCCGCAGCGACAACCGCTCCGGCGGTCAGGGACAGCGGCGCGGACCCGGCGGCCACGGCGGGCCTGGCGGGCCCGGCGGACGGCAGGGCCGGCGGGCCCGGCGGCCCCGGAGGCCGCGACGGCTTCGGCCCCCGGCGCGACGGCCGCCCCCCCCGCGGGCGCGAGCGCGAGCGGGAGACGAGCGACATGACCGAGACCGTCATCGCCATCAACCGCGTGGCGAAGGTGGTCAAGGGCGGACGCCGTTTCAGCTTCAACGCGATCGTCGCGGTGGGCGACGGCAAGGGCAAGGTCGGCGTGGCTCTGGGCAAGGCCAACGAGATCGCGGACGCGATCCGCAAGGCGTCCGAGTCCGCCCGCGGCGGGCAGATCGCCGTGCCGATCCTGAACAACACCATCCCCTACGCGGTGGTGGGCCGGTTCGGGTCGAGCCACGTGATGCTCAAGCCCGCGGCCGCCGGCACCGGCGTCATCGCCGCCGGCGGCGTGCGCGCGATCCTCGAGGCCGCCGGCATCAAGAACGTCCTGACCAAGCAGCTCGGCTCCCGCAACCCGCACAACGTGTGGAAGGCCACCATGGACGGGCTGGACCAGCTGCGCTCGGTCGAGGAGATCGCCGCCAAGCGCGGCATCTCGGTCTCCGAGGTCTTCGGCCTGGTCCGCGGCCCGCGCCAGCCCGCCGCCGAGGCGCCTGCCGCGGCGACCGAGGCCGCCGCCGAGTTGCCCGCGACCGGAGAGGTGGCCAGCGATGAGTAAGCTCAAGATCACCCAGATCCGCAGCGCCTCGGGCCGTCCCCCCCTGCACCGGCGGATCATCGCCGCGCTGGGGCTGCGGCACCACCAGGCGGTCGTCGTGCACGAGGACAATGCCACGATCCGCGGCATGGTGAACAAGGTGTGCCACCTGCTCCGAGTCGAAGAGGTGAAGTAGGCATGATCAAGCTGAACAATCTGGGCGCGCCGCAGGGCGCCACCAAGGAGCGCAAGCGCCGGGGCCGCGGCCCCGCGTCGGGCCAGGGCAAGACCGGCGGCCGCGGGCACAAGGGCCAGAAGGCCCGCGCCGGCGGCGGCATCCCGGCCTGGTTCGAGGGCGGCCAGATGCCCCTGAACCGGCGCCTGCCCAAGCGCGGTTTCACGAACATCTTCCGTCAGACGTACCAGGTGGTGAACCTCGAGCTGCTGAACCGCTACGCGGAGGGCTTCGAGATCGACGCCGCCGTGCTGGCCGACGCCGGCCTGGTCAAGCACGCCGACCGCCCGATCAAGCTGCTGGCGCGCGGCGAGCTGACGACGAAGAACCTCACGATCAGGGTGGACCGGGCCAGCCAGAGCGCGATCGACGCGGTCGCGGCGGCGGGCGGCAAGGTCTACGTCGTCGCGGGGGCCTCCGAGGCCACCGCCGAGGCAGTCGAGACGTCCGAGTGAGCCGGAACGACGGTGTCTGACGCAAAGGGAGCGGCGAGTTGAACATCACCGGCAGTTACCAGAGCATGTTCAGGATCCCGGAGCTGAAGAGGCGCATCCTCTTCACCGCCATGATCCTGGTGGTCTACCGCCTGGGCGGGCACATCACCACGCCCGGCATCGACCTCGACGCCATCAGGCAGGTCTTCGAGGGCCAGCAGGGCACGCTCGTGGGCCTCTACGACCTCTTCGCCGGCGGCAACCTGAGCCAGGCGACGGTGTTTTCGCTGGGCATCATGCCCTACATCAGCGCCTCGATCATCCTGCAGCTCATGCAGGCGGTCGTGCCCTACTTCGAGAAGCTGGCGAAGGAGGGCGAGGAGGGCCGCAAGAAGATCAACCAGTACACGCGCTGGGGCACCCTCGGCCTGGCCGTCATCCAGTCCTTCGGCGTGAGCTTCACCCTGGAGCGCCTGGGCGTGGTGCAGACTCCCGGCCTGGGCTTCAAGCTGGTGACGATGCTGACGCTGACCACCGGCACGATGTTCGTGATGTGGCTCGGCGAGCAGATCACCGAGCGGGGCATCGGCAACGGGATCTCGCTGATCATCTTCATCGGCATCATCGCCCGCTACCCGACGGACGTCCTGAACACGTTCCAGCAGCTGCGCAGCGGCGGCCTGCACGTGGCCGTGGGCCTGATCGTGGCGGTCTTCATGGTCGCGGTCATCGCCGGGATCATCGCCATCACGCAGGGGCAGCGCCGCATCCCGGTGCAGTACGCGAAGAAGATCGTCGGCCGGCGCGTCTACGGCGGGGCCAACACGCACATCCCGCTGCGGGTCAACACCGCCGGCGTGATCCCGATCATCTTCGCCCAGTCGATCATCATGTTCCCCGGGACGCTGAGCTCGTTCTTCGGCGACAACGCCTTCGTGAACACGCTGACCACGATCTTCTCGCCGGGCCACGCGGTCTACTACCTCTCGTACTCGGCGCTGATCATCCTGTTCACCTACTTCTACACCGCCGTGATCCTGAACCCCGTGGATCTGGCGGACAACATGAAGAAGAACAGCGGTTTCATTCCCGGCGTGCGTGCCGGGAAGCACACCGCACAGTACATCGACCGGGTGCTGACCCGCGTCACGCTGCCCGGGGCCTTCTTCCTGGCCGTGATCGCGATCATGCCCGACATGATGATCCGCCTCCTGAACGTGCCCTTCTACTTCGGCGGCACCGGCCTCTTGATCGTCGTGGGCGTCGCGTTGGACACGCTGCAGCAGATCGAGTCGCACCTGGTCATGCGCCACTACGACGGATTCATGTCCAAGGGCAGGCTGCGGGCCAGGAGGTAGGGCGCTTTGGCGCTGAACGTGGTGTTTCTGGGCCCTCCCGGCGTGGGGAAGGGGACGCAGGCCGAGCGCCTGGCCGGCAGCCGCGGGCTGTGGCACGTCTCCACCGGCGCGATCCTGAGGGCCTGCGTCCGGGACGGGTTCGGCCCGGACGGCACCGCCGGCAACCCGGATCTGGTGCGCCAGACCGCGGCGATCCTGAAGGCCGGGCAGCTGGTGCCTGACGACTTGATGATGGTGCTGATCCGCGAATCGCTGGCGGGAGTGCCGGCGGGAAGCTCGGGCTGGCTGTTGGACGGTTTCCCGCGCACGGCCCCCCAGGCCGAGGGCCTGATCGCCCTGGTGGCCGAGCTGGGAGCGGACGAGCCGATCGTGCTGGAGATCCACGTGCCGGACGATGAGATCGTGCGGCGGCTCTCGGGCCGGCTGACCTGCAGCACCTGCGGCCATGTGACCGCCGCCGGGGCGGCCGTCGAGGGCGACGACTGCCGGGTCTGCGACGGCCACCTGGCCATGCGCGAGGACGACCGCCCGGAGACGGTGCGCAACCGGCTCGCGGTCTTCCGCGAGAAGACCAGGCCGGCGAAGGACGTCCTGGCCGCGCGCTACCGCTTCGAGCGGGTCGACGGGCTGGGATCGCCGAACGACGTGACCCAAAGGATCGCCAGTGTCCTCGCAGCAGCGGGCTAGGCTCAAGACACCGGCGGAGATCGAGAAGATGGCGGCCAGCGCCGCCGTGCTGGCGGAGGTGTTCCGGGAGCTGGGGAAGATCGTCGGGCCCGGCGTGACCACCGCCGAGATCGACGCCCTGGCCGAGCGCCTCATCGTCGAGGCGGGCTGCCTGCCCTCCTTCAAGGGGATACAACGGGTTCCCGGCGACCTGTTGCATCTCGGTGAACGAGGAAGTGGTGCACGGGATCCCCGGTCCCCGCGCGCTGCGCGAGGGGGACATCGTCGGGGTCGACTGCGGGCTGATCCGCGACGGCTGGCACTCCGACTCGGCCGAGACCTTCGCCGTGGGCCGCGTGAGCGAAGAGGCGGAACTGCTGCTGCGGACGACCCGGGAATGCCTGGAGCTCGCGATCGCGCAGACGCGGCCAGGCAAGCGGATCTCGGACCTGGGCGTCGCGGTCGAAACGCACGCGCGGGCCGCGGGCTTCTCGGTGGTCGAGACCCTGGTCGGCCACGGCATCGGGCGGCGCCTGCACGAGGAACCGCAGGTGCCCAACTTCCGGAGCCGCGTGCTGCCGGATCCGGTGCTGGAGGCGGGACTGGTGCTGGCGATCGAGCCGATGATCAACGCGGGCGCCAAGCAGGTCGTCACGGCGGCCGACGGGTGGACCATCGCGACCGCAGACCGCCGACTGTCCGCCCATTTCGAGCACACTGTGGCCGTCACGGCGGACGGGCCGCGGGTGCTGACCCTGCGCTGAGCGCGGGGGAGTCCGCCGCCGACGGGAGCTGACCATGGCCAAGGAAGAGGGAATCACAGTCGAGGGTACCGTCGTCGAAGCGTTGCCGAACGCGATGTTCAGGGTGGAGCTGGAGAACAAGCACGTCGTGCTGGCCCACGTCGGGAAGATGCGCATGCACTTCATCCGCATCCTGCCCGGCGACAAGGTGACCGTCGAGCTTTCGCCCTACGACCTGACGCGCGGTCGGATCACGTACAGGTACAAGTAGCGGCCCCCGGGGCCCGGAGGAGACGTCATGAAGGTCCGCACGTCCGTGAAGAAGATCTGTGACAAGTGCAAGATCATCCGCCGCGAAGGCGTGGTTCGGGTGATCTGCGAGAACCGACGCCACAACCAGCGACAGGGCTGAGCGTGACCGGGACGCGGGCGGCAAACGGCCGCGGCGCCCCGGGCGAGGAAGACGAAAGGAGCCGAGGTGGCACGAATCTCCGGTGTTGACATCCCCAACGAGAAGAGGATCAGCACCTCCCTGACGTACATCTACGGGATCGGGCCGCACCGCGCGCGCAAGATCTGCGAGAAGGCGAGCATCAGCCCCGAGACCAAGACCCGCGATCTTTCCGAGGACGACACCCGTCGCATCATCGGCATCATCGACAAGGACTACCAGGTCGAAGGTACGCTGCGGACCGAGATCAGCATGAACATCCAGCGGCTGATGGACATCGGCAGCTACCGAGGGCTGCGCCACCGGCGCAAGCTGCCCTGTCGCGGGCAGAACACGAAGAACAACGCACGGACCCGCAAGGGCCCGAAGACCCGTCCCGGCGCGAAGAAGAAGTAGTCTGCAGGAGGTAAGCGAGAGTGGCTGGTCCCAAGGACAAGCGTAAGGGCCGCAAGGTCAAGAAGAAGCTGGAGATCCATGGCGTTGCCCATGTGAAGTCGAGCTTCAACAACACGATCATCACGATGAGCGACATGGGTGGCAACGTGATCACCTGGTCGTCCGGCGGGCACCAGGGCCGCTACAAGGGCAGCCGCAAGTCGACGGCCTTCGCCGCCCAGCTGGCCGCCAAGTTCTGCGCCCAGGAAGTGCTCAACAACGGCATGCGCAAGGTCGAGATCTGGGTCCGCGGGCCCGGCTCCGGCCGCGAGGCCGCCATCCGCACCCTGAAGGCCGAAGGGCTCGACGTGACGCGCGTCAAGGACGTGACGCGCATCCCGCACAACGGTTGCCGCCCGTCCAAGCGCCGCCGGATGTAACCGGGGCGATCGTCGTTCGACCGACACGCCGCGCCGCCGGACGGCGCGGCCGTACCCGCTGGCAGGGGATGAACCAGGCTATGAAGTGGATCAACATGTTGATGCCCGAGGGCGTCCAGATCGTGAAAGAGACCCAGACGGCGTCCTACGCCGAGCTCGTGATCGCCCCCCTGGAGCGGGGTTTCGCCCATACGCTCGGCACGGCGCTGCGGCGCACCCTGCTGTCCTCGATCCACGGCCACAGCATCACGGCCGTGCAGATCGACGGCGTGAAGCACGAGCTCAGCACGCTGCCGTTCGTGCTCGAGGACATGACCGACATCGTGCTGAACCTCAAGCAGGTGGTGTTCCACCTGTCCGACGCGCCGGCGCACTGGGCCACCATCTCGTCCTCGAAGCTGGGGCCGGTCACCGCCGGCATGATCAGCGGCCACCCCGAGCTGTCGGTGTTCAACCCCGACCACGTGATCTGCACGATCACCGAGCCGGGCAACTTCAAGGGCAAGATCTACATCGACACCGGCCGCGGCTACGTCGAGCGCGAGCAGCACCAGGTGCCGGACGAGGTCATCGGCGTGATCCGGCTCGACGCCAACTTCTCGCCCGTGACGAAGGTCAGCTACCGGGTCGAGGACACGCGCGTCGGCCAGCGCACCGACTACGAGAAGCTGGTCCTGGGCATCACCACCGACGGCAGCGTGCGCCCCGAGGACGCCATCGCGTTCGCGTCGAAGATCCTGAAGGACCACTTCCAGCTCTTCATCAACTTCGACGAGGGCCCCATCGACGCCCGCGGCGACGACATCGACGAGGAGCAGGAGCGCCTGGTCGAGCTGCTGTCGCGCAACGTCGAGGAGCTGGAGCTGTCCGTCCGCTCGGCGAACTGCCTGAAGGCCGGCAAGATCCTGACCCTCTTCGACCTGGTGACCAAGAGCGAGCAGGAGATGCTCAAGTTCCGCAACTTCGGGCGCAAGAGCCTGAACGAGATCACCGAGATCCTGGAGGGCATGGACCTCGCCTTCGGGATGTCGTTCGATCCGGAGATCGCCGAGAAGGTCCGGCCCGGCAACCGGGACGCCTAAGAGAATACCGACCAGGGCCGGCGCGAGCCGCGCCGCAGACCCGGCCACGGCCGGCGGACAAAGGATGGAATCATGCGTCACAAGGTCAGAGGGCGGAAGTTCGGCCGCACCGCCAGCCACCGCAAGATGATGTTCCGCAACATGGTGACGGAGCTGTTCCGCCACGAGCGGATCCAGACCACCACCGAGAAGGCGAAGGACGCGCGATCCATCGCCGAGCGGCTGATCACCTACGCCAAGGCCGGCGACCTCAACTCGCGGCGCATGGCGGCGCGCAAGCTCACCGACCCGGTGGTCCTGCAGAAGCTGTTCGACGTGCTGGGCCCCCGCTACGCCGACCGCCCCGGCGGCTACACGCGCGTCCTGAAGCTGGACGGCCCCCGCCGCGGCGACAACGCGGACATGGCGATCCTCGGACGGCTGGTCCACCGAGCCGCAGCGCGCAAGCCCGCGCAGCCGCGCCGCGAAGCGGCCCCGCCCGAGGGCTGAGCCCCCCCCAGTACCGGTGAACGCACGCCGAAGAGGCCCCGGACCACCCGGTCCAGGGGCCTCTTCGCGAGCCGGGCCAAGCCGGGGTTGACAGAGAGCTTGCGAAGGCTTTGCATTGCAGCGGACGGGCCGAACGCCCGCCCTGCGCGAACGCCTCCGCTGCGGGACGGCGCCCGCACCGCGCCAACAAAGGAACCACCGATGAGCGCACCCACCCTGCTGACCGCGGGCATCACCGGTCTGGGCATGAGCTTCCCCGAGAAGCGCCTGACCAACGCCGATCTCGAGAAGATGGTCGAGACCGAGGACGCCTGGATCGTCGAGCGCACCGGCATCCGCGAGCGCCGGCTCGTCGAGCGCGGCGTCCCCGCCTCCCACCACGGCGCGCTGGCGGCGCAGGCGGCCCTGGCGCACGCCGGCGTGGCCCCCGAGGACGTGGACCTGATCCTGGTGCCGACCGTCACGCCGGACATGATGTTCCCGTCCACGGCCTGCGTCATCCAGGACCTGATCGGCGCGAAGAAGGCCTGGGGCTACGACATCAGCGCCGCCTGCAGCGGCTTCATCTTCGCCCTGCAGGCCGCCCGCGCGCAGGTGCAGACCGGCGCGGTCAAGACGGCCCTGGTGGTCGGCACCGAGGTCATGAGCAGCATCGTCGACTGGACCGACCGCAACACCTGCATCCTGTTCGGCGACGGCGCGGGCGCGGTCGTCGTGCAGGCGGTCGACCCGGCCCTGGGCGGCATCGTCGACGCCGTCCACTACATCGACGGCTCGGGCGGCAAGCACCTGCACATGAAGGCCGGCGGCAGCCTGAACCCCGCCAGCGAGGAGACCGTGCGCGCCGGCATGCACTACATCTACCAGGAGGGGAAGGAGGTCTACCGCTTCGCCGTGCGCGGCATGGCCGACGTCGCCCTGGAGGTCCTGGAGCGGAACCACCTGACCCCCGCCGACATTCAACTGCTCGTGCCGCACCAGGCGAACATCCGCATCATGGAGGCCGCGCAGAAGCGCCTGGGCCTGCCCGACGAGAAGGTGGCCGTGACCATCGACCGCTTCGGCAACACCACCTCGGCGAGCATCCCCTCGGCCCTGAAGGTGGCCTGCGACGAGGGCCGCGTGAAGAAGGGCGACTACGTGGTGCTGGTCAGCTTCGGCGCCGGCTTCACCTGGGGCGCCACGCTGCTGCGCTGGTGCCGCGATTGACGGGAGCGCGATGATCGAGGCCGCCGGACTGACCAGGACCTTCGGGAGCGTCCGGGCCCTCGACGGCCTCACCTTCCGGGTGGAGCGGGGCGAGATCGTGGGCTTCGTCGGGCCCAACGGCGCCGGCAAGACCACGACCATGCGCATCCTCACCTGCACCCTGCCGCCGACGGCGGGTGCGGCGCGGGTGGCCGGCCACGACGTGACCGAGGCGCCCGACGAGGTGCGCCGCCGCCTGGGCTTCATGCCCGAGAACGTGCCCCTGTACCCCGACGCCACGGTGGACGAACTGCTGCGCTTCACGGCCGAACTGAAGGGCGTGCCGACGCCGGGCCTGCCGGCGCACCTCGACGCGGTCGTCGACCGCACCGGCGTCGGGGACGTGCGCGGGCGCCTGGTCGGCAACCTGTCGAAGGGCTACCGCCAGCGCGTGGGCCTGGCCCAGGCCCTGATCGGGGATCCCGAGATCCTGATCCTCGACGAGCCGACCTCGGGCCTGGACCCCTCGCAGATCGTCGAGATCCGCGAGCTGATCCTGGGCTTCCGCGGCGAGCGGACCGTGCTGGTGAGCAGCCACATCCTCGGCGAGATCGCGCGCACCTGCAGCCGGGTGCTGATCATCGACCGCGGGCGGCTCGTCGCCGAGGCGGGCCCCGGCGACCTGGCCGGCGCCGGCGACCTCGAGGCGCTGTACCTGCGCCTGACCGGGTCCGCGCGCGGCCGCGCCGGGGAGGCGCCGTGAAACGGGCGCTGCGGGCCATCGCCCTGCGGGAGACCGGTTCCTTCCTGCGCAGCGCCGTGTCGCCCGTGGCGGCGGTCGCCTTCCTGCTGCTGACCGGGATCTCCTTCATCAACATCCTGCTGGAGTACGACGCGCTGTCGCGCTCGGCCCTGTCCTCGGGCCAGAGCCTGCGCGAGGGGTTCACTCTGACGGCCGGCGTCGTGCAGCCCCTGGTCTCGGGCATGGTCCTGTTCCTGATGTTCGTCATGCCGGCGATCACGATGCGCCTCTTCGCCGAGGAGTACCGCTCCGGCCGCTACGGCCTGGTGATGACGTACCCCGTGTCCGAACCGACGTGGGTGGCGGGCAAGTTCGCCGCGGCCTGGGCGCTGGGGCTGATCCTGCTGGCCGCGGCGTGCGCGAACCTGCTGATGCTCAGCAGCCTGGCGGCGCCCGACCTCGGCGCGCTGGCGGCGGCGCTGCTGGGGCTGGCCCTGGCCGCGGCCATGATGGCGTCCTGGGGCCTCTTCTTCTCGACGCTGCAGCCGTACCAGATCGTCAGCTACATCCTGTCGTTCTCCTTCCTGACGCTGCTGTTCACCGCCGGCAACCTCGAGCCCTACCTGGCGGACGCCCTGGCGCCGCTGGCGAGCCGCCTGTCGCTGCCCGAGCGCTTCGCGCGCTTCGCGCGGGGCGCCGTCGACGCCCGCGACCTCCTGTACTTCACGGGCTGGACGGCGCTCGGCCTGGCCGCCAGCTCGGCCGCGCTCGCGGGGCGCCGGCTCGCCGGCGCGCGCCGCGCCGCGCGGTGGGCGACGCCCCTGGCGCTGGCGGCCCTGCTCGTGGTGCTGGACCTGTTCGCCGCGCGCGCGCCGCTGGTCTGGGACTGGACCCGCGACCGCGGCAACAGCCTGTCCCCGCAGACGCTGCGCGTCCTGTCGGTCCTGGACCGGGACGTCGAGGTCGCGGCCTTCTACCAGCCCCTGGACCCGCGCCGCCGCGCCGTCGAGGCCATGCTCGCGTCGTTCCAAGACCGCATGCCGGGTCTCGCGTACCGTATCTTCGATCCCGAGACCGACCTCGCGCGCGTCCAGGAATACGGCGTGACCACCGAACGGTCCGTCGTCGTCACCTCCGGGGAGCGCCGCCGCAGCCTGCTGGACCCCGACGAGAACGCGCTGGTCAACGCGGTCTACCGCGTCGTCAGCGGGACGCGCCCCGTCATCTACCACATCCAGGGCCACGGCGAGCGTCGGCTCGACGACCGCGACCGCACCGGCATGTCCGCCTGCGCCGACGCCGTCGGCCGCGAGGGCTACGTGCTGCGCACCCTGCTGCTGCCCGCCGCGCCGGAGATCCCCGCCGACGCGGCGGTCGTGGCGCTGGCCAGCCCCCGCACCGAGTTCTCGGCGGCCGAGCTCGCGGCCCTCGACCGCTTCGTGGCGCGCGGCGGCGCGCTGCTGCTGATGCTCGACCCCGGCACCCCCGTGTCCCTGGCAGAGTGGCTGAGCCGGTTCAACGTCGGCCTGCGCGGCGATTTCCTGGTCACCGCCTCGCGCGCCAACGCCCAGCTGCGCGTCGATGAGTTGTTCATGGTCACCGACGCCTACGGCCCGCACGAGATCACGCGCGGGCTCGAGGGGATGGTCACGCTGTTCCCGTTCTGCCAGTCGCTCGCGCCGCTGGCCGCGACCATGCGGGGCGTCGATGCCCGCACGCTCATCCTCTCGGACGAGAGCAGCTGGTCGGAAGCCGATCCGGCGG
This sequence comes from bacterium, assembly GCA_016706845.1. Taxonomy (GTDB): domain Bacteria; phylum Krumholzibacteriota; class Krumholzibacteriia; order LZORAL124-64-63; family LZORAL124-64-63; genus PNOJ01. Next base: position 53,833 of record JADJIV010000023.1, read on the forward strand.
CCATCGCGCGGGGACGCCCGGTCTTCGACGAAGGTCTCGATCAGGCCGGCCCGCTGCCCTTCGCCGTCGCGCTGACGGTGGACCGCGACCCGTCCGCCGCGCCGGATCCCCTCGCGACGCCCGAGACTCCGGCCGACACCGAGGTCACCCGCCGGCTGCGCGAGATCGAGAGCGCCGACGCCGACGAGCCGCGCTCGGTGATCCGCGAGCCGCAGGACTCCCGCCTCGTGGTCTTCGGCGACGCCGACTTCGCGGCCAACTCGACCCTGAACCTCTACGGCAACCGCGACCTGCTGCTCAACACCCTGGGCTGGCTGTCCCGCGACCAGGTCCTGATCGCGACGCGCGCCCCCGGCACCGGCGGCGAACCCCTGGTGCTCACCGCCGCCCAGCGCCGGCTGGCGGGCTGGATCTGCATCGCGGTCTGGCCCCTGCTCGTCGGCCTGCTGGCGACGGTGGCCGTCGTGCGCCGCCGCCGCCACCACTGACCCGTCCGCCGGCCAGCGCGCCCGGACGCCGGAGGCCAGCGATGAATTTCCGACTCGGCCTGCTGCCCCGCGGCTTCTGGATCCTGCTGCCGGTCCTGGCGATCGCGACGCTGCTCTACCTGCGCGGCGGCGGCCCGCGGGACGAGGCCGGCCGCCTCTTCCCTTTCCCGCTCGACGCGCTGCAGTCCTGCGAGATCCGCGGGCCGGACCGGCGCGTGGTGCTGGAGCGCACGGCGCGGGGCTGGAACCTGGACGGGGACGTCCGGGACACCCCGGATCCCCGGTCGGTGGCCCGCCTCATCGAGATCCTGCAGACGACGGAAAGCTCGGACGCGATCGCGGGCGACGCGCGGGACCCGGCCTACGGGCTGGATGGACCGGACACCTGGCGGCTGGAGGTGGCGACGCCGGACGGGCGCGGCGCCGTGACGATCGGCCGCCGCAACCCCGTCACGGGCCACAGCTACGTGCGCGACGACGGGAATGGCCGGGTCTTCATGGTGGCCGCGGCCCTGCCCTCGTTCCTGGCCACGCTGCCGGACGCCCTGCGGGCCCGCGACCTGTGGCCGCTCTTCGATGCTGCGGCCATCGACACCGTGCGCGTGCAGGGCAGGGACACCCCCGTGGCCGACGTCTTCGTGCGCGACGGCGACGGGCGCTGGTGGCTGCGCCGGCCGGCCGACGATCTGGACCGGGCCGTCGCCGCGCAGCGCTACCAGACCCATCGCGACGACCGCCGGCGCGAGGCCGACGGCGTCGTCTGGTACCGGGCGCGCGACCATGCCCTGCGCAACCTGCTGTCGCTGCTGGCGGACGTCCGGGTCCTGGAGTTCGGCGCGGCGGCGGCGGAAGAAACGGCGGAGCTCGTCGTGATCGCTTCCGGTTCCGACGGGCGGCGGCACGAAGTCGCCTTCACCGGGCCGGCCGGTGACGAGCACGTCCGGGGACGCCGCGACGGCGGCCGCGCCCCCCTGGTCATGACCGACCAGCTCCAGCGCAGCTGGAGCCCCGACCTGCCGTCGTGCCTGCACCTGGGGTTGCTGACCGCCACGCTGGCGGCCGCGGACTCGTTCGCGTTGGCGTCGCCGGGGCTCGGCGAGCTGCTGGCCGTGAAATCCGGCGACGGCTGGCGCGTGGCGCGGCCGGCCGGACTGCCCCGGCTCGACGAGCTGGCGGGCGACGTCGTGGTGCTGTTCGACCGCACGGAGATCCTGGACGTCCGCTCGCCGGCGGCCGCGACCCGCGACCCGCTGGACGGGGGAGGGCCCGTCTACGTCCTGACGGCCTGGCTGCCGGCCTCGCCCGACCTGCCGGCCGCCGCGACGGCGCAGGTCCGGCTGGGCGTGGCCGACGGGAGCGCCGCGGCCCTGGTGGGGACCTTGCCGGCAAGCGAAAGGGCGCCCGACGGGGCGCCCTGTTCACGATCGAGGCGGAGATCCTGACGACCCTGCGCACCCTCCTGCTCGCGGCCGCCGGGGGCCGCTGAACCCGCCTCAGGACGAGGGCTGGGTCAGCGAGGCCACCAGGTTGCCGTCCGCGACGGGCACCAGCGGCATCATCGCCGCCATCACGTGCGTGCCGCTGCCGGCGGGCTGCGAGCCCAGGCAGTAGCTGTAGAGGGCCGCGGTGGCCTGGTAGGCGGCCAGGTGCTCGCGCTCGATGGGCTCCGACGCGGGCAGCTTCAGCGTGCGCGGGTTGACCCAGGTGCCGTCCTTGCGCACGCGGTAGTCCAGGTGCGGGCCGGTCGCGGTGCCCGTGGCGCCGACGTAGCCGATGACCTCGCCCTGGCGCACCCGCGCGCCCCGGCGCACGCCGTCGGCGAAGCGCGAGAGGTGCAGGTAGTAGGTCTCGTACGAGCGGTTGCTGTGCACGATCTTCACGTAGCGGCCGTTGCCGCCCTCGAACGCCGCCTCGGCCACCACGCCGTTGCCGCCGGCGCGCACCGGCGTGCCGACGGGCGCGGCGTAGTCGACGCCGTAGTGGGGCATGTAGCGGCCGTGCACCGGGTGCAGGCGCCGCGACGAGAACTCGCTGGAGATGCGGGCGTACTCGAGGGGGGCCCGCAGCAGCTGCTTCTCGAGGCTGAGGCCTTCCTCGTTGTAGTAGCCGATGCTGCCGTCGGGCTGCACGAAGCGGTAGCCGCGGTGCGCGTGGTCGGCGCTGTTGTACTCCACGGCCAGGATCGGGCCCGTGCGCAGGAACTTGCCGTCGCGGCGGATCTCCTCGTACAGCACGCGGAAGGTGTCGCCGCGGCGCATGTCGCGGCGGAAGTCCATCTCCCAGCCCAGGATGTCGCCCAGCTTCGAGGCCAGGGCGGCCGGCGCGCCGGCGTCCTGCAGGCTCTCAAACAGCGAGGCGTTGACGATGCCGCAGACCACGGTCGGGATGTGTTCGACCGGGTAGGTCAGTTCGAAGGCTTCGTACGAGCCGTCGGCCCGGCGCTGCATCGTGATGTAGGACTCCTGGTCCTCGAGGTCGAAGCGCAGGCGCTCGACCTGGCCGCCCGGGCCCATGGCGTAGTGGAAGACGTCGCCGCGGCGGACCTTGCCGAGGTTGCGGTAGGGCTTGCAGGACTGCACCAGGGCGATGATGTCGTCATGGTCGCCGCCGAGGGCCCGCAGGGCGTCGTAGAAGGTCTCGTTGCGCTTCAGCACGAGCTGGCGCTCGGCCGCCTCGGCGGGTAGTTCGGGCAGGCTGCCGACGTCGTAGCCGATCATGGACGCGGGGAGGGAGGGGTCGACGCTGTCGGCCTCCGGGCGGGAGTCGGACCGGTAGCCGGGATCGAGCAGAACGGCGGCGTGGTCGCCGCTGAAGCTCGAGGGAGGGGCCGATGGCAGGATGTCCGCCAGTGCATAAAGCACGGCAGCCGAAGAGAATATCGCCGCGAGGGCGAAGGAACGGCGCTGGGTGATGGAACGGAGCAGGGCGAGCCTCCTTGCAAGGGGCGGGTTGATGGCCCAAGATGACCGTCGGACACCGGTTTGATCAAGTCATTTCTTGTTGACGAACTGGGTAAAATTACCCATCCCGGGGCAAGATGCCAGCCTTCCTGGGAGTATCCATGTCAGAGCAAGTCCGGGACCGTCGACGGGCCCTCCTCGAACTCCACGTCCACCTGGAAGGTTCCCTGTCCCCACAGCTGCTGCGGACCCTCGCGGAGCGCTACGGGCAGCCTGGGGTGCCGGCGGCCTGCCTGACGCCGGACGGGACCCGCTACCTGCCGGTCGTGGGGTTCGCCCAGTTCCTGGAACGTTACAAGGCCGTCGTCTCCCTGCTGCGGACGCCGCGGGATTACCACGAGGCGGCGCTCGGGCTCGGGGCGGCCCTGGCCGGGCAGGGGGTGATCTACGCCGAGGTGACCGTGGGGTACGGGGTCATGCACCGCCAGGGCGTGGCGACGGAGCCGGTCCAGCTTGCGCTGCACGAGGCCGCGGCGCAGGTGGCGCAGCAGCAAGGTGTCCGGATGCTGTGGCAGGCCGACGCGGTGCGGCAGTGGGGGGTGGACGCGGCCTGGAAGGCCTTGGAGGCGGCGTTGCGGTGCGGGCCCGGGCTGGGGGTCGTCGCCTTTGGGGTGGGCGGGGACGAGACCGCGTTGCCGGCCGGCGACTTCGCGCCGCTGCTGGCGGCGGCGGCGCGGGAAGGGTTCGGCACGACGCTGCACGCCGGGGAGACCGGCGGGGCGGCGTCGGTGCGCGACGCCGTGCTGGCCGGGGCGCAGCGGATCGGGCACGCGACGGCGGCGGGGGGAGCGCCGGAGGTGCTGGCGATGATGGCGGGAGCGGGGGTGTTCGCGGAGCTCTGTCCGGGCAGCAACGTGGCGACCGGGGCTGTCGCCAGGTTTGAGGAGCATCCGTTGCGGGCGTTTCTCGAGGCGGGGGTGTCTTGTTGCCTGAACACCGATGATCCGGCGTTGTTCGGGCTCAGTCTGCGCGGGGAGTACGCGAGGGCGCGGAAGCTGCTCGGGCTTTTGGAGGTCGAGGAGCGGTGGATGCAGCAGCAGGCGTTGGCGGCCTGCTTTGCCCCGACGGGGATTCTCGCTGACATCGGCGACGAGATCGTCGCCGATTCATGAATGATCCGTCAGCTCATGACTGAGTCAGGACCGCTTCGACCGCGTCGTAATCCGGTTCCTGGCCGATGTCGGGCACCAGCTCCGTGTGGATGACGACACCGTGTTCATCGACGACCACGACGGAACGAGCCAACAGTCCGCGCAGCGGGCCATCCATCATGGTCACGCCGTAGCTTTCGCCGAATTCCGGATTGCGGAAACACGAGGCCGACACGAGATCGTCCAGACCTTCGGCGGTCAAAAAGCGATGGGCGGCGAAGGGCAGATCTGCGGATACGCAAAGCACGGTGGTGTTGGGCATGCTGCCCGCCAGGGTGTTGAACTTCCGGACACTGGTGGCGCAGACGGGTGTGTCGAGGCTGGGGAAGATGTTGAGCACCAAGCGCCGGCCCGCGTAGTCGTCCAGACCGGTCTGGGTCAGGTCCGTCTTCACCAGGCTGAAGGGTGGAGCGGCTTTCCCCTTCCGGGGAAGGGGGCCACGAGTCTGAACAGCTTTGCCTTTGAGGGTAGTTTCGGCCACAGCATGCTCCTCGAGTTCCGGTGGACATCCCTGCCTGGAAAGCGCCAGGCACGACCGAGTACAGGAGCATTATTGATTCCATTTCATAAGCTGTTAATAAATAACAACATACAAGGATAGGGCCGAGGCCGGCGCAATCATAATGGAACCCCGCTCAATCAATAGAACCTGGCGCCCGGTTGGCAGTGCTGAATCCGATGCCGATCCCGTGCCCGAATAACGGCCGCGCTGGGGCAACGTTATATTGGGTGTCGCCGAGGGCGATACTCGAGGCGGTGATGAAGCGGGATGCCGTGGCTGGCCCGGCACGCATCGATCATCAGCAGGCTCACCCCGCGAATGAGGGGTGCGGGACGACTCCCTGTCCGGCTCACAGGAGCGTGACGGCATGCCGGCATCGGCTGGACCCATGGACGAGCCCACCCCACGTCCCGAACCCGTGTCGGTATCGCCGTGCGACCGCCCGCATGTGCCCCTGCGGGCCTCGGGGCATCCGCGTGTTGTCGTGCTCGGCGGGGGCTTCGGCGGTCTGTGGGCCGCCCGCTCGCTGCGCCGCGCCCCCGTCGATGTCGTCCTGATCGACAAGAAGAACCACCACGTCTTCCAGCCCCTGTTGTACCAGGTGGCGACTGCCGGGCTGTCGCCCGGAGATATCGCGTCGCCGATCCGCTACATCCTGCGCGGGCAACGCAACGTGCAGGTCCTGCTGGGTGAGGCGCAGGCGATCGACGTCGCGGGACGCAGCGTGCACCTCGACATCGGGCAGGTGCCTTACGACGCGCTGATCGTCGCGACCGGCGCGACGCACGCCTACTTCGGCAACGACGCGTGGCAGGCTCATGCCCCGGGCCTGAAGACTCTCGACGATGCGCTGGCGATCCGGCGACGGGTGCTCATGGCCTTCGAGCGCGCCGAGCGGACCAGCGACGCCGGGGAGCAGCGCCGGTTGCTGACCTTCGTGGTCGTCGGGGGAGGGCCCACGGGCGTCGAGTTGGCCGGATCGCTTGCCGAGATCGCGCGGCACGCGCTGAAGAAGGAATTCCGCGCGATTCGACCGGAGTCGGCGCGCATCGTCCTGATCGAGGGGGCCTCCTCGGTCCTCGCCGCGTTTCCAGAACCCCTGCGCGCACATGCGTTCGCGTCGTTGCGCGATCTCGGCGTGGAGGTGCGTCTGGGGACCCTGGTGACGCGGATCGAGGCCGGCCGCGTGATCACGCGCGAAGCCGGCACGATCGAGGCCGAAACCATCCTGTGGGCGGCGGGTGTCGCCGCATCGCCGATCGGCCGTGCGCTCGGCGTGCCGCTGGACCGGGCCGGCCGCGT
>JADJIV010000024.1:0-42450 GCA_016706845.1 bacterium
TAATATCGACACATGCACAGTTGAGCTCGCAGCGATGGTGTCGCGACAGTCGTTGCTGCCCGCTGCCATCATCGAGCGACCCCACGACCAGGAGGAATCGACACCATGCGCATGCTGAAGATCGCCCTGACCGCGGTTCTGCTGATGGGACTCGCCGGTACCGCCGCCGCGCAGTCCACCTGCCTCTACTTCTCCGAGTACATCGAAGGCACCAGCAGCAACAAGGCGCTGGAGATCTACAACGCCACCGAGCCGACGTCGCCCTGTCCCGGGTCACGGTCGAGCTGTACGCCAACGGCGGGTTGACGCCGACCAGCACGGTCACCCTCGGCGGCGTCCTGCACAACGGCGACGTGCACGTCATCGGCCACACGCTCGCCGTCGCGGCGATCACATCGCAGGCCGACCTGCTGATCAACGGCGGCGTCGTGAACTTCAACGGCAACGACGCGGTCGTGCTGAAGCTCGACGGCGCCGTCGTCGACTGCATCGGCCAGGTGGGCATCGACCCCGGCGCGGCCTGGGGCACCGAGCCCTGCACGACGGTAACCACACGCACGATGCGCGGCATCGACGTCTGCGGCAGACCCGTGACCAGCGACGCCTTCGAGCCAGCCCCGACGTGGGTCCGCAGCGCGGTCTGGACACGTTCGGCTTGCTGGGGGCGCACGCGAGCAACTGCCAGGCCCGTCCGCAAAACGACGCCGCGCACATGGGGCGGCGTCACGGGCATCTACCGCTAGGACACGGCGCTCATGGGCCGCCCCAGGGGCCGTCTTCCCTCGCCGGGGAGGCGGCCCTCGTCGCTGCGGCGCGGAAAGGACGACGTGCCGCCATCCTGGAAGGGACTCTGGTCGGCAGGCTGCTGCGCGGCCCTGCTGTTCGGCGTGACGGGGATCCTACGGGAAGGCGGTGCCGGCGTTTGCCACGGCGCCGGGCGTCGGTCCTCACCTGGTGCACCGGCGCGGGGGTGGCCCTGGTCGGGGCAAGGTGGTCGGGATTGGCCTCGCCGACCTTGCGGCCTGTCTTGGCGCGCAGTACTCCAGCTGGGCCGGTACGGCGTGGGCGTGAGTTGGGGCTGGGGATGGACCTAGGTGCTGATGTTCCCGGACCCGCCTGGGAGAAAAACTGTGCAAGCGGAGAAGCTAAAAACACCTGAACATGCTGAAGTTGAATTGGTTCCGGCGCTGTTGCGCGCCTGGGACATAATAAACGGGAAGGGCGGCGCATGGTTTCCACCGGCGCGAAGCTTGATCGCCGGGGCCGCGCTGGTGGGCGCGGGGGGATCCGGTCGCGAGCGCCCGAAGGGGCTGGCGCGTCCCCACGGGGCTCGAACCCGTGTTGCCGCCGTGAGGGCGTGTCCTATCCACTGGACCAGAGGGGACGTCGGGGCCGAAAACCTAACGCTGGCCGGGAACTGTCAAACGGGGCGCCCCAACTGGCGCGCCGTCGTCGCCGAGGTCGGGCGGGATCAAGCCCAGAAGCGGCTTCGCTGAACAGGGCCGCGGTGGTGGCGATGCCGTTGAAGTAGTTCTCGAGGTGGAACTTCTCGTTCGGCGAGTGGATGTTGTCGTTGGGCAGGCCGTAGCCGAGCAGCAGCACGGGCGACTTCAGGCAGGACTGGAAGGTCCCGACGATCGGGATCGAGCCGCCCTCGCGGATGAGCACGGGCTCGCGGCCGAAGCCGCGGGCCAAGGCCTGCGCGGGCGCGCTCATCGACGAAGCGCGAGGGCACCATCACCGGCGAGGCCCCGTGCAGGTAGGCACCTTGACGTCTACGACGCCGCGGGCGCCGTGCCGGACGTGGCGCTCGAACAGGCGGGCGATCTCTGCGGGATCCTGGTCGGGGACCAGCCGCATGCTGACCTTGGCGCCGGCCTGCGCCGGGATGATCGTCTTGGCGCCCTCTCCCTGGTAGCCGCTCCACATCCCGTTGACGTCGCAGGTGGGCCGGGCCCACATGCGCTCCAGGGTGGTGTACCCGCGCTCGCCGAAGGGAGCCGGAGAGCCGGTGTCGCGCAGCAGCACGTCGTCGGTGAAGCCCAGGGAGGCGAAGGCCCGGCGCTCCTGGTCGTCGAGCTCCCGCACGGCGTCGTAGAAGCCGGGGATGCGGATGCGTCCGTCGGGGTCCTTGAGGCCCGCGACGATCGCCGCCAGGGCGTTGCCGGGGTTCTGCACCACGCCGCCGAAGCTGCCGGAGTGGAGATCGGCGCGGGGGCCCGCGACGTCGATCTGCATGAAGCTCAGGCCGCGCAGGCTGTAGCAGATCGCCGGGGTCTTCTCGTCGTAGAGGCTCGTGTCGCTGATCACCACCGCGTCGCAGGCCAGGCGGTCGGGGTGCTGCTCGACGTAGCGGTAGACGGCCGGCCCGCCGCACTCCTCCTCGCCCTCGATGATGAACTTCACGTTCACCGGCAGCGGCTCGCCCGTGGCCAGCCAGGCCTCGAGCGCCTTGACGTGCGTGTAGAGCTGCCCCTTGTCGTCGCTGGCGCCGCGCGCGTAGATGATGCCGTCGCGGACCTCGGGCTCGAAGGGGGGGGAGAGCCACTGGTCGAGGGGGTCGGTCGGCTGCACGTCGTAGTGGCCGTAGAAGAGCAGCGTCCGGCGGCCGGCGAGCTGCTCGGTCTCGGCGTAGACCAGCGGGTGGCCTTCGGTGGCGATCACCTCGACGTGCAGGCCGAGGCCGCGCAGTTCGTCGGCGATGAACGCCGCCGCGCGGCGCGTGTCCGCGTCGTGCTCGGACTGGGAACTGACGCTGGGGATGCGCAGCCAGTCGCAGAGCTGCGACACGTGGCGGTCGCGGTGCTCGCGCAGGTAGGCGTCGAGGCGCGCGTCATCCGGCGGTCCTGGTTCCTCCATTCGGCTCCCCCTGGCGGGACGTGGCGCGGCGCAACGGTCCGGCGAAGCTTATCCTTGACGCCCGCGGCTGTCGAGGGCATTGTGTGCCGCGATCGCGCCGCGGCCGCCGGCGGGCGCGGATGCATGCGCGCGGCGAATCGCATCGACCGAATCCCGTTGACACCGTGGGCCGGATTCGCCAAGATCCCACCTTGCCCGATGCGATCCCTTCGCCGGGCGACGCCGTCGCCCGAGGTTTCACCCTTCAGGAGAATCGAGGCCACCATGATCATCAGCAAGAGCAAGACGAAGGAAGCCGTCACGCAGTGCAACGTCTCCGGCGAGTTCTACGACGCCCTCGACGCCAAGGTCAACGAGCTGATCAAGAAGGCCGAGCAGCGCGCGATCGCCAACGGCCGCAAGACGGTCCGCCCCAGGATCTGTAGTCGTCGTTCCCCCCTCGGGGACGCCGACCGCACGATTCTCGTCCGCATTCACGGAGGCCTCCTTGACGGAGCCTCCGTAATTTTGATCCATAATCACAGACGGGTGCAGAATTACCGCATTTTTTCCTATTCTGTCATTGCTCCGGCTACGCGGCCGGCAGTAAAGTGGTGGAGTCGCGGTCCCTGCACCGCGAGGCTTGAAGTGCTCGAACCCGCCCCGGCGCGACGGATCCGACCGCGAATCAGGCGGCCGGAATTTCGTACCGAACGAGCGCAGTGCGATAGGATCGTCCGCATCATCATGGCCGCGCCATCGCAGCCGCAGACGAATCGGGGGACACCATGAAGAAATTGTGGGTGACGGGAGTGCTGGTGTTGGCGTGCGTCGCCGGGTCGGCCTGGGCCCAGAGCGACGTGATGGACACCATCGGCTACCTCTTCGAGTCGGACAACGATCCCGGCGCGGTCGGCTTCCCGCCGAGCGTCGCCGGCGACGTGCTGGCGGGCGTCGGCTTTGTCGACAACATCAGCGCGCCGCTGACCTGGAGCACCGCCGACTACGAGTACACCTGGGTGATCGGCGGGCTGGTGTCCGGCGGCGCCGCGGACCTCGGCAACGGCAGCTTCCGGATCTACTACGCCGGCGGCACCATCGACGTCTACGCGCAGGCCTACCTGGCGGGCGGCTACACGATGCCGGACTACGGCGTCTCGCCGCCGGATCCCCTGGCGATGGCCACCTTCAGCGACGGCGACGTGTACCTGCACGGCGTCTTCACCAACTTCTCGCTGACCTACAACCCGACCACCGGCATCGGCAGCTACGTCGGGACGCTGACGTTCGAGCTCGGGACCCACTTCACCGAGCTGGGCCAGGAGCTGCAGAACCCCAACGGGCTGACCCTGGCGGGCACCGTGCTCAACGACGCCACGATCCCCGACGGCTACGACATGGAGACCGACGGCCACATCTACTACGACGGCACGATCCCGACTCAGGACATGTCCTGGGGCGGGGTCAAGAACCTGTACCGTTAACGAGCGGAAGGAGGGCGCCATGAAGAGAATGCAGTTGAACCGGAGCCGGGTGATCGGGATGACGCTGGCCCTGGCCCTGTGCGCGGCCGTCCCCGCTCTGGGGCAGGTCGAGTTCACGTTCGAAGGCTACGCCGCGTACGCTCCCGGCACCGACCAGGCCGGCGCGACGGTGACCGTCTACGGGATCGCCAATCCCCCGGTCAGCGTGCCCACGCCGATCCCCGTCGATTTCGCCAGCAACCAGTACACCGTGGCCATCACCGGCATGGTCGTCGACACCTACGTCTTCAACGGGGTCGCCCAGACGAAGAACTACGTCTTCGACGGCGGCACCCTGCGGATCTACGAGGACGCCATCGGCGGCGGCACGGCGGGCAACTACGCGGCCCCGGCCACCTTCACCGACGGCACGCTGCTGCTGCAGGCCGCCGTGGACGACGGCTGGACCATGGACCTGAACGATCCCTTCGGTTTCGGCCAGTTCTCGGGCGCCGGCATCGGCACCTGCGACATGAACGGCGGCAGTGAGCTGGGCACGCTGGTCGGCATGGACTACCCGCTGAACGACTGGACCTTCGCCGGCACCGGCATCGCCGAGCCCTGGTTCCCGTTCTTCACGGTCCCGGCCGGCTACCACCACCTGTTCGGCGTGAAGGTCATCTTCCCGTACGACCCGACGCCCAACGAGGACGCCAGCTGGGGACAGGTCAAGACGCTGTTCCGCTAGGAACCGCACCGCATCCCTCCACGAAGCAGGGACAGGAAGAGCCCGGGGGAAACCCCGGGCTCTTCGTATGTCGGCCGTTGTCGCCCGCGGGAAGCGCTCCCTGCGGGCGCCGGCGTCGTCCCGGCGACCGCGGGCCGCGTCCGGGCCCGGCCGGCGCGCCGATTCCGCTTCGCGCGGGCGCGGCGGCCCGCGATTCGCTGGAGAGGGGCGGGGAGGCACTGATGATCCAGCGTATCCGCAGCGGCTCGCTCGACGGCATCGACGGTTTCGAGGTGGTCGTGGAGGTGGACGCCGGGCGCGGCCTGCCGTCCTTCCAGCTCGTCGGCCTGCCGTCCACCGCCGTGCGCGAGAGCCGCGAGCGGGTCCTGTCGGCCTTGCGCAACTGCGGCCTGGCCTGGCCCAAGGGCCGGGTCGTGGTGAACCTCACGCCGGCGGATGTCGAGAAGCGGGGTCCGTCGGTGGACCTGGCCATCGCCGTGGGCGTCTGCGGCGTCACGGAGCGGGCGGAGCCGGGCGCGCGCGGCGACGCCGTGCTGCTCGGCGAGTTGTCCCTGGACGGGGCCCTGCGCCCGGTCAGGGGGCTGCTCGCGATCGTGACGGCGGCCGCCGCGACGGGCCGGCGCCTGTTCGTGGTGCCGCTCGGCCAGGCACGGGAGGCGGCCCTGGTGCCGGGCGTGACCATCCTGGCGGCATCGACGCTGGCCGACGTGGTGCGCTGGCGGGCGGGCAGGGGCTGCCTCGAGACGATCGTGCCTGCCTCGCCACCGCCGTGCCGCCGGGAGCCGTCTCCATCCCTGCTGGCGTTCCTGGCTCATGTGCCCGCCCGCGCCCGCCGGCTGGCCGTGCTGGCGGCGGCCGGACGCCACGACCTGTTGCTGGTGGGACCGCCGGGATCGGGCAAGACCCAGCTCTCGCGGGTGGTGGGGACGCTGCAGCCGTCTCTGACGGCGCCGGAAGCGCTCGAGGTCGCGCGCATCCACGGCGCCGCCGGGCTGCTGTCGTCGCCGGAGTTGGACCTGCGACGGCCCTTCCGGTCCCCCCACCACACGGCGACCCGCGCCGGGCTGCTCGGGGGCGGTGTGTCGCTGCGCCCCGGCGAGGTCACGCTGGCCCACCACGGCATCCTCTTCCTGGACGAACTGTCGGAATTCTCGCCCGGGGTCCTGGACGCGTTGCGCGAGCCGCTGGAGGAGGGGCGCATCGCCGTCGTCCGCGGCGCCGGGATCCGGTTCTGGCCGGCGGACTTCCAGCTCCTCGCCGCGATGAATCCCTGCCGCTGCGGCTGGCACGGCAGCCGGCGACGCGAGTGCCGGTGTTCGGAGCGGCTGCGCCTGGCCCACCGCAGCCGGTTGTCGGGTCCCCTGCTCGACCGCATCGACCTCTTTGCCGAACTGGATGAACCCGAAGAACCTCTGCGCAGCGACGGGATCGGTGATCCGGGCCGGATCTGGGAACTGGCGGTCGCGGACGCTGCAGCGGGCCACGCGCGTCTCACGAGTCGTTCCCGCGGGCGCCCGACATCCCTCGAGGAGGCGCGCCGTGCGCTGGATGCCCCCGCGGCGGCCCTGCTCGAGACGGCCGGCGCATCGCTGGGCATGACCGTGCGCTCGTCGATGCGCTGCGCCGGTGTCGCGCGCACCCTGGCCGCGCTCGGCGGCCGGTCCCGCGCGAACCGCGACGACGTGGTCGAGGCTCTCTCCTTCCGCCGCGAACAGCTCGCCGTGCTGGCCTGACGGTCGATCATAGGGAGAAAGGGAAGGGCGGCCCCGGGGGGCCGCCCTCACGCATGCCGGTCGACGGCGGGATCTAGAAGTTGGCCGTGAAACCCAGGGCCCAGCTCATCGTGTTGAGGGTCTGCGACGTGTAGTCGGACACTTCCCGCGGGCCGACGCCCTCGATGTACTCCCAGACGGGGATCCGGGTCTCGCCCTCGTCCAGCACGCGGAAATTTTCGCGCGGCGCGAAGTCCACCGTCATGTGATGGAAGAGGACCTCGAAACGGACGCTGATGAGCTTGTCCGCGACCAAGCCTGATGCCGCCGCCGCCGTTGAGATCCCAGGCGCTGGCGCTCTCGTCGGTATAGTTGGAGTTGATGCTGAGCCAGGTGCGCGTGAAGCCGCCCTGCACGTAGGGATGCCAGCGCCCCTTGGCGAAGTTGCCGTAGTCGTGGGGGTAGAAGATGGCGTTCAGGCCCGTGCTCAGGGTGATGATCGAGCGGTTCTCGGCGTCGTATTCGCCGATGCCCGGGAGGTCCTCGAGCGACACGTCCCCCGCCGACCGCCTGGTTGGAGAGCGACCGCGGGCGGCCCACCGTGGCCGTGTACTCCGACACCGAGATGCCGAAGACCGGCTCCAGCGAGAACCAGGGGAAGAGGTTGTAGTTCAACCGCACCTGCGGGTTGAAGGCCGACTGCCCCTTGATGGCGACGTCGCCGTAGTAGGTGTCCTCGTCGGTGTACTTGTAGATGATGTTGTCGTGCTGCAGGAGGGTCTTGTCGAGCAGCCAGAAGCCCAGCGTGACCGAGGCCTCGAGCGTGCGCTCGTCGATGATCGGCTCGTACTCGACCTGCTGGACCTCTTCCGCGACCTGCGCCGCCTGCTGCTCCTCGACGGTGGTGTGGCGCAGGTTGAAGGTGGGCTCCGCGCTCGGCGGTTCCTGCGCCGCGGCACCCGCGGCGGAGAACACCAGCAGGCACAATCCGAGGGCCAACAGTTTCTGATGCATGGTCAGCTCCTGTCCCGTTGCGATGCGAACCCGTTGGTGTGAATGTCGGATCTTGCCGGGCCGGTGTCAACCCCGAATGGCCCAGGGATCGTCCGGGCGGGCCGCATCTGCAAGCCAAGCCAGATGGCGGACTTCCGCTTCGAGACGGACCCCGAAGCGGTCCTGGACGGCCGCCCGCATCGCCTCGGCCAGGGCCAGCACGTCGACGCAGCGGGCGCGGCCCAGATTGACGATGATGTTGGCGTGGCCGGCGAAGACGCCGGCGTCGCCGACCCGCAGCCGCTTGGCCCCGACGGTCTCCAGCAGCGCCCCGGCGGCTTGCCGCCGCCCCCCCGGTTCGGCGGGCGGCAGGTTCTTGAACCAGCTGCCGGCGCAGGGCAGGTCGACGGGGTGCTTGGCGCGCCGCGACGCCAGATGATCGGCGCGCTCGGCGAGGGCGGCGACCACGTCGCCGCGCCCCAGCGTCAGCACGGCCTCCAGGACGACGTCCCGACGTTCCTTGAAGGCGGTGTGACGGTAGGCGAAGGCGAAAGCCTCCGGTCCGACCGTCTCGATGCGTCCGTCCTCCCTGAGCACGACGGCCTCGCGCAGGAACTCGCCGATCTCGTGCCCGTAGCAGCCGGCGTTGCCGACCAGGGCCCGGCCCAGGCTGCCGGGGATGCCCGACGCGAACTCGAGCCCCGTCAACCCTGCCTGCAGGCTCCCGACGACCAGCTCGTCGAAGGGGATGCCCGCGCCTGCCCGGACGGTGTCGCCGCGGATTTCCAGGGTCCGGTCGCTCATGACGCCGACCAGCCCGCAGAACCCGCGGTCGTCGGCCAGGACGTTGCTGCCGCCGCCGAGGCAGACGGCGGGGATTTCCGCCTCGCGGGCATTTTCCAGGAACCGGCGCGCATCTTCGCTGTTCCGCAGCTTGGCGAGGCCGAGCGCGGCGCCGCCGATGCGCAGGGTCGTGAGCGAACTCAAAGGAATGCCCGGTTCGAAGCGTTCGGGGTGGCGGTGCAGGAGGTCCGCCACCGCGCCGGCGATCCGCTCGGCTGCCGCTGGACGGTTGTCTTGCGAACCGGGTCGGTGCATGGTAGACCCTTCGGCGGGATGGGCGCGGTCTGTCTCGGTGCGTTCCACGATCCTCACCGCATCCGGCGACGTCAAGGAGAACCGTGCACGAGCGCCGCCCCACCATCCTGGCCTTCCTGGCCGCTCTGGCGCTGCACGTGCTGCTGCTGATCGTCACCTGGAATCTCGACCTGTTCCGCCCCCTGAGCGAAAAGGAAGTGGCCGCCGTCCGCGAGCAGACCGTCGAAGTGGTGCTGGAGTCCGAACCGGCCGTCCCGGCGCTGCCCGCCGTCACGCTGCCCACGGCCTACACGAGCGTGCCGGAACGGCAGCAGGCCGAGGCGCCGCCGGCGGTGCCCGACTTCCTGGCGCTGCGCGACAGCCGCGCCGCGGACCGGATCGCCGGCGGGACGGAGACCTCGTCGCCGCGCGCGGAGCGCACCGGCGAGTTCCCCCAGGTGGCGATCCTGCCCGGCGCCGGGGAGGCCAGCCCGCCGACGCGCGCGTCCTGGCGACGCCCGAGGGCGGCGGCGGCCGGCCCGACGGCGACCGCGATGCCGAGGGCGAGCAGGTGCAGAGGGGGCGCGATCTGCCGCAGACGCCCGACGGCGCCACGGCCAGTGGCGGCGAGTCCGACCGCACGCAGCAGCCCAGCCGGGGGCAGGGCGAGCGGCCCACGGCGCCGGATCTCGTCGAGGTGCCCGTGACCGGGGCGGTGTCGGTGCTGGACGACCGCCGCGGCGATCCGGGCGACCGCGGCTTCGAGTACGAGCAGGACGCCTTCAGCCCCGTCGCCGGGAACCTGATCCAGTTCGGGGACTTTCAGCTCAGCACCGTCGAGTGGGACTTCGCGCCGTGGCTGGAATCGTTCAAACGGGCCTTCCTGCCCAACTGGATCCCGCCCTACGCCTACCACCTCGGCGTCATCGACGGCTGGACGGTCGTGAAGCTGGTGGTCGCGCCCGACGGCGCGGTCACCGGCATGGAGGTGGTCGAGAAGCAGGGCCACGAGTCCCTGCACCAGGCGAGCGTGGCGGCGCTGCGCGCGACCGCGCCGCTGAAGCCGCTGCCGGAGCACTTCCCGGACCCCGAGCTTGTCTTGACCGTGAAGCTCCATTATTCTGCGCAGGACGAACTCCCACCCGCCGGGTCGCGCCGCTGAACCGCGGCGGACCTCCCCTGCGCGACTTCGCCGAAGGAATGGACTGGACATGTGGGAACTGATCCGCGCCGGCAACGTCATGATGATCCCGCTCGGCCTGTGCTCCGTGGTCGCGCTGACGGTGTTCCTCGAGCGGCTGTACGCTCTGCGGCGCAGCCGGATCCTGCTGCCGGAGGTCGCCGGCGCGGTCGCGACGCTGCACGCCGCGGACGACTTCGCCGTGGCCCGCGCCATCCTGGCCCGCAACCCGGGGCCCTTCGCCACGGTCGTCGGCGCCGGGCTCGACCACGCCGACCACGACTGGCAGATCGTGCGCGACGTCCTGCAGGAGACCGGCCGCCAGGAGTCCGTGCGCATCTCGCGCCACCTGAACATCCTGGAGGTGGTGGCCGCGGTCGCGCCGCTGCTGGGGCTGCTGGGCACGGTCACCGGCATGATCCGCCTCTTCGAGGACGTCAAGGCGGTGGGCCTCGGCGACGCCACGCTGCTCTCGGGCGGCATCTCGGAGGCCATGATCACCACGGCCGCCGGCCTGATCATCGGCATCCCGGCCCTGGTGGGCTACTACTGGCTGCAGGGACGCGCCGACGCGATCATCTTCGATCTGGAGCGTTACGCCACGCAGGTCCTGGACACCCTGCGCGAACGGCGCCTGCGCGGCACGGCGCGGGCCGGGAGCTGACCATGCAGTTCGCGCCGCAGCGCCGCAGCAACCGCACGATCATCAACGTCACGTCGCTGATCGACGTCATGTTCCTGATGCTGATCTTCGTGATGGTCACCTCGACCTTCAAGGAGCAGCAGCCGTCCATCCAGCTCGATCTGCCGGGCTCGACCAGCGCCCGCGCCGCCGACGAGGGCCCGTCGGTGATCACGCTGACCGAGCAGGGGGCCCTGTTCCTGGACCGCTCGCCGATCGCCGAGTCGGAGCTCGTCGCCGCGCTGCGCGCGCGGCTGGCCGAATCGGGGGACGACCGCATCGTCCTGCGCGCCGACACCAACAGCCAGCACGGCCGCGTCGTGCACCTGATCGACCTGATCAAGGACAGCGGCTACGCGCGCGTCAGCCTGTCGGCGCGCGTCGAGACCGCCGAGCCGGGGAGCGCGCCTTGACGCTCCCGGCCCGCGTCCTAGAATGCGCCGGCCCGCCGTGCCGGCGTCCCGGACCAGCGAAGGAGATCGCATGTCCCAGTCCTCACCGCGGGCGCCGCAGCCGCGGCTCCCGGCTGCCGCCGCCTGTGCCCTGCTCGCCATTCTGGCCGGCTGCACGAGCGACGAAGCGAACCCCGTGGGCTCGGGCCTGCCGGGCGAACTGCAGCTCAATACCCCCCAGACGCTGTTCGTGGAGGCCATGGCCGTGAGCGGGCAGGTGGCCGTCAAGGACGAGTCGCTGTCCTACGACCACAACGAGCTGCTCTACTTCGGGATCCAGGGGGCCGAGGCCTCGTCGATCCTCGCCCGCTACGACGTCACCACGCTGCCGGACAGCCTGCCGGAGGGCGCCGTCCTGGACGAGACGACCGTCACCAGCGTGAAGCTGCGGCTGTTCCGCACCGAAGCGTACGCTGCGGTTCCCGACTCGCTGCTGGACGAGGTCCACCCGCTGTTGCCGCAGAACCCGCAGAAGGTGTTCGAGACCTACACGCTGGCGGCGCCGCTCGACGCCGCCCTCTATCCCGGACCCGAGCCGGCGACCGAGGCGCAGATCGGCTCGCAGACGGATTCCGGGGCCTCGGTATTCCTGGACCTGCCCGTCGCGCAGCTCCTGACGTGGGTGACCGCCGGCATGAACGGCCTGCTGATCCGGGAGGGCTCGGGCTCGCAGCCCGGATTGGTGGGCTACGCCGCCGTCGACATGACGTCGTCGGGTTACCAGGAGATCGACCTGGTGGGCGCCGGCACGACGGTCGGCCCCGTGCTGACGGTCGCGTACCGGGACGCCGCCGCGGATCTGGACACCGCGTTCGTCTTCGCGCCGGTCGCCGACGTTTCGACCTTCCACGCGCTGGCGGCGCCGCCCGCCGGCCTCGCCGCGGGTCTCGAAGTCCAGACGCACCTGCGGCGCTACCCCTACTTCTTCCCCGACCTCGAGGATCTGCCGGGCGACATCCTCATCAACCGCGCCGTCCTGCGCCTCGCCATCGACGCGAACAGCTTCGGCCCGGTGGAGTCGCTGGTCCTGCACGAGGTCCCGCGGTCCCTGCTGGTGGACCGCGACACGGTTACGGTCCAGGAGATCGAGGCGGCCGCCGTCACTTCCGCCGGCATCCTGGCGGTCGACCTCGGCCAGATGATCTTCGACGAGGAAGTCTGGGTCGGGTTCGACGTCACCAGCACCATGCAGCGCGCGCTCAACGGCGCCCTGGCGCCGGACACGGTGCTGCTGCTGACCGCCGGCGAGGAATTCGGCGGGTACTCGGTCAGCGGGAACTACACGCCGGACTTCTACTTCGGCCGGATGCTCTTCCTGGGCACGGCGCACCCCGCGCAACCGCCCCACTTCGAGATCACGTTCACGCCTTTCAGCGGAGGTGGGTCATGAGCGCCTGCGCGCGCGTCGCGGCCGTCGCCGCGCTGAGCCTGATGCTGGGCGCTGTTGCGGCGCCGGCCCAGAGCCCCTTCGCCCGGACGAACATCGGACAGGATCTGCGCGCCAGCGACGCCCGCATCGAGGGCCGCGGCGGCTGGGGCGTCGCCGAGAGCGACACGTTGTCGCCGTCGTTCCACAACATCGCCGGTCTGCCGGGCCTGCGTCACGTCGCCATCGCGGTCTGCGGTTTCGCCGCGCTGACCGCCAGCGAAACGGCGACGTCCAGCCGCAATTCCAGCCGCGTCGCCACGCCGAGCGTGCGCCTCGGGCTGCCGCTGGCCGGCGGCCGCGCCGTGGTGACGGCCGGGTTCCGCGCCCTGCGCGGCACGCAGTACACGACGGAGACCCCGCTGGAGACGCTGCTGCCCGACCCCGCGGACCCGCTGGGCGATCCCGTGATCTTCCACGGGACCGAGACGCTGGTGCGCGAGGGCACGCAGTTCGAGGTGCCGCTCGGGGGGGCCTACCGCGTGAACGACCGGCTCTCGTTCGGCGCGACGCTGAACCTGGTGCGCGGCGTCGTCCGGGAGCGCCTGCGCGACGACATCGGCACGCCCGACGGCACCGACGATTCGCCGTACGTCGCCGTGTCGGAGGTCCTCACCGACGACATCAGCGGCCTGTCGACGACGTGGTCGGTCCAGGCGCGGCCCTGGCGGGAGCTGCGCGTCGGCGCCACCGTCACGCCCGGGCACGGCTGGGACATGACCCGCACCCGGGACATGCTGGGCCTGCCGGGCACGCGGACCGAGTTGTACGAAGTCCGGCTGCCGGCGACCTGGAGCCTGGGCGCCCAGATGCCCGTGCGCGGCCGCTGGCGCGCCGGCTTCGAATACGAGTCCCAGCCCTTCAGCGGCTTCGAGGGCAACAACGCCTGGGCGGCCGAGATGGTCGACGCCTGGCGCTGGAGCGCGGGCGTGGAGCGCGTCGAGCAGTGGCGCCGTCACGGCGGTTGGCGCAACCTGCCTCTGCGGCTGGGTGTCACGCACCTGCGCTGGCCGTACCAGGTCGGCGGTTCCGACGTGCTGGAGACCAGGATCGCGGCCGGCACGGGCCTGACGTTCCGCGATCAGAGCGGGCACCTGGACGTGGCGCTGTCGTACGGCTGGACCGGGGAGCGGCAGGACAACGGTCTGGCCGATCGCACCTGGCGCCTGACGGTCTCGCTGGCGGGACTCGAGCGTTGGTGGTAGGATCAAGGGAGGCGCCGGCGCCGGCGCTCGTTCCAACAGGAGGGGATCGGACTTGAGGCACGGCACCCGATCGGAATTCCGGCACCTGACGTGCGGCGTCCTTTTGGCCGCCTCTGTGGCCCTGTTCGCGGGCGGCTGCCGCGGCAAGCCCGCCCAGGACGCGTTGAACACGGCCCTGGCCCCGTTCCGCGAACTGCCCGCCGAGCAGCAGGAGCCGGCCCTGCGCCGCGCGCTGGCCGACGGCTCGGTTCCGGCCGCCATCGTCTGGTACGAGCTGGGCAATCTGGCCTACCAGGCCTCGAGCGCACCGGACGCGCCCCCACCGGGCGCGAACTCGGCCACCGGCCGCAACGCCCCCCTGGATTCCGCGCTGGCCTACTTCCAGCGGGCCTCGGCCCTGGACACCCTGTTCGTCGAGCCGCTGGTGAACGCCGGCCTGGTCTGGGACGACGTGGCCGAGGGGCGCGACGCCATCGCCCGCAACGCGGTGACCGCGGCGCGCGAGTGCTACCAGCACGCCATCAGGCTGAGGCCCGACGACGAGAAGGCCCGCTGCAACCTCGGGTCGCTGAACTTCCGCCGCCACCAGTACGCCGAGGCGATCGAGCAGTTCAACGCCGTGCTGGCCCGCAACCCCCGCAGCGCCCTGGCGCACTACAACCTGGCGATCATGTTCGCCGAGTCGAAGATGTACCGCGAGGCCATCCGCGAGTGGGAGGCCGCCGCCGAGAGCGACGGCGACGGCGACATCGGCGAGCGCTCGCGCCAGAACATCAAGGTGATCCAGGACCTGATGAAGTCCGAGGTCCCTGCGGGGCTCCAGGAGCCTTCACATTCCTGACCTGGACCGCCCACCGGCCCTCCGGAGCGCGATGAGTTTTCCCCTGCCCGTCCCCGACGCCCTGCGCGCCGCGCTGCCGCGCGGCGGCGGCGTCCTGCTCGGCCTGAGCGGGGGCGTGGACAGCAGCGTGGCCCTCGCCCTGCTGCGGCACCTCGGCTGCGAGGTCCACGCGGTCACCCTGAAGAATTTCTGCACGAGCGACGGCGCCTTCGGCGGCGAGGGCAACCGCTCGTGCTGCTCGCTCGACGCCATCGACGCCGCGCCGCGCTGCCGCTTCACAGGGAGTCCCGCACTGGGTGAGCGGCGTGGAGCCGGCGTTCCGCTCCCGGGTGATCGATCCCTTCGTGGACGAGTACCTCGCCGGCCACACGCCGAATCCCTGCGTGGGCTGCAACACCACCGTGCGTTTCCCGCAGTTGACGCATCTGGCCGACGAGCTGGGTCTCGACTTCGTGGCGACCGGCCACTACGCCCGCGTCCTGGCAGGCCCCGACGGTCCCGGGCTCCACCGCGCCCTCGATCCCGACAAGGACCAGTCCTACTTCCTGCACCGTCTGGACCGCGGCGTGCTGGAGCGCTGCGTGTTCCCGCTGGGCTGGTCGACCAAGACCGCGGTCCGCGCGGCCGCCGCCGCGCTCGGCCTCGAGGCGGCGGACCGTCCGGACAGCCAGGAGATCTGCTTCGTGCCGGACGACGACCGCGCGTTCCTGTTCGAGGGGCGCGAGACGGGTCGCGGCGGCGAGATCGTCCACCGGGACGGCCGTGTCCTGGGCCGCCACCGCGGTCTGGAACACTACACCGTCGGGCAGCGGCGCGGACTGGGCATCGCCGACGCCGAGCCCCTGTACGTCGTCGCGCTCGAGAAGGCGCACAACCGCGTGGTGGTGGGCCCGCGCAGCGCGCTGCGGGTCGCGTACGTGCGGTGCGACGGTTTCGCGGATCTGGCCGGCGTGCCTGACCGCGGCCCCCCGGATTCCAGTCCGTGGACCGCGCAGCTGCGGCACCGCCACGCGGGCGCGCCGGTGCGGGCGTGGACCCGCGACGGCGATCGTTTCGAAGTCGAACTGGACGGTGCGGCCGAGGGCGTGGCGCCGGGCCAGTTCCTGGTGCTCTACCGCGGAGATCGCGTCTGTGGCGGGGGACGCATCGTCGGCACCGGTCCGGCGCAAGGGGAGGTCGTGTCGTGAAACCGAGGCGCCGCTGGATCGCGGTCCTGCTCGTCGTGGCGGTGCTGCTGCTGGCGCTGACGCTGGCCGTGCGTTTCCTGCTGCCGGTCGACCGGTTCGTCATGGCCGCGCTCGACGACCTGCGCGCGCGTTCGGGCGCCGAGTTGGCCGTCGGCGACGCGCGGGTCGATCTGTGGCCGACGCCGCGGGTCGTGCTGACCGGCGTGGCGGCGCACGGCTCCGGCGCCGCTCTCGACGAACTGGGTGTGACCGCGACCTCGGTCGCCGCCTGGACGCTGACCGTGAAGTCGGTGACCGCCCGCCCGGACTGGCGCGAACTGGTGGGCCGGCGCGCCGTCCTGCGCGACGTCCGGCTGGACCAGCCGCGCCTGGAATGGACCGCGGCGGACGGCGGCGCGGCGAACCTCGCGCAGGCCGCAGCGGCCACGATCGCTCCTATGCCCGGCCTGCTGCGGGTGCGCGTGGAGCGGGCGGGTTGGCACGGGGTCGAACTGTCCGCCGACGCGGAACTGGCGGGCTGGCCGGGTCCCGGACGCCTGCAGGGGGAGTGGCGCCTCGAGGCGTGCGACACGGGCGTCCTGTTCGCGGCGCTGCCCCGCCGCCCGGTCCTGGGCGCCACGCCCGTCGCGGGTCTGGCGGGAGAGAAGGTCGAGGCCGAAGGCCGCTTCGACTGGCCGTGGCCGCTGCCGGCGCCTTTGCGGTTCCGGGATCTCGCACCCGGGCTGACCGGGCAGGCCGAGGTGTCGGATCTGGCCGTGACCTTCGCCGGGAGCGCCGACCCCTGGACCGTGAGCGCGCAGGCCGACCTGCAGGCCGGTCGGCTCGAGGTGCGCGACGCCGTGATCGGGATCGGCGACGGCCGCGTGACCGGCCGCCTCACCCTGGCCGGTCTGGACCGTGACGCGCTGCAGTACAGCTTCGAGGCGAACTGCGAGGACATCGTGCTCCCGGCACTG
Organism: bacterium; assembly: GCA_016706845.1. GTDB lineage: Bacteria > Krumholzibacteriota > Krumholzibacteriia > LZORAL124-64-63 > LZORAL124-64-63 > PNOJ01. Next base: position 16,761 of record JADJIV010000024.1, read on the forward strand.
CTGCGGGTGCTCGCGCCGGATGCGACGGCCTTCGTGGATGGGACGACCGACGCCCAGGTGAGGGGCAGCTTCGCCGGCGGACCGCCCGGAACGGCGGCCACGGGTCTCGCGCTCGAGGCCGTCATCGAGGCGCGCGACGGCGTCGTGCAAGCGCGGGACTGGCTGACCGGGGTCGCCCCCTACCTGGGCGAGCGTCAGGACCTGCAGGACATCCGCTACCGCAGCCTGACCGGCAGCCTGGTGCTGCACGACGGCCGGCTCGCGACCGAGGACCTGAAACTCGAGGGACCCGACACCGACTGGCGCGGGCGGGGATGGCTCGCCCTCGCCGGGCCGCTCGACCTGAGTCTCGTCGTCAAGCTGCCGGCCGGGTTCCGGCCCGATCTCGGTTCGATGTCCCAGTTCGCCGACCTGCTGAAGGGCGACGACGGCCGCATCGCCCTCGGCCTGCGGCTGACCGGACGCACGGCCGCTCCGGTGGTGAATCTGGAACTCGGGGCGTCGGGACGGCAGGCCGCCTGGCGGTAGAGTTCCTTGACAAACCGGGGGGCGGATCTTAACGTCCTGGTCCGCGGCGCCCCAGGGCGCTGCCGTCGGGGCGGGCCCCGGCGCCGGACGTCTTGCGGATGACACGGCAGCCGGAGGGCTAGTCCTAACTGGTAAGGCAGCGGTCTTGAAAACCGCCGGGAGCGATCCCCTGGGGGTTCGAATCCCCCGCCCTCCGCCAGGATCACAGGCGGGAGAGGTTGCCGAGTGGCTTAAGGCGCACGCCTGCTAAGCGTGTGTGGGGAAACTCACCGAGGGTTCGAATCCCTCCCTCTCCGCCAGACCCCTGTTGGCGCGCCCATAGCTCAACTGGACAGAGCATCTGACTACGGATTAGAAGGTTGGGGGTTCGAATCCTCCTGGGCGTACCACCTCGAAGGCCCCGCCGCACTGAAGCGGCGGGGCCTTCGTTCGTCCGCCCGGCGGTGTCGCGTTCAGTCGTCGACGACGGCGGTGCGCGCCAGTTCGGCGAAGCTCACACCCTTGAGGCCGCCGATCTCCAGCGCCATGCGCTCGATCTCGCCCGGCGTGCCGCGCAGCACGATCACCTCGAGGCAGTGGTCGTGGTCGAGGTGCACGTGCTGCGTGCAGAGGATGTGCACGAAGCGGTGGTGCTGGACCTGGTGCAGCTTGTCGGTGAGGCCGCGGCGGTGGTGGTCGTAGACGATGGTCAGCACGCCGTGCACCTCGCTGCCGGCGCCGGCCCAGGCTTCCTCCACCAGACGGGCGCGGATCAGGTCGCGCACGAACTCCGAGCGGGAGTCGTAGCCGCGGCCGACGATGCGGCGGTCCAGTTCGGCCAGCAGCGTCGCGGGCAGCGACACCGAGAAGCGGATGGTCTCTCTGGCGGTCATGGCCCTAGTCCCAGTCGTGGGTGTGGTCGTGGCGGTGCTCGCGGCCGCCGTGGCGGTGGCGGTGGCCGTGCACCAGGTTCGCGCGGCGCAGCAGGTCCAGGTCGCCGGCCAGGTCGTCCACGGCGCCGTCGTGCAGCAGCGCGTGGTCCTCGCCCAGCACGAGGCAGCGCGAACCCAGCTCCGGCGCCAGCGACAGGTTGTGCGTGGTCACCAGCAGAGTCTGGCCGAGGTCCTGCAGGAAGTCCACCAGCCATCCGGTGGAGCGCGGGTCCAGCGCGGCGGTGGGCTCGTCCAGCAGCAGCAGCCGCGGCTCCAGCACCAGCAGCGAGGCGAGGCAGACCATCTGCTTCTGGCCCGCGCTGAGCGTCCACGGCGCGCGGTCGAGCAGACCGGCGACGCCCAGGGCCGCCGACCAGCGCGCGACCCGGGCGTCCGCATCGTCGAGCCCGTGCTGGCGCGGGCCGAAGGCGATCTCGTCGCGGACGGTCGGGTTGAAGAGCATGGCGTCGGCGTGCTGGAAGAGCAGGCCGACCTCGGCGCGGAAGCGGCGGCGGAACACGGCGTCGCGCAGGGCCGCGGCGTCGACGGGGCGGCCGTCGTAGAGGTAGCGGCCGGATCGCGGCGCGACGAGCCCGGCGAGGATCTTCAGCAGCGTCGACTTCCCGCAGCCGTTGCAGCCGAGCAGGACGGCCTTCTCGCCCTCGGCGAGGCGGAAGCCGACGTCGCGCAGGGTCGCGGCGCCGTCGTAGTCGTGGCCGAGACGTTCAACGCTGATCAAGGAAGAACCCCCGCGCGTCCAGGGCCTGGGCGATCTCGCCGGCGTCGTGCTCGGCCCGCCTGAGGAACCAGGCGCCGGTCGCCGCGCCGTGGCGCAACGCCGTCGCCGTCGAGGCGCGCCGCGGCGAGCGGCAGCGCAGGGCCAGCCGGAAGTCCGCGTGCAGGCGCCGGAAGGTCAGCACCTGGCTGACGGCCAGCACCAGCGCGAAGCGCAGCGTGCGGGAGAACCCCAGCGCCCGCTGCAGGTCGATGCGGGCGGCCAGCGCGAAGGTCAGGCACGTCATCAGCAGCACGCGCAGGTTCAGCCGCAGCAGCGCGGCGCCGGCCGGACGCTGCTCCCACCACGCCGCCGCCAGCCAGCCCAGCGAGACCGCCGCGGCGAAGGGGGCCGCGGCGCGCAGGGCCCGTCCCAGCACGCGCGGCGCGCGGCGGCCCGACAGCAGCAGGACCGCAGCCAGCGCGACGGCGAGCCGCAAGGGATCGTGCACGAACGTCGCGGCCACGATCGCGGCGAGGTAGAGCAGCAGCAGCGCGCGGTCCTTCACGCCGCCTCCGTTCCCCGGCCGGGTGGCGCCGACGCGGTCCGCGGGGCCAGGAAGCGGCCGGCCAGCAGCGCGAGCGCGCCGTCCGCCACGCCCACCGCCAGGTGCGGCAGCACCACGGCCGGCAGCGTGGTCCGCCAGCCGAAGGGGAAGAACAGCGGCGACCCGTCCGGCGCGCGCGACAGCAGGGGCTGCAGTCCGAGCACGCCCGCCATGACCAGCGCGGCGGCCACGGTGCCGGCCCAGCCCGCCGCGAACAGCGCCGCGTCGCGGCTCCAGCGCCGCAGCAGTCCGTACGCGCCGACCGCGGCCAGGCTGCCGACGAGCCCCATCGCCAGGGCGTTGACCGGCAGCGCCGTCACGCCGCCGTCCCCGAAGAGCAGCGCCTGCAGCAGGAAGACCAGCGACAACGACAGGAACGCGTTCCAGACGCCGAACAGCACCGCCAGCATGCCGATGCCCGCGACGTGGACCGTCGTGCCGCCCGGCAGGGGCACCGTGATCATCATCAGCACGAAGGCCGCCGCGGTGACCACCGCGAGGCGCGGCAGCGTCGCCGCGTCCAGGCGCGCGCGCAGCCGGCGCAGACCGGCCGCCCACATCACGCCGGCGACGCCGTAGGCGGGCAGGTAGGTCTGGGGTCCCAGGAATCCGTCGGGCACGTGCACGGCCGCTCCCGTTCGTCGAAGATCAGAACAGGCAGGAAAGGGTCGCGATGAGCCGGCCCTTCTCCTTGCCCTCGGCGCCCTGCTGCAGGAGGTCCTCGTTGAGATCCGTCCAGACCGGCGTCTTCCAGCCCAGGCCCAGGCTCGCGGGGCCGCGGGTGAGCCGCAGGCCGCCGACGCCGTAGAGGATGCGCCCGCCGGTGGCCTCCTCGCCGACGCCGTCCGCCTCGTCGCGGCCGAGGACCAGGTAGTTCGCCTCGGCGTTGACGTCGAGGCGGGTCCTGGCCGCCGGGCGGGTCAGGACCCGCGCCACCAGCGCCGTGTTCAGGCGGGTCTCGCGGCCGAAGCGCACGCGCGCGCCGTCGGCGTAGCGGTGCTCGGTGAAGCCGACGACGGAGGCCTCGGCCACGGCCGTCCAGCGCGGGGCGAGCACCTTCGTCGCGGTCAGGCCGCAGTTCCACGACGGTCCGCCGAAACCCAGGGACAGGCCGGGGTCGATGGCGCCGTCGCGGTCGCGCAGGTTCTCCTCTGCGGTGGGCAGCGACGCCCCCGCGCTCACCGTGAAGTGCAGGTCCTCGAGGTCGTCGAGGCTCTCGTTCGCCGGCACCGGGCGCAGGCGGCCGTCCCAGCGCAGGCCGAGCACGGCGGCGACGGACGCGTCGGCGAAGCCGGCCGTGTTGTAGGCGTTGTCCTCGGCCGTCTTGGCGTGGAACGGCAGGAAGGCGTACACCGACAGGCAGGGCCGCACGCCGTAGCCCAGTCCGAACATCATGAAGGTGCTGCGGTCGCCTTCGCCGTCGCGCTCCGGGGTGAAGGTCTCGAAGCTCGGCTGGTCGAGCTTGACGTAGGCCAGCAGGGAGCCGCGGGGCAGTGTCTGGGAACCGGACGTCTCCAGGGGCGCGCCGGGACCGGCGATCCCGGCGACTCCCAGCGACGCGATGCCGTGGTGGGCGAGCGCGGTGCAGGGAGGCAACAGAGGCAGCAGCCACGCCATGGCGGCGGCGATGCGGGTGCGGGTGCGGTTCACGCTTTCCTCCTGGAGACGAACAGGGCGGCCACGCCGAAGACGCCGAACAGTACGGACACTCCGGTCACGATCTTGGCGAAGCGGGACGGGCCGGCCGGTCCGCTCGCCGCCGGCAGCAGATCGGCGCCGACCGGCACGGTGAGATCGGCGCCGTGGCCGTCCTCGGCCATCACGCGCACCCGCCAGTCGCCGGCGCGGTCCGGCAGGAACACGACACGGCCGCGGCGGTCGGTGCGGCCCACCTGCGACGGCGTGTCCTGTGCGGGCGGCGTGACCTCGCAGGATTCGAAGGAGAAGGGGGCGCCGTCGTCGTACGTCAGCGTCACGACGACCGCGCGGTCGCCGGTGACGCGATGATCCAGGCCGTGCGCCGCCGCCGGGACGGCCGCGGCGAGCAGCGCGCAGCCCGCCAGCAGCGATGCGGCGCGCATCAGCGGGTCACCAGGTCGAAGGTGAGCACGGCGGTGCGGACGTCTTCGTGGCGGGGCAGGTCCGCGTCGGGACGGCGCAGCGAAGCGCGCACGACCTGCAGCCCGGCTGAGCGCAGGCGGACGTTGACCAGGCCGTCGCTTCCGGAAGCGCCGCGGGTGTCGTCGCCGTAAGCCACCGCCGCGCCTGCGACCGGGCGTCCGTCGAGGGTGACCAGCACGGTGAGCTTGTCGCCGCGGGAGAGCGTGCGCGGATCGGTCCGCGGCGTCAGTTCGAGGCCTCTGCCCAGCGGCGCGGAAAGGGACGGATGCCAGCCGCGCAGGTGCTTGACCGTCTCCTGCGAGCGCCACGCCTGCAGGGGACGCGCGACCTCCGAGGGGTGGCGGTTGACCGTGCCCTCGGCGGTCTTGGTCCACCAGCCCCAGTCCACCAGCGCGAAGTCGGCGACGCCGTCGGCCGGTACGGTCACCGGCGCGGCGACGGGCAGCGGCGGTTCGCGCCGGGCGCCGTCGGCGCCGATCGTCGCCAGCCAGGCGACCCGGGCGGCCTCGAGCGGCTCGTTGGCGGCTCCGCCGTGGGCGTGTCCGGCAAGGTGCCCCTCCAGCAGCGTGTCGGCGTCGGCGCCGGCGGACCAGAACACGTCATGGGCGCAGGCGCAGGCGCCGGTGAGGATCGTCACGAGCACGGCGGTCGCTGCCGCGCCGGCAGGTCGGTGGAAGGCTCCGGGTATCCTCATGGCGGCTCCGATCTGAATATTACGAAAATTGAGTACGTAACACTACGATGACGTGCGACGCGCGGGCTGTCAAGATTTTGACAGGGGCCGGCCGCACTTCGCACCGTCTTGCCTCGCCGTGGGAGAGATGGTATATTGCCGCCGTCGCGCCCATAGCTCAATTGGATAGAGCATCTGACTACGGATTAGAAGGTTGGGGGTTCGAATCCTCCTGGGCGCGCCACCCCGCTCGACCCGCCCCTGGCGGGTCGCTTCTTTCAGGGACCTTCCGCTGCGCCGAGGACCGCGTCACATGAATCTGGGAGACGATCGGGGAGACGGCAGCTTCGGCAGCCACGAGCGCTGGATGCGCCTCGCGCTGGCCGAGGCCCGCGCCGCCGGCGAGGCCGGGGACGTGCCCGTCGGCGCGGTGGTCGTGCAGGGGGACCGGATCCTGGGCCGCGGCCGCAACCAGGTCGAAGTGCTCAAGGACCCGACGGCGCACGCGGAGATCCTCGCGCTCGGAGCCGCGTCCACGGCGCTGGGCGACTGGCGGCTCGACGACTGCACGCTGTACTCGACGCTCGAACCTTGCACGATGTGCGCCGGCGCCGTCCTGCTCGGGCGTCCCCGGCGGATCGTCTACGGGGCGCCCGATCCGCGGGCCGGAGCCCTGGTCTCGACCGCACGGCTGCTGGAGGCGAATCCCTACCGGCTCGCCTTCGAGGTCCTCGGCGGCGTGCTCGAGGACGAGTGCGCGCAACTGCTGCGGGATTTCTTCCGCCGGCTGCGCGTCCGGGGCGGCGGGGAGGACTGAAAACGGGGAATCCGGTGCCCGGCGCGAGTTGATTTCAGGTCGGGTCCGTGCTATATTGCCGGCCGCATTGAATCGAGCGGAGAGTTGCGAGAGCGGTCGAATCGGCACGACTGGAAATCGTGTGTACCGCAAGGTACCCAGGGTTCGAATCCCTGACTCTCCGCCATGATCGCGGTCGAGGCGGAGAGGTGCCGGAGCGGTTGAACGGGGCGGTCTCGAAAACCGTTGAACACGCAAGTGTTCCCAGGGTTCGAATCCCTGCCTCTCCGCCATGACCGCCGCGCTGGAACGGCAAGCGCGCAGGATCGACAGGAACGGGTGGGGATGTAGCTCAGCTGGGAGAGCACTACGTTCGCAACGTAGGGGTCGTCGGTTCGAACCCGATCATCTCCACCACCTCTTCTCGGTTAGTGTTATCTTGCAGGGGAAGGAACCCCGACCGACTCGATGGGCCAGGCCCGGTGCGACGCCGGTGAGCTAACCCCGTCAGGACTGGAAAGTAGCAGCGGTACGCGGAAGCTGTCGTGTGCGCCGCCAGCCTGGCCCACCTTCCCCCGACAGACCCTTCTCCCCGAAGGTGCCATGTCCTACCACGCGCTGGCCCGCAAGTACCGCCCCGCGACCTTCGATGCGATGGTGGGCCAGGAGCACGTCACGCGCACCCTGCGCGCGGCGCTGCGGCGCGACAAGCTCGCCCACGCCTACCTGTTCTCCGGCCCCCGCGGCTGCGGCAAGACCACCGTCGCGCGGCTGCTGGCCAAGGCCCTGAACTGCACGGGCGGCGTCAAGGACGAGCCCTGCGGCGCGTGCGAGGCCTGCGTGGCGGTCGCCGCCGGCTCGTCGCTGGACGTCCTGGAGATCGACGCCGCGAGCCACACCGGCGTGGACAACGTGCGCGAGCTGCGCGACATGGCCCAGTACACGCCCAGCCCCGGGGCGAGCCGGGTCTTCATCATCGACGAGGTCCACATGCTCTCGAAGGGGGCCTTCAACGCGCTGTTGAAGATCCTCGAGGAGCCGCCGGCCCGCGTCTTCTTCTTCTTCGCGACGACCGAACCCGTCAAGATCCCGCGCACGATCCTCTCGCGCTGCCAGCGCTTCGACTTCCGCCTGCTGACGCGCGACGAGCTGTCCGCGCGCCTGACCGCGATCGCGGCCGCGGAGGGCGTGCAGCTCGAGCCCGGCGCCCTGCGGCTGATCGTGGCGCAGGCCGAGGGCTCGATGCGCGACGCCCTGAGCATCCTGGACCAGGTCCTGGCCGCCAGCCCCGAGCGCATCGACGAGCAGGCCGTCGTGGACCTGTTCGGCCTGGTGCGCAGCGAGGTGGCGATCGAGCTGAACGAGGCGGTCATGGCGCGCGACCCCGGCCGCGCGCTGCGCCTGGCCGACCGCGTGGCCGCGGGGGGGCAGAGCCTCGACGATTTCGCGCGCAGTCTGGTCGACAACTTCCGCCACCTGCTGCTGCTGCGCATCGACCCGTCGCTCGCGGCCGGCATCAGCCTGCCCGAGGACCAGATCGAGATCCTGCGCCGGCAGGCCGCGCACTTCGCGCCCCAGGACCTGCTCGCCCTGCTCGACCGCGCCAGCCGCGGCTTCGAGCGCATCCACCGCAGCGGCCAGCCCCGGGTGCTGCTTGAGGCTCTGCTCGTCGAACTGGTCCTGCTGGAGTCGCGGGTCGTGCTGTCGGATCTCGTGCGCCGGCTGGAAGCGCTGACCGGGAGCCCGTTGACCGGCGACGGCGGCCCGCAGCCTGCGCGCGCCGCCGGCGCGGGTCGTTCCCCCGCGTCGGGGCCGAAGCCTCCCTCCGTGCAGGCCGGGCGCGCGGAACCGCGGGACCGGGGCGCTGAGCGTCGCCAGGACACGGCCAAGGAGCCGCGCGCTCCACGGGAACCTGACGCCCCGCGGGACCACGGCGCTTCGCAAGTCCGCGACTCGGCGATGGCCGCCGCCGCCACCACGGTCGACGGCTGGCCGGCCTTCGTCGAGACGCTGCTCGGCCGACAGCCGGCTCTCGGCTCCTGCATCATGGAAGGCATCCCGGCCGAGGAAGACGGGCGCATCGCGCTGTGCTTCCCCGTGGAGAAGCAGTTCCAGCTGCAGCTGATCCAGAAGGACCTGCCGCGCCTGCAGGAACTCGCGCGCGAGCTGCTCGGCCGCGACATCGTCCTGAATCTGGTCTCGGGCGCCGACCCGGCCCGGCGCGAGCACCGCGAGGAACTGCGCCGCGCCGTGGCGCCCACCGAGCACGAAGCGCTGCAGCGCGCCTGCGGCGGCGACGCGACCCTGGACAATCTGGTAAGAAGGCTCGACGCCGAGGTCGTGCCCGAAGCCGATCGCGACGGCTGGCACACCGCGCCCGACCGGAGCGGCGCCGCGAAGCGCGAGGACTGACAACGGCGCCCGGCACGGCCGGCGCGAGGAGAACACCATGGACATGCGCGCCCTGATGAAGCAGGCCCAGCAGATGCAGAAGCAGATGCAGGAGACCCAGGAACAGCTCGCCCTGCGCGAGGTCACGGCCGAGGTCGCCGGCGGCCAGGTCGTCGCCGTGATGAACGGCCGCCACCAGCTCGTCTCGCTGACCATCCGGCCCGAGACCGTCGACCCGCAGGACGTGGAGTTCCTGCAGGATCTGGTCATCAGCGCGGTCAACGAGGCGGTGCGCCGGACCGACGAGATGGTGGAGAAGGAGATGGGCGCCGTGACCGGCGGCCTGAAGCTGCCGGGGATGTAGGCCATGGACCGCGCCGCGCCCGCCATCCGACACGCCGCCCTGGCCCGCGAGGGCGGCGAGTTCCAGTCGCCCTCGCTGGAGCGGCTGGTGCGCGCCCTGAGCCGGCTGCCGGGCCTCGGGCGCAAGTCGGCCACCCGCATCGCCCTGGACCTGCTGCGCGAAGACGCCGAGTCGCCCCGCGAACTGGCCGAGGCGCTCGACGAGGCCCGCGCCAACGTGCGCCACTGCGGCCGCTGCGGCGCCATCACCGAAGCCGACCCCTGCGCCATCTGCACGTCCCCTTCGCGCGAGCCGCACCAGCTCTGCGTGGTGGCCTCGCCCGTCGACGTCCTGCCCTTCGAGAAGGCCGGCTTCTACCGCGGCCGCTACTTCGTCCTCGGCCGCCTGCTGTCCCCCCTGGACGGCGTGCGGGCCGAGGACCTGCCGTTCGCGCGGCTGGCCTCGCGCGTGGAGCAGGACGCGATCGGCGAGATGATCCTGGCCCTGGACGCGAGCGTCGAGGGCGAGGCGACCTCTCTTTACATCCAGCGGATGTTCAGCGGTCGCGACCTGCGGCTCAGCCGCCTGGCCACGGGCATCCCGGTCGGTGGCGCGCTGGCCTACACCGACGAGGCCACCCTGCACCGGGCCTTCCAGTTCCGCAGGGATTTTGATCTCAACCCGTTCCCTGCACAGCCGATATCCGGGCAATGGTTTCGTGGCTGGTCGCCGGCGACCCGCCGCCGCTCCCGTCCCCGGAGGTAGGACGTGACGGCCCCCACCCGTACCCGCGACGACGCCTACACGCTGCTGTCCACGGCAGCGGTCGCGCTGCTGGAGCGCACCGGCGTGTGCGGCGTGGCGCTGGTGGACGGGCAGGGGCGCCTCGTGCTGCACGTGGGGGAGGCCCCCCGGGGGCTGCCGGAGGCGGCGGTGGCCCGCCTGCGGGCGGCGCTGGCCGCAGCCGGCGTGCTGGGCGCCGACGCCGCGCCCGACGCCTCGGCCTTCCTGCTCGACGGGGATCACCGCGTCCATGCCGCCCACGTGGCCCACGGCCTGGTGCTGATGGTCTTCGGCGACGAGGACCTCTGGCCGGGGCTGGCCCACCGCACGGTGGGCAGCCTGCTGGCGAGCATGCGCGAGGCCGTCCTGCTGCTGTTCGACGACGCCGGCCCGGCGTCGTCGCCGAGGTGAGCGTGACACCCATGGCCGACCGCGACGATGCCGACGGCAGATCCGAAGTCCGCCGCGCCGTGCTGTGCGGTCCCGGGCGCAGCGGCAAGACGGCGACGCTGACGGCCTGGGCCGGCCTGCTCGGTTGCCCGGCGCCCGTCGTCGCGCTGCCTTCCGCGGTGAAGACCGGCGACGCGTTCGAGTACCTGACCGTGCCCGCCGTCGCCGCGCGGCCGTCCCTGCACCTGCTGACCACGCCGGGCCGTCTGGCCTGCGGCGAAGAGCGCCGCCTGCTGCTGCGCGGCGCCGACGCCGTGGTGTTCACGCTCGACAGCCGGGTCTGGCGCCAGGACGCCAACCTCATCCTGCTGGACGAACTCGGCGCCGAACTGGCGGATCCCGTACGAGCGGGTGGCCGCGCCGCGTTGCTGCTGCAGTACAACCACCGCGACGATCCCGACGCCCTGCCGCTCGCCGAACTCGAGGCCCTGTTCAATCCGGTGGGCTGGCCGTCGCTGCCCACGGTCGCTGTGACCGGCGAGGGACTGCCCGACCTGCTGGCCCTGCTGCTCGCCCGCCTGCGCTGACCCGCGCCTGCGGATCTCCGTGCGTTGACCCACCGCCGGGCCTGGATTATCCTGCACGCGCCCGCCGTGCGGGCCCTGCCGCATCTTCGTTGAAAGGACACCGCCGTGGGGCGTCTGTTGATCGCCGCATTCGCCACGTTCCTCGGGACGGGGCTGGCCCCCTTCGCACCGGCCACGGTCGCCAGCCTGGGCGTGGCCGCGCTCTGGGGCTGGGCGTCGCCGGTGCCGCTGGGCGCGCAGGCGGGGCTGCTCGCGCTGGTCGTCGCCCTGGGCGTGCCGGCGGCCGGCTGGATGGAACGGCGCCACGGCAAGGACCCGCACCGGGTGGTCTGCGACGAGGTGGCCGGCATGCTGGTCACCTACTTCGGCATCACCACGGGCTGGGCCGGCTGGCTGGCCGGCTTCGCCTGGTTCCGCGTCTTCGACATCGCCAAGCCGTTCCCGATCCGCAGGCTGGAAGCCCTGCCCGGCGGTTGGGGCATCATGTGCGACGATCTGCTGGCGGGTGTCTACGCCCACCTCATGCTGCGCGCGACCCTGGCCGTGACGGGTTGGTGAACATGGAACTCCTGCGCGAAGCCCGTCTGATCGCGGTCGGGGACGAACTGCTCAACGGGCGCACCCTCGACGCCAATTCCCACGAGATCCAGCAGCGCCTCGTGCGCCGCGGCGTGTCCGTGGGCGGCGTGGCCGTCGTGCCGGACCGCGCCGCCGCCATCGCGGCGGCCCTGGACGCCACGCCCGCGGGCTGCCTCGTCGTGATGACCGGAGGTCTCGGCCCGACCCAGGACGACCTGACCGCCGAAGCGGTCGCGGCCTGGGCGGAGGTCCCGCTGCAGCAGGACGAGGCCATCGCCGTGGTCCTGCGCGCGCGTTGCGAGGCGCGCGGCCGTCCCTACGGCCCCAACATGGTGAAGCAGGGGATGCTGCCGTCGGGGCTCGACGCGCTGCCGAACCCCGAGGGCTCCGCGCCGGCGATGGTCGGGGACCTGCGCGGCCGCACGCTGGTGCTGCTGCCCGGCGTGCCCTCGGAGATGCGAGTCCTGTGGCCGCTGGTCGAAGCCCGTCTGGACGAGATCGGCCGGCTCGGTGCGGCCCGGCCGGTCCTGCTGCGCCGCACGACACGGTTGAGCGAGCCCGTCCTGGACCGGCTGACGGCGCCGCTGCTGCGCGAGTTCCCGGGCTGCGACTGGTCGTGGTGGCTCACGCGCTGGGGTGTCGACGTCCAGGCGCTGGCCCCGGCCGGTGCGGACGCGGTGCCCGACGGCCTCGCCGCGCGGCTGGACGAGGCGCTGGGCGACCGCGTCTGGGCGCACGAGTTCGTCGACCTGCCGGCCGTGGTCCTGGCGGCGCTGCGCGGCGCCGGCGCGACCGTGGCCACCGCGGAATCCTGCACCGGCGGCCTGCTCGGCGCCGCGTTGACCGACGTGCCGGGCGCTTCGGACGCGTACCGCGGCGGGATCGTCGCCTACGCCGACGACGTCAAACGCGGGTTGCTGGACGTGCCGGCGACGCTGCTGCGGGACCACGGGGCCGTCAGCGGGGAGTGCGCCCGCGCGATGGCCACGGGCTGCCGGGCCCGCTGCGGCGCCGACTTCGCGTTGTCGGTGACCGGTGTCGCCGGGCCGGGCGGAGGATCAGAGGCCAAGCCGGTGGGCACCGTCTGGATCGGCCTGGCCTCGGCGCAAGGAACGTTCGCCGGACGCACGCGCTTCCTAGCGCACCGCATCCGCAATCGCGAACTCGCCGTGTCCGTGTCGCTGGACGCCCTGCGGCGGCACCTCGCCGCCGGCGGCGACCCCTTCGCGCACGCGGAAGGCGACGGCTGGTCGTGAGGTTGTTCGTGGCCGTCGATCCCGGGGAGCGCTTCCGCGCCGAGGTGTCGCCCTGCCTGGACGCCTGGCGGGCGCGCTGGGACTTCGGCTGGGTCAGGATGGAGCAGTTCCACGTCACGCTGCGCTTCCTCGGCGAATGGCCGTCCGACCGGCTCGACGACCTGCACGCGGGCCTGTCGGCGGCGGCCGGGGCGACCCCGCCGTTCAGCCTGCAGGCCGGCGGCCTGGCGGCCTTCCCGGGCTGGCGCCGGCCGCGGGTGCTCGTCTTGCAGATGGAGAGCGGCGGCGCGCTCGAAGAGCTGGCGGCGCGGGTCGACGGCGCGGTGGCCCGGCGGTGTCCGGGCCTCGGCGCGGCGGCGGGGACGTTCCGGGCCCACCTGACCCTCGCGCGGTTCCGCGCCGAGCCGGCGCCGAGCGAACTCGAAGCCCTGCGGCGCGAAGCGGCGCCGCGCGTTTCCGGGATCGACGTCACCGGGATCCGCCTGGTGCAGAGCACACTCGCGCCCGGGGGCGCCCTCCACGCGACGCGCGCGGTTTTCCCGCTGGCGGGGGCCGCGGCGCCGTAGTAAGGTCGCGTGGACCGACCGCCTCCTGGCGGCCGGGCTCGCCGCCCGCACGATCTCCCGGACGCAGTCCCACACCCAAGGAGTGATTCGCAATGGCTATGGACAGGCAGCAGGAGAAGGCCAAGGCCCTGGAGCTGACGCGGGCCCAGATCGAGAAGCAGTTCGGCAAGGGGTCGATCATGCTGCTCGGGGAGAACCAGGTGGTCGAGGGCGTCGAGCCGATCTCCACCGGCAGCCTCGCGCTGGACATCGCGCTCGGCGTGGGCGGCCTGCCCAAGGGCCGCGTGGTCGAGATCTTCGGGCCCGAGGGCAGCGGCAAGACGACCGTCGCGTTGACCACGATCGCCAACGCCCAGCGCAAGGGCGGCGTGGCGGCCTTCGTCGACGCGGAACACGCCCTGGACCCGGTCTACGCCCGGCTGATCGGCGTGGACATCGACAACCTGCTGGTGTCGCAGCCCGACACCGGCGAGCAGGCCCTGGAGATCACCGAGATGCTCGTGCGCTCGGGCGCCGTCGACGTCGTGGTGATCGACTCGGTGGCCGCCCTGGTGCCGCGCGCGGAGATCGAGGGCGAGATGGGCGACCAGCACGTCGGCCTGCAGGCCCGCCTGATGAGCCAGGCCCTGCGCAAGCTCACCGGCGCGATCAGCAAGACCCACACCCTGGTGATCTTCACCAACCAGATCCGCATGAAGATCGGCGTGATGTTCGGCAACCCCGAGACCACGTCCGGCGGCAACGCGCTGAAGTTCTACAGCTCGGTGCGCCTCGACATCCGCCGCATCGGCGCCATCACGCAGGGCGAGGACGTGGTCGGCAACCACGTGCGCGTGAAGGTGGTCAAGAACAAGGTCGCGCCGCCGTTCAAGAAGGCGGAGTTCGACATCCTCTACGGCGAGGGCATCTCCAAGGAAGGCGACCTGATCGAGCTGGGCACGACCGCCGAGATCATCCAGAAGTCGGGCGCCTGGTACAGCTACGGCGACGAACGGCTCGGGCAGGGCAAGGAGAACGTGCGCGACTTCCTGCGCGCCAATCCCGACCTCTACGCGCGCATCGAGCAGAAGGTGCTCGTCCACTACGGCGTGAAGCCCGCTCCGGCCGCGCAGACCCCGGCGGCCGGCGAGGCGGCGCCGGCGGCCAAGGCCGCGGCCGACGGCGGCGCGGACGAGACGCCGAAGCCCACGCGCGGACGCCGCACCGCCTCGGCGGACTGAGCCATGGACGGCGCCGGCGCCGATATCCGACTGCTGTCCCTGGAACGCGGCGAGAGCGAAGCGCGGCTCGCCCTGAGCGACGGGACGGTGCTCGAACTGGCGTCGGCGTCGCTGCCGCCGGACCTGCCCGCCTGCGGGGACGTCGTGCCGCCGGCGCTGCTCGCCGCGCTCCACGAGGCGGCGCTGCGCAAGCGGATCGCCCGGCGCCTCTTCCGCGAACTCGATCGCCGGCTGCGCACGCGGGCGGACCTGCGGGTCCGCCTGCTCGCGGCCGACTTCCCGCCGGGTCCCGTCGACGAGGTGCTGGACCGTTTCGCAGAGACGGGCATCCACTCGGACCGCCGGTTCGCCGAAGCCTGGTGCCGCGACGCGCTGCGCGCCAAGCCCGTGGGCCGGCGTCTGCTCGCCGACCGTCTGGCCCGGTCGGGCGTGCCGTCGGATCTCGCCAGGACCGTCGCCGCCGAGCAGCTGCCGGCCGATGACGAAGCGGAACTGGCGCGGACGGCCGCCCGGTCCTGGTGGCGACGCCAGCGCGGCGAGGCGGACGCGCGGGCCCTGGCGCGGGGCCAGCGCTTCCTGATCGGCCGCGGCTTCCCGCCCGGAACGGCCGGCGACGCCGTGCGGGCGACGGCTCCGGGGCGGGGCGTCGACGGGGGAGAACCTGCATGAAGATCATGGTGACCGGAGCCGCGGGCATGCTCGGCCGCGCCATCCTGGAGGAGTACGACGGCGCCGGCCACTGCGTCGGCGTCGATCTGCCGGACGGGGACCTCGCCGGACGGCGGGCACGGCCCTGGAACTGATGATGCGTCACGCCCCGCAGCACGTGATCCACGCCGCGGCCTACACCGACGTCGACCGGGCCGAGGCCGATCCCGCGCGCGCGCGCGCCGTGAACGCCGATGCCACCCGCATGCTGGCGCGCTGCTGCACGTCCCTCAACCTGCCGTTCACCTACATCAGCACCGATTACGTCTTCGACGGCGGGGATCCCGACGGCTATTTCGAGGACGCCGAACGCCGGCCGCTGGGCGTCTACGGGGCCACCAAGGCGGAGGGGGAGCAGGAGGTCCAGACGGCGGGCGGCGACTGGCGGATCGTCCGCACCAGCTGGCTGTTCGGCCCCGGCCCCAAGAACTTCGTGCTGACCGTCCGCCGGCTGCTGGCGGAACGGCCGACGCTGAAGGTCGTGGCCGACCAGACCGGCTGCCCCACCTACGCGCCCGACCTGGCGCGCGTCCTGCGTCTGATCCTGCTGAACAAGGGGCGCGGCATCTTCCACGCGACCAACGCGGGCGCGACGGACTGGCACGCGTTCGCGCGCGAGATCGCCAGGTGCAGCGGCGCCGATCCGCAGCGGATCCTGCCCTGCGCGACGGAGGCCTACCCGACCCCGGCGCGGCGGCCCGCGTGTTCGATCCTGCGCAGCCGGAACCTCGAATCCATCGGGGTGGGGCCCCGTCCGTCTTGGCAGGAGGCCCTGGGGCGTTATATTGCGTGGCTCGCCCGCAACGAGCCAACCCAACCCGGAGTCCCGACATGACCGATACCGGCGACCGCAGCGCGGCCGAGGCGGCGCGGATCTGCGCGCAGACCCTGCAGGACCACCGCGATGCCGTCGCGCGCCTCGGGCCCGAGCACCTCGCCGCCGTCGCCGACCTGGCGGGGGACGTCGCGCGGGCGTGGGCCGGCGGCGGCCGCCTGCTGGTCTGCGGGAACGGCGGCAGCGCCGCCGACGCGCAGCACATCGTGGCCGAACTCGTCGGCCGCTTCGAGTGCGAACGCCGGGCCTGCGCCGCCCTGGCGCTGACGGTCAACACCTCCACCCTGACGGCCGTCGCCAACGACTACGGTTTCGACGAGGTCTTCGCCCGCCAGGTCGAAGGCCTGGGTCGGCCCGGCGACGTGCTGCTGGTGATCTCGACCTCCGGGAACTCCCCGAACTGCGTCCGCGCTGCCGAGCGCGCGCGCGCGGCGGGACTGCGCGTGCACGGCTTCCTCGGGCGCGACGGGGGACGTCTGCGCGGGATGCTGGACGGCGCCCTGGTCGCGCCCTCGCAGGACACGCCGCGCATCCAGGAGATCCACCTCGTGATGGGCCACCTGCTCTGTTCCCTGCTGGAGCGGGATCTTCCGGCAGCCGGGCCGGCCGGCTCCCGCCCGTGAGCGCCGGCGTCGCCGCCGCGCTGCTGACGAGCCTGCGCCCGCGGCAGTGGACCAAGAACCTGCTGCTGTTCGCCGGCCTGGTCTTCTCGCAGAGCGCAGCCGAACCGTCCTCGGTTGTGCGCGCCTGTCTGGGTTTCCTGGTGTTCTGCCTGCTCTCGGGCGCCGTCTACCTCTTCAACGACTGCGTCGATGCGCCCCAGGACCGCCGCCACCCCTGAAGCGGCACCGCCCGATCGCCGCCGGCCGCCTGCCGGTCGCGACGGCGCGGCGCTGGGCCCTTGGCCTGGGGATCATCGCGCTGGCCGTGAGCTGGTTGCTGGGGCGCGGGTTCGGCGCCACCGCGACGGCGTTCGCGGCGCTGAACCTCGCGTATTCCCTGGGTCTGAAGCGGATCGTCATCGTGGACGTGGTGGGCATCGCGGTGGGCTTCGTCCTGCGGGCCGTGGCCAGCGTCGAGGTGCTGCGGCCGGTGCGCGGCGCCGTGCCGCTCTCCCCGTGGCTGATCCTCTGCACCTTCCTGCTGGCGCTGTTCCTGGGCTTCGCCAAGCGCCGCGCCGAGTACGTCCAGGAGGCGTCGAGCAATCACGCGGCCCGGCCCTCGCTGCGTCACTACGGCCGGCGGATGCTGGACGTGCTCGTCGTGGGCACCTTCGTGGCGACCCTGGGAGCCTATGTCCTCTACACGCTCGCGACGGGAACCGTGGTCCAGTTCGGCACCTACAAGCTGCTGTTCACCGCCCCGTTCGTGGCTGTCGGTTTGGGCCGTTACCTGGTCCTGGTGTTCAAGGACGACCGCGGCGGCCGTCCGCACGAGATCCTGCTGACCGACCCGGCCATCCAGGTCGCGGTGCTGGGCTGGATCACGACCGTCTGCCTGATCATCGGCCTGCACCGTTGACGGTGCGAGGAGTCGCCATGGAAACACCCGTCGCCCTGATCGTGACCCGGCCCGAGACGCTGCCGCGCGACGTCGCGCGCGTGCTGGAACTCGCCGGCCGCGACGCCGCGCAGGGATGCAGCAGCTTCACGGCCGCGCGCGCGGTCGGTCCCCACCCGACCGGCGGCGTGCCGAACTGGACGCTCGCCGCTCTCGCGGCGGCCTGTCCGCCCGCGCCCGGTCGGCCCCTGCTCGCGGTCGCCGGTGCGCTGCACCCGCGGCTGGGCGCCTGCGCCTGCCTCGCCGCCCTGGCCGGGGCCGGCCCCGACGAGCTCTCGGCGGCCGTGCGCACGCCGCAGGCGCTGCTGGACCGGGCGCTGCACGCGGCTCAAGACGGTCCCTGGCTGCTGGTGGATCTGACCGTGGCCGCGGCGCCCGACGGGCACGCGGTCATGCGCAACCGGTTGCTGGCGGGACGCGATCCGGTCGCTCTGGACGCCCTGACGGCGCGCTGCCTCGGCTGGGATCCCGGGTCGATGCCTCTGCTGCGCGCCGCCCGGTCGTCGGGAGGGCGGCGGTGGGCCGACGGCCGCCCCCCGGTCGGGGATCTCGACGAGCACGCGCGCTTCAGCGGCGTGCCGCGGCTCTGGCGGCCGCAGCGGAAACTGCCGTGGACCCGATTGGCCGCGACGCTGGGTCGGCGCCGCACCGGCGCGGTCCGCACACCCTGGCACGCCCTCGGCGACGACATCGCCGCGGGCCGTGAACCCGTCTGGGAGGTCGTCACCGATGCCTGATCGCGCACCGCGGCGCACTGCCGCCGTCCCCTGCAGCTCCGTGACCGTCACGGCGCCGGCGAAGGTGAACCTCCATCTCGAGGTCCTGCGCCACCGCGACGACGGCTACCACGAGATCGAGACGATCCTGCAGACCGTGTCGCTCTGCGACCACGTGCGGGCCGAGCTGCGCGACCGCGGCGCCGGCGGTCCGCCGCGGATCTCGTTGTCGGTCGAGCCCTCCGGGAGCGTGCCCGCTTCCCGGCTCAACCTGGCGTGGCAGGCGGCCGAGCTGTTCTGCCGGTCCGGCGGCTTCGGCGGCGAACTCGACCTGCAGCTGACCAAGCGCATCCCCGTGGAGGCGGGTCTCGGTGGAGGCAGCAGCGATGCCGCTGCCGTCCTGGCCGCCTGCAACCGGCTCTACGGGACCGGCCTTTCACCCGGCAGCCTGCAGGACATGGGAGCCGAACTCGGCTCCGACGTGCCTTTCTTCATCAGGGGTGGGACCCAGGCGGCGCGCGGCCGCGGCACCGAACTGCAGGCGCTCACGGCCATCACCAGGGGCAAGTTCCTGATCGTGAAGCCGGACATCGCGTTGCGGACTTCGGACGTCTATGCGGGACTCAATATGGGATTGACATTGCGCAGTCCGAAGGTTAACATCCGTACCGTTGAGGCCTTAATCGCCCGTTTTCCAACGGGTTCCTGGTTCGGGGCGAATCGTCTGGAAGACGTCGTCCTGCCCACGCAACCCGCCCTGCAACGACTCGTGCAGTCGTTGCGCGAGAACAACCGTCGCTCTGATGTGCGGCAGCGGTTCGGCGGTCTTCGCCGTTTTCGGCGACGAACGTCGGCGGGACGAGGCCTGGCAGGAGGTCGTCCAACCCGGCTGGCAAGCCTGGGCCGTCGATCCCTGGCCTGGCGGTGTTCGCGTCAAGGATGACGCCGACCGCGCCTGAGCCCGCGCCGGACGAGCCACCACGGAGAGGTGCTGTCTTGGAAATCACGGAGATCAGGATCACCCTGAGGGACGACGAGAAGCTGCGCGGCTTCGCGAGCATCACCCTGGACAACAGTTTCGTCGTGCGCGGCCTGAAGATCATCGAGGGCGCCACCGGCATGTTCGTGGCGATGCCGAACCGCCGCCGCAAGGACGGGACCTTCCAGGACATCGCGCACCCCATCAACATGGCCACGCGTGAGTGGATGGAGAACCTGATCATCGCCGCGTACAAGCAGGAGCTCCAGCGCGCCGAGCGGGGCGAAGTGCCCGTCATCTCCGGCCGCCAAGAGGACTCCGCCCTCGAGGAGAGCTTCTAGAGGTTCGTCTCGCTGGGGCGTCGTCAAGTGGTAAGACACAAGGTTTTGGTCCTTGCATTCGCAGGTTCGAATCCTGCCGCCCCAGCCATCCCGCCCGTCCCCGCCGATTCCCTGTTTACCGCGTCCGGCCCGTGCCCTATCTTTGCGCCGCGTCCGCGACGTCCAGGCTGTCCGGCCCGCGATCCCGCCCTCCGAAAGGACTCCCGGCCATGAACGAACTCGTGCTGATCAGCGGCAACGCCCACCGCGCGATGGGGGAGCAGATCGCGGCCCATCTCGAGAAGTCCCTGCTCAGCGTCGAGGTCGCGCGCTTCTCCGACGGCGAGATCAACATCAAGATCAAGGAGAACATCCGCGGCACGGACGTGTTCATCATCCAGCCGACGCAGCCGCCGGCCGAGAACATGATGGAGCTGCTGCTGCTCATCGACGCGGTGCGGCGCGCCTCCTGCCGGCGGGTGACCGCGGTGCTGCCCTACTTCGGGTACGCGCGCCAGGACCGCAAGGACCAGCCGCGGGTGCCGATCGGGGCCCGCCTGATGGCCAACCTGATCACCACCGCGGGGGCGGACCGCGTGCTGACCATCGACCTGCACGCCCCCCAGATCCAGGGCTTCTTCGACATCCCGCTGGACCACCTCTACTCGGCGCCGGTCCTGCTCGAGCACTTCAAGGACCGTTCGCGCGAGAACCTCGCCGTGGTGGCTCCCGACGTCGGCAGCATCAAGATGGCCCGCTCCTTCGCCAAGCGCCTCGAGGCGCCGCTGTCGGTCATCGACAAGCGCCGGCCGCGCCCCAACGAGGCGGTGGTCATGAACTTCATCGGCGACGTGCGCGGGATGGACGTCATCATCTTCGACGACATGATCGACACCGCCGGCACCATCACCCAGGCGGCCGACGTCTGCGTGCAGAACGGGGCCGCGTCGGTCACGGCCTGCGCCACGCACCCGATCTTCTCGGGGCAGGCCCTCGAGCGCCTGGCCGCCTCCAGCGTCTCGGAGGTCGTGGTGAGCAACACGCTGCCCTTCGACCGGCAGGCCGAGTGCCCCAAGGTCAAGGTCCTGGACCTCTCCGGGCTGCTGGCCGACGCCATCGAGCGGATCCACCTGGAGAAGACCGTCAGCAAGCTCTTCGTCTGAGGCGCGCCCCCGGTCCTTGACAAACCGCCGGGAAAATGGTTTATTTGGCGGTCTTTGAGGCGGGACGCCCGCCGACCCCCGTGCACGTCCCTTTGGTGGAGGCTGCTGCCATGGCCCTGATCGACATGACCGTCTATCCCCGGACGACCTCCGGCAAGAATGCGAACCGCCGGACCCGCGCCGCCGGCCGCACGCCCGCCGTGGTCTACGGCAACAACCGCGACCAGGCGAGCAGCCTGGAGTTCGACACCGTGCAGTTCGAGCGCATCCTCGACACGCACGGCGGGCAGAACCTCATGTTCTCCCTGAAGGTCGAGGGCACCGGCGAGTCCTTCGTGGCCGTGATGCGCGACCTGCAGCAGCACCCGGTGAGCGACATGGTCTACCACTGCGACCTGCTGGAGATCCCGCTGGACGTCCCGCTGACCCTCGAGGTCGGCCTGAACATCCACGGCGAGGCGAACAAGCTGGTGAAGGCGGGAGACGCCATCGTGGACGTGGTGCGGCGCACCGTCGAGATCGAGTGCCTGCCGCGCGACGTGCCCGAGAGCCTGGACGTCGACTACACCGAACTGAAGATCGGCGACAAGCTGACCGTGCGGAACCTCAGCTTCGAGAAGGGCCGGATCGTGACCGACCTCGACGACATCATCCTCAAGCTGAACACGCACACCTTCATCGAGGCCGCGGCGGCCGCCCCCGAGGGCGAGGCGGCGGCGCCGGAGAAGAAGGAAGAGACGAAGTAACGGCGGCCGGCACCTCGCCGGCGCGGGATCACGGCGGGGCGGCTGCGGCCGCCTCGCCGTTCGCCTGGCCGCTGCCGGCCGGCGCGGCCGGCCGCCGCAGGGAGTTGGGCGTGCAACTGGTGGTGGGCCTCGGCAATCCCGGCGACCGCTACGTCTGGACGCGGCACAACCTGGGCTTCCGCGTCGTGGAGGCCCTGGCCGCCCGCGCGGGGCTGCGGTTCGGGCCCGTGCAGGCCGGCTGCGCGGCCGCGTCCGGCGCGATGGGGGGGCGCGAGGTCGTCCTGGTCAAGCCGCTGCTCTCCATGAACCGCAGCGGGGAAGCGCTCGCGGCCTGGGGCCTGGCCCGGGGCTGGGAACTGTGCGCCGCGGGTGTCCCGGACGCCGGCCTGCCGGAGCCGGCGACCGCGCCGCCGGAAGAGCCACCGCCGGAAGGGCCGCCGCCGCTCGCCGCGCCCGTGTTTCCGCCCCCTGGCGGTGTGCGACGACATCGCGCTCCCCCTGCGTTCGCTGCGCCTGCGCGCCGGCGGCAGCGACGGCGGACACCGCGGGCTGGAATCCCTGGGGCGCGCCCTCGGGGGGACGGCATTCCCGCGGCTGCGGCTGGGCGTCGACGGCAGCGGGACGGGCATCGCGCCGCCGGACTGGGCGGATTACGTTCTCGCGGAATTCCCCGCCGCGCAGAGGGACGCCTCCGAGGAACTGGTGCAGGACGCCTGCGATGCCCTGCTGACCTGGCTCGATCTGGGCGTCGGGCCCGCCGCCGGCCGCCACAACCGCCGGGGCGGCCGCGCCTGAGGCCCGGCCGCGGGGACGCGGGCTTGCATTGGCGGGGGGGAGCGGTTATCATAGGCGGCCGGTCGTTTCGGCGACCGGACGCGCTCCCGCCCGCAGGACGGGTACGGGACGCCACAGCACAGCGCGCGGCCAGCGCGATCCAACCCTGCCCGGGGCACCGACCCGGACCGGTTCCCGGTCCAGGGCGGAACGATCCCGGGCCGTCAGTCCGAGGGGAGGTCCAAGCGTTGAAGAAGTACGAGATCATCTTCGTGCTGCAGGCCGACGAGCCCGAGGTCGAGCTCGAGGCCCGCGTCGCGAAGGTCCAGGCGTTCGCCGGACAGCACGGGGGCGCCATCACCGAGCGCAACCACTGGGGCGTGCGCCAGCTGGCCTACCAGATCCAGCACGAGACCCGCGGGAACTACATGCACCTGCGGTTCCAGTGCGGCGGCGACGCCATCGCGCCGATGGACACCGAGTTCCGTCTGGACCACAAGATCCTGCGTCACCTCATCGTCGTGGACGAGGAGTGGAAGGAGCGCAACGAGGTCAGCATGGCCGAGAAGCGCCGGATCGCCTCCGCGGCGAACTCCCGCTCCCCCCGCTTCGCCGCCGTCGAGGCTGCCGAGCCCGAGCCGGTGGACGACTGAGACGATCGCCAACGCGGCCGGCCAGGGGCCGGCCCCGAGCAAGGAGAGTGACGCATGGCCAAGCGACCGGTGAAGGAAAAGAAGAAGCGTCCGCCGAAGAAGAAGAAGTGCTTCTTCTGCACGGAGGGCTACGTCGCCATCGACTACAAGGACGTGGACCTCATGCGCAAGATGACCACGGAGCGCGGCAAGATCTCGCCGCGGCGCAACACGGGAACCTGCCCGAAGCACCAGCGCATGCTGGCCGCGGCCGTGAAACGGTCCCGTCAGATCGCCCTGGTCCCGTTCGTGAAGGAATACTTCCGCTAGGCCTCGCCGGGACAGCGGCAGCGAGAAAGAGACAAAGCCATGGATGTGATCCTGATCAAGAAGATCGACAACCTCGGCGACGCCGGCGAGACCGTGAACGTGTCGCGCGGTTACGCGCGCAACTACCTGGTCCCGCGGGGCATCGCCGTCGTCGCCGACGACAGCAACCGCCGCCGACTCGCCGAGGACGCCCGCTGGGGCGACCAGCGCGCCGCCAAGGCCCGCCGCGCCGCCCAGGATCTGGCGGCCGGCTTCGCCGACGTGTCGTGCACCATCGCCGTGCAGGCTTCCGAGGAGGAACGCCTCTACGGGTCGGTCGGTGAGCGCGAGATCGCCCAGGCGCTGGCCGCCCAGGGGCGCGAGGTCGACCACAAGCAGATCCTGCTCGAGGAGCCGATCAAGCAGCTCGGCGTCTACACCGTCCAGCTGCGGCTGCACGCCGAGGTCGAGGTCCCGATCAAGGTCTGGGTGGTGAAGGCGGAAGCCTGAGCCGCCCGGCCAGCCGGGTGAGGACGGTCTGCGGAATCCTTCCCCGCCCGGACCCACCGACGGAATCCGTACCAACAGGGCGGGGGGCCGCGGCGCGAGCCGCCGGCCCCCCCGTCGTTGGGCCCGGGAGCGGTCGTCGCCTCTGCGGGCCGGCACCACCATCACGGAACAACTCAGGAGCGTGCGATCATGACCATCCCCTCGACCGCGCGCCGGTTCGCCTGCGCCGCCCTGGTCCTGTCGGCGGTGCTGGCCCTGGCGTCCTGCAACGGCAACTCGGCCTCGGGCGGCTTCCCGAAGGGCGAACTGTTCGGCGACGGGCAGAAGGACACCTCGCCGGTCGTCGCCCGCGTGGGCGGCGTCGAGATCACGCAGCGCGACCTCGAGCTGCGGCTGAAGGAGATGCCCGACGACCAGAAATCGCAGTACTCCGGCCAGGCCGAGCAGCGCCAGCTGCTGCGCCTGATGATCGGCGAACTGATGATGGCCCAGGGCGCCCTCGAGGCCGACCTGACCGCGGACCCGCTCGTCGTGCAGCAGCTGATCTCCCAGCGGCGCATGGTCCTGGAAGGAGCTTTCAAGGACCACGTCCTGTGGAAGGACCTCGCGCCGACGGCGGAGCAGATCCAGCAGGAGTACGAGCTCAACAAGGCGATGCACTACCAGGTCGCGGCCGCCGTGCAGGCCCGCCACATCCAGTGCAATACGAAGGCGGATGCCGACGCGGCCTGGGCCCGCCTGCATTCGGCGGCGGCACAGGTCGGCGTTCCCCTACGTCGCGGCCGACTTCTCCCGCAATCCCCTGTCGCTCCAGCAGGAGGGGGTGCTCGGCTGGTTCAACCGCAGCGGCTACATCGCCGCGCTGCCCTACGGCAAGGAATTCACCGAGACCGTCTTCGACTGGAGCCCCGGCCTGCACCCGCCGGTGAAGATCGGCGGCCACTGGCACATCGTCGAGATCCTGGACCGCCAGTCGGCCCGGACCCTCTCGCTCGCCGAGGTGCAGGACCGCATCATCGACCAGCTGAAGCCCGGCCTCCAGCAGGCGGCCAGGGACGAGTACCTGGCGAAACGCCTGAAGGAGCAGCCCGTGGAGTACTTCGGCGAGTTCCGGCCGGGCAGCGGCCGCACCGCCGCGGAACTGCTGAAGCTGGGGATGCTCGCCGCGAAGTTCGAGCGCAAGCTGGAGGTCTTCGACACGCTGCTCGAGGACTATCCCGACAGCAAGGAAGCGCCGATGGCCCTGTTCCTGAAGGCCAACCTCTACCTCGACACCACCGGCGACATGTACCGGTGCCGGTACTTCCTGCAGCAGGTGGTGGATCGCTACCCGCAGAGCGAGATCAGGGACCAGGCCCAGTTCATGCTGGACAACCTGGGCAAGGTCGACTTCCGGTCGCCGCGCTCCATCCAGGATCTGAGCGCGCAGCCCCGCTGAACAGCGGCGCAACGGACGGCGGGGGAGCGTTGCCAGCGCTCCCCCGCTGTGTTATGACTGCGCCGCGGCGGTCACCTCGACGCGCCGTGCGGCGCGGCCGCGGTCCCCGCAGGGAGGGATGACGTGTCGGAACGCAGACGCCGTGGCAGGTGGATCCTGGTCTTGGCCCTGGCGATCGTCGCGGGGGCCTGCGCCGGCGGCGGCCCGGTCGACCGCACCGGACGTTCCCTCTCGAAATCCGAACGCGACCTCGCCGGACGTCTGTTCGCGCGCCAGCAGGAGGAGCACGGTCTCGGCAACGACCGCACCGCGCTCTCGCTGGGACATGAACTGCTCGACCGCTACCAGGGATTCGCCCGCCTGGACGAGGCGACCCTGCTCGCCGCGAGATCGGCGCGGCGGCTGCACGACACGGCAGAGGCCCTGAAGCTCACGGGCGAGTTCCTGACCTCCCATCCCGAGGCTCCGGGCGCGCCCGCGCTCCTGGATCTGCGGGCCGAGCTCCTGCTCGAAACGGGGGACGCGCCCCGCGCC
>JADJIV010000025.1:0-53690 GCA_016706845.1 bacterium
CGAGCTGTCGGCGCTCGCGCTGCACGCCCTGCAGCACCGCGGCCAGGAGAGCGCGGGCGTCTCCACGTCGGACGGCCACACCGTGCGCACGCACCGCGCCATGGGCCTGGTCGCCGACGTCTTCACCGAGCCCGTCGTGAAGTCCCTCGACGGCACCTTCAGCATCGGGCACGTCCGCTATTCCACCACCGGGTCGTCGCAGCTGGAGAACGCACAGCCGCTGCAGGTCACCTGCCACCGCGGCACGGTGGCCGTGGCCCACAACGGCAACCTCGTCAACGCCCACCTGCTGCGCCGCGAGATGGAGCGGGAGGGGTCGATCTTCTCGACCACCAGCGACACCGAGGTCATCCTGCACCTGATCGCCCGCAGCCGCGAGGCGACCTTCGAGGACGCCGTCGCCGAGGCGGTCGGCAAGGTCAAGGGCGCGTACTGCCTGCTGGTGCTCTGCCGCGACCGGCTGATCGCCGCGCGGGACCCGCGCGGGTTCCGGCCGCTCTGCCTGGGCCGGTACCAGGACAGCTACGTCATCGCCTCGGAGAGCTGCGCCTTCGACATCATGGGCGGCACCTACCTGCGGGACATCGAGCCGGGCGAGATGGTCGTCCTGGACGGCAAGGGCCTGGCGAGCCGGCGGCTGGCGCCGCGGGGCGAGATCACCCAGTGCGTCTTCGAGCACATCTACTTCTCGCGCCCCGACAGCACGATCTTCGGCGTGAGCGTCGACGAGATCCGCCGCCGCTGCGGCGAGATCCTGGGGCAGGAGAGCCCCGCCGACGCCGACTTCGTCTGCGCCGTCCCGGACTCCAGCAACACGGCGGCCCTCGGCTATGCCCGCCAGACCGGCCTGCCGTACGAGCTGGCGCTGATCCGCAACCACTACGTCGGGCGCACCTTCATCTCGCCGGCCCAGAAGGTCCGGGACATGTCCGTGCGCATCAAGTTCAATCCCGTCCGCAGATTGATCGAGGGGAAACGCGTCGTCGTGATCGACGACAGCATCGTCCGCGGCACGACCATGCGGAAGCTCGTGAAGCTCATCCGCGCCGCGGGGGCGGCCGAGGTGCACCTGCGCATCGCCTCGCCGCCGGTGACAAATCCCTGCTACTACGGCATCGACACGCCGGTGCGCAAGGAGCTCATCGGGAGCAGCCACACGGTGGACGAGATCGCCACCTACCTGCGTGTCGATTCCCTGGCCTATCTCTCGCTCGAAGGCCTGCTGCGGGCCACCGGGAACCCGTCGGTGCACTGCGCCGCCTGCTTCACCGGGAACTATCCCGTACCCTTCGAGAACGAGTTGAGCAAGGAGATCCTGGACCGCGGCGCCGCTACCCCGGAAGTGGGCACTCCGGGGGCGCGTTGACGCCCGGTCCCGATCGGAAACGAGGCTTCGTGTCCGGACACGCCCAGGGCGGCACCCACCGCCCGGACCCGGCGTACGACGATCCGCAGCGGCTGCGCGCCGCGTTGCGGCGGCGCGTGCTGCCCCTGGTCTCCCGCCCGGGACGCTACCTGGGCGGGGAGCTGGGCGCGTCGCACAAGACCTGGGACCCGACCCGCGCGAACCTCCTGCTCTCCTACCCCGACGCCTACGAGCTGGGCATCTCCAACAACGGCCTGCGCATCCTGTACGCCGCGGTCAACGCGCGCGAGGACGCCTACGCCGACCTCGCATTCGCGCCCTGGCCCGACCTCGAGGCCCAGCTGCGCGAGACGGGCCTGCCCCTGTTCGCGCTGGAGTCGGGGCGGCCGGCGCGCGCGTTCGACGTGCTCGGCTTCTCCCTGGGCTACGAGCTGTGCCTGACCAACCTGCTGACGATGCTGGACCTGGCGGGCGTGCCGCTGCGCGCGGCCGACCGCGCCGACGGCGACCCGCTGGTGCTGGTCGGCGGGCACTGCGCCGCGAACCCGGCGGTGCTGGGCCCCTTCGCCGACGTCGTGTGCGTGGGCGACGGGGAGGAGGCGCTGCTGGAGATCGCCGACGCCGTCCGCGACGGCAAGCGGGCGGGCGAGGACCGCGCCGCGCTGCTGGCCCGGGTCCGCGCCGTGCCCGGCCTGTGGTGGGAGGGCAAGCCGGGACGCACCGAGGCGCGCGTCGTGCGCGACCTGAACGCGTTCCCGCCGCCGGCCACCCTGGTGCCGGTGATCGAGGCGGTCCACGACCGCCTCTCGCTGGAGGTCATGCGGGGCTGCGTCCGGGGCTGCCGCTTCTGCCAGGCCGGGATGATCACCCGCCCGGTGCGCGAGCGCGACGTGGCCCAGGTCGTCGACTGCGCCGTCGCCGGCGCGCGCGACCTCGGCTGGGAGGAGGTCTCGCTGCTCTCGCTCTCGACCTGCGACTACACGGGCCTGGGCGCGGCGATGGCGGGCATCCTCGAGGGATCGGCGATACGCGCACGTCCTGGAGCTGCCGAGCCTGCGCGTCGACGCCCTGGACGAGGGCCTCTACGGCCTGGTCCAGCAGGAGCGGCCGTCGTCCTTCACCTTCGCGCCCGAGGCGGGCAGCCAGCGCCTGCGCGACGTGGTCAACAAGAACGTCACCGAGCAGGACGTCCTGACCAGCGTGCGGCGCGCCTTCGCCGCGGGCGCCAAGAAGATCAAGCTCTACTTCATGACGGGCCTGCCCACCGAGACCGACGCGGACCTGCTGGCCGCGGCGGACCTGGTGGAGAAGGTCGTGGCCGCGGCCCCGCGCGGCGGGGCGCAGGTCACCGCCTCGTTCTCGCCCTTTGCGCCCAAGGCGCACACGCCGTTCCAGTGGGCCGGCCAGGTGTCGCGGCGCGAGATGGCCCGGCGCAACGGGCTGCTGGCGGACCGCCTGCGCGGCAGCCGCATCAAGCTCAGCCTGCGCGACCCCGACGTGTCCTGGCTGGAGGGCGTGCTCGGCCTCGGCGACGCCGCCGTGGCCGACGTCGTGGAGCGGGCCTGGCGCCTGGGCGCCCGCTTCGACGGCTGGGACGAGATGTTCCACGCCGGGCGGTGGGAGCAGGCCTTCGCCGAGGCGGGCGTCGATCCGGACGCCTACGTCGCCCCGCGCGACCCGCAGGCGCCGCTGCCCTGGGACGGCGTCTTCGCCCAGGTGGACCGCGACTTCCTGCGCCGCGACTGGGAACTGGCGCAGTCCGGCGGCACGGTGCAGGATTGCCGGCTTGAAGGCGGCTGCGAGCGCTGCGAAGCCTGCGGCCCCGGTCTCGTCCACGTGTTCGCCGAGCAGCCCGACGGGTCGCGCGCGCAGCAGGGGCGGGTTGCGACCGCGGCGGCGCCCCTGGGCGACACGACCGCTCCGGCCGCCGCGACGACCGCGCCGGCCGACATCGTTTCCCTGTTCGATCCCCGCAACGCCGATCCGGCGGACCCGCACCGCGAGCGCCCGCAGTGGCGCAAGTGGCGCGAGCGGGCGAGCGAGAAGTGCTGGTTCCGGGCGAGCTACGTCAAGGACGGCGATGCCGTCTGGCTGGGCCACCTCGACTTCCAGCGCCTGATCCAGATGGCCCTGCGCCGCTCCGCCCTGCCGGTGGCGTACAGCCAGGGCTTCCACCCTCACCTGCTGATCAAGTTCGGTCCGCCCCTGCCGGTGGGCGTGGCCGGCGACGACGAGCTGCTGGACATCGCCCTGCTGCACGACGTGCACGACTGGGTGCCGAGGTTGAACCGGCAGCTGCCCCCGTCGATCCGACTGCTGGCGGCCGAGCCCATGGGGCCGGTCGTGCCGGAGTCGATCGAGCAGGGTGTCGATCGCAGCGACTACCGGGCCCTGCTGCCCCCGCCGGCCGACGGCGGGCCTTCCCTCGAGACCGTGCGCCGGCTGGCCGGGGAATTCCTGGCCGCGTCGAGCCGCACCGTCGTGCGCCAGCGCCCCAAGGGGGACGTGGCGGTGGACGTGCGCCCGCTGCTGTGCGAGGACCGTCTCGCGGTGGCGGAGGCTCCCGGCCCCGACGGCGGGGTTGTCCTGACCTTTTCCCTGCAGCGCCTCCCGGGCCAGCCCGGGCTGCCTGCCCATGATTTCCTCGCGGCCCTCTGCGGCGACGCGCTCCCGGAACCCCGACATGCCGAGTTGCGGCGCACGGCCCTGCTGATGCGCCGGCCGGACGGGACCTGGGCCTCGCCGCTCGACGGGGTCCGCGAACACAACCAGCGGTTCTGGCTGCAGCGTCATCTGACGGCCTGAACCGCCCACAGATTGGAACCATAGACATGCGCAAGGACATCATCATCAACGCGAATCCCCACGAGATCCGCATCGGCATCCGCGAGGACGGAGAGCTGGTCGAGCTGCTCATCGAGCGCGCCGACAGCAAGCGGATCGTGGGCAACCTCTACCGCGGCGTCGTCACCTCGGTGAAGCCGGGCCTGCAGGCGGCCTTCGTCGACATCGGGCTGGAGCGGGCGGGCTTCCTGCACGCCTCGGACCTGGTGCACGAGGACCCCGAGTCGGTCGAGGCGGTCGACGGGCCGCTGCCCGCCGGCGGCGGCCGCAGCGGGCGCAACGCCCAGGTGCCCGACATCGGCGACATGCTGAAGGTCGGCGACAAGATCCTGGTCCAGGTCACCAAGGAGCCCATCAGCAGCAAGGGCCCGCGCCTGACCGCCGACATCAGCCTGCCGGGCCGCTTCCTGGTCTACATGCCCAAGGGCCATCACGTGGGCGTCTCGCGCAAGATCGAGGACCGCCGCGAGCGCGTGCGCCTGAAGCGCATCCTGCAGGAGGCCCGCCCCGACGCCGGCGCGTTCATCGTGCGCACCGCGGCCGAGGAGGCCGAGGAGAAGGCCATCCGCGCCGACGTCAAGTACCTGTCGGACCTGTGGCTGACCGTCGAGGCCGCCGACCGCGAGGTCCAGGCGCCCGCCCTGGTCCACGAGGACGTGGGCATGGTCGTGGGCCTGATCCGCGACATCTTCAAGGACGACGTCGACCAGCTCGTCATCGACGACAAGGAAGACTTAAGCGCCTCCAGAAGCACGTGCAGATCTTCGCGCCCGACATCAAGGACCGCGTCCGTTGCACCGCGACGCGTCGGCCATCTTCGACCACTACGACATCGAGCAGGAGATCCGCAAGAGCACCGAGCCCAAGGTGTGGATGAAGAAAGGGCGGCTACATCGTCATCGAGCAGACCGAGGCGCTGGTCTCGATCGACGTGAACACCGGCCGCTTCGTCGGCCGCCACAACCAGGAAGACACGATCGTCGAGACCAACATGCTGGCCGCCCGCGAGGTGGCGCGGCAGCTGCGCCTGCGCGACATCGGCGGCATCATCGTGGTCGACTTCATCGACATGGAGTCCGAGGGGAACAAGAAGCGCGTGCTGAACGAGCTGCGCAACTCCCTGAAGAACGACCGCGCGCGCACCAAGGTCTTCCCGGTCAGCAGCCTGGGCCTGGCCGAGATGAGCCGCCAGCGCGTCCGCCCCTCGCTGGTCTCGTTCCTCAGCGACGACTGCCCCTACTGCCACGGCGCCGGCAAGGTGCTCAGCCTCGAGACGCTCGCCAACCGCATCGAGCGCGAGGTGCACCGCGTCCACCACAAGACCGGCGAAAGGCAGCTGCAGATCGTGGCCAACCCCATGCTGGCCCTCTACCTGGCCAGCGAGCGCGCCGAGCAGCTCGACGACCTCTGCAGCGAGCACGACATGATCATCGACGTGACCGACGACCCCGGCCTGCACCGCGAGAACTACCAGGTGCTGTCGCTGAAGTCGGACCGCGACCTGATCCAGGAAGCCGAGAAGCGTCTGCTGCCGCGCGGACGCGGCAACCGCGGCCACGTCACGACCCAGCCGGCCCCCCCCGGCCGCGAGCGTCACGACCGCGGCGAGCGCCCCGCCCGTCCGGACCGCACCGAGCGGTTCGACCACGACGAGCGCCCGGACCGCGCCGACCTGCCGGAGCGCCCGACCGGCCCGAGCGGCCGGACACCGAGGAGAGCGGTGTGCGGGCCGAGTCCCCGCGCGACCGCGACGCCGGGCAGCGCCGGCGCCCCGCCGGACCGCCCCGCCCGCGCCCGGAAATCCGCCGGCCGCGACCCGCCGAGATCGCCGAGAGCCGCGACGCCGGTGAGGCGCGCGACGGCGCGCCCGTCGACGAGAGCGCGGAAGCCGCGTCCCGGCCCCGCCGACGCGGCCGGCGCGGTGGGCGGCGCCGGTCGACGCGGGGTGCGGGCGACGCCGGGTCCGGGAGCGAGGCGGGTTTCTCCGGCGGCGGCGCCGGTGAAGGCGGCGCCGCGGACTAGACGCGCATCATGACGGGGAAGGTTCAGCGGGGCGGCGTCGGCGCGACGTCGCCCCGCAGCTGCAGGCGGGCCTGGCGCAGGAAGTTGTCGGCGACGGCCGCGTTCCTGGCGCGACCCGGTCCCGGACGCAGCGCCAGCAGGCGGCGGGCTGCGCCCTTCAGCCCGTATTCCAGGAACATCACCGCGCGGAACAGCGGCACCTGCCGGGCGCCGCGGTGCTTCGCCACGAACAGCCGGTAGGAGTGCTGGAACTGCGCCAGCGCGAAGTCGCCGGCGCGGGCCGCGGCGCGTCCCTCCAGGTGGACGACCTCGACGCCGGCGACATGGTAGACGTCCCACCCCAGTCCCGTCGCGCGGGCGCACCAATCCGTCTCCTCGAAGTACAGGAAGAAGCGCTCGTCGAGCGTGCCCACGTCGCGCAGCGCGTCGGCCGCGATCATCATGCAGGCGCCGGCGACGTAGCCGACTTTGCGCGTCGCGTCGCGGGCGTCCGGGATCCTGGTGAACGTCACGCGCCGCAGGCACGGCGGCCAGCGGCGCCGGTAGGGTCCCAGCAGTTCCAGCAGGTGGTAGCGCGGCGAGGGCAGGTTGCCGTAGGTGATCGTGGGCGCACCGTCGGCGTCGGTCAGCGTGGGGCCGACCGCTCCCGCCCGCGGCGTGGCGGCGAGGAAAGCGTGCAGCGCGGCGAGCGATCCGGGCCGGCAGACCGTGTCCGGGTTCAGCAGCAGGATCGCCGGGCCGGCCGCGCGACCGAGCACGAGGTTGTTGGCGGCCGCGAAGCCCAGGTTGCGACCGGCGTCCACGAGTTCCACCCAGGGGAACTCGCGCCGGACGAAATCGGCCGAACCGTCCGACGACCCGTTGTCCACGACGTAGGTCTTCGCGGGCAGGCCGGCCAGGGCGGCGTCCAGGGAAGCCAGGCACGCGCCGAGCAGGTCGCGCGTGTTCCAGTTGACGATGATGATCGACAGCGCCGGTGTCATGTCCCGCATCCGATCCTCATCGCGACTTGAAGGCGCGGGCGATCAGGAACAGCCCGGGCCCGTCCGGCGGGCAGGCCGCCTCTTCCCGGAAGAAGCGCCGCGTCAGGCCGGCCGTGCGCAGCCGGCCGAAGTTGAAGCCGCGTTCGATCCCCCGGCGGAACAGCGCCACGGCGAAGGGGCTCCTGAAGACGGGCTCCACGACGACGTCCCGGAACCCGATGGACAGCAGGAGGTCGCGCAGCTCGTCGCGGCGGTAGTAGTGCTGCACGGCGTGCTCGCGCCGGTGCCGCTCGACGAGGGCGGCGTCGGTGATCGCCTCGAGCGAATCCACCGAGAAGATCATCTCGCCGCCAGGCTTGAGGATGCGGTGGGCGTGCCGCAGGACGCTCACGTGGTCCGGGATGTGTTCGATCACGCAGATGCTGAAGACGCGGTCGAAGCTGCCGTCCGCGAATCCCGCCTGCTCGAGGGGAACGTCGAGGAAGTCCGCCCGGACGCGCCCCGGCATGTGGCGCGCGAACCAGCGCGCCCGCGCGACGAAGCCGGAATCGACGTCCAGGCCCGTGATGTGACCGCAGCGCCGGCCGAGCAGCAGGGTGTGGTTGCCGGTCCCGCAGCCGATGTCCAGGACCCGCTCGTCGCCCCGCCAGGCGAGGTCGCGCGTGAGCTCGGCGAACTCGTAGATCTTGAACGGGCTGTAGGTGAAGTAGATGTGCGGGTAGAGGCGCAGCTTCAGCAGCAGCAGCCACAGCAGGTTCTTCACGCGGCACCTCGGCGGTCGGCGGTGGTCGTCAGTTCTTGCGGCTGGCCCGGCGCAGCGTCTCGCGCTCCTGCTCGGTGAGGCTGGCGAGGCCCTCGCGGGAGATCTTCTCCAGCAGGCGGTCGATCTCGTCGCGGGGCTCGGGCCCGGGGGCGGTTCCGGACGCCGGCGGCGGCGCGTCGTCCAGGACGTGGAAGCGGCCGCGGGCCCGGTTGCGGCGGCGCGCGCGGGTGAACTTCCGCCAGAGGCGGTCGCCGACCTTCAGGTAGAGCACGCCGAACAGGATGCCCCCGAGGTGGGCCAGGTGCCCCACGCTCGACGGGGTCCTGGTGGCCAGCAGCTCGAAGACCCCCAGGCCGATCACGAACCACTTCACCTTGATCGGGATCAGGAACCACAGCAGCACGCGGCGCTCGGGGTAGAGCAGGCCGTAGGCGGTCAGGATGCCGTAGCCGGCGCCCGAGGCCCCGATCAGCGGGATGGCGGCGGTGGCCGGCTCGATGCGCGGCATCAGCAGCACGTAGACCAGACCCGCGCCGATCCCGGTGAACAGGTAATAGCGCAGGAAGGCGCGCTTGCCCCACTGGGAGTCGATCTCCGAGCCGAACATCCAGAGCAGGAACATGTTGAAGAAGAGGTGCCAGAAGTTCTGGTGCAGGAACATGTAGGTCACGAACTGCCACAGGTGCAGCCGGTCCAGGGCTTCGCGGGGCACCAGCCCGAAGAAGTGGTCGAACGAGTAGCGGGTTGCGCCGTCGCCCAGCAGCCAGCGCAGCACGAACACCGAGATGTTGGCGGCCAGCAGCGCCCGGACCGTGGGGGTCAGCGCGGGGCCGAAGCTCAGGCCGCTCGATTGTCCCGTCCCGTAGGATCGCACGTGTGGATCTCCCTTGGTCGTCCGCCGGCACCCAAGCTACAACATCGCCGGTCTGCTGGCACGGGAAATGACCCCCCCGCCCGAGCCGAAATGAACAGGGCGGGGACTCGCGTCCCCGCCCTGCGCCGTCTCGGGACGACCTCCGCTAGCGGAAGATGGCGTCCATGGCCCGGGCCGCCTCGGGGCTCAGGCCGGCGGCCGCCTTCTCGTTCATGGGAACCCCGTAGGTCGGGTCCCAGGTCAGACCGGCCAGGTCGATGCTCGGGATCGAGGCGTCCAGAGCCTCATTGATCGTGGCGATGAACCCGTTGGCCACGTGGCCGTAGCCGCGGTTGTTCGGGTGGATGCCGTCCAGGGAGAAGTAGGTCGTCGCCGCGGCGGCGGCCGGCGTCAAGCCCGAACCCACGAGGGCCAGGAAGTGCGTGGCCTGGCCGGGGTTCAGGGCCGCCAGGGCGGCGTGCGCATCGTAGAGGTGGACATGGTCGCGTTCGTCCACGGCCGCGGCGATGGCCGCGTTGAAGCCCGTGACCGCGTCCTGCACGACCGCGGTTTCGGCGATGTCCAGCGTGTACTCCTCGGGAATGGGTAGGCTGCCGTTGATCGGAGGCGACAGGTAGCTCAGGGTCGGGAAGCGCACGTAGACAACGTCCTCTTCCCCGAACAGGTTGGCGTCCGGGAGCGCGTCGGGCCCCGGCAGGCCGGCCATGGCCCGGAACGTCGTCTTGGGCATGAAATAGGGCGTGCTGGCGATGTCAGGCACGTTGGCCGTGATGATGATCGGCTCGAAGCCTGTGCGGGCGAACACCTTGTCGGTGATGCGGTCGAGCAGCGCTTCGTACATCACGGCGAAGGCCGCCGGCGGCGTCACGTTCACGCCCAGGACCGGCTCGCCGCTCATGGCGCCGCCGAGGGCGTCGTTGTTGCCCAGCCAGCAGGTGACCAGGGTCGGCTCCAGCGACGCGGCCTGGTCGCACATGACCACGCCGCCGAAGACGCTGTTGCGCAGGACGAAGTCGAAGTACGAGTTGCCCGGCGACTGGCTGTTGGCCGAGCTGGTGGCGTTCATGCCGTCGGACAGCGTCGCGCCCGGCACGCCCAGGTTCTGGTAGGCCACCGGCCACTGGGCGGTCAGCAGCAGCGTGCTCTGGATGGCCGTGCGCAGCGTCGAGTCGACCACCGCGATCCCGTGCCGTCGGAGTGCAGCACGCCGGCCGCATAGTTGGCGTCCACGAGGGTCGTGCTGCCGATGCCGGGCATCGCGATCAGCGGCTGCATGAACGAGCCCGCGGGGTAGCCCAGCGCCGAGGCGATGAGCTGCGGGTAGGAGTTGACCTGCCCGTTCCTGACCAGACCGCCGTCCATGAAGCCGGCGGTGAGGCTGTTGCCGATGGCCACGTAGTTGGAGAAGATCGCCTCGCCGGTCGGCTGCACGTAGGTCAGCTCCACCGGCTCAGGGGTATCGACGCCGCAGCCCGCGGCCAGGAGGGCCAGCAGGACGACGGCGGTCGCCGGGATCTTCGCCAGGGTCGTGGTGTGCTTGTTCATCGCGGTCCTCCTTTCCTAGAAGCGGTAGCCGACGCCGACGCCGAAGATGTGGGCGTAGGAGTCGTAGCTGCCGGCGGGGTTGAATTCGGTCTCGAACGACTGCTGGACGCCGTCCTCGACGTTGCTGCGCTCCTCGAAGTTCACGCCCATGTAGGTGCCGGTCAGCGTGATCTTCTCGGTGGCGCGCAGCTGCAGGCCGAACGAGTAGTCGTTGCGGCTGGCGTCGGGCAGCAGCGGGCTCATCGAGCCGACCGGCTGCGGGCTTTCGTCGCGCACGTAGCCGGCCATGGCCAGCAGCTTCGGCGTGACCTGGTACTGGGCGCCGAAGCGCAGCTGCAGCACGTCCTCGTAGTCCTCGCGGATCGTCTGGTCGAGCGCGACGCCGTCGAAGTCCAGGGCCAGCTCGTCGAAGTAGCCCCAGCCGAAATGCACGGCGTCGAATTCGACGCGGACCTTCTCGGTGGCCTGGTAGGCCACGCCCACGGCGAGCATGTGGGGCAGCTTCAGGTCGGCGACGCCGTCGTGCTCCGCGCCGCCGAGCGCCGCGATCTGGGCGTCGACGGTGGCGGTCAGCGCCGCGGGCGCGACGTTGGTCAGCGTCAGCTTGCCGTCGCGGACCTCCAGCTTCTTCTGGTGGTGGTACATCACGCCGAAAGTGACCTTGGGGCTGGCCTTGACCATGAGGCCCATCACGGGCGTCACGTTGATGCGGCTGGTGCCCTCGATGCGGGCGTCCAGCACGTCGACGTAGGGGTCGGCCTCGGGGTTGGCGCCGAAGAGGGTCGCCGAGCGCTTGTTCAGCTGGATGTCGGCGTAGGCGATGTCCAGGCCGAAGGCGATGCCGACCGTCTCTTCCACCTTCCAGCTCAGCGCCGGGGTGACGTAGACGGTCGCCAGGTCGACGTCGTAGCTCGAACGACGACCGACCCACGCCTCGGGGTCCGCCCACTCGACGCCCAGGCCGAAGGGCGCCGACAGGCCGACGCCGTAGGTCAGGTCGCCCGCGTTGCGGTACCAGTAGGCCCCCGGGATGGGGAAGGACTGGTCGACCGTCTTGCCGGTGGCGTAGCTGCCGTCGGGGCGCAGCGCGCCGGTGAACTCCGACGACGGGATGACCGGCATGAGGTTGAGGTCCAAGGCCATCCCGTCCAGGAAGGCCAGGCCCGCGGGGTTGTAGAAGATGGCCGAGCCGTCGTCCGCCGTGGCGGTGAACGCGCCGCCCAGGGCGGTGGCCCGCGCGCCGGCCTCGTAGATGTTGAAGCCGCCTGCCGCGGCCGTGCCCGCCAGCAGCAGGGTCGCCGCGCCGGCGAGCAGGATCGCCGCTCGGGTCCTTGTCATCGCGCCTCCTTCAGGTGCAGGGGGGGCGCCGCGCGCCCCGGGTGACGGTCTGCGACGGCACTCGGCATGGGGATGCAACCTACCACACGTTTGCGCAGCATTGAAACCGTGTTTTCCGCCGCCCAAGCCGCGTCGGCATGTCCGCGTCGATAAATTACCACATGATAAATATTGGCCCTGGCCCCGAAATTGTCCTTCATCCGCCCCACTGTCGCGGGTCTGCACATCCTGCGGTGACAGGGGTGTCCTGGAGGCCCTGGAGCCAGGATGGCGGAAGGGCCGGAAGGCCAAGCGCTCCGGGCACACGATGTGCCCGGAGCGCGTCCCCTGTCACGGCAAGATTGCAGACCCTTATTCCCAGCGACGGAAGCGGTCGCTCAAGTAGGAGGCCACGATCAGCCCCAGCATCAGCAGCGTCCCGATGTAGACCCAGCTCGGCACGGCGATCGCGTCGCCCTGCGCGTAGCTGTGCAGGCCCGACAGGAAGTAGTTCACGCCGAAGTAGGTCATCACGACCGAGGCGATGCCCGCGAAGCCGCCGGTGGCCAGCACCCAGGGCCGGTTCATGGCCGGGATCCAGCGGAAGTGCAGGACCGTGGCGTAGACCAGGATCGTCACCAGCGACCAGGTCTCCTTCGGGTCCCAGCCCCAGTAGCGGCCCCAGGACTCGTTGGCCCACACGCCGCCCAGCAGCGTGCCGATGCTCAGCAGGCCCACGCCGGTCACCAACACGCGGAACAGCAGGCGGTCCAGCTTGATGATGGACTCGCGCACCTGCGGGCGCCGCGGGCTCTTCAGCAGGAACAGGATCAGGTTCAGCCCGCCCAGCAGCGAGCCCAGGCCCAGGAAGCCGTAGCTGCCGGTGATGATGGTGACGTGGATGTTCAACCAGTAGGAGGCGAGCACCGGCACCAGCGGCCCGATGGCCGGGTCGAAGGTCGAGAGCATGGCCACCGCGAGGATCACCGCGGTCAGCAGCGCCGAGATGCCGGCCGACGAGCCGCGCCGATCGCGCAGCTCGAAGGTCAGGCCGGCGATGGCCGTGGCCAAGGCGATGAAGATGAGCGACTCGTAGCCGTTGCTCAGGGGCGCGCGGCCCGAGGCGATCCAGCGCAGCACGTACGCGTACAGGTGGAACAGCAGGGAGCCGACGAACAGGATCATGCCCGTCAGGTACAGGGGGTGGCGCCGGTGGTAGGGCTGGCCGCCGCGGCGCGCCAGGCTCCAGAAGAACGCGAACAGCAGCACGGCGAAGGCCGCCAGGTAGGTCATCGTCACGTTGCGGAACGGGTGGGACTTGTTCAGCCATAGCTCGGCCTTCAGGGCGCCCGCGCTCGGCAGAACCTCGGCTCCGTACTGGTGCTGCAGCGCGGAGGTGGCCTCCAGGCCGGCGCGGATGCGCTGCTGGTCGCCCGCCCGCAGGCCCGACAGCAGGCGGTCCATGGCCTCGCGGCTGCGGTCGGCCCACTCGGAACCGGGCTGCTCGATCACCCCGTTGAAGTCGACCCAGGTGTGGGCGGGATCGCCGGCGACGGGGTAGAGGCGCAGGCTGCCACCGTTGAGCACGTCCCAGAAGATGTTGAAGCGCTCGTCGAACAGCAGCAGCTGGCGCTGCAGCTTGGTGCGTTCGCGGTCCGGCGTGCGCAGGGCCTCGCGTACCGGCTCGGCCAGCACGTACTGGTTGCCGTTCAGCAGGCTGCTGGCGCTGACCCAGCGCGTCTCCGGCGCGACGCCCAGCAGCGACTTCAGCCCGGGGAAGCGCACGGCCAGCACGGGGTATTCGAACCAGAACTCCGGATTGGCCAGCCAGGACATGTAAAGGTCCATGGGCTCCCAGCCCTCGAAGCTCTCCCGCTTGGTGATCTTCATCGAGAGCTCGCGGGCCTGGGTGTCCAGCGGCTTCATGCGGCCGCGGAAGTCCTGCATGGTCAGCGACTCGCACAGGGCGCGGTTATCGTCGCCGAGGAAGTTCAGCTGCGGCGCCGCGGCCGGGGCGTGGTCGTGTTCGTGATCGTGCTGCTGCGCCAGGGCGACGGCAGGGACCGTGCAGGCCAGGGCGAGCAGGGCGGCGCAAAGGGCAAGGTGACGCCGGGTCATCGCGTCCTCCTGGTGTCGTCGGCTTCGGATTTCACGGGCCAGATGAGGTCCCGGGCGAAGATCAGCACGAATCCCAGCGAGATCAGGATGTAGCCGAGGTAGGTCGGCCACTTGCCGGGATCGTAGTTCACCGACAGCACGGTGCCCCTCTCGTCCGTGTCGTACGAGGACTGGAAGTGCTTGCGTCCGCGGTGGGTCAGGGGGTGGTTCATGTAGATGCGCTCCGGGCGGCCGTCGATCCCCTTCTCCTGGTCGATGAGCCGCACGTGGCTCTCGTAGCTGGCGGGATTGCGGCTGCCGGGGTAGTTCACGAGCAGGAAGTCGTCCAGGTGCAGGCTGTAGGGCAGGGGCATTTTGACCGAGCCCAGCGCGACGCGGGCGGGTCGGCCGCCGAGGTCGATCTCCTCGCCGCGGCCGTCGTCCTTGTAGACCACGGTCTCGGTCGCGACTCCCCGGGGGCCGGTCACGGCGATGCGCGCGGCCGCGGGATCGTGCTCGTCCTGGCTCGGGGCCGGCTTCAGCTGGAGGTGGGGGATGTTCTCCTGCAGCACGAACTGGAAGCCGCCGTCCACCACGCGGTAGAGCACGAGCTCCTCGACCGCGAAGTCCGCGCCGGCGGGCAGCTCGGCCTCGATCTCGCCGCTGGCCATGTCCATCCGCTGCATGGGCTGCGACGGGCGCGCGGTGACGGCGCCGTCGGGAGCGCGGGTGAAGACCAGGCCGGCGCCGCCGGCCCCGGGGTCGCCCTCGACCAGCTGCAGGGTCGTGCCGGCGACCCGCTGCGGCTTGCCGGCCACGAGCACCAGCGCCTCGGGGCCCGACTCGCCCACGGTCGTCATCTTGAGGGCGGCGGGCCCGCTGTCGGCGGGCTGGTAGGTGAGGGCGTAGTGCGGCCAGTACTCCTGCACCGACAGCCGGTACTTCTGGCCGCCGAGCTTGACCGTGCGCGCGATGTCCTGCTTGCCGGGCGCGTACAGCTGCACCGGGAACGTGGCCGTCTCGCCGCCGATCTCGAGCTGCAGGTAGGTCTCGCGCGACCAGATGAAGTCGGTGGACGAGCCCTCTCGGATCGGCATGACGCCCTCGTGCCCGAAGTAGCGCGTGATGCCCGCGCTGATCAGGATCCAGATCATCGAGATGTGCACCAGCACGAAGCCGGTCTGGCGCGGCCGGTAGGGCAGGTTCTTGAACAGCAGCAGCAGCAGGTTCAGGCAGAGCAGCACGAGCACCAGTTCGAACCAGCGCGTGCCGTAGACCATGGCCCGGGCGCCGATGGCCCCGTAGCTGGATTCCAGGAAGGTCGCCTTGCCGATGGCCACGGCGAAGATCACCAGCAGCGCGATGCTCAGCTTGAGCGAGGTCAGCGCGCGGATGAGGGGGAACTTGAAGAAGCGGGTCACGGTCACCGTCCGGGTTGGAGGGTGCGGCCGGATAGGCCGCCGTGATGGCGCGAGTGCGGGATACCGGGAAGCGTGCGCGCCGGCCGTCGCCGACGTGCAGCGTCGCACATGATAACCACCCGCGCCGCAGGGAACAAGCAACACCAAGGGGATCGGTCGGGTTTCCGCGACTTGACCGCCAGCCCTTAAATGATTATCAATTGGTATGGAATACGCCCGCACCGGAGGTTGCCCGTGTTCAAACTCGAGACCCGCTACGCCCTGCACGCCGCCGTCGTCCTGGCCGGGAACGACGCCCTGGTGCCCAACGCCAGGCTCGCCGAGCGCCTCGGCGTGTCGTTGCCGATGGTGGCCAAGATCATGAACCGCCTGGTCCAGGCGCAGGTCGTGGTCAGCCGGCCCGGGCCGGGCGGCGGTTACGCCCTGGCCCGTCCGGCCGAGCGGATCCGCCTGCTGGAAGTCGTCGCTCCCACCGAGGGGGACGACTGGGGCCAGAGCTGCCTGCTCGGTCTGGCCGCTTGCGACGACGAGCACCCCTGCGCCCTGCACGGGGCCTGGGGTCGCCTGCGCGACCACATCCAGGTCATGCTGCGCGAGCGCACGGTGGCCGAGATGGCCGCCGGCGTCGTGGACCTCGATCTGAAGGTGGTGCCCGGAGATGTTCCGCAAGCCTGACGACGACCGCGCCGCCGCCCGCCGCGCCCGCGCCCGCCGGGTGCTGCGCGGCCGGCCGCGCCGTCCCTACCTGCCGCGCACCGCCGTCCAGCTGCTGACCCTGCTGGTGATCGCGGTCATCGGCGTCCAGTTCGCCCGCTGGGTCGCCAACCTGGAGGCGGGGCGGATCGCCGGCGTGCGGCCGCCCGGCGTCGAGGGGTTCCTGCCCATCTCCGCCCTGCTCAGCCTGCGCCAGTGGCTGGCCGGCGGCGGCTTCTCGATGGTCCATCCCGCGGGGCTGGTGCTGCTGGGCCTGATCTGCCTGTCGGCGCTCCTGCTGAAGAAGTCCTTCTGCTCCTGGCTCTGCCCCGTGGGCACGTTCAGCGAAGCCCTGGCGCGCGCCTCCCACCTCGTGCTGCGGCGGCGCGTCAAACTGCCGCGCTGGCTGGACCTGGGCCTGATGAGCCTCAAGTACGTCCTGCTGGCGTACTTCGTGTTCGCGGTGTTCCTGCAGATGACGCTGGCCTCGGTCGCGCTGTTCATCGACTCGCCCTACAACCGCATCGCCGACATCAAGATGCTGCACTTCTTCACGCGGCTGTCGCCGACCGCCGCCTGGGTCCTGGGCGCGCTGGCCCTGCTGTCGTTCGTGGTGCCGTACTTCTGGTGCCGCTACCTGTGCCCCTACGGCGCGCTGCTCGGCGCGCTGTCCTGGCTGTCCCCGCTGAAGGTCGTGCGCTCGGCGCCCGACTGCACCAACTGCGGGAAGTGCGCGGCCGTCTGCCCGTCCTACCTCGCGGTCGACCTCGGCGCCACGGTGACCTCGCCCGAGTGCACGGGCTGCCTGGAGTGCGTGGCCAGCTGCCCGGCTCCCGGCGCCCTGGAGGTGCGGGGGCCGGCTCCCTGGCGCCGGCGCGTACGGCCCGCGGTGTTCGCCGCGGCCGTGGTGCTGCTGTTCTTCGGGGGGATCGGCGCGGCGAAGCTGGCCGGGCGCTGGCGCACCGGCGTCACCGACCAGGAGTACCTGCGGCGCGTGCAGGAGATCGACGCGCCCAAGTACCACCACGCCCGCGGGCAGGTGCCCGCGTACGGACCCGAGGACTGAGGCTGCGGGGTCGGCCGGGCTACCAGTACTTCTCGACGAAGATGCTGCCGGGCTGCTTGCGCGTGTGCTCGCGGAACCCCTTGGCCTCCAGCATCCCGATCATGCTCATGATCATGGCGGGATTCCCGCACAGGAACACGCTGACCCGCGCCGGGTCCAGCGGCGCGCCCAGGACCATCTCGGCCGTGTCGTCCTCGAAGAAGGCGGTCACGCGGCCGGTCAGGCCGGTCCACTCCTCCGTCTCTTCGTCGGGGTCGCTGATCGTCGGGACGTAGGTGAAGTTGTCGTGGTGGGCGGCGAGGGACTCCATGTCGCCGCGGTAGCCGAGGTCCCAGCTGTGACGCGCGCCGTGGAAGATCACGGTGCGGTGGCCGGCGTGGAAGGCGTAGTTCGAGCGCAGCATCGAGACGTAGGGCGCCAGGCCGGTGCCGGTCGCCACGAAGATCACGTCGTTGCCGGCCGGCACGTCCGAGAGCGTGAACATCCCCACGACGCGGTCGCCCACGAACACCCGGTCGCCTTCCTGCAGCGCGTAGAGGCGCGGGGTCAGGGCGCCGCCGGAGACGAAGGCGACGTAGAATTCCAGGAAATCCTTCTCGATGCTGCCCGAGGCGATCGAATAGGCGCGACGGATCATCTTGTCGGGATCGGCCGGCGGGTCCTCGGGGTCGGCGAACGGCACGCGCGGCGCTGAGCCAAGCAGCCCGAGCACCGCGTACTGGCCCGCCTTGAAGTCCGGCACGCCGGCGTCGGGCCGCACCCGCACGATGAACAGGCCGTGGGTGACCTCGCTGCGGTGGATCACGGTCGCGTTGACGGCGAGCGGCATGT
This sequence comes from bacterium, assembly GCA_016706845.1. Taxonomy (GTDB): domain Bacteria; phylum Krumholzibacteriota; class Krumholzibacteriia; order LZORAL124-64-63; family LZORAL124-64-63; genus PNOJ01. The sequence goes on from JADJIV010000025.1 coordinate 17,823, forward strand.
CGACTCCTGCTGGCTGCGGGACGGCCGGGAAGGATCCGCGCCGCGTCGGCGCCGCACCATGATAGGGGCTTTGTCCCGTCCGGCAAGCCGTTCCTGCGGGGCCCGCCGCCGCCGCCGCGGAAAATCTCGCCCCATAATCTTGACAAAAGTAGATTTGTATTTAGGCTGTGCTGGCGAACCCCGGCACCAATCGCGGAAAGTGCTGTCAAAAATGAAGATATCCAAAGCGGAAGACCAGTCCCTCCGCCTCGTCACCTGCCTGGCCCGCGCGGCCGTGCAGCTGACCCTGGCCGACCTCGCGGCCAGGGAGAACCTGCCCGAGCCGACCGTGGCCAAGCTGCTGTCCCGCCTGCGCCAGGGGGACGTGGTGGTGGCCGCGCGCGGCCGCCACGGCGGCTACGAGCTGGCGCGTCCCGCGGCGCAGATCAGCGTGGCGGCCGTGTTGAGGGCGCTCGACCGTCCGCTGCTGGACGGCGGCGATTGCACGCAGGCCCATCCGAACGATCCCGGCTGTCCCCACCTCGGGGATTGCGGCGTCCGCTCGGTCTGGCGCCACCTCGAGGCCCGGGTCTCGCACGTGCTGGAAGAGACCAGCATGGCCGACCTCTGCCGCACGGAGCAGCAGGTCACCCGCCAGATGTCCCGCCTGTGGCCGCAAAACCAGAACACCCGGAAGCCGGGCGCGGGATGGCATCCCCGCTGCCGGCCCTGGCCGCCTGCGCGGCCGAGAGGAGCTGAGGACAGATGAACAGCAACGGCGACGCGGTCTTTTCCTGCCGCGATCTGCGGGTCTTCGTGGGAGACAAGGAGATCGTCAAGGGGGTGGACCTCGAGGTCCGCGCCGGCGAGAAGCACGCCCTGATGGGTCCGAACGGTTCGGGCAAGTCCACGCTGGCCAACGCGCTGATGGGCCACCCGAGCTACCGGGTCGAGGGGGAGATCCGGCTCGGCGGCGAGCGGATCGACCACCTGCCCCCGCACGAGCGGGCCCGGCGCGGCATGTTCCTGGGCTTCCAGTACCCCGTCGCGGTGCCCGGGGTGTCGGTGGCGAACTTCCTGCGCGCGGCCGTCTCGGCCCGCCGGGGCGCCGACGTGCCGGTGCGCGAGTTCCGCCAGCAGATGCAGGCGGCCTTCACCGAGCTGCAGGTGCCGAAGGATTTCGTGTCCCGCTACCTGAACGACGGTTTCAGCGGCGGCGAGAAGAAGCGGCTGGAGATCCTGCAGATGCTCATGCTGGAGCCGACCTTCGCCCTGCTGGACGAGACCGACTCGGGCCTGGACATCGACGCCCTGAAGGTCGTCGCCGAGGGCGTCAACCAGGCGGCCGGACCCGCGACCGGCGTGCTGATGGTCACCCACTACCAGCGCATCCTGAACTACATGAAGCCCGACCGGGTGCACGTCTTCATGGGCGGGCGCATCGTGCGCGCCGGCGGCCCGGAGCTGGCCCACGAGCTCGAGGCCCGCGGCTACGACTGGATCGCCAGGGAAGTCGGCCTGGAGCCCGCGGCCGCCGCCGCCGAAGGGAGCCGGACATGAGCACCGGCACCCAGCAGCGGCTCGAGGACATCAACCAGAACTACGCCGAGCGCTACGGCTTCCACGACCCCGAGGACTACTTCCTCAAGGCGCCCAAGGGGATCGACCACGAGCTGGTGGAGATGATCTCGCGCAAGAAGAACGAGCCGCAGTGGATGAGCGACCTCCGCCACCAGGCGCTCGACATCTTCCGCGCGAAGCCGATGCCGACCTGGGGCGACACCGCCATGCTCGGCGAGATCGACTTCGAGAACATCCACTACTACATCAAGCCCAAGGGCGAGCAGACCTCCGACTGGAACGAGGTGCCGGAGCAGATCAAGAAGACCTTCGACCGCCTGGGCATCCCCGAGGCCGAGCGCAAGTTCCTGGCCGGAGTCACCGCCCAGTACGAGAGCGAGGTCGTCTACCACTCGATCCGCGCCGACCTGGAGAAGCTGGGCGTGCTCTTCATGGACATGGACTCGGGCCTGCGCGAGCACCCCGAGATCGTCCGCAAGCATTTCGGCACCGTGATCCCGACGCGGGACAACAAGTTCTCCGCGCTGAACACCGCCGCCTGGTCGGGCGGCTCGTTCATCTACGTGCCCAAGGGCGTCAAGGTGGAGGTGCCGCTGCAGGCCTACTTCCGCATCAACGCCGAGAACATGGGCCAGTTCGAGCGCACCCTGATCATCGCCGACGAGGGCTCGAGCGTGCACTACATCGAGGGCTGCACCGCGCCGACCTACTCGTCGGACTCGCTGCACTCGGCGGTGGTGGAGCTGATCGCCATGAAGGGCGCCCGCATCCGCTACACGACCATCCAGAACTGGTCGACCAACGTCTTCAACCTGGTGACCAAGCGGGCCCACGCCCACGAGGACGCCGTGGTGGAGTGGGTCGACGGGAACCTGGGCAGCAAGCTGACCATGAAGTACCCGGCCATCGTGCTCAAGGGCGAGCGGGCCCACGGCGAGGTGCTGTCGATCGCCTTCGCCGGCCACGGTCAGCACCAGGACGCCGGCGCCAAGATGATCCACGCGGCGCCCAACACCACGTCGCGCATCGTGAGCAAGAGCATCAGCAAGGACGACGGCCGCTCGTCGTACCGCGGGATGGTGAAGATCACCAAGGGCGCCCACGGCTGCAAAACGAGCGTCGAGTGCGACGCCCTGCTCATCGGCGAACACGCCCGCTCGGACACCTACCCGACGATGGACGTCGCCGAGAGCGACGTCAGCGTCGAGCACGAGGCCCGGGTCTCCAAGGTGGGCGAGGAGCAGCTCTTCTACCTGCAGTGCCGCGGCCTGGACCCGGACAAGGCGCGGCTGATGATCGTCAACGGCTTCATCGAGCCCTTCGTCAAGGAGCTGCCCATGGAGTACGCGGTCGAGCTGAACCGGCTCATCGAGCTGGAGATGGAGGGATCCGTTGGCTAGCACCGAGCACCGCGATGCCGGGACCGTCCGCCGGCCGCCCTGGGCGGGCAGGACGTCGCCGCCCTGTCGCGCCAGGCGGGGGAGGGTCCCGCCCTGTTCGCGCGCCGTCGCGCCGCGGCCGACCGCTACGCCGCCGCCGCCGATCCGGATCGTGTGACGCACCTGTGGCGCTTCACCGATCCGGCCAATCTGCTGCCGGAGACCCTGGCGGCGCCGCGCCGCCGGCACCGCCCGCCGCTCCCCCACGCCGAACGCGCCGCCGCCCGCGTGCTGATGCTGGCGGGGATGCGCCCGCTGATCACCGCCGGCCTGAAGGCGCTGGCCGCCGGCCTGGTCGTGAAGCCCCTGGCCGAGGCCGAGGAGGAACTGGAGGCCCTGGAGGCGCGCGAGCCCGCCGCCGGCGCCGATCCCGGGTCGGGGCTGTTCCAGGCGCTCAACGGCGCGGCCTGGAACACCGGCCTCTACGTGGGCGTGCCGCCCGGCGTGATCCTGGACGAACCCGTGCACGTGCTGATCGACGCGGCCGGCGGCGGCACGCTGCCGCGCCTGGTCGTCGACCTGGGCGAGGGGGCGCAGGCCGTCGTCGTCGAGGAGCACACCGGCGGCGACGCCGGCTCGCGCGTCGTCGCGTCGAGCGAGCTGCACGCGGCCGACGGCGCCCGCCTGCGTCACGTCCTGGTCCAGACCTGGCACGAGGGCGTCTGCGGTCACCTGACCGCCCGCGCGCGGGCCGGCCGCGACGCCGACGCGCTGACCGTCTTCGCCTCCTTCGGCGGCGAGCGCAGCAAGGTCGAGCTGACGTGCGACCTCGCGGGCGAGGGGGCGCGCAGCGAGATGATCGGCGTGGTCATGGGGGCCGGCCGCCAGCGCTTCGACCACCACACGCGCCACCGCCACCTCGCGGGGCGCACCTGGAGCAACATCGACTTCAAGGCCGTCGCCGACGCGGCGGCCCGCAGCAGCTACACCGGCCTGATCCGCATCGAGCAGGACGCGCGCGGCAGCGAGGCCTACCAGGAGAACCGCAACCTCCTGCTGTCGGACCGCAGCCGCGCCGATTCGATCCCCGAGCTGGAGATCCTCAACCAGGACGTCAGCTGCAGCCACGGCGCCACCGTGGCGCCGGTCGACCCCGAGCAGGTCTTCTACCTGCAGAGCCGCGGGCTGGACCCCGACGAGGCGCTGCGCCTGGTCGTGCGCGGCTTCCTCGAGAAGACGTTCGGCCGCCTGCCCGGCGACCTGCGCGAGCGCCTCGAGGACCTGGTGGGGGCGCGGCTGGCCGCCCTGCAGGGGCGGGCGTCGTGACGGCCCGGGAACGGTCCCTGAGCGCCCCGGCCGGCGTCGAGCCCTGCGCCGGGCAGCGGGACGGCTGCGAGCGCTGCGGCGGCCTGGCCCGCGAGCGCTTCCCGATCCTGCGCCGCGCGGTGCACGGCCTGCCGCTGGTCTACCTGGACAGCGCCGCGACCTCGCAGAAGCCCGAGCAGGTCATCGGCGCCGAGGCCCGCTACTACCGCGAGCACAACGCCAACGTCCACCGCGGCATGCACGCGCTGGCGGCCGAGGCCACCGACCTCTACGAGCAGTGCCGGCGCCGCGTCGGCCGCTTCCTGGGCGTGACGCGCCCCGAGCAGGTCGTCACGCTGCGCGGCGCGACCGCGGCCCTGAACCTCGCGGCCGGCGGCTTGGCCCACCGGCTGCGTCCCGGCGACGAGATCCTGGTCACCGGCATGGAACACCACGCCAACCTCGTGCCCTGGATCGCGCTGGCCCGGCGCGAAGGCCTCGTCCTGCGCCACCTCCCGGTCACCGACGGCGGCGAGCTGGATCTCGCCCGGCTGCCCGACCTGCTGTCGGACCGCACCCGCGTGGTGGCGCTGACCCACGTCTCGAACGTGCTGGGCACGGTCAACCCCGTCGCCGAGATCGCCGCGGCCGCCCACCGCCGCGGCGCGCTGGTGGTCGTGGACGCGGCGCAGTCGGTCGGCCACCTGCCGGTGAGCTTCGCCGAGCTGGGCGCCGACCTGCTGGCCTTCTCCGCGCACAAGTGCTACGGCCCGATGGGGCTGGGCTTCCTGGTCGGGACGCCCGAGGCGCTCGCGCAGCTGGAGCCCGTGGAGTTCGGCGGCGAGATGATCGAGACCGTGACCATGGACGCCGCCACCTGGGCCCCGGCGCCCCTGCGCTTCGAGGCGGGCACGCCCCACGTCGCGGCGACGGCCGCCTTCCCGGCGGCCCTGGACCTGATCGAGGAGTTCACCGTCGAGCGCCTGCGCACGCACGAGATCTCACTGACCGGCTACGCCTGGGAGCGCCTGTCGGCGCTGGGCGGCCTGGACCTGTACGGGCCGGCCGACCCCGCGGCGCGCGGCGGCCTGGTCAGCTTCCACGACCCGCAGCTGCACGCCCACGACCTCGCTCAGCTGCTGGACGCCCGCGGCATTGCGGTGCGCGCCGGCCACCACTGCGCCCAGCCGCTGCACCGGCGCCTGGGGGTCGCGGCCACGGTGCGGGCCTCGTTCGGGCTCTACAATTCCCACGACGACGTCGACGCCCTCATCGACGGCATCCGCTACGCGAGGAGCGTGTTCGGGACATGAGCACGGGCATGGACGATCTCTACCGCGAGGTGATCCTCGACCACCACCGCCGGCCGCGCGGCGCGCAGGCGCTCGCGCATCCGGACGCCGAGGCCGCCGGCAAGAACCCGTCCTGCGGCGACGAGCTGACCCTGCAGCTCGCCTGCGACGGCGACCGCATCCGCGAGGCCTGCGTCGTCACCCGCGGCTGCGCCATCGCCACGGCCAGCGGTTCGATCCTCGCCGAGCTGGTCGTCGGGCGCACCCTGGACGAAGCCCGCCGCCTGGCGGACGCGTTCCGCGCCGTCCTGCACGAACCCGCCGGCGAACTGCCCGACGAGCTCGCGCCCGGGGACCTCGACGCGCTGACCGGCGTGCGGCAGTTCCCGATGCGCGTCAAGTGCGCCGTGCTGCCCTGGATCACGCTGACCGAAGCCGTCGTCGCCCGCAACGAGGGCCGCATCGCGGCCGAGACCACCACGGAGGCCTGAGATGAGTTCGCCCCTGCCCACGCCCGACGCCGTCGTCGAGGCCCTGCGCCCGGTCATGGACCCCGAGCTGAACCTGTCGATCGTGGATCTGGGGCTGCTGCGCGGCGTGCAGGTCGAGGACGAGACGGGCGACGTGACCATCGAGCTGACCCTGACCAGCCCCATGTGCCCGCTGGGCCCGCAGATCGTGGCCGCCACGCGCGACGCCGGCCTCACGGTGCCCGGGGTCCGCAACTGCCAGGTCGACCTGGTCTGGAGCCCGCCCTGGGACCCGCGCGCCGACGCCACCGAGGACGTCAAGGCCGAGCTGGGGATCTGGGACTAGCGGCTCACTCCCGCCATTTCGTCACGAACACGTTCGTCTCGCCCGGCGCCGACTGGCGGCGGTTGCTGCAGAAGACGAACGTCTCGCCGTCGGGCGCCCACATCGGGAAACCGTCGAAGCCCTCCGAGTAGGTGACCTGCTCCAGCCCGCCGCCGTCGTCGCCGACCATCCACAGCTCGAACTCGCGGCCGCGCGGGTCGGGGTAGTTGCTGCTGAAGATGATGCGCTTGCCGTCGGGGTGGAAGAAGGGGCCGAACGAGGCGCTCTTCAGCTCGGTGACCTGCCGCTGGCCGGTGCCGTCGGCGTTCATGACCCAGATCTCCATGAGCGAGGGGCGCACTTTCTCCTGCGCCAGCAGGGCGCGGTAGTCGTCGAGCGCGGGGCCGGGCTCGGGGTGCAGGCTGCGGTAGCAGATCCGCCGGCCGTCGGGGGAGAAGAAGGCGCCGCCGTCGTAGCCGGGGGTCGTCGTCAGCCGGCGCACGTCGCCGCCGTCGAGGTTCATGGTGTAGATGTCCAGGTCGCCGTCGCGCACCGAGGTGAAGACGATGCGCCGGCCGTCCGGCGAGATCGTCGCCTCGGCGTCGTAGCCGGGGGTGTCGGTCAGGCGGACCACCGCGCCGCTGCGCAGGTCCCGCTTGACGATGTCGTAGTCGCCGAAGACGCCCCAGACGTAGCCCTGGCTCATGTCCGGCGGGATCGGGCAGCCGGGGCCGGCCAGGTCCGTGGTGGCGTAGATGACGGAGTGGCCGTCGGCGGTGAAGTAGGCGCAGGTGGTGCGGCCCGCGCCCGAGGACAGCAGCTCGGGGTTCCCGCCCCCGGCAGGCATGATCATGATCTGGTCGCAGTCGTGCGGCGGCCGCGTGGTCTGGAAGACCAGCCGCTGCGAATCGTAGCTGAAGTAGGCCTCCGCATTCTCGCCACCGTCGGTCAGCATGGTCAGCAGCGAGAAGTGCCGCTCGCGCGGGTCGGGCAGGTGCACGCGGGGCACGGGTCCGGCGGCGGCGGCGGCGGCCAGGATGAGCGCCGCGAACTGCGCGGCGGCGAGTGAGCGGGCGGCGGTCGGCACGAAGGGGCGCATCGGATCCTCCCGGGGGCGCGACGGATTACAGGACCATTACGGTCGCAATCTAGCACGGGTCGCCGCCGGCACCAAGCCCTGCCGCGGGCCTCCCGCCGCGGCGGTCGCGGTGGCGGCGCGCTGATCCGGGACTATTTTGATCCTCCATATGCCCGCCATGGATCCGTATCGCCCGACAGGAGGACGACATGATCGTCGGCGTTCCCAGGGAGACCGCGGCGCGCGAGCGCCGCGTGGCGCTGGTGCCGGCCGCGGTGCAGGCGCTGGTCAAGGCCGGCCTCGAGGTGGTCGTCGAGCGGGGCGCCGGCGAGGCGTCCGGCTACCCCGACGCCGATTACGTGGCCAAGGGAGCCCGGCTCGCCGTGCGTGACGAGGTGTTCGCCACGGCCGACGTCCTGGTGCAGGTCCGCGGCCCCGGGGCCGGCCCCGACGGCGGCACCGCCGATCTGGCGCGGTGCCGCTCCGGCCAGACGCTGATCGGGATGCACGACCCGCTGGGCGATCCGGGCGCCGTCGCCCGGCTGGCGGAGCGCGGCGTGACCGCCTTCGCCCTGGAGCTGGTGCCGCGCATCACGCGCGCCCAGAGCATGGACGTGCTGTCGTCGATGGCGACGCTGGCCGGCTACCAGGCCGTGCTCGAGGCCGCCGCCCGCCTGCCCCGGCTGTTCCCGATGCTGATGACGGCCGCCGGCACGCTGGCGCCGGCCAAGGTCTTCGTGGTGGGCGTGGGCGTGGCGGGCCTGCAGGCCATCGCCACGGCCAAGCGGCTCGGCGCGGTCGTCGAAGCCTACGACGTGCGGCCGGCGGTGCGCGACCAGGTGCTGAGCGTCGGCGCCAAGTTCGTGGAGTTCGAGCTGGAGACCGCGGGCGCCGAGGACAAGGGCGGCTACGCCAAGGAGCAGAGCGCGGAGTTCCTGCGCCGCCAGCGGGAGCAGATGCTGGCCGTGGTCGCGCGCAACGACGTGGTCGTCACGACCGCCGCGATCCCGGGCAGGCAGGCGCCGGTGCTGGTGACCGCGGCGATGGTCGCGGCCATGACGCCGGGCTCGGTCATCGTCGACCTCGCCGCCGAGCGCGGCGGCAACTGCGAGCTGACGCGGGCCGACGAGACGGTCGTCGCCCACGGCGTCACCATCCTCGGCGACACCGACCTCGTCTCCCGCAAGCCCTACCACGCCAGCCAGATGTACGCCAAGAACGTGGAGACCTTCCTGAAGTCCCTGCTCAGGGACGGCGCGCTCGCGATCGACCTCGCGGACGAGGTCACGGCCGGCACCCTGCTGTGCCGCGGCGGCGCGGTCGTCCATCCCCGGATCCGCGAGCTGCTCGGCACGGGCGGCGCGGAAGGAGGCCAGGCCTGATGGACGCGCTCGTCGCTGCGATCACCGTCTTCGTGCTCGCGATCTTCGTCGGCTTCGAGATCATCACCAAGATCCCGCCGACCCTGCACACGCCGCTGATGTCCGGATCGAACGCGATCTCGGGCATCACCCTGATCGGGGCGGTCGTCTCCACCCGCGCCGACAACGATGCGCTGGCCACCGTCCTGGCCGTCGCGGCCGTGGCCTTCGCCATGATCAACGTCGTCGGCGGCTACCTGGTCACCCACCGCATGCTGGGCATGTTCAAGAGGAAGGGGTAGGGCGTGAACACCTTCCTGATCGAGGCGAGCTGGGTGAACCTGGCCTACGTCGCGGCCTCGGTGATGTTCGTCCTGGGGCTCAAGGGCATGGCCCACCCCCGCACCGCGGTGCGCGGCAACCTGATCAGCGCCTGGGGCATGCTGCTGGCGGTGGTCGTCACGCTGCTGGCCGAGGGCCTGTCCTACACGTGGATCATCGTCGGCGCGCTGATCGGCGCGCTGGTGGGCGCCGTGACGGCGCTGCGGGTCAAGATGACCCAGATGCCGGAGATGGTCGCGCTGTTCAACGGCTTCGGCGGACTGGCCTCGGTCCTGGTGGCCGGGACGGCGTTCATGATCACGCGGGAGCCGGACGTGCGGATGACCGTCGCGACCGGCCTGTCGGGCCTGATCGGTGCGGTGACCTTCACCGGCTCGCTGGTCGCCTGGGGCAAGCTCGCCGGGGTGGTCCCCGGCCGGCAGCTCGGTTTCCGCGGCATGAGGGCCTTCAACGCGCTGCTGGGCCTGGGCGTGCTGGGCTGCGTAGCCTGGCTGACCGCCGACCCGTCGTCCACGGCCGCCTACTGGATCATCGTGCCCGCGTCCTTCGTGCTGGGGGTCACGCTGACGATCCCCATCGGCGGCGCCGACATGCCCGTGGTGATCGCGCTGCTGAACTCGTACTCCGGCGTCGCGGCGGCCGCCACGGGCTTCGTGCTGATGAACAACGTGCTGATCATCGCCGGCTCGCTGGTCGGCGCCTCGGGCATCATCCTGTCGCAGATCATGTGCAAGGCCATGAACCGCTCGCTGTCCCACGTGCTGTTCGGTTCGCTCGGGCCGGGCGCGGACGGACCCAGCGCCGACCAGGTCTACGGCGGCAAGGTCAAGGCCGCCGGGCCCGAGGAGGTGGCCATGCTCTTCGATACCGCCCGGCGCGTGCTCATCGTGCCCGGCTACGGCCTGGCCGTCTCGCAGGCCCAGCACGTCGTGCGCGACCTGGTCAACCTGCTGGAAGCGCGCGGCATCAGCGTCGAATTCGGGATCCATCCCGTCGCCGGCCGCATGCCCGGCCACATGAACGTCCTGCTGGCCGAAGCTGACATCCCCTACGACAAGCTCAAGGAGATGGACGAGGTCAACTCCGGGATGTCGCAGGTCGACGTCTGCCTGGTCATCGGCGCCAACGACGTGGTCAACCCCTCGGCCCGCACCGACCCGCAGAGCCCCATCGCCGGCATGCCGATCATCGACGCGGACAGGGCCCAGACCGTGGTCGTGGTCAAGCGCTCGCTCAGCCCCGGGTTCGCGGGCATCCCGAACCCGCTGTTCGCGGCGGACAACTGCCTGCTGATGTTCGGCGACGGAAAGAAGCGCTGGTCGAACTTGGAAGCGGCTATCAAGGAAGGTTGAGATCCCTCCACCGGGGATCGGCACAGAGACTCGAGAGAGACCCGCACGGCGGGGGACGCGCGCCGGACACCTCGTGTGTCCGGCGCGCTCGACTTCCGGGTCCCGGCGCCCTCCTGGCGCCGGGACCCTCCAGACGCCCCCGCCGTGCGGGTCTCTCTCGAGTCTCTGTGCCGAAGCGCCGGTTGTGGGGGATCTCATCCCTTCCCTGTCAGCCTCACAATTCGACTCGCAACAGGATATTTGCACTCATGTATGCGGACCCATCGCTGTGAACTTGTGATTCAACATCGATCGATCCCGCGACTTCGCTTCTGACCGTTGGCAGATTCATCTCGGCCGGGACACATCCAGCCCGGGCGACGGGGGCGTCTGGAGGGTTCCGGCGCCAGGAGGGCGCCGGAGCCCGCAAGTCGAGCGCTCCAGGCGCAGGAGGTGCCTGGAGCGCGCCCCCCGTCGCCCGGGCTGGATGTGTCCCGGCCGCAGGATGACCTGCCAACGGTCAGAAACGATTGCGCGGATCATTGAATGTTGAAATACAGCGTTTCGGGTGCTACTAGTTAGCGTGATCGGCTTTGCAACCAGGGCGCCAGCGCTGGAGTGTGTCCATGTCCACGTTCCGATCCCACGTCTGGTCCTCCGTCGGGAAGAAGATGATCACCGGGTTGACGGGCCTGCTGCTCGTCGGCTTCGTGGCGGTCCATCTCTTGGGCAACCTGACCCTGTTCATCCCGGACCGGGGCCACGCCTTCAACGCCTACGCGTACTTCCTGGAGCACGCCGTCCACGGCTGGCTGATCCTCGCCTTCGAGGCGGGCCTGCTGGCGGTGTTCGGATTTCACATCGTGGCGGCGGTCACCGTCGCCTGGACCGACAAGCGCAGGGCGCGGCCGGTGGGCTACGCGCTGGTGCGCAACGCCGGCGGCAAGAGCCGCAAGGGGCTGCCGTCGACCAGCATGATCGTGACCGGGCTCACGCTCGCGGTCTTCGTGGTCCTGCACGTGAAGATGTTCAAGTTCGCGGACCACCCGTCCGTCGTCTACGACGGCAAGGAGATGAAGGACCTCTACGCGGTGGTGGTGGCGGCGTTCAAGCAGCCGCTGATCGCCGGGGCCTACGTCGCGGTGATGGGCATGCTGGGCTTCCACCTGCGCCACGGCTTCTGGAGCGCCTTCCAGTCGCTGGGCTGGAACAACGACCGCGCGATGGGCCCGCTGCAGAACCTAGCCCGGGTCGTCTCGGTGCTGTTCGCGGCCGGCTTCCTGGCGCTGCCCCTGTACATCCTCTTCTTCGTCGATCCGTCCGTGTCGGGAGGTCACCGATGAGCAAGATCCTCGATGCAAAAATCCCGAGCGGACCCCTGGCCGACAAGTGGGACCGGCACGAGATGGAGTGCCCGCTGGTGGCGCCCGCCAACCGGCGCAAATTCACGGTCATCGTGGTGGGGACGGGGCTGGCCGGCGGCGGCGCCGCCGCGACCCTGGGCGAGCTGGGCTACAACGTGCTGAACTTCTGCGTCCAGGACACGTCGCGCCGCGCCCACAGCGTGGCGGCGCAGGGCGGCATCAACGCCTCGAAGAACTACCAGAACGACGGCGACAGTGTCGAACGGCTGTTCTACGACACCGTCAAGGGCGGCGACTACCGCGCCCGCGAGGCCAACGTCTACCGCCTGGCCCAGGTCTCGAACAACATCATCGACCAGTGCGTGGCGCAGGGCGTGCCGTTCGCGCGCGAGTACGGCGGCACGCTGGACAACCGCTCCTTCGGCGGCGTGCAGGTCTCGCGCACCTTCTACGCCCGCGGCCAGACCGGCCAGCAGCTGCTGCTCGGCGCCTACTCCGCCCTGTCGCGCCAGATCGCGGCCGGCACGGTCAAGATGTTCCCGCGCCACGAGATGCTCGACCTGGTGGTCGTCGACGGCAAGGCCCGCGGCATCGTCTGCCGCGACCTGGTCACCGGCGAGATGAAGCGCTACGCCGCCGACGCGGTGGTCCTGGCGACCGGCGGCTACTCGCCGGTCTTCTACCTGTCGACCAACGCCGTCAACTGCAGCGCCACCGCGATCTGGCGGGCCTACAAGCGGGGCGCCCTGTTCGCCAACCCCTGCTACACGCAGATCCACCCCACCTGCATCCCGCAGCTGGGGGACTACCAGTCCAAGCTGACGCTCATGAGCGAGAGCCTGCGCAACGACGGCCGCATGTGGGTGCCGAAGGCGCCGGGCGACAAGCGCCGCCCCGCGGACATCCCCGAGGCCGAGCGCGACTACTTCCTGGAGCGCCGCTACCCGGCCTTCGGCAACCTGGTGCCGCGCGACATCGCGGCCCGGGCCTCGAAGGTGGAGTGCGACGCCGGCAAGGGCGTCGGCAACACCGGCTTCGCGGTCTACCTCGACTTCGCCGACGCGATCAAGCGCCTCGGCCGCGACGTGGTGGCCGACCGCTACGGCAACCTCTTCACGATGTACGAGGAGATCATCGCCGACGACCCCTACCACACGCCGATGATGATCTACCCGGCGCCGCACTACACCATGGGCGGGCTGTGGGTCGACTACAACCTCGAGAGCACGATCCCCGGCCTGTTCGTGGCCGGCGAGGCCAACTTCTCCGACCACGGCGCCAACCGCCTCGGCGCCTCGGCCCTGATGCAGGGCTGCGCCGACGGCTACTTCGTGGTGCCGCGCGTGGTGGCCGGCTACCTGGCCCGCGGCGGGCACGGCAAGGTCACGACCGACCACGAGGCCTTCGGCGCGGTCGAGGACGAGGTGCGCAAGCGCTACGACGCCCTGCTGGCGGTCAAGGGCTCGCGCACGGTGCGCGACTTCCACTGGGACCTGGGCCGCGTGATGTGGGACAAGGTCGGCATGGCCCGCGACCGGGCCGGTCTCGAGCAGGCGATCACCAGGATCCGCGAGCTGCGCGAGGCCTACTGGCAGGACGTGAAGGTGCCGGGCGACGCCGCCGACTTCAACAAGCAGCTGGAGATGGCCGGCCGCGTGGCCGACTTCCTGGAACTGGGCGAGCTGATGGCGATGGACGCCCTGGCCCGCGAGGAGTCCTGCGGCGGCCACTTCCGCGCCGAGCACCACACGCCCGAGGGCGAGGCCCGGCGCGACGACGAGAACTTCATGCACGTGGCGGCGTGGGAGCACAAGGGCGACGGGCAGGCGCCCGAACGCCACGTCGAACCCCTCGTCTACGAGAACATCGAAGTGAAGACCCGCAGCTACAAGTAGGGGAAGGTGCGAGCATGAGCGAGATGACCATCCACCTGAAGATCTGGCGGCAGGCCCGCGGCGAGGCCAAAGGCCGTTTCGTCGACTACACGGTCGAGAAGATCCTGCCGGAGATGTCCTTCCTCGAGACGCTCGACCTGCTCAACGAGAAGCTGACCCGCGAGGGGCAGCAGCCCGTCGAGTTCGACAGCGACTGCCGCGAGGGCATCTGCGGCACCTGCGGCCTGGTGATCAAGGGCACGGCCCACGGCCCGAACCCCAAGACCACCACCTGCGAGGTGCGCATGCGGCACTTCCGCGACGGGGAGACGATCACCGTCGAGCCGTTCCGCGCCGGGCCGTTCCCGATCCTCAAGGACCTGGTGGTCGACCGCACCGCGTTCGACCGCATCCAGCAGCAGGGTGGGTTCGTGTCGGCCAACGTGGGCTCGGCCCCCGACGGCAACGCGGTGCCGATCCCCAAGCTGGACGCCGACAAGGCCATGGACGCCGCGTCCTGCATCGGCTGCGGCGCCTGCGTGGCGGCCTGCCCCAACGCCTCGGCCTCGCTGTTCGTCAGCGCCAAGATCAGCCAGCTCTCCTACCTGCCGCAGGGCGGGCCGGAGCGCGGCCGCCGCGCGCTGCTGATGATCGGCCAGATGGACCGCGAGGGGTTCGGCGACTGCTCCAACCACGGCGAGTGCGAGGCGGTCTGCCCCAAGGAGATCTCCATCGAGAACATCGCGCGGATGCGGCGCGAGTTCTTCAAGGGCGCGCTCGGCGGCCACGACCGCAAGGCGGCGACCGGCGACTAGCGGCGACGTGAGATCTGCGTCGCGCCGCCCCCGCGGCGCCGCGGATGTGGACCCCGGCTCCGACGCCGGGGTCCTGCTTTCCGGCTCGCGGCGCGCCTGACGCCATCCGGACTTGCAATATCATCCGGCAGGGCGTTCAATAGGCGGCCAATCGTCAGGAGAACATGGGACGGTACGCCGTCATCGACATCGGCACCAACTCGGTCAAGCTCTTCGCCGGCCGGCTCATCCACGGCAGCGTGACCCCGCTGACCGACGAGCTGGCGGTCACGCGGCTCGGCCTGGGGCTGTCCCTGACCGGGGAGCTGTCCGAGGACGCCATGACGCGCACCGCGCGCCAGGTGGCGGCCTTCCGCGAGCGCGCCGAGGGGCCTCGCCGTGGAGAAGGTCGTCGCGGTGGGCACCGAAGCCCTGCGCCGCGCCGTCAACGCCGACGAGTTCCTGGAGCTGACGCGCCGGCTGGCGAAGCTGCGGGTGCAGGTGCTGGACGGGGAGGAGGAAGCCCGGCTGTCCCACCTCGCGGTGCAGCGGAGCCTGGACGACCTGCCCGCGCGCGTGATCGTGATCGACGCGGGCGGCGGCAGCACCGAGTTCGTCGCCGCCGAGGGTGGTAGCATCCTGGCGCGCGCGAGCGTGCCGGTGGGGTCGCGGGTCCTGACCGACCGGCTGGTCCGCGGGAACCCGCCGGGGACCGCCGCCCTGAACGCGCTGCGCGCCGAGGTGCGCGAGGCCTTCGCCGGCCTCGACCTGCCCCCGGGCGCGGTGGTCGCCGTCGGCGGCGCGCCACCACGATGGCGACGGTCAGCCGCTGCCTGCCCGCGCACGAGACGGCCGCCGTCCACGGCAGCCGCCTGCGGCGCGAGGAGATCGGGCGGCTCGCCTCGCGCTTCGCCGCGCTGACGCTGGTCGCGCGCCGCCGGCTGCCCGGCCTGATGCCCGAACGCGCCGACGTGGCCCTGGCCGGCGCCGTGATCCTGGAGGAGGCCCTGCTGCGCTGCGGGGCCGACGAGTTGACCGTCTGCGCCCGCGGCCTGCGCCACGGCGTGTTCCACGACCACTTCGCGCCGCTCCCGGCGTAGGGATCCGGCGGGCGCGCCGCCCGCCGCCGGAAAGGAACCAGCACCATGCCGATCCTGCTGTTCAAGCGCACGCGGGCCCTGGTGGTCCAGATCGACGAGTTCCTGGACACGGTCGGCCAGGCCGCCCTGCTCTTCGAGCGCGGCGTCGCGGACTACGTGGCCGGACGCCACGACCACTTCGAGACGCACTACAGGGCCATCGACGACGCCGAGCACCGCGCGGACGAGCTGCGCCGCAACATCGAGAAGCAGCTCTACCGGCACTCGCTGATCCCGGAGGCCCGCGGCGACGTGCTCGGCCTGCTGGAGACCACCGACGACGTGGTGAACCAGGCCAAGCACACCCTGGGCATGTTCCTGGTGGAGCGGCCCGCCCTGCTGCCCGGCATGGACGCCGACTGGACCGCCCTGGGCGCCACGGCCGCCCGCACGGCGGAAGCGGTGGTCCTGGCCACGCGCGCCTTCTTCCGCGACCCCTACACGGTCAACGACCACCTGCACAAGGTCTACTTCTACGAGAAGGAAGGCGACCGCCAGGCCATGGCGCTCAAGCGGCGGATCTTCGACACCGACGCCGAGCTGGCGCGCAAGATGCACCTGCGGTACTTCGTGCTGAACGTCGACCGCATCTCCGACGCGTCGGAGGAAGTCGCCGACCGCCTGGCGATCTACACCATCAAGCGCACGGTGTAGGAGGTCGCGTTGCTGGTCCTGTTCTTCCTGTCGAGCGGGCTGTTCCTGGGCTGGTCCCTGGGCGCCAACGACGCCGCCAACGTCTTCGGCACGGCCGTGGGCTCGCGCATGATCCGCTTCGCCACCGCGGCCCTGATCTGCAGCGTGTTCGTGGTCCTGGGCGCGGTCGCCGGCGGCGCCGGCGCCGCCGGGACCCTGGGCCAGCTCGGCGCCATCGACGCCATGGGCGGCGCCTTCATGGTCGCCTTCGCGGCCGCCGTGACGATCACCGCCATGACCAAGCTCGGGCTCCCGGTTTCGACCTCGCAGGCCGTCGTGGGCGCGATCATCGGCTGGAACTTCTTCAGCGGCGTGCTCACCGACACCGCTTCGCTCACCATGATCGTCGCCACCTGGATCGTCTGCCCGTTCCTGTCGGGCGTCTTCGCCGCGCTGTTCTACATCCTGACCCGCCGCCTCCTGCGCCGCCTGCGCCCGCATCTGCTGTGGGACGACATGGCGACGCGGTGGGCGCTGATCGCGGTGGGGGCCTTCGGCTCCTACAGCCTCGGCGCCAACAACATCGGCAACGTGATGGGCGTGTTCGTGCCGGTGGCGCCGTTCCCGGGCCTGGATCTCCCGTTCGGCCTGGCGCTCAGCGGCGCGCAACAGCTGTTCCTGCTGGGCGGCCTGGCGATCGCCCTGGGCGTCTTCACCTACTCGCGCCACGTCATGAGCACCGTCGGCGGCAACCTCTTCAAGCTGACGCCTCAGATGGCGCTGGTCGTGGTGCTGGCGCAGTCGGTGGTGCTGTTCCTGTTCGCCTCGCAGAGGCTGGAACACGCGCTGCTGAGCGTAGGCCTGCCGGCCCTGCCGCTGGTGCCGGTCTCCAGCTCGCAGGCCGTGGTCGGGGCCGTGGTGGGCCTGGGCCTGCTCAAGGGCGGCCACGGGATCCGCTACCGCGTGCTGGTCGACATCGCGGCGGGGTGGGTGACCACGCCGATCATCGCCTGCCTGCTGGCGTTCGTCGGTCTGTTCGTCCTGCAGAACGTCTTCGCGGTGCCGGTCAACCGGCCGCACGCCTACGAGCTGTCGCCGCAGGTGATCGAGCGGGTCGGCCGACTCGGGCTGCCCGTCACGGGAATCGAATCCGTGATGGACGGCCACTACACGACCCAGTTCTCGCTGAACCGGACGCTGCGCGGCGCGACCGGCCTGGACGCGAAGCAGCGCGAGCGGGTGGTGCGCGCGGCGGAGGTGGACCACTATCTGGTGGACCCGG
This sequence comes from bacterium, assembly GCA_016706845.1. GTDB lineage: Bacteria > Krumholzibacteriota > Krumholzibacteriia > LZORAL124-64-63 > LZORAL124-64-63 > PNOJ01. Next base: position 35,352 of record JADJIV010000025.1, read on the forward strand.
TCCGCATCGCGCAGGACGTCAAACCGGGGTGGTTCGAACCCGAGCAGATCGCGGCGGTCAAGGCCGTCGCCGGCCGGGAATACCGGCACAGCTGGCAATTGCTCGAGGATCTGGAGAGCCGGACGCCGGCCTGGCGCCTGCTGCCGGAAACGCCGCGCAACCGCCTGGACAACGACCGCCTCAAGAAGCAGCGCCGCCTGCTCCTGATCGCGCTGCGCGCCGAGCCGGGCGGCGCCCCGGCCGTCGAATAGCCCCCCCGCGCCCGGCGCGCCGCCAACCCGCCCCGCCTGCGAGGAGACGACAGTGCTCGTCCTGGTCTTCCTGTCGAGCGGGCTGTTCCTGGGCTGGTCCCTGGGCGCCAACCATGCCGCCAACGTCTTCGGCACGGCCGTGGGCTCGCGCATGGTCCGCTTCGCCACCGCGGCGCTGATCTGCAGCGTCTTCGTGGTGCTGGGCGCGGTCGCCGGCGGCGCCGGCGCCGCCGGGACCCTGGGCAGGCTCGGCGCCATCGACGCCCTGGGCGGCGCCTTCATGGTCGCCTGCGCCGCCGCCCTCACGATCACCGCCATGGTCCGGCTGGGGCGGCCGGTCTCCACCTCCCAGGCCGTGGTGGGCGCGATCATCGGCTGGAACTTCTTCAGCGGCCGGCTGACCGACGTCTCCGCCCTCTCGAAGATCGTCGCCACCTGGATCATCTGCCCGTTCCTCGCGGGCGCCTTCGCCGCCCTGTTCTACGTCCTGACCCGCCGGATCGTGCGCCGCCTGCGCCCGCACCTGCTCTGGGACGACATGTCGACGCGCTGGGCGCTGATCGCGGTGGGCGCCTTCGGCTCCTACAGCCTCGGGGCGAACAACATCGGCAACGTGATGGGCGTCTTCGTGCCGGTGGCGCCGTTCCCCGGCCTGGACTCCCCTTCGGGTCGCGCTCAGCGGCGCGCACAGCAGCTGTTCCTGCTCAGGGGCTGTCCATCGCGCTGGGCGTGTTCACCTACTCGCGCCGCGTCATGACCACCGTCGGCGGCGACCTCTTCAAGCTCACGCCCCAGATGGCGCTGGTCGTGGTGCTCGCGCAGTCCCTGGTGCTGTTCCTGTTCTCCTCGCAGGACCTGGAACGCGCGCTGCTGGGCGCGGGCCTGCCGGCCCTGCCGCTGGTGCCGATCTCCAGCACGCAGGCCGTGGTCGGGGCCGTGGTGGGTCTGGGGCTGCTGAAGGGCGGGCGGGGCATCCGCCTGCGCGTGCTGGCGGACATCGTGGCGGGCTGGGTGACCACGCCCCTGATCGCCGGCGCGGTCGCCTTCGTCGGTCTCTTCTTCATGCAGAACGTCTTCGCGGTGCCGGTCAACCGGCCCCCGGCCAACTGTCGCCGGGGCGGCCTCGGCGTGCCCGCGACGGGTGGGGGGGCTGCCGGCCGGGGGCCGGGCCCTGGGCGGGGCGCGGGCGCTGGTGGGGACGCCGCGCGGTCGCCCGCCAGGCGCCGCGCGTCGCCCGGCTCGTCGGCCGGTTTGCGCGCCGGGGTCGCGGGCGCTGGGGCCACTGGCAGCTGCAGCGCTCACTTCTGGCGGGGCGCCGCGGACCGGCGGGGAACGCGCGGGGGCGCCTGCAGGCGCTGGGCCGCCGACGCCGCCCGGCCGCTAGCGACGGCGCCGCCAGCAGCTTGCGCACCATCCACACCACCGTGGCGATCCCCGCCACCAGCAGCACGGCGAAGATCACGAGGTTGAGCGTCTGGGTCCGCACCGGGATCTCCTGCAGGTTCGCCAGCCCCGCCAGGTAGCCCGGCGCGCGCGGCATCGCGCATCAGGATCATCACCGCCAGGGTCAGCAGCGTCACCCAGGAGAGCGGCTTCAGCGAGCGGGCCGGGACGGCGCGCACGCGCCACGCCAGCAGCAGCAGGACCAGGGACAGGGCCACCCCGAGCCCCAGCAGGCCCGTGGCGTGGCCGCTGCCGCCCATGAACAGGCGCCGCACATCCTCCCGCAGGGCCAGCAGGTACCAGAAGCCGACCATCACGTTGACCACCGTCACGGCCAGGAACGTGTCCAGACCGCGGCGCACCAGCGCCTCGCGCAGGCGCGCGTCGGCGCGCTCGCGTCTGGCCAGCAGCGCCAGCAGGAGCCCGGCCACGGCGACCGCGCCCAGCGCCATGTGCAGGAAGCGCGGCCACAGCAGGGCCTCGCCCAGGTTCAGGTGCAGCCCGCCGGGGGAGGCGAAGTAGAGGCGGCCCCACTTCTCGGGCGTGAGCATCAGCGTCGTGTTGTTGCTGAAGGCGAAGCCGACCAGCGCGACGCAGCCGATGGCGACCACGACGGCCCAGCGGCGACCGCCGCCCAGCCGGCGGCCGCGGAACGCGTTGAGGTAGGCCGCGGAGTAGCCGACGATCAGCAGCGGCACCGTGGCGAACCACGGCCAACCCATCAGGATGCTCGAGGTGTAGAAGAACCCTCCGTAGAGCGTCTGCAGGAACAGCAGCGGAGCCACGCCGAAGGTCACCGTGCCGGCGAACAGCGTGGGCAGCAGCTTCGAGATCCGCTCGATCACGACCTCGTGCAGCTCGCGGTCGCCGCCGCGCGCGAACAGGCTCCCCAGCAGGATCGCGCCTCCGCCGAGCAGGGCGTTCATGAACAGCAGGTGCACCAGGAAGGTCAGGTGCAGCAGCGCCTCGAAAAGGGGCGCGGGCGCGGGGATGGGCAGCACGTCGGGGTCGGGACGTAGGGGTTCATTCCGCGCTCCGATCGGGGACGGCGCCGGCGGCGCCGGTGAGGAAGTCCAGCAGGTGCCCGCGTTCGACGGGGTCGCCGCCGTAGGCGGGCATCTGCGCGGCGAGGTCGGGCAGCATGTCGAGCATCGCTTCGAGGTCCTCGCGCGTGTTGCCCGCCAGGGAGGGGCGCAGCGGGCGGTAGGCGTCCAGCGTGTGGCAGGTGCCGCAGTGCGCGTCCCAGGCCAGGCGGGCCGCGGCGTCGCGGTCGGCCGGGAACACCGCAGCGCCGCGATCGGCGTCGGCGGCGAGGAAGGCCGCGAGGTCGGCGGTCTCCGCGGCGTCGCCGTGCCAGGCCGGCATCCGCGCCCGCATGTGCTGCAGGCGCGGCAGGAAGTCGACGATCTCCGCCTCGGTGCGGTGGGCGAGGAAGGGGCGCATCGCGTTGTAGCCGTCGCGGGTGTGGCAGGGCAGGCACCAGGCCCGGTACAGGTCCCGCCCGCGCTCGGCGGGCGTGGCCGCCGCGGGGTCCCGCCAGCGGGTGAAGGCGGTGACGCCGGCGGCGGCGACTTCCGGTTCCTGGTCCACGCGCAGGCCCGTGGTGTAGAGGTAGCCGTGGATGGTGAAGGGCTTGCGGGCGGCTTCGCGCACCCACTCGCCGCCGAAGAACAGGACCAGCGCGGCGGCCGCCAGCAGGACCGCCCCGGCCGGGTGCCAGCGCCGTGGCGCCGCCAGTGGCCACAGGGCGAGCAGGAAGGTCGCCGCCGCGCCGGCCCACATCAGCGTCACGACGCGCGGCAGTACGGGGATCGCGCCCGCGGCCAGGTCGGCCCAGTCCGGGATCGCGCCGGACAGGGCGCCGCGGTACCAGAACAGGGCGGCCGCGAACGCCGCCACGCCGGCCGCGGCCCAGGCGGCGCCGCGGCGCGTCGCCCAGGCCCGGGCCTGCTCGGCGCGGGCGTCGCCGCGTTTCAGGAACGCCGCCGTCACCAGGACGAACAGGCCGGCCTGGGCCGCGGCCGCGGCCGAGCGCAGGGCCAGCGAGGGCCAGTAGGTCGGGTTGAAGAAGCCGGTCCAGAACTCCTTGTTCTCCAGCCAGCCGCCCGGCGTCAGCATGAAGGTGACGATGCCGTTGATGATCACCAGGCTGACGTAGGCGGCGACGAAGTAGATCCAGCCGACGGTCCGGTGGGTCCGCTCGTCCAGGCGCTCCCAGCCGTACCAGTAGACCAGCGCCGCGGCGATCTCCACGATGAAGAAGACCCACTCCATGGCCCAGCCCCACACGTAGGCGCGGATCAGGGCCAGGATCGCCTGCGGCGAGATGAGCGCCGCGGTCGTCCAGATGCCGACGCCGGTGATGGCCCCGAACACCAGGGTCAGCAGCAGGAAGGCCGGCTCTGGGACTTCACCAGCGCCAGCAGCGCCGCGTCGCCGCGACGGCGGGCCGCGCGCTCGGCGAGCACGAGCCACAAGCCCCCGCCGACGGCGAGGTGCGCGACGAACACGTGCAGCACCGAGACCAGCGCCATCAGGACGCCGCCGCCCATCGGCACTTCCCAGACCGGATAGTTCATCGTCCGTCCTCCGTGGTTGCGGCCGGCCGCCGGGCGGCCACGTTCAGGGCGCCTGCCGCTGCAGCAGCCGGACCAGCCCGCCCCAGCGCTTGTCGAGTTGGAAGCCGTGGCGCTCGAAGAACGGGCGCAGCACGAACAGGGTGGTCACGGCCTGGTGGCCGAGGTTCGCCATCCGCGCGCAGAAGTCCTCGATCAGCACGCTGCTGATGCCGCGCCCCAGCAGCGGCGTGGCCACGACGATGCCGTTGAGGTGGACCACGCCGGGCTCGATGTCCTTCCAGCTGATGCCCCCGACGATCCGCTCCTGGGCGTCCAGGACGATGACGAAGCTGTCGCGCTCGGCGATGGTCTTGTAGTAGCCCGACTTGAAGAACAGGCGGTACAGGCGCCCGTACTCCGAGGGTTCGACCGGCTCGCGCACCGTGTAGGCCGTGCCGGTCTTGTCCTGGATGCGGGTCGAGACGATGACCTGGCGGTGGTCGCTGTCGCCCACGGCCAGCAGCTGCGCGGACTGGTCCGCCGCCGAGTGGGGGAAGGCCAGGCGCTGGAAGGCGTGGCGGTCCTCGGGCTCGGTCAGCGTCTCCTGCAGGGCGCCGAGCTCGACGCGCCGCGTCGCGGGCGTGGCCGGGTCGCGGTGCAGGGCCGCGATCAGGGCGTCGAAGGCGTTCAGGGTGGCTTCGGGCGCGCGCCGGAACCACGTCCGCCGGTACAGGAGGTAACGGTCGAGCTCGGGCTGGTCGTCCAGGCCGTAGAGGCGCAGCATCTCCTCGACGATCTGCCCGCGCGCCCGCGGCGAGGCGTCGGGGTTCGACTGCTCCCAGCGCCGGAAGCGGCCCACCGCGCCGCGCAGGGCGCAGCTCTCGAACGGCGCTTCGTCGAGGCGGTGCAGGTAGCCCTGCAGGACCTCGCCGAGCTGGCTGCGGTAGCCGTCGGGCGGCTGGTCCTCCAGCGCGGCCAGCAGCTCGGTCAGGAAGACGCGCGCGCCCGCCAGCCCCAGCGCCTCGACGCAGGCGTCGGCGATCCAGGCCAGATCCAGGCGGCGCCCGGTCCAGGGGTAGGTGACCGTCGTCTGCTTGAAGAAGTTGCGCAGCATGGGCCGCACCAGGTCCAGCGGCCCGGTGTAGTCGGACCAGCCCGTCATCGAGAGGATGCGGGCGCCCTCGCGGAAGTCCGGTTCCGAGACCGCGACGTTCGAGGGCGTGACCATGCCCGGCACGATGCGGTGCCCGCTGATGGCCCAGCCGCGGAACACCGCGGCCAGCGCCTGCACGAACAGGCGGCGCCAGCCCGGTTCGCGCAGTTCGCCCGGGACCTGCGGCCAGTCGCTGGCGAACTCGCGGATGCGCTCCCAGACCGAGAGGTCGCTGACGAAGGCGAGCGACAGCGCGCCCATGGCGGGCCGGTAGCAGCCGAAGCGCGGCAGCACGGGCGGGCCGTGGGGGTGGCCGCCCAGGGCGATCAGCCAGAAGATGGTCGTCATCATCTCGCTGCGGTCCTCGTCCAGCAGGTCGCGGTCCCAGATGACGGCCAGCAGGTCGTAGTGCTTCCCCTGCACCGTGTTCACGCTGAGGCGGTAGATGCGCTGGCGGTGGCGGACGGCGGTGCGGCCGATCCAGATGCCCTCGCGGGGCACCTCGCGCAGGTCCAGATCCTCGCCGTCGGACGTGAGCTTCACCGACTGCTGCAGGAAGGTGGTGCCGATCAGCACCTCCTCGAGCCGGCGGATCTCCTCGGCGGACAAGCCGTCCTGGTAGAGGATCTTGTCCTGCCAGGCGCCCGGTCCGCGGTGGGGCAGGGCGCGGTCGAGGGCCTCCTCGTACCAGTCGGCCAGGTCCAGCGCGTGGCGCTCGGCCCGGGCCGAGATGACCGGATCCTCGCGCAGCAGCGCCCAGCTGACCAGCTCGTCGCGCACCGCGCCGTAGTAGGCGGGCTGCAGGCGTGCGAAATCGGCGAGCAGCTTGAAGATCACGTCGAGCTGCCCGCGCATGGCGTCGCCGGCCGGCCAGGTCAGGTGGTGGCGGTAGGCGTGCAGGCGCAGGCGGAAGGCCTCGAGGCGCCGCTCCTCGAAGCCGCCGCGCGTGATCGCCGCGATGCCGGCCTCGTCCAGGAACGGCAGGCCCGAGGTCAGGAACTTGGGCCTGACCTGGCTGTAGTCCGGCGCCGGCTCGTCCAACAGCAGGACGCGGTAGGCGGCGCTGCGCACCGGCATCTCCGCGTGACGCGACAGCGCCTCGAGGCGGCGGCGCAGCAGCTCGGCGGTGCGGTGGTCGGCGATCTGCAGCGCCCGGGCCAGCCCGTCCACCGCGCGCAGGGCCGCCTCGCCGCTGCCGAAGAACGCGTCGCCGGCCAGCTCGTGCAGCCGCGCCAGCCGCTGGTCCAGCGGGAAGCCGCCGGGCGAGGCCGCCGCGGTCCCGGCGCCCGCCGGCAGGGGGTGCGGTACGTAGACGTGCTGGGTGATCGTGGCGAGGGCCGTGTCCCAACCGTCGCGCGCGGGGCAGAACGCGGCCAGGGCCGGGTTGCCGACCCACAGCAGCGGCTGGCGGGACAGCAGGCCGAGGTCGATGACGCCCCCGGCGATCTCGTACTCCAGGTCGCCGACCCGCCAGCGGCCGTCGTCGCCGGGGACCACGGTCAACTACGTCCGCCGACCCGGTTGCGCACGCGGTCGCCGCCGGCCTCCAGCTCGGTCTCGAGGATGCCCAGGTCGCGGATCAGCCAGCGCGGCACGCGCGCAGGCGGGTGCCGGTCAGCGCCAGGGTCACCGCGTCGCTGCGGTACAGCTCGTCGACGACGGCGGCGAAGTTCTCCTCGATCGCCTTGCGCCGGTAGGAGCCCTTGGCCGTCAGCTCGCCGCGCTCGGCGGCGAAGTCGCGGTCCAGGACCGCGAAGTTGACGACGCGCTCGTAGGAGAGCAGGTCGGCGTTGGCCGCGTGGACGATCCGGCCGAAGTAGGCGCGCGCGTCCTCGCCCTGCGCGTCCCCCTGCAGGACGGGGTCCCCGTCGTCGGGCACGATCAAGAGCACGTTGTCGGTGCGGTGGTCGCCGACCAGGAAGACGCGCCGGATGCCGGGCACGCCGGTGAACTTCTGCTCGACGCGGCGCGGGGCGACGGTCTGGCCGCGGGCGTTCTTGTAGATGTCCTTGAGGCGGTCGACGATCTCGAGATGGCCGTCGTCGTGGCGGCGGAAGATGTCGCCGGTGCGCAGCCAGGCGCCGTCGCCGGGCCGCCCGTCGCCGTCGATGTAGGCGGCGACGTAGGGCCCGGAAATCTCCAGCTCGTCCTCCTCGCCGAAACGCACCCGCACTCCCGGCAGGGGCCGGCCCACCGAGTCGTCGCGGTAGTCGCCGGGCGGCGTCATCGTGATGCCGCCGGTGGCCTCGGTCATGCCGAAGCCGCTGCACAGCTCGACGCCGTGGCGGTGGAAGAAGCGGAAGACCTCGGGCGCGAGGTGGCCGGCGGCGGACAGGCCCCAGCGCAGGCGGTCCCCGGTCACCGCGCGCACGTCCGCGGGCGACGGCTCCTCCGCCTCGTCGCTGCGGCGGGCCAGGCAGGCCTCGCGCAGCTGGCTCCAGCGCAGGGGGATGCCGATCAGCCCGGTCGGGCGCACGCGCGGCAGCAGGCGCAGCAGCGTCTCGCGCGACGGGTTGCCGGCGAAGACGTACTCGCCGCCCCAGAACATCGTCCCCAGCAGTTCCAGGTAGCGGCCGAAGGTGTGGAAGAGCGGCAGGTAGCAGAGCAGGACCTCGTCGCGCCCGACCGCCGGCAGGGCGGCCGCGCGCGCGAAGCGCTTGGTGACCAGGTTGCCGATCGAGAAGGCGACGCCCTTGGGGGTGCCGGTGCTGCCGGAGGTGAACATGACCGTGGCCACGTCGTCGAGGCCGAAACGGGGGTGGGCCGCCAGCGCGGCGTCCACGTCAGCGGCCGAGAGGCCGGCGCAGATCTCGTCCAGCAGCTTCGAGCCCTCGCCCCGCTGCCCCTCGTCGAGGTGCAGCAGGCGCGGCCGGCGTCCGGCGGCCGCGGCGGCGCGGCGGGCGAGGTCCAGCTGCTCGTCGGTGCCGGCGATGACGGTGTCGATGTCCAGCCGTTCCAGGATCCAGGCCAGTTCGCCGGCCTCGGTCTGGGGAGACAGGGGCGTGACGAGGATGCCGTGCAGCAGGCAGGCGAGGTCGGCCAGCGCCCCGCGCGCCGAGTTCGGCGTCAGCAGCGCCACGCGGGGCGCCGGTCCGGACTGCAGCAGCGCCGCGGCGTAGGCGCGGGCCTTGCGGCGGGCGCGCGCGTAGCTCCAGGTGCCGGCGCCCGCGGTGTCGGGTTCGCGCAGCCACGTGCGGTCGGGGTGCGCCTCGACGCGCTGGTCCAGCAGCGTTTCGAGCGTGACGCCGCCGAGCCGGATCGCGGCGATCGCCGCTTCGGCCCACCGCTCCCGGGCCGCGGCGTCGGGCAGCGCCGTCAGCAGGTCGGGGTCGCGGGTCCCGTCCAGCCAGCGGCGCCCGGGTGGCGACAGGCACGTCGGCCGCTTCCCGACAGCGCCGCTTCGGCGGCCAGCAGCGCCGCGGCGCCTGGCGCGGCGGGACCCTCGTGAGCGAGCAGGCGTCCAGGTTCTGATCGTCGTTGGTCATCGTCGTTCCCGGTCGGTGGTTGGTCATGCTCCCGGGCATGATAGTCGCAGGTGCGCCCGCACTGAAGGTTCCGCCGCGAACCAGGCCTGCCCGTGCGGTGTTGCGCTCGGCGCGCATCCTGCCGGGACAGGGCGCTTCAGGGCACCTCGGAATGCCCTAACGCTCACCTCCGCCCCTTCCGCCATCCTGGCTCAGGCCTGCAGGACCCCCCTGTCCCGGCAGGATGTGCGGCGAGTCGCCGGCACGGGCATGGCGGGGAAGGTCGCGGCCAGAACCCCCAGCGGGCTGCGATCGGCCTGCGGTCTCGCGGGAGGCCTGGTGGCGCGCGACTCGGAGGCCCGTCCATGGATTGTTGCGGCAACCCCATCGTCGAGACCACGATGGCCCTGTCCTTCGCGACGCTCTTCGGATTCGGCCTGACCATGAGCCTCGGCCACTGTCTGGGCATGTGCGGTCCGCTGGTCACCGCGGTCAGCACGGCGCAGCGCAGCGACGGAGCCTCCCAGGCGGTGATGCTCGGCCGCTTGTCCCTTTACAACCTCGGCCGCATCGCCGGCTACGCCGTGCTCGGCGCGGTCGGCGGGTTGCTCGGCTCCGCGGTGTCGCGCGCCGGCCAGGGCGTGCTGTCGATCGCGATCGGCGTGCTGATGCTGCTGACCGCCGTCGGCCTGGTGTCGATGCGGCGCTGGGAGCAGGGCGGGCCCTTGCAGAAGATCATCGCCGACCGGCTGCCGCGGCTGCTGGGTGCGCGCACGGCTCCGGGGCGGCTGGCCCTGGGGCTGGCCAACGGGTTCCTGCCGTGCGGCCCGGTCTACAAGGCGGCCATGACGGCTGCGGCCAGCGGCAGCGCGGGCAGGGGGGGATTGGCCATGATCTGGTTCGGCCTGGGCACCGTGCCGGTGCTGCTGCTGTTCGGGATGGGCATCGCGCATCTGAGTTTCGGCGCCCGCCGGCTGTTCAACCGGCTGGGCGCGGCGCTGGTGTTCGTCATGGCCGTCCAGCTGATCCTGCGCGGCCTCGCGGCCCGCGACGTCGTCGCGCACGCCCGTCTGGGCGAGGTGGTGTTCTGGTGACGACGGCCCTCATGTTCCGACATTGAAAATCGCTTTCATCGTCGGTATTTCTCGAAATCCCTCATTGGCAGACAGTCTTGTTTGGCATCACACCCCGCCGGGGTATACTTTCGCTTTGAGAGCGGATGATTACTGTCCTTGATCCCGGAGCCCCCGGGTCCGCCTACGACCAGGTGCCGACACCGATGGGCAGGCCAGCAGCGATCCCCAACACGGCTCAGGAGGCGATCGTTGCGGCGCATCGTCAGCCGGGGGCGTGCGCGCACTGCGGGCTCGACCTCGGACCCGGTCACCGCGAGCAGGACGGCCCCTTCTGCTGCCAAGGGCTGCCGGGCGGTCCACGACCTGATCCACGGCGCCGGTCTCGACCGCTACTACGAACTGCGCCGCGGCGAGACGGCCCCGGCTCCTCAACTGCGTCCCGACAACTTCGCCTGGCTCGAACTGCTGCTCGAAGATCCCGCGCACGGCGTCGGCGAGGGCGTGGTGCGCCTGCGCCTGGAACTGCAGGGCGTCCACTGCGCCGCCTGCGTGTGGCTGCTCGAACAGCTCTTCGCGCGCCGGGCCGCCGGCCGCGACCTGCGCATCAACCCGGCCCTGGGCACCGTCGAACTGATATGGGACACGCGGCTGGGAGCCCTGCGCGACTACCTGGCCGAGGCGGAGGGCTTCGGCTACCGCTTCGGGCCGGCGCACGCCAAACCGACGCCGCGCTCGCGGGGGATCCTGCTGCGCCTGGCCGTCGCCGTGGCCGCGGCGATGAACGTCATGATGTTCAGCCTCAGCTACTACTTCGGGCTCGCGCCCGGCGAGCAGGGGCCGGCCTACGTCATGTTCGGGCGCCTGAGCCTGGCGCTCTGCACCGTCGCCGTCGTCTTCGGCGGCTGGCCGTTCTTCGCCGCCGCCTGGCAGGGCCTGCGCCGCCGCGTCGTGCACCTGGACCTGCCGATCGCGCTGGGCATGATCCTGAGCTGGGGCGGCTCCGTCCACGCCTACCTGACCGCCGGGCCCGAGTCCGCCTACTTCGACACCGTGACCATCTTCGTCGCCCTGATGCTCGTGGGCCGCTGGCTGCAGGAGTGGGTGCTCGAACGCAACCGCAACTCGCTGCTGTCCTCGGGCGGCATCGCGGATCTCTACGCGCGCCGCCTCGTCGACGGCCGCCTGCAGGCCGTGTCCGCGTCGGAGCTGCGCACCGGTGACGAGATCTGGATCGCGCCCGGCGACCTCGTGCCCGTCGCGGGCGTGCCCCTGCACCGCGAGGCGCTGGTCTCGCTGGATTGGATCACCGGCGAATCGGATGCGCAGGTCCGCCGGCCCGGCGAGCGCGTGCCCGCCGGCGCCTTCAACGCCGGCGACACCGGGTTCCGGCTGGCCGCCGTGGAGGATTTCTCCGATTCCCGCCTGCACGACCTGCTGCGCCTGGACGGCGCGCGCGACGCCGACGCCGCCGCGCCCCGCGACGCCTGGCACCGCATCGCCACGGCGTACGTCGTCGCGGTGCTCACGCTGTCCGTGATCGGGTTCGCGGCCTGGTACGGGGCCGGCCCGCAGCGCGCGGTGGCGGTGGCGGTCTCGGTGCTGGTGGTGACCTGCCCCTGCGCGCTGGGCCTGGCCGTGCCGCTGGCGCGCGAGCTGGTGCACGTGGGGCTGCGCCGGCGCGGCGTGCTGCTGCGCCGCGACAGCTACCTGGAGAAGGCGCTGCGCGTGCGCAAGATCCTCTTCGACAAGACGGGCACGCTGACCCGCGGCCTGCTCGCGCTGTCCGACGACTCGCGCCGCGACCTGCTGGCCCGGCCCGGCGGCCGAGCGGCGCGTGCTGTGGAACCTGACCGGCCGCAGCAGCCACCCGGTGAGCCGCTGCGTCGCGGCGGCCCTGTCGCTGAACGACGCCGCCGCGGCGCCGCAGGGCGCCGCCCGGCTCGATCCCGCGGCCGACGACGTGCGCGAGATCCCCGGCGAGGGGCTGGTCTGGGAACGCGACGGCGTCGTCTGGCGCTTCGGCCGTCCCTCGTTCGCCGTGCCGGCGTCCGCCGCCGACTTGGCCGGGCGCAGCGTCTTCAGCCGCGACGGGGAGCCGCTGGCGGCGCTGGCGCTGGTCGAGGAGATGAAGGCCGACGCCGCGGCCGAGGTGGCGCGCCTGCAGGCCGCCGGCTACGAGGTCCACCTGCTGAGCGGGGACGCGCCCGCGCGCGTCCGGGCGGCGGCCGCCGCGCTCGGGCTGCGCGCCGACCGGGCCTGCGGCGGCCTGACCCCGCAGGCGAAGGCCGACGCCGTGCGGGCCCTGGACGACCGCGACACCCTGATGATCGGCGACGGGCTCAACGACAGCCCCAGCTTCGACGCCGCCTGGACGGCGGCCACCCCGGCCGTGGACCGGGCGGTGCTGCCCCACAAGGCCGATTTCTACTTCCTGGGCGACGGCATCGCCGCCGTGCGGCGTTCGCTGGAAGCGGCGCACCGCCTGCGCGTCGTCCAGCGCGGCAACCTCGTGTTCGCCGGAATCTACAACCTGGCCGCGGTGGGGCTCTGCCTCGCGGGCGTGGTCACCCCGGTGGTGGCCGCGGTCCTGATGCCCGTCAGTTCCGTGACGGTGGTCGCGGCGACCGCCGCGCGGCTCGGCGCCGGGAGGTCCCCGTGGACGTCCTGATGATCACCGTCTTCGTCAGCCTGCTGCTGGTCGTCGGCGGGCTGGTGCTGTTCTTCGTCCGCCAGCGCGCGGGCGATTTCGACCACGGGGATCGCCTGTCGCTGCTGCCTCTGGCCGACGACCCGGCGGGTCCGCCCGAACAGGACGTGCAACCCCTGGAGCCCTGAGCGGGCTCGTCCACCCAAGGAGAGGAGGCTCCGCGACCCATGCAAGCCACGACTCCCGTCACCAAACGCGTGGTGTACGACGACGACATCGTCCGCGCATTCTCGCTCGCGACGATCATCTGGGGCGCCGTCGGACTGCTGGTCGGCGTCCTGGTCGCCACCCAGCTGTCGTTCTGGCAGGCCAACCTCGGCCTGTCGTGGACGACGTTCGGCCGGCTGCGCCCGCTGCACACCAACGCGGTCATCTTCGCCTTCGTCGGCAACATGATGTTCGCCGGCATCTACTACTCCACCCAGCGCCTGCTCAAGGCGCGCCTGGCCTCGGACCTGCTGAGCTGGGTCCACTTCTGGGGCTGGCAGGCGATCATCGTCGCAGCGGCCATCACGCTCCCGCTCGGGCTGACGCAGGGCAAGGAGTACGCCGAGCTCATCTGGCCGATCGACATCGCCATCACGCTCATCTGGGTGGTGTTCGCGGTGAACTTCTTCGGCACGATGGCCCGACGCAAGGAGAAGCACCTGTACGTGGCGATCTGGTTCTACATCGCGACGATCATCACCATCGCCGTGCTCTACATCGTCAACAACCTGCAACTGCCGACCAGCGCCACCCATTCCTACTCGGTGTTCACCGGCGTGCAGGACGCCCTGGTGCAGTGGTGGTACGGCCACAACGCCGTGGCCTTCTTCCTGACCACCCCGATCCTCGGCATCATGTACTACTTCCTGCCGAAGGCGGCCGAGCGGCCGGTCTACTCGTACCGTCTCTCGATCGTGCACTTCTGGTCGCTGGTGTTCATCTACATCTGGGCCGGGCCGCACCACCTGCTCTACACCGCGCTGCCCGACTGGGCGCAGACGCTGGGCATGATCTTCAGCCTCATGCTGTGGGCGCCGTCCTGGGGCGGCATGCTCAACGGCCTGCTGACGCTGCGCGGCGCCTGGGACAAGCTGCGCACCGACCCGGTCCTCAAGTTCTTCATCGTCGCGGTGACCTTCTACGGCATGAGCACCTTCGAGGGGCCGCTGCTCTCGATCAAGTCCGTCAACGCCCTCGGCCACTACACCGACTGGATCATCGGCCACGTGCACGCGGGCGCGCTGGGCTGGAACGGCTTCATGGCCGCCGGCATGATCTACTGGCTGGTGCCGCGGCTCTGGGGCACCAAGCTCAAGTCGGTCCGCCCTGGCCGAGCTCCATTTCTGGATCGCGACCTTCGGCATCCTGCTCTACGTCGTCTCGATGTGGATCTCCGGCGTCAGCCAGGGCCTGTTCTGGCGCGCCCTGGACGCCGAGGGCTTCCTGAAGTACCCCGACTTCATCGAGGGCCTGCTCGCCTCGCGGTTCATGTACCAGATGCGCCTGATCGGCGGCCTGGCCTACTTCGCGGGCGCCCTGCTGATGGTCGGCAACCTCTGGGCGACGATCCGCAGCGGCCGCAAGACCACCGTCGAGATCGAGGTGCAGAGCTTCGCGCACGACGGCCCCGGCTTCTGGGCGCTCATGCGCGGTGCGCCGGTGCTCTACTCGCTGGCGGTGATCGTGCTCTCGCTGGTGCTGTTCTTCTCGGGCACCCTCGGCAGCGCCATCGCCATCGCCGGCTTCGGCGTGCTGGTGATCGCGGGCGCCCTGTCCATCGGCATGGAGAAGTCCCGCAAGAGCTGGCACGACCTGATCGAGGGCCACTCGCTGGCCTTCGCGGTGCTCGTGCTGGTGGCGATCCTCGTGGGCGGGCTGGTCGAGATCGTGCCGCTGGTCGTCGCCAAGAAGGAGGTGCCGGCCCAGGTCGCGCACGCCGACTCGGTCTGGGCGGCCAAGGGCGAGTACGTCTTCGTGCAGATGCCCTACAGCCCGCTGGAACTCGAGGGCCGCGACATCTACGTGCGCGAGGGTTGCTACACCTGCCACAGCCAGATGATCCGCCCGTTCCGCCACGAGACCCTGCGGTACGGCGAGTACAGCCGGGCTACCGAGTTCATCTACGACACGCCCTTCCAGTGGGGCTCCAAGCGCACCGGACCCGACCTGCACCGCGAGGGCGGCAAGTACGCCAACGTCTGGCACTACCTGCACCTGATCGACCCGCGCTCGACCTCCCCGGGCTCGAACATGCCGCCGTACCCGCACCTCAAGACGCACCGGGTCGACCTGGACGTCATCCCGGGCAAGATGAGGGCCCTGCGCAGGCTGGGCGTTCCCTACGACGAGGCGCAGATCGCGGACGCGGCGCGCCGCGGCGCAGGCCGAACTGATCGTCGCCGACCTGGCCACCCAGGGCATCACGCTCGCTCCCGACAGCGAACTGGCCGCCCTGATCGCCTACCTGCAGCGCCTCGGGCGCGGCCCGCAGCCCACGGCCGCGGCCCCGGCCGCGGTGGCGGCGCGGGAGGTGGCGCGATGAGCGAGTGGTTCTTCCGGGGCAACCCGCTGCTGGCCTGGCCGCTGGTCGGCCTGGGCATTTTCGTCGCGGCGTTCCTGATGGTGATCCTCTACGTGACGGTCGTGCTGCGCCGCGACCGCGACCTCGAGCGGATGGCGGCGCTCCCCCTTGCCGACGAGGTCCGCGGGAGCGCCCGAGGAAGGAGTCGTGCGGGCATGAGCGAGCACAAGTCCGACGAACTGCGCGGCCACGCGTACGACGGCATCGAGGAGTACGACAACAAGCTGCCCAACTGGTGGCTGTTCATCCTCTACGGGTCGATCGTCTTCGCGGTCGGCTACTGGCTGGTGTTCCACACCTTCTCGATCGCCGACCTGCCGCGCGCCCGGTACGACAAGGAGATGGTCAAGGCCAACGAGGAGCAGCTGGCCCGCATGGCCAAGCAGGGGCTCACCGACGAGAGCCTGACCCTGATGGCCGCCATCCCCGCCCAGGTGGAGGAGGGCCGCCAGCTCTTCGCGACCTACTGCGTGGTCTGCCACGCCGACCGCGGCCAGGGGCTGGTCGGCCCGAACCTGACCGACGGCCTCTGGATCCACGGCGGCCGCCCGCTGGACATCCACAAGACCGTCACCGACGGCGTGCCGAGCAAAGGCATGGCCGCCTGGGGCCGCCAGCTCGGCCCGACGCGCGTGCAGAAGGTCGTGGCCTACGTGCTGACGCTCAAGGGTACCGAGGTGCCGGGCAAGGCCCCCGAGGGCGTGCCCGAGGCCGCGGCGGCGCCCGCGACGCCCGCGGCTCCCGCGACGGGGACGACGGCGCCGGCCTCCGGCGCCGCGCCCGCGCTTGCCGGGGCGGCCGGCAATGGCTGACGAGACGAGGGCCAGGAAGGAGCGCCGCCGTCCCGATCTGGACACGGTCTACTCGATCAACGCGGACGGCTCGCGCAACTTCCTGCACCCGGCTGACGTCAGCGGCCGCTGGCAGGTCCTGAAGAACCTCGTCTTCATGGTGCTGCTGCTGGTCTACGCGGCGCTGCCCTGGCTCGTGATCGGCGGCCACCCGGCCGTCCACATCGACCTGCCCGGACGCCACGCCTACCTGTTCGGCTTGAGCTTCACGAACCAGGACTTCTACCTGATGTTCTTCGTGCTGACGGGCATCGGGTTCGGCCTGTTCGTGGCGACGGCCCTCTGGGGCCGCCTGTGGTGCGGCTACGCCTGCCCGCAGACCGTCTTCATGGAGGGCGTGTTCCGCAAGTTCGAGCGTTGGCTCGAGGGCCCGCGGGTCGAGCGCATCCGCCGCAACCTGGGGCCGCCGACGGCCGGCCGCTTCTGGCGCAAGCTGGCCAAGCACGTGATCTTCCTGGGCGGCTCCTACGTCATCGCCCACGTGTTCCTGAGCTACTTCTTCCCCCCGCGCCAGCTGCTGCAGGTGATCACCAGCTCGCCCGCGCTCCACCCCTCGGCCTTCGCCTGGTCGATGTTCGGGACCGCGTTGCTGTACTTCGACTACGCCTGGTTCCGCGAGCAGACCTGCCTGATCATCTGCCCCTACGGCCGGCTGCAGTCCTCGCTGATCGACCAGGACACGATCATCATCGGCTACGACGAGAAGCGCGGCGAGCCCCGCCACAAGGGCCGCGACGAGGGGGGGGACTGCGTCGACTGCTACCGCTGCGTGGAGGTCTGCCCGACCGGGATCGACATCCGCAACGGCCTGCAGATGGAGTGCATCGGCTGCGCCAACTGCATCGACGCCTGCGACGACGTCATGCGGCGCCTCGGCAAGCCGCAGGGCCTGGTGCGCTACGACTCCCAGCGGGCCTTCGAGGGCGAGCCGCGACGGCCGCTGCTGCGCGCCCGCACGCTCGTCTACGCCTGCCTGGGCCTGCTGGGCCTGGCGGTCGCGACGCTGTCGGCCGGCAGCCGCGAGGGCTTCCAGGCCAACGCCCTGCGCCAGGTCGGGATGCCCTACCTGTTCGAGGGCGCCCGCATCCGCAACCTCTACACCCTGCACCTGCAGAACAAGGGCGACCGCCCCAGCGCCTACAACATCACCCTGACGTCGGGCGACCGGCCCGGCCTGGAGCTCATCCTGCCGCAACCGGTCGTCCGGCTCGCGCCCCTGGAGGACGGGCAGACGCCGCTGTTCCTGTACCTCGACCGCGCCCTGTACGCCGGCGCCTTCCCGCTGACCCTCACGGTGACCGACTCGCTCACCGGCGAGACCAGGAACCTCGACGTCCAGTTCCGGGGGCCCTGACCATGAAGCGCTGGTTGAAACAGCATCCCTGGATCTGGATCGTCGTCTTCTTCCTGTTCGTGATGGGGATGAATGCGGCCTTCGTGGTGATCGCGGTCCTGAACCGGCCCGTGCTGGTGAAGTAGACCCGACACGCCTCCGCAGACGTGAAAAGGGCCCGGCCGCGAGGCCGGGCCCTTGCTCTGTCGGGGCGCCCGCGGTCAGCTGACCTGCCAGGCGTCCTTCGTGTAGATGAGCTTCTTCAGGTCGCCCTTGCCCTTCTTGGCGGTCAGGAAGTCGACCTGCTCCTTCACGGCGCCGTCGTAGGTCGGCTTGGCGTGCTGGCGGAAGATACCCAGCGCGTGCGGGAGGTCCTCCCGCTCGTCCAGGTAGGCCATGATGTAGGCCAGCGGCGCGGCCGTCGTCGGGTCCCAGACGTCGGCGTCGGCCGCCGCGACGACCTCGACCTCGCCGCCCGAGATGCGCAGGCCCTTCTCGTTCTCCTTGCCGAAGACCAGGGGCTGTCCCGGCTGCAGGTCGATCGTGCGCTCGGCGCGGGCTTCCTTGGTCGACCAGTCCTTCCAGGCGCCGTCGTTGAAGATCACGCAGTTCTGCCAGATCTCGACGAAGGCGAGGCCCTTGTGGGCGGCGGCGGCCAGCAGGATGCTCTTGATGTGCTTGGGGTTCGTGTCCACGGTGCGGGCCACGAACGTCGCCCCGGAGCCCAGCGCCAGGTTGATCGGGTTGAAGGGCAGGTCCACCGAGCCGTAGGGCGAGGTCTTGGTCTTCAGGCCCGCCGGCGAGGTGGGGGAGTACTGGCCCTTGGTCAACCCGTAGATGCGGTTGTTGAACATCAGGATCTTGAGGTCGACGTTGCGGCGCATGGCGTGGATCAGGTGGTTGCCGCCGATCGACATCGCGTCGCCGTCGCCGG
>JADJIV010000026.1:0-19362 GCA_016706845.1 bacterium
AGTCCGCCCCGACGACGAGCAGCCCGTCCTCGCGGATCAGCTTCTCGGATGGCCGACCCGTGCCGCAGGTGGTCCGCGGAGACGCGGATGTTAGCCCGCACGGCCTGCTGCCGGTTCACCGGCTGGTGCCGCAGCTCCGACGCGAGCAGCGGCGCCGCAAAGGGCTGGATGCGCTCGACGATCGCTTTTTGCAGGTTGTGCAGTGGGCGTCGGGCGGGCGCCCAGGGTCTCGAGCGTGGCCAGGATCGCCCCGCACTCCGAATGCCCGAGCACGACCACCAGGCGCGTGCCGTACTGCTCCGCCGCGAACTCGACGCTGCCGACCTGCGACGGGGCGACGATGTTGCCCGCGACCCTGATGACGAACGGGTCGCCGAGCCCCTGGTCGAAGACGAGCTCCGCCGGCACCCGCGAATCGGAGCAGCCCAGGATGATGGCGTGCGGTTCCTGGCCGGCCGTCAGCTCGAGGCGGCGGGCCTGCCGCACGCGCGGGTCGCAGTTGCGGACCTCGTTCACGAAGCGCCGGTTGCCCTCGCGCAGACGCTCCAGGGCCGCGTGCGCCGTGATCATCGTCCCGCCTCCTTCTCCCGGAGCGCCGCCTTCGCGATGCCCTTCAGCATGCCGCCGAACACCAGCTGGTGGACCGGGTAGAGCGTGTACCAGTAGATCCGGCCGGGCAAGCCCACCGGATCGAAGATCGCGGTCTGGCGGATCGTCGCGGCCCGGCCGTCGCCCGTGACCTCGAACTCCAGCCACGCCCGCCCGGGCAGCTTCATCTCGGCGGCGAGCCGCAGCCGGCGGCCGGGCTCCAGCGCCTCGACGCGCCACCAGTCGACGGCGCCGCCCACGCGCAACGTCGTCGGCGAGGCCCTCCCCCGCCGGACGTCCACGCCCCCGGCGAGCAGGTCGAGGAACCCCCGCAGCCGCCACAGGGGGTTCCACGCGTACCACCCGCGGCGCCGCCGATCCTCTCGATGGGCGCGAAGGCGGCCGCGGGCGCCGGCGCACGTCCCTCGTGCGCGAATCGACCAGCCGCGAGCCGAACTGCACGCCGCCCCACGCCGGCGGCGCCTGGCCGGGACAGGGCGTCGGACCAGGCGCGTCGCCGCGTAGTGGCGCTCCTCGCTGGCGAAGGCCCGGCGCACCGCCTCCTCGACGCCCACCGGCCTCACGGCGAAGGCCGTGAGCGCGGCGGCGTCCCGGACCACCGTGGGGTGGACGATGCTCTCGATGAGCTTGCGCCCGATCCGCGCGTACAGCGGCGTGACCAGGCCCAGCCACAGGCTGGACAGGTACGGGGTCAGGACCGGCACCGGGATCATGCGCAGCCGCAGCCCGCGGTGCCGCGCGTAGACGCGCATGATGTCCGCGTAGGACACCCGGTCGGCGCCCCCGATCTCGTACACGCGGCACGCGGCGACGGGCAGCGCCAGCCCGGCGGCCAGGTAATCCAGCAGGTCGTCGATCGCGATGGGCTGGGCCGGCACCTTGACCCACTTCGGCGTGATCATGACCGGCAGGCGCTCCACCAGCGAGCGGATCATCTTGAACGACAGGCTCCCGGAGCCGATGACGATCGAGGCGCGGAGCTCCAACACCGGCACGCCCGACTCCCGCAGGATCCGCCCGACCTCCTGGCGGCTGCGCAGGTGGGGCGACAGCTCCTCCTCCTCGCAGCCCAGACCGCCGAGGTAGATGATGCGCTCGACGCCCGCCGCCCGCGCCGCCGCGCCGAAGTTCCGCGCCGCCAGCCGGTCCGCCTCGACGAAGGACCCGCTCGCGCCCATCGAGTGGACCAGGTAGAAGGCCGCGCGGACCCCGCGCAGGGCGGCGTCGAGGCTCGGCCGGTCCAGGACGTCCCCGGCGACGACCTCCGTCGACGGGCCGACCCGCGGCCGCAGCGCCTCCGGCCGCCTGGCCAGGCAGCGCAGCCTCAGGCCGCGTTCCTCCAGCAGCTTGAGCAGGCGGCCGCCGACGTAGCCGCTGGCGCCGGTCAGCAGGACGAGCCCGTCGTTCACGCGGGCACCTCGATCAGCACGAAGTCCGCACGCGCGCGCGCCTCGATGGCCAAGGCCCCCGCGGCCCCGATGCGGGCCTGGTCGTTCGCGTCCAGCTCGCGGCCGTCGACCAGCAGGCGCCCCTCCTTCACGTACAGGAATCTCCGCCTGCCGGCGGCGGCCTCGTGCGTGACGACGCGGCCGGCCTCCAGATCGCAGCGGTGGATGACCGCGTCGGCGTTCAGGGTGACGGCGCCGGCGTCGCCCCGCCCGGAGGCGACGGCGTGCAGCCGGTTGCGCCGGTCGTCGGGAGCGAAGGTCCGCTGGTCGTAGGAGGGCGTCTGGCCCCGGCGCTCCGGGAAGATCCAGATCTGATAGAGGTGGCAGGGCTCAGCGCCCAGGTTGTGCTCGGAGTGTGTCAGCCCCGAGCCGGCCGACATGCGCTGCACGTCGCCAGCTCCGATCACGGCCTGGTTCCCCATGCTGTCCCGGTGGGTCACCTCGCCCCGCAGGACCAGCGTCACGATCTCCATGTCCCGGTGGGGATGCATCGGGAACCCCGTCCCGGGCGCGACGATGTCGTCGTTGAACACCCGCAGGGAGCCCCAGCTCACGTTCGAGGGGTCGTGGTAATCGGCGAAGGAAAAGAGCCAGTAGGACTGCAGCCAGCCGACGTCCGAGAAGTGGCGCCGGTCCGCCTTGACGATCTCGATCATGCCGCACCCCCGCCGCGGGCGGCGAGGAGGTCGACGTACGCCCCTTCGACAAGCTGGTCCGCCCGGATGCCCAGCCCGTCCATCAACACGTGCGCCTCGGCGATCCCCGCCGCGGCGTCCTCGTCGAGCCGCAGGACGACCTCCAGCTCCAGGAACTCGCCCAGCCCCTCGACGCGGTCCAGGTGGACACGCGTGCGGCCGACCAGGAACACGGTGCGGTGCTTCACGACCCGGCCGGCCTCCCCGTGCGAGTGCGCCAGCAGTTCCCGCAGGGCGCCGGGCTCGGCGGTCGGCGCGATCAGGTAGGACGACTCCTTGGGGCCCCGCCGGTCGGCGCGGCGGTAGAAGATGAGTTCGCCGCGGTCGTCGGCGAAGGTGCGCAGCTTCAGCCGGCCGCCCGCGCACCGGAAGAACGTGTCGTCCTGGTCGATCTCCTCGGGACCGCCGGTAGCCAGGGCGGCGACCATCGGCAGCAATTCCGGGAGGACCGCGAGGCGGGCCTTGATCTCGATGTTTCGCGCCATCATCCGCCTCCGGTTCATCCAGTTCGAGGGCGGCCGGGGGTACTCCGCACCCGAGAGTGTTCACCAATATACTCACATCCGGAGCCGGGCTCCCCCGCGGGGTCCGGTTCCTGCCTTGACTTCCCGGCTAAATATCGATAGATTCCTATCTGATGATGATAAGCAGATAGGAACAAATCCACATGATCAGCAACACCAAAATTCAGGGTCGTCTCGAGAGGTTCCAGGCGGCCGCCAAGGCGGCCGGCGTCAAACTGACGCACCAGCGCCTGGAGATCTTCCGCGAGGTCGCCGCGAGCCTGGAGCATCCGGACGCCGAGACCGTCTTCCGGGCCGTGAAGACCCGCCTGCCGACGGTGTCGCTGGACACCGTGTACCGGACGCTCTGGCTGCTGCACGACCTCGGCCTGGTCGCCACGCTGGGGCCGCGCCGCGGGAGCGTGCGCTTCGACGCCAACCTCGATCCGCACCACCACTACGTCTGCGTGCGCTGCGGGCTGGCGCGCGACTTCACCAGCGACCGGTTCGACGCGCTGGACATCCCCGACTCCGTGAGTTCGTTCGGCAGCATCGTCGCCGCGCACGTCGAGGTGCGGGGCGTCTGCCGGGACTGTGCCGCGAAATCCGCCGCGGCTGAGCCCGCCGATCCTTCCCCGCCGGAACAGGAAGCGAGGAGAGAGACATGACGAAGAAGAAGAAGCTGACCACCAACGCCGGCGCCCCCGTCGCCGACAACCAGAACATCATGACCGCGGGGCCGCGCGGCCCGATGCTGCTGCAGGATGTCTGGTTCCTGGAGAAGCTGGCCCACTTCGACCGCGAAGTGATCCCCGAGCGCCGCATGCACGCCAAGGGCTCCGGCGCCTACGGCACCTTCACCGTCACCCACGACATCACCCGGTACACCCGGGCGAAGCTCTTCGCGTCCGGTCGGCAAGAAGACCGACCTGTTCGTCCGCTTCTCGACCGTGGCCGGCGAACGCGGCGCGGCCGATGCCGAGCGCGACATCCGCGGCTTCGCGCTCAAGTTCTACACCGAGGAAGGCAACTGGGACCTGGTCGGCAACAACACGCCGGTCTTCTTCCTGCGCGACCCGCTGAAGTTCCCCGACCTCAACCACGCCGTGAAGCGCGACCCGCGCACCAACCTGCGCAGCGCCCGGAACAACTGGGACTTCTGGACCTCGCTGCCCGAGGCGCTGCACCAGGTCACCATCACCATGAGCGACCGCGGCATCCCGGCCAGCTACCGCCACATGCACGGCTTCGGCAGCCACACCTTCAGCTTCCTCAACGCGGCGAACGAGCGCACCTGGGTCAAGTTCCACCTCGTCACCCAGCAGGGCATCAAGAACCTGAGCGACGCCGAGGCCGAGGCCGTGATCGGCAAGTGCCGCGAGAGCCACCAGCGCGACCTGTTCGACAGCATCGAGAAGGGCGACTTCCCGCGCTGGAAGCTGTTCGTCCAGCTGATGCCCGAGCGGGACGCCGCGGCCTGCCCCTACAACCCCTTCGACCTGACCAAGGTCTGGTTCAAGAAGGACTACCCGCTGCACGAGGTGGGCGTCCTGGAGCTGAACCGCAACCCCGAGAACTACTTCGCCGAGGTGGAGCAGGCGGCCTTCAACCCCGCCAACGTCGTGCCCGGCATCGGCTTCTCGCCGGACAAGATGCTGCAGGGCCGCCTGTTCTCGTACGGCGACGCCCAGCGCTACCGCCTCGGCGTCAACCACCACCTGATCCCGGTCAACGCGGCGCGCTGCCCCTTCCACAGCTACCACCGCGACGGGGCCATGCGCGTCGACGGCAACCACGGCGGCACGCTCGGCTACGAGCCCAACAGCTACGGCGAGTGGCAGCAGCAGCCCGATTTCTCGGAGCCGCCGCTGGCCCTCGACGGGGCCGCCGCCCACTGGAACCACCGCGAGGACGACGACTACTATTCGCAGCCGGGCCTCCTGTTCCGGCTGATGGCCGCGGCGCAGCGGCAGGCGCTCTTCGAAAACACCGCCCGCGCCATGGGCGACGCGCCCCGCGAGATCAAGCTGCGCCACATCGCCAACTGCGCGAAGGCCGACCCGGCCTACGGGGCCGGCGTGGCCGCAGCGCTCGGCATTCCCCCGGGCGAGGCGCCCCGGGACTGACCGCGGACGACGACCGCCGACCCAACCACCGAAAGGAAGAAGAACATGGGAACCAGAGGACGCGAGATCATCGGCATGGACGTCGATCATCTCCTGGACCTGCTCAACCGGGCCTACGCGAGCGAGTGGCTGGCCTACTACCAGTACTGGCTCGGCGCGAAGCTCATCAAGGGCCCGATGAAGGACGCCGTGGCGGCGGAGCTGAACCTGCACGCCACCGAGGAACTGAACCACGCCCTCATGCTGTCGGGCCGCATCATCCAGCTCGGCGGCACGCCGGTGCTCACGCCCGAAGGCTGGGCGAAGCTGAGCCCCTGCAAGTACGACGCGCCCGAGGACCCGTACGTGGCCGTCCTGCTCGACCAGAACATCGAGGGCGAGCAGTGCGCGATCACCACGTACAAGGCCCTGATGGACGCCACCAAGGACAAGGACATGGTGACCTACAACCTGGCGCTCGCGATCCTCGAGCAGGAGATCGAGCACGAGGAGGACCTGCAGAGCCTGCGGGAGGATCTGGACCTGATGGTGGTGCGGGGGAGCAAGTAGTCACCGTCCGGTTGCGGAACCGGGGCCGTCGAACCGGCCGGGGAGGTTCTGATGAACCACACGTTCCTGTACATCCTGGCGACCGCCGCGACCGTCGCCGTGGTGGCGGCCGCGGCGTTCCTGATCCGCGCCCTGATCCGCCTGCAGCCGCTCATCGAACGGCTGGACGGCACCGCGCAGTTCCTGGAGACGAGCCGCCCCAAGATCGACCGCATCCTGGACGGCCTGGAAACGGAACTCGTCGAACTGCGCGGCATCAGCGAGAAGTTGAACCGCATCGCCGGCCACGCCGAGAGCGTGACCACGGGGCTGAAGGTCGCCGTCCAGCCCCTCATCACCGAGGTGTCGGATTTCACCCGCCTGATCGGCCAGGCGCGCGCGGTCGCGATCGCGGTCAAGACCGGCCTGCTCGCCTGGCGCGACCGCGGCCGGCACGAGGACGCGGACCCGGAGTCCGAAATCGAATACGACGAAGAAAGTCGAGGGTGACATGTCACGCCACACCAACACGCTGCTCGCTTTCGTGCTGGGCGCCGCCGTAGGCGGCATCACGGCGCTCCTGCTGGCTCCGGACAAGGGCGAGAACACGCGCCGCCGCCTGCGAGACGGCGGCGCCGGCGGGCTTCGCCGCAGCAAGGATGCATTGAACCGGACGGCGGCCTCCCTGGAGGAGGACGCCCGGGAGAAGGGGCAGAACGTGAGCGACGCGGTCCGCCAGCGGGTGGAGGCGGCTCGCGGTGCGGTCTCCGAAGCCAGAGACGCCTACCGCCGCGAGATGGACAGGACGTGAACGAGGCCGACGGCCGGCGCGCCTCAGCACCCGACAAGGCGAGTTCTCAGAGCGCACCCGATTGACGGGCTGCTCCGCGAACCGGGTTGGCCTCAGTTCATGAAGCCGACCAGGAGCGTGTGCGCGAGGGCATTCAAACCGGCCGCAGCCAATCCCACCGCGATCACATACCGCCGCCAATCCCGCATCCCGGCCGGCTCGCAATTCGCGGTCTGCCCGCCGAGCCGCGCGATGTCGAGGTAGCGCACGACCACCATGCCCGCGGCGACGACCCAGAACAGGATGTCGAGCGCGGAGAAACGGGCCGTGTCGCCGATCTTGAAGGTCAGGGCGAACAGCAGGGCCGGGCCGACCGCCAGCCAGGACAGGCGGACGATCACGCCGAGGCAGCCGGTGGGCTCGGGGGTGGGAACGGGGGAAGAGGACGGAATCCGGGGATCTGCCATGTTCGCCTCCAGAGTCGCCCGCATCGCGGACGGCGACGGGTTTCCCGTCGCTTGCTCTGGATGGCGGCCCGACCATCCCCGATCCTGCTGCGGCCCAGAATAGGCTGCAGCACCCTTCGCTCCGCCGGGATCCGCTCCCCGCGGGCGACGCCATCGTCGATGGCCAACGTCAGACTACGCAGCGGAACTCAATCGTGCAAGCCCGATCCCGAGGTCCGTTCCGACAGCGCGGCGACGGCGGAGCCGGCATCGGCTTGCGCCAGCACCCCGTCCAGGGCCGCCGACTGGTCCCAGCCCCAGAGATCGAAGTACCGCGAATGCCCTTCCAGCCGGTAGTGGGAGGAGAAGCGCGCGGACCTCGTCCGAGAAGACGTCGTCGTGGGGCGGGTACCAGTTGGCGAGGCGGAAGGGCTGGCGGCCCCGCGGCACGAGCCACAGGTCGATGACGCCGGCGTCGAGGGCGGCGAGCGTGGCTTCGGGGATCTCGCGGTGGGCGCGGCGCGAGTCCATGAGCGAGACGGCGTCGATCAGCAGCGGGTTGCCGGAGAACGTGAGCAGGGGCCTGAGGTTGGCGAGGTGGAAGTAGTTGCCGTCGCCGCTGTACCCCATGCCGATGGTCCGGCCGGGGTGCTCGGCCAGGATCCCCCGGATGTCGGCGGAGATCGCCGGGGAGTTCTCCATCCGCGAGCTCGCCAGCCGTGCGCTGCGGTAGCCCGACACGGATCCCGCGACGAGCGCGGCGGCCAGGAAGGCCGAGACCGCGCCCAGCCGCCAGGAGGCGGCGCGTTCCGGGAAGAGCAGGCCGCGCATGCCGGCGGCCGGCCACAGCCGGGCCGCAAAGACCAGGTTGATGGGGATCATCGGCAGCAGGTGGACCTGGCCGGCGCCGGGCTTCATCGCCAGCACGATCACGGCCGCGTTGCCCGCAGCCCAGGCCAGGACGAGCTGGCGCCGCATCCAGGGGCGGTGGGGCCGGCCCGCCCGCAGCCGACAGGAGCACCAGCACCGGGACCGCGAAGAACAGCGCCCGGGTGAACAGGTGCGGCAGGTAGTCCAGTTCCAGGCCGTGATGGGCCCCGATGAGGATCCAGCTCAGGTAGTTGACGAGCGAGATGCCGTCGTGGAGCGCGAACGGGGCCACGATGGCCACGGCGCCCAGGGCCAGGGCCGCCTGCGTGGCGCGGGAACCGTGGCGCTCGTCGAGCAGCGTCAGCACCGGCAACAGGTACAGCACCGCATGCACCTTGAGGTTCACCGCCAGCCCGAGCGCGAGGGCCGCGCCGACAACGGCCGGGACGCGCCGGGATGCGCCCGCGGCGTGCAGGCCCAGGCAGACCGCGGCCAGGATGTAGGGATCCGGCCGCACGAGCATCGCCGAAGTGCCGCCGGTCCAGTAGAGCAGCAGCGCGATGGCGGTCATGCCGAAGGCCAGCGCGCCGGAGACCAGGCGGCGGAGCGTCAGGTACAGCAGGACCACGGAGGCGTAGAGGGCCAGCAGGGCGCCCAGTTTGGCGGCGAAGATCGAGGGGTGCAGCAGGTCGAGGCAGAGTCCCGTGGCCAGGTAGACCATCGGGCCGTAGAGCACGCTGTACTGCGGGTCGGCGTCCGGAGCGTGGTAGAGCGGGCCGCCGGTCTGCACCCACCAGGACACCGACGACACCATCGCCTCGACGTCGCTGGCGTAGCCGTCGTGGTTCAGGTACCAGAGGCTCGTCGACAGGAACGCGAGGCACACGATCGCGGCGAGAACCGCCAAGGCGGGCCGGATCCTCGACCAGGCCAAGGCGTGGTCGGAGGCGTTGCCGTCCGAACGCCGTCGCAGGATCAGCCACAGCGCCAGCAACACCGCGCTGGTGCCGAGCGGGTGCCGCGAACAGAGGATGACGAAGTCGAGGACGGCGCGCATGACCATGAGGTGCTTGCTGTTACAGGCTGACGCAGCATGATCCGCCCGGGGGGCGGCCGGCATTGTCAGGCGATCATAGCACGAATCGCAGGCCGCTGCGCGGCCTTCTGGCCTGCGCGGCGTCGGGCTTCCTTCCCGGCAGCACGATGAGCAGACGCAGGCCTGGGTCGATGATCTATCTGTATTATCATCAACGAATTAAGAACTGCAGACCTGGCCGCCCCTGCGGGTGATCACGAACTGGAGGCGGCGACCGCCGCCGCCACCCGCCGCCGCCAGATGCGGGCGTTGGTCATCAGCACGGGCGCCATCAGCGCGTAGCACCACCCCGCCGGCGCGATGGCGGGGCCGACCGCGAGCAGGATCATCGAGAGGACCGCGATCCCCACCTGCAGCAGATGGGCGCAGAGCGCGGCGCGCGTAGCGAGAACTTCCGCCGCGTCCAGCCCGAGGTCCCCGCGACGGCGCAAGGCGTGGCCCGTCATCAGCGCCAGCAACAGAAAGACCGCCCCGAATCCCGCCGAGTAGATCGTCATCAGGGCCTTGGCCTCGCCCATGGTCCGGATGACCAGGACCTGGTCGCTGCCGAAGCCGGTCACCGCCGCGATCACGAGCGCCGGCAGGGCCTTCAGCGGGTAGGTGTAGACGAGCACGACGAACAGCAGCACGCTGTTGAGCGCCACGATCCCCGGCGTCTGCAGCCCGTAGCGGCGGAAGAAGATGTGGTGGTTGTACCAGATGTAGACCAGGACCGTGAAGCTGAGCCCGAACGCTGGCAGGCTCCGCATGCGGGTCATGAGTTCGGCGACGGATCCCGGGACCTCGGTCGAGACCACCAGCAGCGCCAGCGAGAAGGCGAAGACCGCGTCGCTGAACGCCTCGATGCGCGACCCTTCGCGGCTGCGCCAGACGAAACCCGTATGGTCCCTTAAAACGATCTCCGCTCCAGCAGGGACTCGTCGTCGCGGCCGCGTGTTGGAAGATGGCGGTGGCGCTTCCCACCTCGTGCCAGTAGCGTGGCCGGGCCCGCGGGCGTCGCCTGCGGCGGGAAGTAGCCGCCGAGAGAGGAAGGCGAGCAACGATGATACTGCTCTTCCAAGCGCTCGTCATGGGCATCGTCGAGGTCTGACCGAATTCCTGCCCATTTCCAGCACCGGCCATCTGATCATCGCGGGCAACCTGCTGAAGTTCCTGCCCAAGGAGCAGCGGGACCTCTTCGAGATCTTCATCCAGCTCGGCGCCGTCCTGGCCGTCTGCTGGGAATACCGTCGCAAGCTGAGAACCGTCGCGACGGGACTGTCCGGCGACGCCCGGGCGAGGCGGTTCGCGATCAACGTCGCGGTCGCGTTCGTGCCGGCCGGCGTGCTGGCGCTGGCGCTCGGCGACACCATCAAGGCCCACCTCTTCGCCCCCGTCCCGGTCGCCGTGGCCTTCATCGCCGGCGGCCTGATGATCTTCTGGGCTGAGCGGCGCCGGCACACCGTCAGCGTCGCCGACGTGGAGGCGATGACCTGGCGGGACGCCCTGAAGGTCGGCCTCGCCCAGTGCTTCGCGCTGGTGCCGGGCACCTCCCGCTCCGGCGCGACGATCATCGGCGGCCTGTTCTGCGGGCTGTCCCGGCAGGCGGCCACGGAGTTCTCGTTCTTCCTGGCCATCCCGACCCTGGGCCCCGCCGCGTCCCTGTACGACCTCTTCGACCACCGCAAGCTGCTGGACGCCGATCTGGCGGGGCTGCTTGCCGTCGGTTTTCGCCGCGTCCTTCGTTTGCGCGCTGTTCGCCGTGCGGGCGTTGCTGCGCTACGTCTCGCGGCACGACTTCACCCCCTTCGCCTGGTACCGCCTCGCGTTCGGCGCGGTGGTGCTGCTGACGGCCTACCTGGGCGTCGTGGACTGGCGGGCCTGAAACGCGGAGGACCGGCGGTTGCTCGCCGGTCCTCACGCGCGTCGACGGGACAGACCCCGCCGCTAGTTGGTGTTGCCGCTCGCCCCCGCGGGGCCGGTCTGGCCGTTGGGCGAGCCGCCCGCGCCGCCGCTGCCGCCCATCCCGATCATGAAGGTCGTGCCGCTCATCGCCGGTGCGCCGCCCTGGCTCCAGATGCCGTAGCTCGGGCCGCCATGGCCGCCCGCGCCGCCGCCGCCCTGGCCGCCCTGGCCGCCCTGGCCGCCGGCGCCGCCCCGGCCGATCTCGCCGAGGCAGTTCGCGCCGCCGGTCCCGCCGCCGCCGCCCGCGCCGCCGCTGCCGCCCGGGGCGCCGGGTCCGCCGCTGCCGCCGGCGCCGGTGATGATCAGGCAGTCGTTCAGGACCGGCGAAGCATCGATCGCCAACAGCCCGAAGGAAGCGCCGCCGCTCAGGCCGCCGCTGCCGCCCATGCCGCCGTAGCCGCCGCCGCCACCGCCACCGCCGCTGTTGCCCACCCCGTCGTCGCAGAAGGTGCACTCCTGGCCGCCGCCGCCGCCGCCACCGCCGCCGCCGTAGCCGCCGACGCCGTTGCCGCCGGCGCCGCCGACGTTCGGCAGCCAAGCGTCGCCGACGATCTGGCCGGCCGCGGGGGCGAGCGTCCCGGCGGCGCCATTTGAGCCGTTGGCGCCGTTCTGCCCGTTGGCGCCCGAGCTGCCGGGGTCGCCGGTGAAGCCGCCGTTGCCGCCGGAACCGCCGGGAGCGCCGGCGCCGCTGGCGCCGGCCCCGGCGCTGGAGCCGTTGCCGAGCTGGTTGCCGGCGAAACCGCCGGTGCCGCCGACGAAGGCGCCGGCGCCGCCGGCGCCGCCCGGACAGGCGTAGATCCCGTCGCAGCTCCCCGGCAGACCGGTCGAGCCGCTGCCGCCGGCGGCGCCGGTCGAGCCGGGCGTGCCGCCCAGGGCCGCCCCGC
Source organism: bacterium (assembly GCA_016706845.1). Classification (GTDB taxonomy): domain Bacteria; phylum Krumholzibacteriota; class Krumholzibacteriia; order LZORAL124-64-63; family LZORAL124-64-63; genus PNOJ01. Next base: position 11,940 of record JADJIV010000026.1, read on the forward strand.
CGTTGCCGCCGCGCAGCCTGCAGTCCTGGAAGACGAGCGCGCTGCTGCAGTCGGTCGCCGTGACCGCGATCGAGACGCCGGACGCGCTGGCGGCGTTGACGGCGATCACTTCGAAGCCCCGGACGGTCGTCGGGCTGGTGATGGCCTGGGCGCGCAGCGGGCGCGTGGAGCCGGTGACGACCGAGTAGACGCCGGGCTGCTCGGCCCAGGTGACCGCGGCGAGGCCGCCGGTCAGGTTGATGCCGTCGATCAGGAACACGACCTCGTTGTAGGTGCCCTCAGTGACCAGGACCTGGTCGAGCATGAGGGACTGGGCGAGGGCGAGGCCGTGGCTGATGGTCTTGACCGGGGACGTCAGGCCGCCGCTGTCGCCGTCGTCGCCGGTCGGCGTGACGAAGATGGCCAGGGGAACCGGCGGCACGACCGTCACCGCCACCACCGCCAGCCCGATCCCGCCGTCGTCGTCGGTCACGCGCAGCTTGGCCAGGTACTGGCCCTGCGACGGGTAGACGTGAAGCGCGTTGGCGTTGGCGGCGCTGCTCCAGTCGAAGACGCCGTCGTCCTCGAAGTCCCACTCGTAGAGGACGACCGTGCCGTCGGCGTCGGTCGCGACCGCGCCGAACGACGTCGCGTCCCCCTCGGCCGACGTCGAGGCGGTCAGCGCGCTCGCGACGGGCGGGATGTTGGCGTTCAGGCGCAGGAACATCGCCGGCAGGGCCACGACATCGCCCGCGGCGACCAGGGATCCCGCGGCGGTGTCGTCGAGGTAGCCCGCGCGCATGGCGCGGGCCGGCCACGCGCCCACCGGCACGCCGGTCAGGCTGTAGTCGCCGGCCGCGTCGGTGACCGCCACGTACGACGTCCCCTCCAGGTAGACGACGGTGCCGGTGTGGTCGACCGCGTTCTCGAGCGTGGCGTTGCCCAGGAAGGTGCCGGTCGGCACGAGCTGGATGTCGACGAAGGTCGTCTCGGCGTTGGCCGCGACGCCGGGCGGGATCTCCAGGCTGCGGCTGTCGCCGGCGTGGTCGCGCAGCGACGAGGTCAGCAGGTAGGTGCCGGCGTCCAGGCCGGCGAAGGCGAAGCGGCCCGCGCGGTCGCTGACCGCGCTGCGCACGTCGCCGGACTTGTCGGCCGTCGCGGACGCGCCCGACAGCGCGCGCCCGACCGTCGCCGACAGGCCGCCCTCGAGGCGCTCCAGCGCCAGCACCGCGTCGGGCGCGGGCCGGCCGCCGGTGTCCAGCACGGTGCCGCTCAGGACCGCGCCCTCGCGGACCTCGATGCCGGACAGGGGTTCGGTCGGCGGCGTCTGGTCGAGCAGCCCCACAGGGACGCGCCGACCAGCACGGCGCCCAGCAACAGGGCGATGAACGGGCGACGGGAGGTCATGGCAGGTTCCTTTCGCAAGTCAGCGGGTCAGGACCAGGGCGCGGGTGGAGGTCCGACCCTCGCTGCGGGCCTGGACGAGGTAGAGACCGGAAGGGGCGGGGCGGCCGTCGGGGCCGCTCGCGTCCCACTCGTATTCGTGATCGCCGGCCGCGAGCGTCGCGGCGCTCCAGGTGCGCAGCAGCCGGCCGCCGGCGTCGTAGACGCTCAGCTGCACCGGCGCTTCCCGCCTCACGACGAGCCGCAGCTTGGTCGCGCCCGCGCTCGGGCTGGGCCAGGGCAGGGCCAGGCGCATCGCCGGCAGGTCCGCGGCCAGGGCGTCGGTGACGTCGTCGGCGACCTCGACGCCGTTGCGGTAGGCGACGACGTAGTCGTCGACCCGCACCTCCAGCGTGTAGACGCCGGCGGCGAGGCCGTCGAGGCAGTAGCGGCCGGCGGCGTCGGTGGCCGCATGGTCGCCGGTGTAGGCTCCGGCCGCGGTGCGCAGGAAGATGCCCGCCTGCGCGACGGGACCGCCGGTCGTGACGTCGGTGACGAGGCCGCAGATCGACGCGGCCGGCGACGGGCCGGCGGCCAGCAGGGCGAGCAGCAGCGGCGGGAGCGATCGGCGCGAGAGGCGGGACGGCGGCATGGCGACATCTCCCCGTGACAGGACCCGAGGGGGACTCCCGCGCCCGTCGAACGACGGCGGGTGCGGACAAGCGATCTACCGTCCGGACACAACAAGATAGAAATTATCTTTATTACAGGATAAGATGCGGCGCGAACCGGCGATCCTGATGTCGCTCATTCAGTTGCGTCAGTAGCCGTGATTCACGAGCGTATCGATTTCAATAGTACTAATTCACTCTTGTATGATACCATCATACCGTCAGTAACAGCGGCCCCGCCTAGCGCGCGGCCGACCACCACCCTGCAGGAGGATCCCGATGACGAGCAAGCGATGGTTGCGCACCATGTTCCTCGCGGCCGCGGCCACGGCCGCCTTCGCGCTGAGCGGCTGCGGCGACGACAAGCCGACCAACCCCGGCGGCAACAACACCGGCGACGATTTCGACGAGACCACCGCGGCGGCCCAAGCCTCCGTGGCCGCCCCCCAGGCCGCCGCGCTGGCGCAATCGATCACCTCGATCGCCGACGGCATGGGCGCCAAGGACGGCACCTACGACTGGAACGCCAGGACGATGCGCTGGGAGTACCACCTCCGTCTACAGCGGCGCCGGCTGACTGACTGGACCTCCGGCTCAGTACCTCGACGGCGAGGGGACGCCGCAGCGATCCGCGGCCGAGGCCACGACCGTGGTCACGATGCACACGACATGGACTTCCTCTCAGACCGGAGTCCGGCTACAACGTCACGTACGACTACGTCTACGATTACGACGTCACCATCACCGGCGTCGGCACCTCGCTGTACACGATGACCGGCTCGGGCGGCTACGACATCGATTACCACATCGTCGGCCCCAGCTACGACCAGACCTCCAGCTACGTGGTGGACTGGGAGACCGTCGACGGCGGCATCACGGGTCGCTCCCGGCGGCTGCCCCAGCGGCACGATCCGCTACACCTTCGACCCCTACCACCTGGACGTGGTCTTCGACGGCTCGTCCACGGCGACCCACACGCTCTACAACAGCAGCGGCGGCACCGTGGCGTCGGGCAGCGGGACCTACCCGCTGAGCTGCGGCAGCTGACGTCGGTTCCCGCGAAGCGAACGGCCCGGCTTCGGGCAGGTCGTAGCGGATCGTGGTCCGCGGGTTGAACGGGTTCGGGCGGCAGGCGTGCAGCGCGAACCGCGCCGGCGTGCCGTCGGAAGCACCCGTCGGCACGGCGTTGGCCTGCAGGTAGCGCGGGCCCAGCAGGGCGCCGCGCGCGCCGTGCGCGAAGACGCCCACGGGCTGCTGCAGCAGGTTCGCCTCGACCGAAAAACCGCCGTTCCCGCCGGCGATGCGGCCCAGGCCCAGCAGCCCGTGTTCGCAGGAGAACGCGGTCGCCTTCACGGCAGGCGGCGGGGCCGGCGGCGCCGCCGGCCCGCGCGCATCGGCGGCGCGCGCGGCGCCGAGCGCCGCCTCGAGCGCGGCGAGCCGCGCTTCCAGGTCCGGCCTGGCGTGACTGCCGGTCCCGGGACGGAAGCTCCACCGGCCCGCCGCCGCGTCGCCGATCAGCTCGTCGTCGCCGACCTGCAGTTCGAGCCAGTAGAGGGCCGCGTCGTCCAGCAGCAGGGGCGCGGCGGCGCCGACGACGATGTCGAGACGCCCCGCGGTCACGGCGCCCGCGAACTCCGCCGCCGAATCGTAGACCGGCGCGCCGCCCCCGGCGGCGGCGAAGATCCTGACCGCGACATCGCCCGACGGCAACGGCCCACCGCGGTCGTCGGTTACGAAACCCTGGATCGGCATCTGCTGCGCGACGGGCGTGCCGGCCGCCGCCAACGCCGCGGCCAGCAGGATGATCATCGCTGGCCAACACCTGTTCATGGCCTCCCGCCTCACTGGTTGGTGGCGCCCGAGGCGCCCGTCACGCCGCCGGTGCCGGGGTTGCCGAGCGACGGGCCGCCGCCGCCGCCACTGCCGCCGGCTCCACCCTGGAACTGGTTCGCGAGGGCGTAGTTGGGAGCGCCCGCGACGCTCCCCACGTAGATCCCGAACGCCACGCCTCCGGCGCCGCCGCCGCCGCCGCCGCCGTGGCCGCCGTCACCACCGTCGCCACCGTCGCCGGCATCGCCGGCGCAGAACAGCGGCAGGACCACTTCCCCGCCGAGGCCGCCGCTACCGCCCATGGCGCCGCCGCCGCCGCTCCCGCCGCGCCCGCCGACACCGCCGGATCCCAGGTAGATCCAGTTGTTCGTGATCGACGGGGCGCTGCCGTCGGTCACGAACACCCCGAAGGAGCCGCCGCCGGCCAGGCCGGCGGCGCCGCCCCCGCCCCCGCAGCCGCCCGCGCCGCCGCCGCCACCCGTCGCGCCGAGCGTGTCGTACGACGGCGCGATGCCGTCCGAACCGCCACCGCCGCCGCCGCCGCCGCCGCCGCTGCCAGGAACGCCCGCCGCACCGGCCGTTCCGGCGTAGCCCAGCCACTCCCCGGCCGATACGGTCCCGGACGGCGCCGTTCCGCCGTTGCCGCCGCCTCCGGCGGTTCCGAAGCCGCCGGCTGCGCCCGCGAGGCCGTAGGTCGGGTTGCCGGGCAAGGTGCAGGTTCCGCTCTGCAGACGCGAATCGTCGCCCGCGTCGCCGCCAGAGCCGGACGAGGGACCGTAGCCAACGAAGCCGTCCACTCGCGAGTACTCCACGTAGGGGGACGGCGTGCAGCGGACGCCGCCGCCGGCGCCGCCGCTCACGTTGGTCGCACCGCAGGTGCTGCTGCCGCCGGCCCCGCCCAGCCGGGGCGGCAGCGAGCAGCCGGTCGAACCGCTGGAAACGGCGTCGAGCCCGTTGGCGCCGTTCGCGCCGGACGCGCCGTTCGCGCCCGCGGTCCCGTCCGCGCCCATACCGCCGCTGCCGGCGATGATCACGTTGTCGCGCAACGACAGCCCGCCCGCGTTGCGCAGCCAGACCGCGTAGGAGTTGGCGCCCGCGGTCGTGGCTGACTGCCCGTAGATCACGAAACCCTCGACCGTCGTCGATCCCGTGATGCCGTTGCCGACGACGGTCTTGCGGTGACCCGCGCCCGCCGCGCCCACGATGGACGTCGCCGTCGATGCGAGGTGGCGCTCCCAGGTGTCCGGGCGATAGCCGCCCCTCAGGCTGACTCCTCCGAGCAGGTTGACGCTCTCGCCGTAGCGGCCGTCCGCGACGTACACGGTCGTGCGACCGATCAGCTGGGCCCTTTGGAGTCCGTAGCCGATGCTGCGGCAGGGCGCGCAACCGCCGCAGACACCCGCGGGTCCCAACCCGCAACCCGCCACGTCGGAGCCCGAGGCTGCGTCCACGTAGATGCCGCCGGCATCGAGCGTGAACTCGCAGCCGTCGGCCGGGTTGCCGTTCAGGTTGAAGGTGCCTGGCACGCACTCGGGGAAGACCATCGCCTCGAGGACCCCGATCCGGGTCCTCGAGGTCCGCGCGCAATGGCTGCCGCCGCCCGGCCAGAACGTCTGCCGGCCCGACGTCTCGTCGCCCTTGACCTCCTCGCCTTCGATGTCGAGCTCGAGGTGGTACTGCCGCGTGTTGTCGAGCAGGAGCTCCGCGCCGCCGCCGAGCAGGACGTCGAAGATCCCGGCGACGACCGCCCCGGCGAACTCCGTCCCGGAGTCGTAGACCAGCACGCCGCCTTCGGGAGCGTCGTAGATGCGCACGCGCACGTCACCGGCGGCGACGGGGCCGCCTCCGGTGTCCAGCGCGCGGCCCTGGAAGGAGATCAGGTGGGGGGTGGGCGCTCCGGCGGCCGCGGTGGCCGCGACCAGCAGCAGGGTGAGACCGAAGCATCGACAGATGGGGCGCATGAGGCGACACCTCCGCGGCAGGGATATCCCAAGCGAAGCGGGCTTTTCCCCGCTTCAGTGGTGGTAGAGCGTCTCTCCCTTCTCGAACGGCACGCCGTTCTGCCAGTCGGCCGTGGCGATCTTCCTGCCGGGGCCAACAGGCGAGGGAGCGCTCGCGACCGCCGAAGGCGGGGCGACCATGTTATCAGGGCCGTCGGCACCATGTGCAGAAAATCTGCACGGCCAGCCCAGACCTGTTAAGAACCGCCTCACCACCGGGGCGCCGCGCTTACCGAGCGCCGGCGCGTTGATTGGCAAGACCGCTCCCGTCGGGTAGAATCGTCTACGCCCGCGAGGCTCCGCGGTGCATTGCGGCGGTGGGGCCGGTCACGATACGGGCAGGCTGGAGGTTCCATGCCCTCGTTCCCCTCGCGAATCTCATCCCTGTCGCCGCTCTTCTGCTTGTCCCTGCTGCTCGCCTGCTCCGACGGTGCGCCCGTCGTCGAGGACGAGGACACGGACACGACCCCGCCCGACGCGATCACCGACCTGATCGCCCTGAACCCGACCTCGCAGTCGGCCACGCTGTATTGGACGGCCCCCGCCGACCGCCGCGACGACGGCACGGACGGTTCGGTCGTCGCCTACGACCTGCGGGTGGCGGACGCGACGATCACCGAAGACAACTTCGACCAGGCGCGGGCGGTGGCAGGCGTCCCGGCGCCGGCGACGCCGCAGCTGATCCAGAGCATGATCGTGACCGGACTGACGCCGGGCGCCACCTGCCACTTCTCGCTGCGGTCGTGCGATGCCGAGGGGAACTGGAGCGCCGTCTCCGACTGCCCCCACGTCGACTGCACGGCGCCCGTGGCCGTGGAATTCCCCGACCCCGGCCTGGAGCAGGCGATCCGCGCGCACGTCCACCGGCCGGCCGGCGGGCTGACCTCGTCGGACGTGGACACCATCCTGCACTTCGCGGCCGCGGGAGCCGGGATCGCCGACCTGTCGGGGATGCAGGCCTGCCTGTCGCTGCGGACCGCCCGCCTGGTCGACAACGAGATCGCGGGACTCGAGCCGCTGCGGTACCTGATCGAACTGCGCGGGCTCACCCTGGACGAGAACGCGGTGAGCGACCTGGAACCGCTCGCCGGCCTGCTGGACCTCCAGCAGCTCCACCTTGCCTGGAACCCGGTCACCGACCTCTCGCCGCTGGTCATGCTGCAGCAGATCCGGCAGCTGACCCTCTCGGGCACGGTCATCGCCGACTACACGCCGCTGACCTTCCTGGGGTACCTCAACGACCTCTACCTCGGCGACATGGAGCTGCAGAACATCGACTTCCTGGTGAACCTGCGCCAGCTGCGCCTGCTCAACCTGGAGATCAACCACATCCAGTCGCTGGAGGCGCTCCGCTACCACGACATGATCGAGTCGCTCAACCTGATGCAGAACGGCGTCGTGGATCTCGCGCCGCTGGCCGGATTGACGAACCTGCGGAACCTGAACCTGGCCGGCAACCTCGTGGCCGACCTGCAGCCGCTGCTCGACAACGCGGGCCTGGGAGCGGGCGACGCCGTGGACCTCAGGAACAACCCGCTCTCGGCGCAGGCGCTGGCGGTG
>JADJIV010000027.1:0-42650 GCA_016706845.1 bacterium
CATCGCCTCGACGTCGGTGACGCTGGCCGAGGGCCAGCAGCTGACGGGCGTGAACCTGACGCTGACGCCGGTCAGCGAGCTGACGCAGTGCCTGCAGCCGGGCCTGCCGATCGCGGACTACGCGACGGTGACCAGCCCGATGGCCCTGGCGATGGGCGCGGGCGTGACCGTGACCAGCGTCGAGGTGTTCGTGGACATCACGCACACCTACCAGGGCGACCTCACGGTGGACCTGATGTCGCCGGCGGGCACGACGGTGCGCCTGCACAACCGCACGGGCAGCGGCACGGACAACATCTACGGGTGGTATCCGGACGCGCCGACGCCGGCGGGGGACCCAGCCCGTTCGCGGCTTGGAGGTCCTGGACGGCAACTGGACGCTGACGGTCGCCGACCTGGCCAGCGGCGACACCGGCACGCTGAACGAGTGGTGCCTGAAGATCGTGTACGGCGGCGGTTCGACGGCGGCGGGCGACGCGCCGTCGGTGCTGTCGCTGGCGCAGAACTACCCGAACCCGTTCAACCCGTCGACGCAGATCGCGTACACGGTGCCGCGGGCGGGTCAGGTGGAGCTGCGGATCTTCGATCTGGCCGGTCGCGAGGTGCGGACGCTGGTCAGCGGCGAGCTGGCGGCGTCGACCTACGTGGTGGAGTGGAACGGGCGCGACGAAGCGGGCCGCCAGGCGGCCAGCGGCACGTACTACTACCGCCTGCGCAGCGAGGGCCAGGAACTGACCCGCAAGATGACGCTCCTGAAGTAGGCGGTTACCCGCCGGACGCAAGAGGGATGAGACCAAGAGGGGTGGGACATCATCGTCCCACCCCTCTGCTTTTCACTGCGAACCGCCGGGTGGTGCCTGCGGGCTATCCCAGGTCCAGCTCGATCTCGTCCGTGTCGATCAGCGGGTAGGCGGACAGGCGACGCCGGGCTTCCGCCACGAGATCGTAGCGCCCCACGACCGTGCCGCCGCCCTCGATCTCGTAGTCGTGGGCGGGGGAGTAGGCCTCCACGCCCTTGGCGCGCGGGTCGTGCTTCTCGGCGGCGCGGCGGTCCGCGATCTTCAGCCCGGCCGGGAGCGCGGCCAGCAGATCCTGGATCTCGACCCCGTACCGCAGGGCGTAGGCGTGGAAGCGGTAGCCGAAGGAGGCGCGGCGGATCCGGCTGTCCGACAGGACGACCAGGCCGGTCTCGGCCGTCATGCGCTTGGACGCGCCCTTCAGCAGGCCGCGCAGTTCGCCGTCCAGGACCACGCGGCAGGCCTGGTGATGCGTGCCGATCATCCCTTTGAGTTTGGCGCCCAGGCTCGGACCGGCGACGCCGGCCTCTTGGGCGAAGACCGCGACGGCGGCGCTGCCGGCTCCGGCGGCGAGCCCGGCGAGGTAACCGTGGACCAGGTCGCGCGGGCCCTGGATGGCCAGTTCGTGGTAGGTCGGCGTGGTGGCAGCCGGCTTGGTCGCCATGGTTCCCCTCCTAGGTGAAGTAGATGAAGGTGATCACCACGAAGGTCGTCACCAGGATCGGCAGCGAGTACTTCAGCATGTAGCCGAAGAAGCTGGGCATCGGCACGCCGGCCTCCTCGGCGATGGACTTGACCATGAAGTTGGGCGCGTTGCCGATGTAGGTGTTGGCGCCCATGAAGACCGCACCGGCGGAGATCGCCGTCAGGTCCCGGATGAAGTCGGGGTTGCGCAGGCTCGCGTCCAGGAAGCCCAGCATGCCGGGCACGGCGCTCTCGGGCATGCCGAAGCTGCCCAGGGCCGTGTTGAAGAAGGTCAGGTAGGTGGGCGCGTTGTCCAGGAAGCTGGACAGGCCGCCGCTGACCCAGAAGTAATGCGCGGGGGACTTCACGAAGGCGACCACGCCGGACAGGGCGCCGTCGGCGCCCACCTGCAGGATCGCCAGGGCGGGGATGATGGTCATGAAGATCCCGGCGAAGAGGTACGCCACCTCCTGGATCGGGCCCCAGGAGAACTCGTTCTGCTTGCGGATCGCCTTGGCGGTGAAGCGCAGCGAGAGCGCGCCCATCAGGATCAGGATCGCGTCGCGCAGCCAGTTCTGCAGCTCGACTTCGACGTGACCGTAGATGGGGATCCTGTTCAGCTTGAGCGAGCCCGAGAGCAGCACGCCGCCCATGATGCCCAGCAGGAACACCAGGTTGTGCAGTCCCTCGATGCGGATGCCCTTGCGCTGGCCGTCGTGGCCGTCAGCAGGCGCCGCGACGGGCTCCTTGCGGTACCAGTAGCTGTCCAGGATGAAGAAGACCACCAGCAGGATCGCCACGGCCGTCAGGGCGTGCGGCAGCAGCGCCTTGGTCACCCAGAAGAACGGCACCCCGTGCAGGAAGCCCAGGAACAGGGGTGGGTCGCCCAGCGGGGTGAGCGAGCCGCCGATGTTGGCCACCAGGAAGATGAAGAACACCACGGTGTGGACCCGGTAGCGCCGCCAGGCGTTGGCCCGCAGCAGGGGGCGGATCAGCACCATGGCCGCGCCGGTGGTGCCGATCCAGGAGGCCAGCAGGGTGCCGATCAGCAGCAGCAGCGTGTTGACCTTCGGGGAGCCGCGCAGGCTGCCCCCGACGTAGATCCCGCCGGCGACGGTGAACAGGGCCCAGAGCAGGATGATGAAGGGGATGTAGTCGATGACGTAGATGTGGATGATGGACTGCAGGGCCTCGCCCCGGAACGCGATCAGGAACGGCACGGCGAACACCAGCGACCAGAACGCCGCGACCTTCGGGAAATGGCGGTGCCAGAAGTGCGGCGCCACCAGGGGGAAGACCGCGATCGACAGCAGGATCCCCACGAACGGCAGGGCGCTCCACAGGGGCAGCCGCGTGCCCAGGCTGGGAGCGGCGTGCTGCGGGGCGGCCTGGTGCGTGGCGGAGTTGGCGGCGGCGGCGCCGTGCCCGTCGATAGCCGCCGCGACGCCGGGCAGCAGCGCCATGACGAGGACCGCCGCCGGGATCACCCACGACGTGCGGCTGCGGGATCGCAGGGGGAGGCCGATGCTCATAGCGACTCCTGTTCGGGGTAGGGCCATGCGTCCCGCCGGTCGTGCCGATCCCGCCGACCACAGGTCGCGAAGGGGAAGCTAGGAAGGTGCAAGGTCGGTGTCAATCATGGCGGTCGGAGCTCGATGCAAATGATAATCAAATATCAACATTTCATTATTTACCTTGCTACTACGAAATCTCGGTGGCAACATTCCGCAGGTTTGAGCCGCCGGACTGAACGGATCCACCGGTCGGCAACATGGTTTTGCCGGAAGGAGACTGCCTTGAAGACGTGGAAGCTGACCTCACTGTTCGTGATCCTGGCGATGCTGATGAGCGTTGCCGCATATGCCGAGTCCTGCTCCGAGTCCTGTGCCGAGGCCTGCGCCGGGATGAGCACGGGCGACATCAAGGTGATGGGCGAGTCCCGTTACCGCATCCAGATGGACGGCGCCGACCCTTACTTCTACGATTTCAATTCCGACACGGACGCCACTTTCTTCAGCCAGCTGCGCACCCGCGTCGGCATCAAGGCCATGCCCGCCGACAACATGGGCGTGTTCTTCCAGCTGCAGGACAGCCGCTTCGTCGGTGACATCAACGAGTACGGCATCGATCCCGTGCTGGAGATGCACCAGGGCTACATGTGGTACCAGCCCTGCGAGAAGGGCTTCGTCAAGCTGGGCCGCTTCGAGATGAGCTTCCACAACGAGCGTCTGATCGGCGCCTCCGACTGGAGCCTGTACGGCCGCTCGTTCGAGGGTGCGATGTTCGGCCGCCAGTTCGGCGAGAACATGAAGGCCACCCTGTTCGCCACGAAGCAGTGGGAGAGCTTTGACGACTACGACGACGTCGAGGGCGAACCCGCCGGCGACGACATGTTCTACGGCCTGAACTTCTCGTTCCTGAACAAGGGCGTCGACCTGTTCGGCTACATGAGCAAGGTCTACGCCGACGGCGGCTACGACACGTCGGTGATGCACTTCGGCGCCTACAGCGAGCGGACCTTTGCCGAGAACTTCGACTACAACGCGATGGTCGCGATGCAGACCGGCACCGCCGACGACGGCACCGACGAGATCGACATCAGCGGCATGCTGCTGTTCGCCGAGGTCGGCTACACGATGGACAGCGGCTTCCGCCTGGCCGGCCTGGTGGATTACACCACCGGCGACGACGCCGACACGGCCGACAAGTGGGAGAGCTTCCACAACCTGTACTTCACGGCCCACTCGTTCTACGGCGCCATGGACCTGTTCGGCAACGGCTCGGACTACGGCATCATGGACATCGCCTTGCGCGCCGCGTACCCGATCAACGAGAGCTGGAAGCTGATGGGCGACTTCCACAGCTTCGCCAACGTCGAGGACCGTCCGAGCGGCGAGACGGCGCTGGGCACCGAGATCGACCTGTCCGGCAAGTACGTCGACGGCGGCTTCTCCTGGCAGACCGGTCTGAGCATGTTCTCGGCCAGCGAGGACCGGGTCGGCCCGAACGCCGACAGCCAGAACTGGCTGTACACGCAGGCCACGATGAATTTCTAGTCCTCTCCCGAGGGCAAGACCACGCGCCCCCGGCGGCACCGGCCGCCGGGGGCGTGTCTGTTTAAGGGGGGAGGAGGTTCAGCGGACCGCGGCGGTGGCGACCAGGTCCCGCAGGAACGGCGCGGCCCCGTTCAGGACCAGCTGCACGGCGATGACGGTCACCAGCAGGCCCATCAGCTTCTCCACGATGCGCATGCCCGTGGGGCCGAGGCGCCGCAGCACGGTGTCGGCGGTCAGCAGGATCACGCCGGTCAGCAGCAGGATGAGGGCGGCCGCGGCGCTGACGATCAGCGCCCCGGTCATGCCGGGCGTCTCGGCCCGCAGCACCATGACCGTGGTGATCGAGGCCGGGCCGGCGATCATCGGGATCGCCAGCGGCGTCACCGACGGGTCGTGGTCGGGATCGGCGGGCGACTCGGCGCTTTCGCCCGCAGCGACGGCCTGATCCAGGCCGGTGTGCCAGCGGCGGGGCCGGCTCTGCAGCATGTCCAGGCCGACGCCGAAGAAGATGATGCCGCCGGCGATCCGGAAGGCGTCCACCGTGATCCCGAAGGTGCTCAGCACGGCGCTGCCCGCGTAGGTGAACAGCAGCAGGACCAGCAGGGACACCAGCAGGGCCTTGACCAGGATGCGACGCTTGCGGCTGCGCGACAGGCCCGCGGTCTGGCCGCTGAAGAACGGGATGCACCCCAACGGGTCGATGACCGCGAACAGGGATGACAGCGAAAGCAGGGCGAAACCGTACAGGTCCACGGCAGGGCTCCTTTCGAGGCGGCCGGGGGGGGCGGGCGGCAAGGTCGCCATTATGAACATCTTAGTCAAGACCCTGACAATCCGATGACAACTAATTCTTGTTTGCCCGGTTTCCGTCTCTTATCCTCGCCCTGATGATCAACGTTCGTTGACCTCTTCCTGCGCGGAGGGACCCCCATGTTGCGTCTGCTCATCCTCATCGCCGGGCTGCTCACCCTGCTGGCCGTGGTCGCGGCCGCGGGCGGCGGCTTCGCCGAGCGCGTGGGCGTGCCGTCCGGCGCGGCCTACGTCGGCTCCCAGGCCTGTCTGGATTGCCACGACGAGGCCGGCGCCTTCTACCAGCACACTCCCCACTCCGTGGAGCGGGCCGCGATCGCACCCGGCACCGGCGCCAGCGCCTGCGAGGCCTGCCACGGGCCGGGCAGCCTCCACGTCGAGGCCGGCGGCGAAGGGCCCATCTTCGGCCGGGCCGTCCTGTCCGCCCTGGACGCCGAGGACCGGGCCGAGATGTGCCTGCAGTGCCACCAGGACAAGCGCGCCACCTGGTCCGGCTCGCCGCACGCGGGCGGACCGACCGACTGCGCCGCCTGCCACACCGACGTCGTCCACGGGGGCGGCTCGGCGCAGGCGCCGTCCGCCTTCCGCATCGCCGGCGAGTTCTGCCTGCAGTGCCACGCGGCCCAGGCCGCCGACTTCCGCCTGCCGTTCCGTCACCGGGTGCTCGAGGGCGAGGTCTCCTGCCAGGACTGCCACGCGGTCCACGGCGCGGCGCCCGCCGCCGCCCCCCTGGGCGATCTGAATGCGGCCTGCCTGAACTGCCACACCGAGATGGCCGGCCCCTTCCTCTTCGAGCACGAGGCCGTCTCGGCCGAGGACTGCACGGCCTGCCACCGGCCGCACGGCTCGATCAACGACAAGCTGCTGACCCAGGACGGCAACTCGCTGTGCCTGCAGTGCCACTTCGAACCGGGCTACCCGACGATCGGCGGCGTGAACCACGGCGGCTTCCTGGGCAGCGAGGCGCGCTGCTACGACTGCCACCACGAGATCCACGGTTCGAATCTCAACCCCACCTTCCTGGACTAGAAAGGAGCGCGTCATGAAGAACCTGCGTCTGACGATGATGACCGCCGCCGCGGTGGCGCTCCTGGCCGCCGGTGCGGCCGCCGCCGGCGATCTGCCGGCCCAGGCCGGCCGGATCTGGGCCGCCCCCGGGGACCACGTGGGCCTGTTCGACCACGCCACCCTGACGCTCGATGTCCTGGACGATTACGGGGACGCCGCGAAGGCGGCCGAGGACTGGCAGCTGACCGACCAGTACCGCTTCTCCTCGGTCTTCGCCTGGAACCGGGCCTGGGACAGCGGCCGCTGGCTGACCCTGCGCGGGGCCGGCGAGAACGGCGGCCGCCCCGGCGGCGCCGGCGCGATCGGCCTGTGGGCCGGTTCGACCGGCCACTACCGGACCTCGGCGACCTACCGCAGTTTCGACCATTACTACGACGGCACCAGCGAGATGCGCTCGGCCGTGTTCGCCGCGCCGCCGCCGCCGCCGGCCCTGGATCCCGCGCCGGTGATGAACTGGAACCGCTTCGAGGCGGCCAGCTCCCACCGCGTCTGGAACGGATTCGGTCTGGAGGCGGGCGTCGCCTTCACGCGGCGCGACGGCAGCAAGGGCAGCCTGCTGCGCAGCGGCGCCGGCAGCGCCGTGCCCGGCCTGAAGCACTTCGGCACCCTCGACCGCAAGGTCTGGGCCGGCGGCGACTACGCCTACGGCAAGCTGGCCACGGACTGGGAAGTGTCCTACCGCAAGAGCGAGGGCGACCGCGCGCTCGGCACGCGCCACCTCACCACCGACGACCGCACCCTGTGGAGCGGCCGGGTCGGCGGCGCACTGGAAGTGTCACCGACGCTGCGCCTGGTGGGTCAGGCGGTCGGCAGCTACCTCGAGAGCAACCCGCACGAGACCCAGGGCCTGGCCGACCGCGACATCGCGTCCGACGCCGTGTCGGGCACGGGCCGCATCGGCGCACTGTGGACCCTGGCGCGCGGCACGCGGCTGGACCTGTCCGCGTCCGTCCGCAATCAGAACGTCGACGGCCAGGTCGGACCCGACGACGCCATCGTCCACGCCACCGACCGCGACCGCACGGGCCAGGACTACCGCGCCGCGTTCTCGACCACACGGCTGCCCTCGACGCGGCTGCAGCTGAGCTACCGCTACCGCACCAGCGATCTGGAGGAGACGACCGCCCAGGACGGCGTGCCCGACAGCGGCGCCGAGGGGGACTTCCAGTCCACCGACCAGCAGCGCACGAGCCAGGAGATCGCGCTGCGCGCGCGCACCCGCCTCGCGCGCAACGTGACGCTCAAGGCCAAGGCCCAGTGGCTGCAGGAGGAGATCGATTCGGCCGACACCTGGGACACCACCGGCGGCGACGCCTGGTTCTACTGGATGGGCGACCGCAAGCGCGACAAGCTGGTTTGGGAGGTCTGCCTGAACACGCGGCCGGCGACGGGGATCAGCCTCGACTTCGGTCACCAGGCGATCGCGCAGACCTTCGAGCGCGAGGACATCGCCGGCGTCGAGACCACCTGGGACGCCTTGCGCGGCTTCGCCGTGGCCACCTGGGCCGCGGCGCCGCGCCTGACGCTGCTGGGCTCGGTCTCGATGGGGCAGGAGGAGTACGCCATCACCGGCGCCCCGGCCGTCGCCGCCGACGTCAGCCCCCTGGCCTACGACGCCACGACCGTGCGCTACGCGCCCGGCGCGGTGCTGGACCTCGGCCGCGGCTGGAGCTGCGAGGGCCACTACGAGGCCGTCCGCACCACCGACTCGGTCGAGAACGACCTGGACCGCTGGTCGGCCCGCACGAGCTGGCGCTTCGCCGAGAAGCTGACCGCGACCGCGAGCTACCGCCGCTGCGAGTTCGACGAGAACCGCTGGGACGACTACATCCTCGACCTGTACTCGCTGTCGGTGGGGGGCGTTTTCTAGCCGCCCGCCCCTGAGGCGAAGCCGGACCGGGAGCCCGCGCAGGCGGGGCTCCTTTTTTTTGGGGGGCCCGTTGCGGTGCCGCAATTGCATGAGTGAACGAGCGTTTTCGTATCCCCATGCTACTGCTAATCTTATAACACCTAGTAAGTGGATATGCTATAACTCGTTGATGATAAAGGATTTCAGTGGGTTAAAATCATAACATCAAAGATTGACGTGCCGATCCACAGGACTAGTTTGGGGCAGAGTCAACGTTCGCTCACCTCGTTCAAGGGTATGCAGTGGCAGCCGAGGTCCGACACACCAACCGCCGCGGTGAGATCCTCGACCACGCGTCGCGGCTCTTCTCGGCCCACGGCTACGACGGCACCGCCATCCGGCTGATCGCCCGCGCCAGCGGCGTGACCGAGGCCGCCATCTACCGCCACTTCGACGGCAAGGCCCAGCTCTACGACGAGGTCATCCGCGCCAAGGTCCGCGAGCACGACATCGCAGGCGACCTCGCCGGCCACCGCGGCCGCGGCGGCATCGAGGACGTCCTGCGCGCGGTCGCCAACCACGTCCTGTCCCTCGCGCAGCGCGACCCCGAACTCGTGCGGCTGATGTCCAACAGCAGCCTCGAGAACGACCAGGGCCGCGCGACGATCTTCCGCGAGGTGCGCAGCCCCTACATCGACTTCCTGGTCGAGGAGATCACGCGGCGCATGGCGGCGGGGGAGGTCCGGCGGATCGATCCCGTCATCACGAGCCGCTGCTTCGTGGGCATGGTCATGGACTGTGCCCTCAACGCCGGCATGTGGAGCCGGTTCGCGGGAGCGGAGGTCGACGCGCAGACCGTGGTCTGCAACAACGTGCCGATCTTCGCCCGCGGGCTCATCAACGACGGCGCCGTGTCGCCGTCCAACGACGGAGTGTGACCATGCACAAGCACGCAGCGGTCGCGGTTCTGGCGTTCCTGTTCCTGGGCAGCCTGTGGGGGTGCGAGAACGACACCTCCAACGGCACCGCGGACCCGGACGTCGTGCTGACCGACAAGACCTGCCTCGGCTGCCACAGCAGCCGGGACATGCTCCTCGCCAGCCTGGGCGAGGAGGCGATGTCCGAGGCCGAGCCCGCCGCCAAGGACGACGGCTGAGGCGGCTCCGTACCCGCGCTGGAGGCGTGGGAAAAGGTCATCATCACCGGCACCAACGGCCAGCGGTTCCTCGACAGCGTGCACGGCCAGCGCAGCTGCCAGAGCTGCCACGGCGGCCCGGCCGACCGCACGTTCGAGACGATGGAAGAGGCGCACACGGGCATGGTCGCCGACCCCAGCGCGCACGGCGCCTGCGACGGCTGCCACGCCGACGAGGCGGCGGCCCACGCCAACAGCCTGCACGCCAACCAGTGGGGCTACATCGCGGCCATCGAGCTGCGCGGGCGCTGCACCTTCGAGGGCTCCGGCTTCGAGGGCTTCTTCGACCAGAAGTGCGGCGGCTGCCACACCTCCTGCGGGCAGTGCCACGTCAGCCGGCCGGCCAGCGTCGGCGGCGGCTTCCCGCTGATCGGCACCTACTACTCGCATCGCTTCCGGGCCTCGCCGGACATGACCGAGCAGTGCGTGGCCTGCCACGGTTCGCGCGTGGGCAACGACTTCCTGGGACAGAGCGAGGGCAACGTGCCCGACGTCCACCGCCAGCCCTACGGCTGGCAGTGCAAGGACTGCCACACCAAGGAAGAGATCCACGGCGACGACCAGCACGACGGCGAGCACTACGAGCACCGCTACGAGGTCAAGACGATGCCCCGCTGCGAGAACTGCCACGGCGAGGAGCAGGACGACGGCTGGGACAACGCCTACCACGCCATGCACGTGGGCAACGACGGCCTGAACCTGCAGTGCCAGGTCTGCCACTCGCAGCCCTACAAGAACTGCACGAACTGCCACAACCTGCTCACGGGCGGCGAGAAGGCCGACAAGTACGACATCGACCCCAGCCGCCTGCAGTTCAAGATCGGCCGCAACCCGAGCCCGCACCGCACCGAGTACGACTACTCGGTGGTGCGCCACCTGCCGGTCGATCCCGGCACCTACGCCGACTGGGGCCTGGACCTGCCGGGCTACCTCGACGCGCCGACCTGGGTCTACGCCTCCCCGCACAACATCGTGCGGCGCACGGCGCAGACGACGGTCGGGGAGGGGCAGTCCTGCAGCGCGGCCTGCCACCAGTCGCCGGACGCGCCCGACGGGTTCCTGCTGCGCGAGTCCGACCTGTATGAGGACGACGGCGTCACCCGGCCTGCCTGATTACGAGGCGAACCTCGGGGTGGTGATCCCGTCGTCGTTCCCCGACGCGAAGTGACCTGGAGTGAGACACCGTCCGGCGGCGCAGGCCGCCGGGCGGCCGACTCGCGGCGCCCGGCGCCGCACACCGGGGGCCGCGAGGCCCGAACAAGGAGAGAAGACATGACGAGACGCTGGACCCTGATGGCGTTGCTGCTGCTCGCCCTGGCCGCCATGGTGGGCTGCTCGAGCGACGATGGCCCCGTGGATCCGCCGGCCGCGACCACGTTCGAGACGATGGCCGCCGCGGTCGAGGCCTACCTCAACGACAACACCGACTGCCCGGGCGTCGTCACGGCCCAGGTCCTGCACGACAATCTCGACGACTACACCGTCGTGGACATCCGTTCGGCCGACGCCTACACGGCCGGGCACATCCCCGGCGCCTACAACTCCTCGCTCGCGAACATCCTGACGGACGTGGGCACGACGATCCCGACCGACAAGACGATCGTCATCGCCTGCTACAGCGGCCAGAGCGCGGGCCACGCGAAGATCGCGCTGGAGCTCATGGGCCACGAGGACGTCAAGACCCTCGGCTTCGGCATGTCGTCGTGGAACAGCACCCTGGCCACCGGCTGGAACAGCAACATCGGCGACAACCTGGCCTCGCCGGAGACGACCAACAACAACGCCGGCCTGACCGAGCACGCCTTCCCGACGCTGACCGGGACCAACGCCACGATCGTGGCCACCCGCGTCGCCGCCATGGTGGCGGCCGGCTTCCAGAGCATCACCTGGGCGACCCTGCAGCCCAACCTGGACGACTACTTCGTCGTGAACTACTTCGGCCAGGCGGACTACGAGGGCACCGGCACCGCCGGCGTCCCCGGCCACATCCCCGGCGCCTACCAGTTCACCCCCTACGCCAGCCTCGGCTTCGAGCAGATGCTGAAGAACCTGCCCAGCGACGGCACGCCCATCGTGGTGTACTGCTGGACCGGCCAGCACAGCAGCCAGGTCGTCGCCGCCCTGAACATGCTGGGCTACAACGCCAAGTCGCTGAGCTACGGCTCGAACCACCTGTTCCACAGCTCGCTGACCGCCAACCGCTGGACCGCGGCCTCGGCCAACGACTTCGAGCTCGAGGTCGGCGGCGCGCGGACGCCGGAGTTCGCGGCCATGTACGCGGCCATCGACGCCTACATGAACGACAACACCGACTGCCCGGGCGTCATCACCGCCCAGGCGCTGCACGACAACCTCGACGACTACACGGTCATCGACATCCGGGCGGCCAGCGCCTACAACGCGGGCCACATCCCCGGCGCCTACAACTCGAGCCTGGCCACGATCCTGAACGATCTCAACGGCACCATCCCCAGCGACAAACCCTACGTGATCACCTGCTACAGCGGGCAGAGCGCGGGCCATGCCAAGATCGCGATGGAGCTGATGGGCTACGAGGACGTCAAGTCGTTGAAGTGGGGCATGTGCTCCTGGCACTCCAGTCTGGCCACCGGCTGGAATAACGGCATCGGCGACAACCTGGCTTCGCCCGAGACCACCAACAACAACGGCTCCCTGACCGCCTTCGCCTACCCGACGCTGACGGACGAGGACCCCGCGAGCGTGGTCGAGGACCGCGTCGCCGCCATGCTGGCGGGCGGGTTCCAGAGCATCACCTGGGCGAACCTAGAGCCGGCCCTGGACGACTACTTCGTCGTCAACTACTTCGGCCAGGCCGATTACGAAGGCACCGGCACGGCGGGCGTGCCCGGCCACATCCCCGGCGCCTTCCAGTTCACCCCCTACACGAGCATGAAGATCGGCGAGATGCTGCCCTACCTGCCCAGCGACGGCACGCCCATCGTGGTGTACTGCTGGACCGGTCAGACCAGCAGCCAGGTCGTGGCGGCCCTGAACATGCTGGGCTACAACGCCAAGTCGCTCAGCTACGGCTCCAACCAGCTGTTCCACAGCTCCCTGCTGGCGAGCAAGTGGACGGCCGCCGAGACGCACGAGTACGAGCTGACCGACCCGATCCTGCCCTAGGACGGGAACCGGCGCAGAGTCGAATGGGGCGGGGGACCGAGGGGTCCCCCGCTTCTAGTAAGGGCTGTTGACCGGACTGGCGCAGCTGGCCAATCCCATGTTGGGATCGAAGTTGACAAATTAATATCAACCGTTTACTTTCAACAGTTAGTAAGGGGTCGTTGACCGAAAAGGGAGGGCGGCCATGTCCAGAGCGCGCAACCTGGAACGACGCGACGAGATCCTCGAGAACGCGGCCCGGCTCTTCGCCCAGCTCGGTTTCGAGGGGGCCTCGATCCGCCTGATCGCCCGCGAGTGCGGGATCACCGAGGCGGCCATCTACCGTTACTTCGAGAGCAAGGAGCACCTGTTCGAGTCGGTGGTGCGGGCCAAGGCCCGCGCGCACGACATCGAGGGGTACCTGGTGCGGCAGCGCAAGCTCGGCGACGTGCAGCAGGTGCTGACCACGGTGGCCCACCACATCCACCAGCTGTCGCGTGAGGACCCGCTGCTGCTGCCGTTGATGGTGATGAGTTCGCTGGGCACGCACCGCGGCAACGACGTGCTGTTCTGCGAGCTGCGTCTGCCCTACATCAGGTTCCTGGCGCGGGAGCTGTCCGAGCGCAGGGACGCCGGCGAGGTCAAGAACATCGACCCCTACATCACGGCCCGCTGCTTCGTGGGGATGGTCATGGCCTGCGCGCTGAACGCGGACCAGTGGCGCGACTTCGAGCGGCTGGACCTGTCGGCCGTGACGGTGATCGACAACAACATCCCGATCTACGCCGACGGCCTGCGGGCCGTGCCGGTCTAGCTCCTCGCGGACGTTCCGCCGAGGCGCGACCGCGCCGTCGCCAGCACGATCCCCTTGATCCCCGCCCAGGTCGGACGCGCGGCGTTGCACTGCGCGTAGACGCGGCGCGCCTCGTCGTGGCGGCCGTCGCGGTCCAGCCCCCAGGCGTACGCCAGCTTCGCCTTCAGGATGATGTCCTCCAGCACCCGACGCCGCGCGGGGTCGGTCACGTACGGCCGCTGGCGCTCGCGCACCGCGATGACGGCCGGCAGGCGGCGCCAGCCCCGCGCCGTGACGCCGCCGTCGACCTTGCGGTAGGCGTGGCCGACGCGGTCCAGGAAGGCGAAGACCGCGCCCTCGCGGGCCAGGCGCAGCCAGAGGTCCAGGTCGTCGCCGTTGCGCAGCGTCTCGTCGAAGCCGCCGGCGGCCCGCAGCCGCGGCGCGCGCGCCACGACGCTCGAGGTGCCGACGAAGTTGGCCCTGAGCAGCGCGAAGTGCAGGTCGGGTCCCGACAGCAGGCCGACGTCCGGCAGTGAGCAGGGGCGCAGCAGCCGGCGGAAGTCCCGGTAGCCGTCCAGGAAGCGCTCCTGCAGGACGGCGCCGCCGGCGTCGATCACCCGGAAGTCGGTGAAGCAGAGGTCGACCTCGGGGCAGGCGGCGAAGACCGCGGCCTGCGCCGCGAGCTTGCCGGGCAGCATGAGGTCGTCGGCGTCGAAGAGCGCGACCAGCCCGTCGCCGCAGCCCGCCAGGCCGATGTTGCGCGGCCGCGAAGGGCCCCCGCTGTTCTCGATGCGCAGCGCGGTCACGCGGCCGGCGCGTGCGGCGAGCACCGCGGCCGTGCCGTCGGTGGAGCCGTCGTCCACGACCACGACCGCGGCGGGCGGCGGCGTCTGCGCGAGCACCGAGTCGAGGGTCTGCGGCAAGGTGGCCGCCGCCTGGTAGGCGGGCAGCACCACGCTGACGGGCGGCAGTCCGGTCATGGGGCATCTCCTCCGCGGGCACCCTAGCACAGGGGCCGCGCCCGGTCAGCAGGCACTTGTCCCGGCAGATGCTTGCTTCACGCCCTCCCGCCCCCCACAATGGAGGATAGGAGTCCACCCCCGAACCAGGAGTCGAGATGGAAGCGCGGGACAAGCTCGATCGCATCGCCGCCGGTTACCAGGACGCCTTCATCATGCTGACGAGCCTGCGGCTGGGCGTCTTCGACGCCCTGGCCGGCGGGACGCGCACGCCGGCGGCCCTGGCCGCCGAGCTCGGACTCGACGCCCGGGCCCTGGACACCGTGCTGCACGCGCTGGCCGCGATCGGGATCCTGGTCAAGGACGGGGAGGGCTTCCGCCTGGACCCGGACTGCGGCCTGCTGCTGACGAACGACTCGCCCGCCACCATGGCCAGCATCTACCGCCACCACGACCGCCTGAGCCGGCGCTGGATCCGGCTGGAGGAGACGCTGCGCACCGGCGAGCCGGTGCCGCGCGGAGCGGGCGCCCGCGAGCCGCGCGAGCACCATGACTACATCTGCGGCATGGAGAACATCTCGCGCCGCAGCAGCCGCGACGTGGCCGCGGCCATCGACTTCTCCACGGCCCGGCGCCTGCTGGACGTGGGCGGCGGGCCGGGAACCGCATCGCTCGTCTTCGCGGCGGCGAACCCCGCCCTGCACTGCGTCGTCTTCGACCTGCCCGAGACCACGGCCATCGCGCGCGGACAGATCGCCGCCTCGGGGCTCGCCGACCGGGTCACGGCCGTCGACGGCGACTTCCACGTCGACGGGTTCGGCGCGGGATTCGACGTGGTCTACGTCTCGAACATCATCCACATGCTGACGCCCGACGACACGGCGATGATCGCCCGCAAAGCCCACGCCGCGCTGGTCCCGGGCGGGCGGCTGATGTTCAAGGATTTCTACCTCGACGACACGCGCACCGCGCCGGCCCACGCGGCCCGTTTCAGCGTCAACATGCTGGTCGGGACCGCGGGCGGGAAGTCCTACACGCTGTCCGAGGCGAAGGCCATCATGGCCGCGGCCGGGTTCGGCGACTTCACGGAGGCGCCCGTGGGCGGCCGCAGCCTCGTGGTCGTCGGCACGCGGTCCTGACCCGCGCGGCCGCGGAATTTAAGTGGGCGCCCCCCCGGCCGAAGGTCTATCCTGGTAGCCATGAGCGAAACGGCCGACGCGGGACGGGCCCGCCCCAGCGACACGCGATCCAACCGCCTCGGCGGCGAGGCGTCGGCCTACCTGCGGCAGCACGCCGGCAATCCCATCCACTGGCAGCCCTGGGACCGCGACGCCCTGGCCCTGGCCCGCGACCGGGACCTGCCGATCTTCCTGTCGATCGGCTACGCCTCCTGCCACTGGTGCCACGTCATGGCGCACGAGGTCTTCGAGGACGCGGAAGTGGCCGCCCTGCTGAACGAGCGCTTCGTCTGCATCAAGGTCGATCGCGAGGAGCGCCCCGACCTCGACGAGGCCTACATGGCCGCCGTCACGGCGCAGACCGGCCGCGGCGGCTGGCCGCTGTCGGTGTTCCTGACCTCGGACCTGCAGCCCTTCCACGGCGCCACCTACGTGCCGCGCGCGCGCTTCCTGGAGCTCTGCCACCGCGTCGACGAGGCCTACCGCTCCCACCGCGGCGAGCTGCAGGTCCAGGCCGGGCAGTTGGCCGCCGCGGTCGCCGCCGCCCCCGTCGACGGCGAGGGGCCGCCCGTCGCGGCCGAGACCGTGGAATTCATCGCGCGGCAGGGGCTCGCCCACTACGACCCCGAGTGGGGTGGTTTCCTGCAGCACCAGAAATTCCCCACGCCGCTGCGGTGGCAGTTCCTGCTGCACCACCACCGCCGCACCGGCGACCCGCAGGCCGCCGCAGCCCTGCGGCGCACGCTGGAGGCGATGGCCACGGGCGGGATCCGCGACCACCTCGGCGGCGGCTTCCACCGCTACACGGTCGAGGAGACCTGGCTGGTGCCCCACTTCGAGATCATGCTCTACGACAACGCCCAGCTCGCGAGCCTCTACCTGGAGGCGGGCGCCGCGTTGGAGCAGCCGTGGTACCTGGGGGTGGCCCGGGACGTCCTGGATTTCCTGCTGGCCGAGATGCGCGACGGCGAGGGCGGCTTCTGCGCTAGCTTCGACGCCGACAGCGGCGGTCAGGAAGGCAGCTACTACGTCTGGACCCCGCAGGAGATCCTCGCGGCCGCGGGCGAGCGCGACGGTCCGCTGCTGGCGACCCTGCTCGGCGTGGCGCCGGGCGGCAACTTCGACGGCCGCAGCATCCTGACCCGCCGCGTGGACGCGCCCCACGCCGCCATGCGGCACGGACGCGAGCCGGCCGAGGCGGCGGCGCTGTTCGACCGCCTGCGCCCGCGGCTGCGCGAGATCCGTGCGGCGCGCACCGCGCCGGCGCTGGACCGCAAGATCGTGACCGCCTGGAACGGGCTGGCGCTGTCGGCGCTGGCGCGGGCCTCGGCGCAGCTCGACGAACCCGCCTACGCCGCGGCGGCGCGGCAGGTCGCCGACCGGCTCTGGTCGGCGCACCGCGACGCCCGCGGGCGTCTGGTGCGCGCGGTGACCGGCGGCCGGCCGTCCGGCGAGGGCGTGCTGGACGACTACGCCTGCCTGGCCGAGGGTCTGCTGGATCTCTACCAGGCGACCGGCGACGCCGCGCAGTTGCAACGCGCCGGCGAGCTGCTGGACCTCGCGGTGGAACTCTTCGCCGACGACACCCTGGGTTTCGCCCTGACGGCCCGCGGCGTCGACGCGCCGCTGGGCCGGCGCGCCGAGTATTTCGACAGCGTCGAACCCTCGGGCGCGGCCGCCCTGCTGCACGGCCTCTGGCGCGCGGCGCTGCTGTCGGGCGACGAGGCGCGCCGCTCGCTCGTGATCGAGCAGCTGCGCGCCCGCGGCGCGATGCTGGAGCGCGCCGGCCTGGAGATGGCCTGGTGGGCCGATGCGGCGCTGCTGTCCGTATCCCCCGCCTACGCAGCGGTCATCGCCGGCGAGCCCGGCGCCAGGGACACCCGCGCCCTGCGGGCCGCCTTCTGGAATCTGGCGCCGCCCTGGGCGGTGCTGGCGACCGTGCCTGCGGCGGGCGCCGGCGAGACCCTGCGTGCCCTGGTGCCGGTGGCCGCCGGACTGACGGCGCGCAACGACCGCGCGGTCGCCCACGTCTGCCGTCCCGGCGCCTGCGGCGCCCCGACGTCCGATTCCGACGAGTTCGCGCGGCAGCTGCTGCGGGGCTGGCAACGCTGAGGCCGGTCGGCCCGGCATTCACGGGGGCTTGACGGCGCGTCGAATTAAGAGTAAGTTCATCCACTGATCGCGGCCCAGCCGGCCGCCGGTCGACGCAAGTCCGCAACTCAGGATCGGGAGTCCAGCACAGATGCGCAGCCTCACCGCACGGACCGTCTCCGCAGCCGACCGCCGATGGTGGTCTTGGCGGAGCACGACGCGTGCGGAAGGTCGGCTGTGCGGAGGAACGGACCGGTAGACCCGGACCAACCCCGATCCCTTACGGCCCACCATCCGCCGATGGTGGGTTTTTTCATGTTCGCGAAGACGGAGGCACGATGCACACCAAGACGATCTCCGACCCGGCCCTGCTGCGCACGCCGCGGCGACGCCGCATCCCCGCCGACCTCGACACGCCGGTGTCGGCGTACCTCAAGCTGGCGCCGCTGGGCGCGTGCTTCCTGCTCGAGAGCGTGGAGAAGGGCATCCAGCTGGGCCGGCACTCCTTCGTCGGCGTCGGCCCCTGCACCACGATCACGCTGCGCGACGGCACGGCCACCGTGACGCGCGACGGCGTCGCACGCCGCGAGCCGATCGACCCGGGCGACATCTTCGCCCCGGTCCGCCGCGAGCTCGCGGCCCTGGAACTGCCGCCGGACCTGGATCTGCCGGCCCCCTTCGGCGGCGCGGTGGGCGCCATCGCCTACGACTGCGTGCGCCACTTCGAGCAGGTGCCGCTGCCCGCGCGCGGCTGGCTGGACGCGCCCGACTACCACTTCGTCATCCCGACGACCCTGGCGGTCTTCGACCACGTCAAGAGCGAGATCGAACTGTGGACCCTGGCGCCGGCCGAAGGCGCGGGGCACGCCGCGGCGGCCGACGCGCAGCTCGACCGCATGCTGGCCGCCCTGGCCGCGCCCCTGCCTGCCCTGCCGGCGCCGGCGGTGTCTCCCGCGGCGCCGGCGGCGCCCGAGTTCTCGGTCACGCGCGAGCAGTTCGAGGCGTCGGTCCTGCGGGCCAAGGAGCACATCCTGGCCGGCGACTGCTTCCAGATCGTGCTGTCGCAGGCCCTGCGCGGGGAGACCACCGCCCACCCCTTCCAGATCTACCGGGCGCTGCGCATCCTGAACCCCTCGCCCTACCTCTTCTACCTCGACCACGGCGACACGCAGGTGATCGGCTCCTCGCCCGAGGTGCTGGTGAAGCTCGAGCGCGGCCGCGTCACGCTGTGCCCGATCGCCGGCACCCGCCCGCGGGACCAGGACGTGGCCGCGGACCTCGCCCTGGAGCGGGACCTGCTGGCCGACCCGAAGGAGCGCGCCGAGCACGTGATGCTCGTGGACCTGGGCCGCAACGACCTGGGCCGCGTCTGCGCCACCGACAGCGTGCGCACCGAGGCCTTCATGACGATCGAGCGCTACTCGCACGTCATGCACATCGTCTCGCGGATCACCGGGACGCTGCAGCCCGGGCGCGACCAGTTCGACCTGCTGCGGGCGGCGTTCCCGGCCGGCACGGTGTCGGGAGCCCCGAAGATCCGCGCCATGGAAGTGATCTCCGAGCTGGAGGGGCTGCGCCGGGGGGCCTACGCCGGCGCCGTGGGTTACTTCGGACCGCGCGGCGACATGGACATGAGCATCGCCATCCGCACCCTGCACGTCAGGGACGGGCGCTTCTACGCGCAGGCCGGCGCCGGCATCGTGGCCGACTCGGACCCGGGGCGCGAGTACCAGGAGACGCTCGACAAGATCGGCGCGCTGATCCGCGCCGTGGAGATCGCGCAGGAGGGATTCCGATGCATCTGATGATCGACAACTACGACTCGTTCACCTTCAACGTGGTGCAGGCGCTCGCGTCGCTCGGCGCCGAGGTGGAGGTCGTGCGCAACGACGCGCTGAGCGTCGCGGAGATCGCGGCGCGGCGCCCGGCCTCGCTGATCATCTCGCCCGGCCCCGGCCGACCCGCCGACGCGGGCGTCTCGCTGGCCGCGGTCCGCGAGCTCGCCGGGCGGGTCCCGATCCTGGGCGTCTGCCTGGGGCACCAGTGCATCGTCGAGGCCTTCGGCGGCGAGGTCGTGCGGGCCGACCGGGTCATGCACGGCAAGACCTCGCGCATCTACAACGACGGCCGCACCCTGTACGAGGGCCTGTCGAACCCCTTCGAGGCGACGCGCTACCATTCGCTGATCGCGCGCGAGGAATCCCTGCCCGCCGTGCTGGAGGTCAGCGCGTTCACGTCCGAGGGCGAGATCATGGGCGTGCGCCACCGCGTGCATCCGATCGAGGGCGTGCAGTTCCATCCCGAGTCGATCCTGACCCGGGAAGGCCCGGCCCTGTTCGCGAACTTCCTGCGCCTGGCCGCCGCCTGCGCGCGCTGAGAGGAGGAGCCGTGGACCCCCGACTGCTCGACCGCCTGCTCGACGGCCGCGATCTGGACGCCGGTCAGGCTGAAGCGCTCCTGGACGCGGTCATGGAGGGCGGTCTGGGCGAAACGCGCCTCGCGGCCCTGCTGGCGGCCCTGCGCGCCAAGGGCGAGACCGAGGACGAGATCACCGGCTTCGCCCGCTCGCTGCGCCGGCACGCGGTGCGCGTCGCGCCGGCCCCGGCCGGCGCGATCGACACCTGCGGCACCGGCGGCGACGGATCCGGCAACTTCAACATCTCGACGGCGACCGCGCTGGTGGCCGCGGCGATGGGCATCCCGGTGGCCAAGCACGGCAACCGGGCCGTCTCGTCGCGCTGCGGCAGCGCCGACGTCCTGGAGGCGCTGGGCGTGGCGGTGGACCTGCCGCCGGAGCGGGCCGCGGTGCTGGTGGAGCGCGTCGGCATCGGCTTCCTGTTCGCGCCCCTGCACCACCCCGCCCTGCGGCAGGCCTCGACGGTGCGGCGCGAACTCGGCGTGCGCACCGTGTTCAACCTGCTCGGTCCGCTGGCCAACCCGGCCGGGGTCCGACGCCAATTGTTGGGAGTCTACGCTCCCGGCCTGGTGCCGAAGATGGCCCGCGCGCTGCGCCGGCTCGGGGCCGAGCGCGCCTTCGTGGTGCACGGCGACGACGGCTCCGACGAGGTGTCGCTGACCGGACCGACCGCGATCGCCGAACTGCGCGGCGGCGTGGTCCGCGCCACCGTGTTCGTGCCGGAGAAGGCGGGCCTCGCGCGCTGCGACCCCGCGGATCTCGCCGGCGGCGACGCGCAGCTCAACGCGGAACTGGTGCGCGGCGTCCTGGCCGGCGAGCCCGGTCCGCGGCGCGACGCCGTGCTGCTGAACGCCGGCTTCTGCGCGGTGCTGGCCGGCCGCGCCGCGGATCCGGCGCAGGGCGTGGCTCTGGCCCGGCGCGCCGTCGTGTCGGGCGACGCGCTGGCCGTGCTCGAGCGTCTGGCCGAGGCTTCGCAGAAGCTGGCGAGGGAGGCGTCGTGAGCGGTTTCCTGAGCCGGGTCGTCGCCGAGCGTCGCGCCGAGACGGATGCGCTGCGCGCCACGGCGGACCTGGGCCTGTGGCGGGAGGCGGCGGCCCGCGCCCCGGCGCGCGACTTCGCGGGCGCCCTGCGCGGCGGCAACGCCGTGATCGCCGAGTTCAAGCGGCGCTCCCCCAGCGTGGACGCCTTCCGGCACGGCGGCGACCCCGCGGCGCTGGCCCGGACCTACGCGGGCGCCGGCGCGGCCGCGCTGTCGGTGGTCGCCTGCCCGCGGCACTTCGGGTCGGACCTGGACGACGCGACGGTCGCCCGGCGCGCCGCGGGCCTGCCGCTGCTGGTCAAGGACTTCGTGGTCGACCCCCTGCAGGTGCTCGCGGCGCGCGCCGCCGGCGCCGACGCCGTACTGCTCATCGCGCGCGTCCTGGAGACGGACGAACTGGCCGACCTGCTGGGCCGCGTGCGCGAGCTGGGCGCCGAGGCCCTGGTCGAGTGCCACGACGAGCGGGACGTGGCAGCGGCGCAGGCGGCTGGCGCCACGCTGGTCGGCGTCAACAGCCGCGACCTCGAGACCCTGGCCGTCGACGCCGCCGCGCCGCGGCGCCTGCTGCCCCTGGCGGCGGCGTTCGCGCTGGCGGTGGCCGAGAGCGGGATCCGCGCGCGCACCGACGTGCTGGACCTGGCCGCCTGCGGCGCGCACGCCTTCCTGGTGGGTGGAGCCCTGCTGCAGGCGGACGATCCGGCGGCGGCGCTGCGCCGCCTGCGGGGGAAGGCGCCATGAGCCGCGTCCACGTGAAGATCTGCGGTGTGACCACGACCGACGACGCGCGGCTCTGCCACGGCGCGGGCGTCCGCTACCTCGGCGTGATCCTCGCGCCGGGGCCGCGCTGCGTGCCGCCGGACACCGTGAAGCTGCTGCGCGACGCCGTCCCCGAGGTGCGGCTCGTCGGCGTCTTCGTGGACGCATCGCCGCAGGCCATCGGCCGCGCCGCCGATCACGCGGGCTTCGATCTCGTCCAGCTGCACGGGCGCGAAGACGCCGCGACGGTCAGGGCCGTGCGCGAGCGCTGCGGCGTGCCGGTCATCAAGGTCGTGCGGCCCGGCGAGTCGGCGGATCCCGCCGTCGCCGAAGCCGCCGCCGCCGCGGATCTGGTGCTCTTCGATCTCCCGAAGGGCCGCCCCGTCGACATGGAGCAGCGCGCACTTCTGTGGGAAGAGGCTGCCGCCGCGGTGCGGGCGGGCCGCCTGGTCCTGCTGGGCGGCGCCCTGACGCCGGCGGACGCCGCCGAAGCCGCGCGCACCGTCCGACCGCACGCGCTGGACGTGGCCTCGGGCGTCGAATCAGCGCCGGGGCGCAAGGACTACGCCGCCGTGCGCGCCTTCCTCGAGGAGGTCGCCCGTGCCCACTTCTGAGCCCGCGATCGCCGGACGCTTCGGCCCCTACGGCGGCCGCTACGTGCCCGAGACCCTGATGCCCGGTCTCATCGAGCTGGAGGCCGCCTTCGCCGAGGCCTGGGCCGACCCGGCGTTCCGGTCCGAGCTCGACGCGCTGCGCCGCGACTACGGCGGCCGCCCGACGCCCCTGTTCCACGCCCGCCGCTTCGGCGCGGCCCACGGCGGCGGCGCCGAGGTCTGGCTCAAGCGCGAGGACCTCAACCACACCGGCGCCCACAAGATCAACAACAGCCTCGGCCAGGCGCTGCTCGCCCGGCGCATGGGCAAGCGGCGCGTGGTGGCCGAGACCGGCGCCGGCCAGCACGGCGTGGCCACGGCCGCGGCCTGCGCCCTGCTCGGGCTGGAGTGCGTGGTGCACATGGGCGAGGTGGACATGGCGCGGCAGGCGCCCAACGTCGCGCGCATGCGGCTGCTCGGGGCCCGCGTCGCGCCGGTCGGCAGCGGCAGCCGCACGCTCAAGGACGCCACCGGCGAGGCGATCCGCGACTGGGTCGCCAACGTCGCGACGACGCACTACATCCTGGGCTCGACCGTGGGCCCGCACCCCTACCCGACAATCGTGCGCGAGCTGCAGGCGGTGATCGGCGACGAGGCGCGCGCGCAGTTCCTGGCCGCGACCGGCCGGCTCCCCGCGATCGTCGTGGCCTGCGTGGGCGGCGGCAGCAACGCCCTGGGCATCTTCAGCGGCTTCATCGCGGACGCCGGCGTCGCGCTGGTGGGCGTGGAGGCCGGCGGCTCGTCGGCCGGCCACTCGGCCGCCCTGGGGCGCGGGACGCCCGGCGTGCTGCACGGCTCCTACTCCTACCTGCTCCAGGACGGCGACGGTCAGATCGTCGAGGCCCACTCCATCGCCGCGGGTCTGGACTACCCCGGCGTGGGTCCCGAGCACGGATATCTCAAGGACACCGGGCGCGCCGTCTACGAGTCCGTCGATGACCGCGAGGCGCTCGCGGCCTTCCACGCGTTGTGCTGCCTCGAAGGCATCATCCCCGCGCTGGAGTCGAGCCATGCCCTGGCCTGGGTCGCGCGCCGGCAGTCGCAGGCGCCGGCTCTGGTCGGTCCGATCCTGGCGAACCTCTCGGGGCGCGGCGACAAGGATCTCGCCGACCTCGCTCCGGAATCCGGAGGCGGCGCATGATGCAACTGGAACGCACGACCCGCGCCGGGCGCGATGCCGGCCGCAAAGCTCTGGTACCCTTCTTCACGGCGGGTTACCCGAGCGAGGACGCGTTCCTGGACCTGGTGCGCGCGGCCGCCGACGCCGGCTGCCGCACCGTCGAGGTGGGGATCCCGTTCAGCGATCCGGTGGCCGACGGGCCGTTGATCCAGGCTTCGAGCCTGGCCGCGCTGCGCGCCGGCATGACCCTGCGCCGCGCCCTGGCGCTGACGGCGCGGGCCACGGCGGCGACGGGCGTGGGCGCGGTCGTGATGAGCTACGTGAACCCGGTGCTGCGCTTCGGCGTGGCGGAGTTCGCGGCCGCCGCCCGCGACGCCGGCGTCGTGGGCGTCATCCTGCCGGACGTGCCGCACGAGGAGGCGGCGCCCCTGCGCGAGCCGCTGGCGGCGGCGGGCCTGCCGCTGATCGAGCTGGTCGCCCCGACCACCGGCCGCGACCGCGTCGCGCGGATCGCGGCGGACGCCCGCGGCTTCCTCTACCTGGTGGCGCTGGCCGGGGTGACCGGCGCCGCCGCCGACCCGGCGGCCCACGCCGCGGAGCTGGTCGCCAGCGCCCGCGCCGCCACCGACCTGCCCTGCTACGTCGGCTTCGGCGTGTCCGATGCCGAGGGCGCGCGGCGCGTCGTCCGCGACGCCGACGGCGTGATCGTCGGCAGCGCCCTGGTGCGGCGGCTGCAGGCGGCGCCCCATCTGAAGGCCGGCGTCGAGGACGTCGCCGATTTCCTGCAAACGCTGCGGAAGGCGCTCGCGTCTCCCGCACGGGAGGTAAGAACGTGATCATCGTCATGCGCGAGGACGCCACCGTCGCCCAGATCGGCGCGATCATCCGCGAGATCGAGACCCTCGGTCACGCCCCGCGGCCGTCCCGCGGCGCGCGGCAGACCGTCATCGGCGTGGTCGGGGCCGCCGACGAGGGGCCGCTGCGCGCGCTCGCAGGCCGCGACGGCGTCGAGCAGGTCGCGCCGCTCACGAAGTCCTACAAGCTGGTCCACCGCGACTTCCGCGCGGAAGCGACGGTCGTGCGGGTGGGCGAGGTCCTGGTCGGCGGCCGCGGGATCGCGGTCATGGCCGGCCCCTGTTCGGTCGAGAGCGCCGAACAGGTGCTGGCGACCGCGCGCGCGGTGCGCGCGGCCGGGGCGCGCATCCTGCGCGGGGGCGCCTTCAAGCCGCGCACCTCGCCCTACAGCTTCCAGGGGATGGGGGAGGAGGGGCTGCGCCTGCTGCGCCGCGCCGGCGACGAGACGGGCATGGCCGTGGTCACCGAGGTCATGTCCCCTGAGCAGGTGCCGCTGGTGGCGCGCTACGCCGACATGCTGCAGATCGGCGCGCGCAACATGCAGAACTACTCGCTGCTGGAGGCGGTGGGCCGGGTGCGCCGCCCCGTGCTGCTGAAGCGCGGCCTGATGTCGACGATCGAGGAGCTGCTGCTGGCCGCCGAGTACGTGGTCGCCAACGGCAACGCCCAGGTCGTGCTCTGCGAGCGCGGCATCCGCACCTTCGAGAAGGCCACGCGCAACACCTGCGACATCTCGGCGGTGCCGGTGATCAAGGCGCTCAGCCACCTGCCGGTGATCGTCGATCCCAGTCACGCCGCCGGCGTGCGGGCCTACGTGCCGGCGCTGGCGCGCGCGGCCCTGGCGGCCGGCGCCGACGGGATCATGGTCGAGGTCCATCCCGATCCCGACCGGGCGCTATCGGACGGCGATCAGAGCCTCACCCCCAAAGGCTTCCAGGACCTGATGACCGGTCTGCGGCCGCTGGCCGAGGCCGTGGGACGCACCCTGGACGTGGACTGAGCCCCGGCCCGGCCGGCCGCTCTCCGCGGTTGCCCGCCGGCCCCCCGGACGCTACCCTGTGGCACGGCGCCGTCCGGCGGCGCCCCCGCGTCCCCGACCCCAGCAGGAGGCACGATGCGACGGGGTGACTGGACCTTCCGCGTCTTCACCGACGGCACCTTCCGTCTCGACGGGGGCGCCATGTTCGGCGTCGTGCCGCGCACCATGTGGTCGCGCCACCACGAGCCCGACGACAAGAACCGCATCCGCATGACGGTGCGCTGCCTGCTCGCCGAGTGCGGGGAGCGCCGCGTGCTGGTGGACACCGGGCTGGGCGACCGCTGGGAGCAGAAGCACAAGGACATCTACGCCATCGAGCGCAGCGCCGGCCACCTGGTGGGCCAGCTCGCGGCGGCGGGCGTCTCGGCCGACACGATCACCGACGTCGTGCTGACCCACCTGCACTTCGACCACACCGGCGGCACGGTGCGCCAGGGGCGCGACGGCCTGGAGCCGATGTTCCCGTCGGCGCGCCACTGGGTCCAGGAGAAGCACTGGCGCTGGGCGCACCAGCCGACCGATCGCGACCGCGCCAGCTTCCGTCCCGACGACTTCGAACCGGTGCTGCAGGCAGGACTGCTCGAACTCGTCGACGGCGCCCGCGAGATCCTGCCGGGCGTGCGCGTGCTGCCCGTCCACGGGCACACGCCGGGGCAGCAGATGGTGGAGTTCCGCGCCGGGGACGCCGTGGTCGTCTACTGCGGCGACCTGATCCCGCTGGCCAGCCAGGTGCGCGTGCCCTGGATCATGGGCTACGACCTCAACCCGCTGCTGACCCTCGAGGAGAAGAAGTCCTACCTGAGCCGCGCCGCCGAGGAGGGCCACGTGCTGGTCTTCGAGCACGACGCCGACGTCGAGTGCGCGCAGGTGGCCTTCCGCGACGGGAACTTCGAGACCGTCGGCCCCTTCACCCTGGCCGAGCGCTAGGAGCCGCGTGGGTACCGTCAAGAGCGTCCGCCGCCACCATCTCGAGAAGCCGGCGTGGGTCAAGGCGCCGCGCAAGGGCGGCGACGCCTACAACGAGATGAAGCAGCTGCTGCGCACCGCGCAGCTGAACACCATCTGCGAGAGCGGCAACTGCCCCAACCGCGGCGAATGCTTCAGCAACAAGACCGCGACCTTCATGATCATGGGGCACGTCTGCTCGCGCAAATGCACCTTCTGCAACGTGCTGACCGGCCCGGGCGATCCCCTGGACCGCGACGAGCCCCGCCGCGTGGCCGAGACGGTCCGCCACCTCGGGCTGAAGTTCGCGGTGGTCACCTCGGTCAACCGCGACGAGCACCCCGACGGCGGCTCGGCCCAGTTCGCCGCCACGATCCGCTGGATCCGCCGGCTGAACCCCGGCTGCGGCGTCGAGGTGCTGGTGCCCGACTTCCTGGGCGACCCGCGCCAGATCGGCAAGGTGCTCGACGCGCGCCCCGAAGTGCTGGCCCACAACCTCGAGACGGTGCCGCGCCTCTACACCGAGGTGCGGCCCCAGGCGGTCTACCAGCGCTCGCTGACCCTGCTGAAGCTCGTCAAGCAGCAGGCCGCGGCCGCGGGCGTGGCGCTGCGGGTCAAGACGGGGATCATGCTGGGGCTCGGCGAGGAGCGCGACGAGGTCCTGGCCCTGATGCGCGACTGCGTGGCGCACGGCGTGGACATCCTGACCGTCGGCCAGTACCTGCAGCCGACGCCGCGCCACCACCCCGTGCTGCGCTTCTACGAGCCCGGGGAGTTCGCCGACCTCGCCCGCGCGGGCCGCGAGATCGGCCTGGGCTGGGTGGAGTCCGGCCCGCTGGTGCGGTCCAGCTACCACGCGCGCGAACAGGCCGAGGGGCACGAGCAGGACCATGGAACCTGACCTCTCCGCGCGGGACGCGACGCCCGATGGACGGCGCCCGGGACCGCGGCGCCGGCTGCTGGCCGGCGCCGCGATCTACCTGGCGGTGCTGGCGGTGGTCGGGGTGGCGCTGCAGCGGCTGCACGATTCGGCCGCGACCAGCCTCGAGCGGGCGCTCGGCGAACGCCTGCTGGGCGTCGCGGTGACGGCGGCCCACCTTGTCGACGGCGACTCGCTGCAGGTCTGGGCCCTGGACCCGCAGGAGACGCTCGACTTCGTCTGGATGCGCTCGCGCCTGCAGGAGGTCCGCCGCGAGAGCCGCCTCAGCGAGCTGACGCTGTGCGACCGCGAGGGCTTCGTGCTGGTCTCGGCGGCCGACCGGGTCGCCCGCGGGGACCTCGACTACTACTGGGAGCTCGACCCCGCCGCCGTCGCCTCCGCGCTCGGCGGCGCGCCCGAGCCGGGCTCGCTGGTGAAGGTCGGCGACGAGTTCCAGAAGAGCGCCTACGCGCCGGTCTGGTCGGCCGACGGCCGCGTCGCCGGCGTGCTGTCCGTCGACGCGGAGGCCGGGTACTTCCGCTCCCTGGGCGACCTGCAGCGCGTCGCCTGGATCTCCATGGGCGCCGTGCTCGCCTTCCTGACGGCGATGGCCCTGGTCGTGGCGAGGCTCGAGCGCTCGCTGGCCCGCGCCCGCGCCGCCGCCCAGCGCCAGGAGACCCTGGCGGCGATGGGGCGGATGACCGCCGGCATCGCGCACGAGATCCGCAACCCGCTGGGCATCATCCGCGGCGCCGGCGAGATCCAGGCGGCCAAGCTGCGCGAGCTGGGCGTCGAGCTGCCGACGGCCGACTTCATCCCCGAAGAGGTCGACCGCCTCGACCGCATCCTGACCCGCTACCTGACCTTCGGCCGCGGCGGCGCCCCGCAGCCCGAGCCGCTGGACCTCGAGGCCCTCGTGCGGCGCGTGGCCCGGCTGGCGGCGGGCGAGCTGGAGCGCAAGGGCGTGCGCATCGACGTCGAGAACCGCGGCGTCGCCGGTCCCATCGCGGGGGACAGCCCCGGCCTGCAGCAGGTGCTGCTGAACCTGCTGCTGAACGCGCGCGACGCGATGCCCGGCGGCGGCGTCGTGACCATCGTGCTCGAGCCCCGCCGCGACGGTGTCGCCCTGAGGGTGCGCGACGAGGGGGCCGGGCTGGGCGGACGTAGCCAGGACGAACTGTTCGCGCCCTTCTTCACCACGCGGCAGCAGGGCAGCGGCCTCGGCCTGGCCGTGGTGCGCCAGGTCGTCGAGGACCACGGCGGCACGTTCGCCCTGCGCGACCGCGACGACGGCCCCGGCGCCGAGGCGGTCGTCGCGCTGCCACGCGGGAAACCACCGGAGGCACCATGGCCCGCATCCTGATCGTCGACGACGAGAAGAGCCAGAACGTCACCATGCGGCTGCTGCTCGAGGGCGAGGGGCACCAGGTGGTCGACGCGCCCGGCGGCGCCGAGGCGCTGGCCGCGCTGGCCCGCGAGAGCTTCGACCTGGTGCTGACCGACCTGCGCATGTCGCCGGTGGACGGGCTGGCCGTCATCGAGGGCGCGCGGCGCGAGGCGCCCGGCACGCCGGTCATCATGCTGACCGCCTACGCCGACCTGGACACCGCGGTCGAGGCCATGCGCCGCGGCGCGGTGAACTACCTGCGCAAGCCCTGGAAGATGGAAGAGGTCAAGCTGGCCGTGGCGCGGGCGCTCGACGGGGCGGCGGTCGCGCGCGAGGGCCGCGCCTGGCGCCGCGAAGCGCAGCGCGCGGCCGGGGCCGCCGGACTGCTGGGGCGCAGCCCCGCGATGGCGCGCCTGCGCGATCTGGTGGAAAGGATCGCACCGTCGGACGCGACGGTCCTGATCCGCGGCGAGAGCGGCTCGGGCAAGGAGGTCGCCGCCCGCGCGATCCACGAGGCCAGCACCCGCGCGGCGGGCCCTTTCGTGGCCGTCAACTGCGCCGCGATCCCCGAGAACCTGCTCGAGAGCGAGCTGTTCGGCTACCGCCGCGGCGCCTTCACGGGCGCCGACGAGGATCGCGAGGGCCTGTTCGAGGCGGCGCGCGGCGGCACCCTGCTGCTGGACGAGATCGGCGAGGCGGGCCCCGGGGTGCAGGCCAAGCTGCTGCGCGTGCTCGCCGAGCGGCGCATCAACCGCGTCGGCGACCCGCGCGAGCGCGAGGTGGACGTGCGCGTCCTGGCGGCGACGAACCGGCCGCTCGAGGACGCGATCCGCGCCGGCCGCTTCCGCGAAGACCTCTACTACCGGCTGCTGGTGATCCCGGTGGACGTGCCGCCGCTGCGCGAGCGGCCGGGCGACGTGGAGATCCTGGCGGACCACTTCCTGGCGGGCTTCGGCCGGCGCGAGGGCCTGACCGCGGACCTGCAGCGCCGGCTGCGCGCCTACGCGTGGCCGGGCAACGTGCGCGAACTGCGCAACGTCATCGAGCGCGCCCACATCCTGGCCGGCGCGCAGCCCGTCGGCGAGGAGCACATCATGCTGGACGTGGCGACGTCGCCGCGGCGGCGGGACGACGCGGCCGACGCGACCGGCGGGCTGGCGCTCGAGGACCACGAGCGGCGCCTGATCCGCACCGCCCTGCAGCGGGCCGGCGGCAACAAGACCGAAGCCGCCAAGATGCTGGGCATCACCCGGCGCACGCTCTACTCGCGCCTGAACCTGCTGGGGCTGGACGGCGACGGCGAGGGGCCGCGGGCGTGACCGGGGGCGAACGGCGTGTACCTGACGGGACCGCCGATGTCCTGCAGGTCACGGCCGACGTGCTGCAGGACGTCGCCCCCCTGGTCCAGGAGTCCCAGAGCGAGCAGGCCCGCCGCATCTTCGCCGAGGCCCTGCAGAAGCAGCAGCAGGCCCGCGACCTCTTCCGCGACGGTCGCTACGCGCTGGCCGCGCGGCTGTCGCTGCGCGCGCGGGAGATGGCGCGGCAGGCGGCGCGGGTGACCGGCGCCTCCCAGGGCTACCAGGAGCGCGTGCAGCAGCGGCTCGAGCGCGTGGGCGACCTGCTGGACTCCGTGCGCGACCGCGCCCGCGACGCGGGCCACGTCCAGGCGCTGCGCTTTGTGCGCGACGCCGAGGACCTTGTCGCGCGCGCGCGGGAGCAGGCGCGCCAGACGAACTACGAGCAGGCCTTCCGCCTGCTGGAGACCGCCGAGAAGATGCTCGGCCGCGCCGCCCGCCTGCTGTTCGAGGAGGGCGACGGCGAGCGGCTGCGGCTGGAGATGGAGCGCACGGCCGACCTGATCGCGGAAGCCCGCGAGCGCCTCGCCGACGGCGGCGACCAGGCCGTGAGCCTGCAGATCGACCGGGCCGCCGGGGAGCTGCAGCGGGCGCGGGAGGCCCTCGACCGGGGCGAGCCGATGCCGGCGATGCACGCCGCCCGCCACGCCCGCGAACTCGTGCGCCAGGTCCTGCGCCAGATCGGCGGCGGACCGGGGGCCGAGGTCGTGGAGGCGCAGCTCGACCGCTTCGACGCGCAGTTGCCCGCCGTCGTCGACGCCGTGACCGCCTCCGGATCCGCCGAGGCGCGGCAGGCGCTCGAGCGGGCCACCGACACGCGGCACCGCGCCGGCGCGGCCCTGGAAGCCGGCGACCGCGACCAGGCCCTGCGCCTGGCGCGCAACGCCCTGGACCACCTGCAACGGGCCGAGGCGCTCTGCCGATGACCCCGGCGCCGGCTCCTCCCTGCCGGACGCGGCGGCTCCGGCCCGGCGCCGCCTGGTTGGGCGGCGGCCTGTGTTCCTGCAGCGCGCGCGCCGCGCCCTGGCAGTGGACCGCCTCGGCCTCGCCCGGTTACGACACCTTCGTGCAGCGCTATTCCCTGGCCCTCGAGGACACGGTCGAGGCGGTCAGCGAGTTCGACCTGACGCTCGGCGCCGAGGGCCGCACGCCGCCGGATAGCCGGCACGCCTGGACGGTGCGGCCGCGGCTGTCGGCCGGATCCGAGCGCACGCGGGGCCAGCTCGACTGGGAGTACGCGCTGCGCCCCGATGGACGGTCCCCGGTGCTGCGGGTCGCGGGCTCGGCCCAGGCCGTGCGCTACAACGAAGGCACCACTTACAATCTCAGCAGCGACCACGCGGAAGGGTCCCTGTCCGCCCGCTGGCTGCTCGCGCGCGGCGGGGTCGCGGCCTGGGAGGCGCGCGCCTCGGCGGCGACGCTGCGCTACGCCGACCCCTCGGAGCTGGAGCCCCGGCGCGACGACTGGACCGCCGGTTTCGCCGCGGTCTCCACGGCCGGGTCCGCCGATCGCTGGCGGGCCGGGCTGAAGTACGGGCAGCGAGCCTATCCCGACACCACCGAGATCGACCGCGCCACCCTGGGCCTGGACCTCGCCTGGTCCCACGATCCCCTCGACGGGCCGTCCTGGCAGCTCGACGGGCGCAGCGAGCGGCGGCGGGTCCGGGTCAGCGCCGTGCGCCCCTCGGCCTGGAGCCACGCGCTGGCGGCCGAGGTCGCGGCGCCCGCGGGCGCGCTGCGCCTCGTGGCGGCGGCTCTGCTGGAGAGCTGGCACTACGACGAAGAGTGGGGGCCTACGCCAACCAGACGCGCCTGGAGACCGGAGCGACGGTGCGCGCCGGAGACGTGCTGGGGCCGCTTTGGGAGCTGGGGGCCGTCCGCGAGAGCCTGGACTCCCACGCCGAGGGGGAGAGCTACCGGCAGTTGGGGGCCTGCGGCGCCCTGGAGAGCTACGGCGAAGCGCTGACGCTCCTGCTGTCCCTGGAGGCCGGGCGCCGGGACTACGACGAGGCCGGCGCGGACGACCCCCTGGGCGCGCTGTACACGGATTTCACCTACGTCGAGGTGGGTTTGAGCCTGTCGTGGGCCCTGACCGACCGGCTGCGGCTGGACGGGATGGCCCAGTACCTGCCCGAGAGCCACGCCGCCGACGAGGACGACCAGAGCCTCGGGTTCGGCAGTTTGCGGCTGGGATACCGCTTCTAGGGCGGTCGCAGCCCGCCTTTCCCGGACGGGATTTGGATGTTATCTTCCGGCGGTCGCGGGCAGCCGGCCCGCGCCGTGCCTACGCGTGAGGCCCCCGAAAGGACCCCCATGGCCGACATCACCAAGCGCAGCGAGGACTACTCGCGCTGGTACCAGGACGTCATCGCCGCCGCCGAGCTGGCCGAGAACAGCCCCGTGCGCGGCTGCATGGTCATCCGCCCCAACGGCTACGCCATCTGGGAGAGCATGCAGCGGCAGCTCGACGACCGCTTCAAGGAGCTGGGCCACGTCAACGCCTACTTCCCGCTGCTGATCCCCAAGAGCTTCCTGGCGAAGGAGGCGCAGCACGTCGAGGGCTTCGCCAAGGAGTGCGCCATCGTCACGCACTCGCGGCTGATGACCGTCGAGCGCGACGGCAAGGTCACCGTCGAGCCGGACCCCGCCTCGAAGCTGGAGGAGGAGCTGATCATCCGCCCCACCAGCGAGACGGTCATCTGGAACCAGTACCGCAAGTGGATCATGAGCTACCGCGACCTGCCGCTCTTGATCAACCAGTGGGCCAACGTCATGCGCTGGGAAATGCGCACGCGCCTGTTCCTGCGCACGACGGAGTTCCTGTGGCAGGAGGGGCACACCGCGCACGCGACGGCCGAGGAGGCGCGCGAGGAGACCCTGCGGATGCTGGAGTGCTACCGCTGGTTCGCCGAGGACATCCTGGCGATGCCCGTGGTTTGCGGCGCCAAGACGCCGCGCGAGCGCTTCGCCGGCGCCGTGGAGACCTTCTCCATCGAGGCCATGATGCAGGACAACAAGGCCCTGCAGGCGGGCACCAGCCACGACCTGGGCCAGAACTTCGCCAAGGCCTTCGACGTGAAGTTCCAGGACGCCGCCGGCGGCCAGGACTACGTGTGGGCCACGAGCTGGGGCGTGTCGACCCGCCTGATCGGCGCGCTGATCATGTGCCACAGCGACGACAACGGGCTGGTGCTGCCGCCGCGCATCGCCCAGCGCAAGGTCGTGATCGTGCCCATCTGGCGCAACGACGACGAGCGCGCCCTGGTCATGGCCAAGGCCGCCGAGCTGCGCGAGAGCCTGCGCCCGGTGGCCGGGATCGTGCACGTCGACGACCGCGACAACATGCGGCCCGGCTGGAAGTACGGCGAGTGGGAGCGCCGGGGCATGCCGATCCGGCTGGAGCTGGGGCCGCGCGACGTCGCCGAGGACAAGTGCGTCCTGGTCACCCGGCACGACGGCCAGAAGTTCCCGACGCCGCTGGCCGGGCTCGCCGACGCGGTCGCCGTCCACCTGGAGCGCATGCAGCGCGAGCTGTACGACGCGGCCGTGGCGCGCCGTACGGCCAACACGCACCGGCTGGAGACCTGGGACGAGTTCCTGGCGCTTTACAACGGCGCGGGGGGCTTCGCGCACTGCCACCACTGCGGGCAGGACGCCTGCGAGGCCGCGATCCAGGACGAGACCAAGGTCACGATCCGCAACATCCCGCTCGGGACGCCGGACGAGTCCGGCGCCTGCATCCGCTGCGGGAAGCCCAGCGGGCGGCGGGTCCTGTTCGCGCAGTCGTACTAGGCGGGCCGGGGGGCGCTTTCAAACGCCGCCGGCTGTGATTATCTTGTTTCCCGGAGCGGCTTCGCCGCGCACCCCAACAGGAGACGGTGCCATGCAGACCCCGTGGACGGATCAGAAGATCCAGGAGCGCATGCGGCTGAAGGTCGGCCTCGCCGAGATGCTCAAGGGCGGCGTCATCATGGACGTCACCAACGCCGAGCAGGCCAAGATCGCCGAGGAGGCCGGCGCGGTGGCCGTCATGGCGCTCGAGCGCATCCCCGCCGACATCCGCCGCGACGGCGGCATCGCGCGGATGAGCCAGCCCGCGATGATCAAGCAGATCCAGGACACGGTGTCGATCCCGGTCATGGCCAAGTGCCGCATCGGCCACTTCGCCGAGGCCCAGATCCTCGAGGCCCTCGGCGTGGACTTCATCGACGAGTCGGAGGTCCTGACCCCCGCCGACGAGAAGAACCACGTCGACAAGTGGGCCTTCAAGGTGCCCTTCGTCTGCGGCTGCCGCGACCTGGGCGAGGCCCTGCGCCGCATCGGCGAGGGCGCCGCGATGATCCGCACCAAGGGCGAGGCCGGCAGCGGCAACATCGTCGAGGCCGTCCGCCACATGCGCCAGGTGCAGGAAGGCATCCGCCGCCTGACGGTGCTGCGCGAGGACGAGCTGATGCACGAAGCCAAGGAGCTGGGCGCCCCCTACCACATCCTGCTCGAGGTCGCGAAGACCGGCAAGCTGCCGGTGCCGAACTTCGCCGCCGGCGGCGTCGCCACCCCGGCCGACGCCAGCCTGATGATGCAGCTGGGCGCCGAGACGGTCTTCGTCGGCTCGGGCATCTTCAAGAGCAAGGACCCGAAGCCCCGCGCCGAGGCCATCGTGCAGGCCGTCACCTTCTACCAGGACCCCGTGAAGCTGCTGGAGATCAGCATGCACCTCGGCGAGCCGATGAGCGGCCTGGACATCGCGACGATGCCCGAGGAGCAGAAGATGGCGGGGCGCGGCTGGTAGCCGTGGCGCGCATGACCGGATATCCCATCGGCATCCTCGCCCTGCAGGGCGACTTCGCACTCCACGCCGCGGCCCTGGACCGGCAGGGCGAGGCGTACCTCTACGTGCGCCGGCCCGAGGAATTGGCCGCGTGCCGTGGCCTCGTCATCCCCGGCGGCGAGAGCACGACGATGACCCGCCTCATGGACATCGTGGGGCTGCGGCAGCCGATCCTGGACTTCGCGGCGGCGGGCAAGCCGATCCTGGGCACCTGCGCCGGGCTCATCATGCTGGCGGCGCGCGTCGACGAGGACGAGAAAAGGCACGGCGTGAAACCGTTGGGGCTGCTGGACGTGCTTGTACAGCGCAACGGCTACGGGCGGCAGGTGGACTCGTTCGTCGACGAGGTCGCCGTCGCGGGGCGCTCGGGGACGGTGCCGGGCGTGTTCATCCGGGCGCCGCGGATCCTCGAGGTTGGCCCGGGGGTCGAGGTCGTGGCGACGTGGCGCGGGGAGACGGTGGGGGTGCGCAGCGGGAATGTGACGGGGTTGGCGTTTCATCCGGAGGCGGGGGAGGGCGAGGCCTGGATTTCCTGATTCGTTTTTAATCTGATTTCGGATCTTCCCCTCTCGCCACGACTCCCGATCTGCTAGAATATCCCCATCTCTCGTGCAGTATCCCAACGGAGGGTGACCTTCAGCATTTGACTATCGACCGGGGATCCCATCCCAAGTCCGATGCGATGCGCCGACGACCGTGACCCTTTGCACGAGGGGGCTGGACCATGCCGATGACTCACCTCCGTTCCGACTCAGAACATTCCGACTCGCGGACCTCCGCCGCCATGACACCGCTGCGGCAGACGACCATGCGACGCCGCGCCGGACTGGCCGCTGCGTCCCTCGCCCTGGCGTGCGCGTGCGCGTCCGGATCGGCGGCGACCGCCTGCACCGATTACAGGGACCACATCCGCGGCGTCAGCAGCGTCGACACGCCGGGACTGGCCTACGACGTGGCGGTCTCCGGCCTCTACGTCTACGTCGCGGACTGGTTGGCCGGCCTGCAGGTGATCGACGTCTCGTTCCCGTACTACGCCCAGATCGTGGGCGGCATCGACACGCCGGGACACGCCATGGACGTCGCCATCGCGGGGGATCTCGCCTACGTCGCGAATTACGAGCTCGGCCTGCAGGTGATCGACGTCGCGGACCCGCGGCACCCCGCGCTCGTGGGCAGCGTGGACACGCCGGGGCATGCCTGGCAGACGGCCGTGTCGGGCGACCGCGCCTACGTCGCGGACGATCTGTCCGGCCTCCACGTGATCGACATCGCGGATCCGGCGCACCCGCGGCTCCTGGGCAGCGTGGACACGCCGGGGAACGCCTGGGGGGTGGCCGTGGAGGGGCCGTACGCCTACGTCGCGGACGGGGATTTCGGCGTGCAGGTGATCGACGTCACGGACCCCGCGAGCCCGCAGATCGTCGCCTGCCTGGACACGCCCGGCCAGGCCCGTGAAGTGGTCCTCGCGGGAGCCAAGGCCTACGTCGCGGACGGCGACGCGGGCCTGCAGGTGTGCGACCTCTCGGACCCCGCCAACCCGCAGATCGTCAGCGGCGTCGACCGCTTCGGCTACTGCCATGGCGTCGTCCTGACGGGGTCCACGGCTCACGTCGTGTTCTATTCCTACATGTGCACGATCGACCTGTCCGACCCCCTGGCTCCCGTCGTCGAGGACGGCCAGGGGCTCGCCAGCGGCGCTACCAGCATCGCTGTTTCTTGGCCCTACGCCTTCGTGGCGGACGGCAGTTACGGGATGCATGTGTTGGACGTTGCGGTGCCCGGGATCATCGGGAGCGTCGAGGCGCCGGGGGAGGCCGCAGCCGTCGCGGCTTCGGGCGTCCACGCCTACGTGGCGGCCGGGGATGCCGGTCTGCAGGTGTTCAATGTCGCGGATCCCTACCATCCTCTGGCCGTGACCGGTCTGGACACACCTGGAATTGCGGGCGACGTGGCGATCTCCGGCACCTGCCTGCTCGTCGCGGACGGGGAGGCGGGGCTGCAGGTGGTCGACATCGCGGATCCCGGCAACCCCCTGCTCGTCGGCACGCTGGAG
Source organism: bacterium (assembly GCA_016706845.1). Classification (GTDB taxonomy): domain Bacteria; phylum Krumholzibacteriota; class Krumholzibacteriia; order LZORAL124-64-63; family LZORAL124-64-63; genus PNOJ01. The sequence goes on from JADJIV010000027.1 coordinate 36,969, forward strand.
ACGCCCGGATTCGTCGGCGGCGTGGCGGTCGAGGGGACGATCAGCTATGTCGCTGCCGGGACGATCGGGTTGCTGGTGGTCGATCTCTCCGACCGCCAACACCCTGTGGTCCTGGGCAGCGTGGACACGCCCGGCTACGCCCTGGACGTCTGCGTCGGTCGGGGCTGCGCCTACGTCGCGGACGGGAATGCCGGCGTGCAGATCGTCGATGTCGCGAATCCGGCGCACCCCATCCTGCACGGCAACCTCGACACGCTCGGCGACGCCGAGGGCCTCGCTCTGGACGCGCGCTACTGGGACGGCCGCCTCTTCGTCGCCGAAGGGGATACCGGTCTCCAAGTCTACGACGTGTCGTCCCCACTCTATCCCTGGCTCGTCGACAGTAGCGCGACACCCGGCCCCGCCCACCGGATCGCGGTCACTTACAACCACGTCTACGTCGCCCTCAAAGAACATGGCCTCTTTGTCATGGAACGATCCATGGGCGGCCCGTTCGCAGTCGAATTGGTTGACGTGCCGGGACTGGTCCGCGGCGTAGCGGTCTTGGGCTCCTTCGTCCAGATCGCCGCCGGGCCCGCCGGGTTGGCCGTGATGCCGGTCCAGTGCGATCTGTTCGTCCCGAACCTGCTCGCTTCGTTCACCGCGGTGGTGGACGCCTCGTCGCCGCCATCGCCGGCGGTGCCCGGACTGTCAGGTGCACCGTTGCAGCGGTCGCGAGCCGTCGATCTGGCATGGATGCTGTCGGCAGAGCTCGACGCCGGATCCTTGCGACTGAGCGCCGGGGCGGTCGGCGAGAGCTGGGACGTGCCGTTCACGCCGGATCCGGTCGCTGACGGCGGACCGTGTTACGTGGCCCGCGACGAGTCCCCCCTGCTGGCAGCGGCGCAATCGGCCCGCTACACGCTGCTCTACGCCGCGTCCCCCGGCGCCTGGACGGCGCTGGGCGACGTGACGGTCGTGTTCGGGTCTTCCGAGACGCCCGGCGCGGGCGTGCCGAAGCTCCACGTGTACCCGAACCCCTTCAACCCGAGCACGCAGGTGTCGTATGAGATGGCGCACCCCGGGACGGCGCGGGTGACGGTCCACGCGCTGACCGGGGCGCTGGTGCGGGTGCTCGCGGACGGGCCGCAGACCGCGGGAGCGCACTTCGCGGCGTGGGACGGCCGGGACGGGCGGGGCCGCGAGATGCCGGCCGGCGGGTACGTGGTGCGGATCGCGACGGAGGCGGGGACGGGGGCGGTGAAGGCGGTGCTGGTGCGTTGAACGACGTCGTATAGCAGGTATGACGACGCGTGGTGCAGATCGCTGTCACGATTCGAGGAGGCCCGGCCATGACAGGATGCCCGTCGAGTCCGTTTCATCGGCACGTCCTGGCGCGGGCCAGGCGCCCGATCGCGCCGCTGCGCGGGAGGCCGGTGTGTGGCCTCGGTCTGGTGATCGTGATCCTCGCGCTGGCCTCCAGCCTGTACGGGGTCGATTGGTGGTACTGTTTCAACTACTACGGTTACTTGAAATGGGTGGGCAGGCTCGACACGCCGGGCAACGCCAGCGACATCGAAATCGCCGGCGGTCACGCCTACGTCGCCGATTTGTTTTCGGGACTGCAGATCGTCGATATCACCGGACCGGAGCCGCCCCAGATCGTCAGCAGCATTCCGATCACCAACGGCGCAATGGGCGTCGCCGTCGAGGGCGACCACGCCTTCGTCGTGGACGCCGCCGCACGTCTGCATGTCGTCGACGTTACGGACCCCGCGGAACCTGAGGTCGTCAGCAGCGTGGACGTGGAGGGATCTGCTTACGGCGTGGTCATCGCCGGTCACTACGCCTACATCGCCGCCGGTTACGCCGGAGTCCAGATCATCGACATCACGGACGTGAGCGACCCGCGGCTGGTCGCGACCGTCAACACCCCCGTCTCCGCGATGGGCGTGACCATCTCGGGATCGTACATCTACGTTGCTGACGGCACTTCCGGCCTGCAGGTGATCGACATCACGGATCCGGCCACGGCGCAGATCGTGGGCGGGCTGAACACGCCGGGAGAAGCTCTCAACACGGAGATCGTCGGCGCTTATGCCTACATCGCGGATTCCGGTACCGGATTGGTGGTGGCGGACATCACGATCCCCCAATCGCCGGTGATCGTCGCTGTGGTGCCCATGCCGGGGAATGCCCGGGATATGGTGTTGTCGCCAGCATTCCTCTACGTCGGGGACTCGACGGGCCTGCATCTGGTCGACGTCACGGATCCCGGGTCTCCCGAACTCGTCGACAGTTACTGGCCCACTGACAACGTCACAAGCGTGGCCGTGGTGGGCGATCTCGTCTTCGCCGCCGTCGATGCGCGCGGGATCGAGATCATCGAGACGACGGACCCGGTCCCCTCGGCCAGCGTGGACCTGCCGGGAACCGCCGCTGGCATTTCCGTCCAGGGCGACTACACCTACCTCGCGTGCGGCGATGCCGGATTGTGCGTGGTCGATGTCTCGAACCATCTGGATCCCCGGTTGGTGGGCACCCTGACCTTGCCGGGGAATGCCGTCGATGTGGCTGTCGTGGGGCCGTACGCCTACGTCGCCGCCGGCGAGTCCGGCCTCCAGGTGGTCGACGTCTCCAACCCCGCGAGTCCACGGCACGTCGGCGGTGTGGACACGCCGGGTTCGGCGTGTGCGGTCGCGGTCGCCGGCAGCCTCGCCCATGTCGCGGATGGCGTCGGCGGTCTGCTCCTGGTCGACGTCGCAGACCCTGCTCATCCCGCCATCGTCGGCGGTGTGGACACGCCGGGCAGTGCCCAAGGTGTCTATGTGTTGAATACCCGATCCAAGACTTACGTCGCCGATGGCGTGTCGGGCGTGCTGGTCGTCGATATCGTGGATCCCGGAAATCCCGTGATCGTGGATGTCGTCGAGACGCTGGACGACGCCGTCGGCATCACCTTCGCATCGACACACGGTATCCGCGGATATCTCTACGTGGCTGAAGGCGCCGGCGGCATCCAGGTATTCCGCGTCATGGCCGACGGCCAGGTGACACCTCAAGCCATCGGTGGGCTGGCTTCACCGGGCGGTGCCCGGAACCTGTGCATCTCCGGACCCTACGGCTACATCGCCGAGGGCCCGGCCGGGATCCAGGTGTGCCAGTATTACCGGGAAGGCCCGCAATCCGTTCGCATCGTCGATGATATCGCCGAAGCGTTGGATGTGATCGCGAACGACCGCTACGTCTATGTCGCGTGCGGCGTCGCCGGGTTGACCGTTCTGCCGCAGCAGTGCGCCGGAGAGGGATTGCCGACCGTGCTGTCCACATTCACCGCCGCCGTGAGCGAACCCGATGCGGAGGATTTCGGAGTCCAGGGGACACCGCCGCAGCGGTTCCGGGCCGTCGATCTGGCGTGGTCGCTAGCGGAGCCGATCGATGCCGTATCCTTGCGGCTGAACGCCGAGTCGGCCGGCGATAGCTGGGACGTCTCCTTCCTGCCGGACCCCCTCGTCGCAGCCGGCATGAGCTATGTCGCCCGCGACGAGTCCCCCCTGCTGGCGGGGGCGCCTTCGGTCCGCTACACGCTGCTGCACGCCGCATCCCCCGACGCCTGGACGGCGCTGGGCGACGTGACGGTCGTGTTCGGGGCCACCGAGACGCCCGGCGCGCTCGTGCCGCTGCTCCACGTGTACCCGAACCCCTTCAACCCGAGCACCCAGGTGTCGTACGAGCTGGCGCGGCCCGGGACGGCGCGGCTGACGGTCCACGCGCTGACCGGGGCGCTGGTGCGGGTGTTGGCGGACGGTCCGCAGACGGCGGGAGCGCACGTCGCGGCATGGGACGGCCGGGACGGGCGGGGCCGCGAGATGCCGGCCGGCGGGTACGTGGTGCGGATCGCGACGGAGGCGGGGGCGGGGGCGGTCAAGGCGGTGCTGGTGCGCTGAAAACTCCCGGCGCGGACACGGCGCCTGAAGCCAAGCGCCGTCACCGACGTGGTTCTGCCATTGGAATTATCCGGCACTCCACAAGTGGGCCCCGGCGGCATCGGCCTGGGAATAAGCTGCAGGCGGCAACGGTCAAGCTCCCCGTCAGGTCGTGCGGCAGCCGCAGGTCCTGGAATTCCGCCGACATCTGCGCTCCCTTGTCCTGGTTGCGCCTTAACCAGCGCTCGCGATGCCGGTGATCCGCCAGCAGGTCGCGCTTGCTGTGGTTGCAGGGGGCGCAGGCGAGCACGAAGTTGTGCCCGAGATCGTGGGGGTACTTCGACCACGGGATGAAGTGGTCCACGTCGCTCCGTCCCAGCCTGGCCGTGCAGTAGAAACAGGTGTTCCCCTGCATCTCGACCAGGAGCGGCCGGTAGAGGTCGAGGTTGGCGCGCTCGCTGCCGAACAGGAAGGCGCCCAGGTCCACGGCTTCGCCGAGCAGCGGCTGATTGGCGGGCCGGTTGCGCACGAAGCGGATCCAGGCGTCCTGCACCAGTCGCGTGACGAGACCGTGGAAGCGGCGGAAGCAGAAGGCGACGCCGGGGTTCAGCACGACGGACTCGCGGCTCATCGTGTGCGGATACAGCAGCGCCCTCGATCTGGCCGTTCAGGATCTGGAGTTTCCAGAGAGGCATGATCCAGACGGTTTGCGCGACCTCGCGCACCAACGATGACCCCGGCCCGCTGACATGGTAGGGCGCCTCGGTCGTCTGCGGGGCCGCGGCCGCGGCATCCCGGACCAGATTGACGATGCGCGCCTGTGCGCCGGTATTCTGGTGGAGCAGCCCCCGCTCCGGCCCGTTGACGTAAGGGCGCGCCTGTCGCCAATAGTAGCTCACGAACTTGCCAGCGATGTCGTGGATCCCGAGAGTCAGCGGTTCGCCGCTGTCGTTCCCCCGTTCGACCGCCAGATCCGCGAGCGCCATCAGCAGGGCGTACTTGTAGGTCGCCGTGAACTCGCCCTCGTCGAGCAGCCGCTGGACGTAGCTGAGGAATTCCAGCTGGAAGCTCTCGTTCGGCGGCGCCACGCCTACCCCTTCGTCCAGTAGTCGGCCTGCCGGGGCAGGACCCATCGGATGCCGCCGCGCGGGTCGGCCGCGTCGCCGGTGCGGCGCGGGATGACGTGCAGGTGGACGTGCATCACGGTCTGTCCGGCCGCCTCGCCTTCGTTCAGGCCGATGTTGTAGCCGTCGGGCGCGAACTCCCCGTCCAGGTCCGCCACCACCTTGTTCAGGAGCGCCAGCAGGTCGGCCCTGCTCGCCTGCGTCCAGGGCGAAGAACGAAGCCACGTGACGTCTGGGTACGATCAGCGTGTGGCCGGGCGCCACGGGGTAGCCGTCGCGGATCGCCAGGCTGGTGCCGTGTTCGGCAACCGGTGGCGAGGGCAAGGGAGGGCAGAAAGGGCAGGTGATCATGCCGACTCCAGGAAGATGTCATCGCGGTGGAACGCCAGGAACCGGCGTTGACCTTCAGAAAACGCGCCGACGGTGACGGGATGATCCGTCTCGACGCCCATGCGCGCCAGTGATTTCCGGTCGGCCACCGGCGAGACCAGCAGGTGCCCGTCGTCCCGGAACGAGATGAAGCCCCGGTCGAACAGGTGGTCGACCGATGGCGTCAGCAGCAGGCCGTTCTCCCCGTCCAGGCGCTGTTCGTTGTCCGCATGGCGCCAGGGGAGGATGTGGCTGGCGATCAGGTGCTCCGGGTTGTCGACGCG
>JADJIV010000028.1:0-50035 GCA_016706845.1 bacterium
GGGCAGTACGACGCGATCCTGCTGGCGCGCGCGGGCGTGCTGCGCCTGGAGCTCGACCTGGGCGACCTCTGCGTGCTGCCGCTGGAAGTGGACGACTTCGTGCCCGCCCCCGCGCAGGGCATGCTCGCCCTGCAGTGCCGCGACGAGCCGCGCGTGCGCGACCTCGTGCACCGCCTGCACTGCGAGGCCGACGGCCGCGCCGTCGCGGTGGAGCGGGCGCTGCTCGAGCGGCTCGACGGCGGCTGCCAGCTGCCCTTCGGCGTGAACGTGCGCCCGCTCGGCGACGGCTTCCGGCTGAGCGCCTTCTGGAGCCCGCGCGACGGCGTCGGCGCGCCGCTGCACCTGCGGCTGGACGGGCCCGACCCCGAGGCGTTGGGCGATGAAGCGCTGCGCAGGATCAGGGCCCGCGAGGGGCAGCCGGCATGAGAGCCCCCCCGCGGCGCATCGTCCTGACCCGCGAAGAGGCCCAGAACCGGGCCTGGCGTACGGCCCTGGCGGCCGCCGGCGCCACGGTGCTGGAACTGCCGCTGCTGCGCTACGCCCCGCTGACGCCGCCCGCGGACGTCGACCCCGCCGCCTTCGACTGGATCCTGTTCACCTCGCCGCAGGGCGTGCGAGCCTTCGCGGACGCCGGCCAGTCACCGGGCAGCGCCCGGATCGGCGCCCTCGGCGGTGGCACGGCCGCCGTCCTGGCCGACCACGGCTGGCGCGACGATCTGAACGCGCGCTGCCGCGACGGGGCCGAGCTGGCCCGCGCCTTCGTCGCCGCCGGCGCGGCGCCCGCCCGCGTGCTGCTGCCCGGCCCCGACCGCCGGCTGTCCGAACCCGCCGCCGGCCTGCGCGCCGCCGGCTGCACGGTCGTCGAACTGCCCCTGTACCGCACCGAGGCGATCCCCGCCGGGGAACTGCCGCGGGACCCCTTCGCGCAGGGCGACCTCGTCTTCTTCGCGAGCCCTCGGCCGTGGGCGCCTTCGCCGCGGCCTACGCGCTGCGCCCGCCCTGCGTGGCGATCGGGGAAACGACGGCCGCCGCGGCCCGCGCCGCCGGCTTCGACCCCCTGGTCGCCGACGCGCCCGACCTGTCAGCCATGGCCCGGGCCTGCGGCCTGGGTCCCGTCACGGACCCTTCATTCCGGGAGATGCCGTCATGAACCTGCTGCACCGCCCCCGCCGCCTGCGCACGACGCCGCTGATGCGGGAGCTCGTCGCCGAGACCGACATCGCGGCCCGCCACCTGATCACCCCGCACTTCGTGGTCGAGGGACGCGGGCACGTCGACGAGATCTCGAGCATGCCCGGCGTCACGCACGTCTCGGTCGACAAGCTCGTGGAGGAGGTCGCCGCCGACGTCGAGCTCGGCCTGCGCACGCACCTGCTGTTCGGCATCCCCGAGCACAAGGACGACCACGGCACCGCGGCCGTGGCCAAGGACGGCCTGGTGCCGCAGGCCCTCGAAGCCCTGCGCGACCGCTTCGGCCGCGACGTCGTGCTGGTGACCGACGTCTGCCTGTGCGCCTACACGAGCCACGGCCACTGCGGCTTCCTCGAGGACGGCGTCGTGGTCAACGACGCCAGCGCCGACCAGCTGGCGCGCATGGCCCTGGCCCACGCGAAGGCGGGCGCCGACATCGTCAGCCCGAGCGACATGATGGACGGCCGCGTCGGCGCCATCCGCGACCTGCTGGACGACGAGGGCTTCGTCAACACCTCGATCCTGGCCTACTCGGCCAAGTTCGCCAGCGCCTACTACGGCCCCTTCCGCGACGCCTGCGACAGCGCGCCGCGCGGCGACCGCAAGACCTACCAGATGGACTCGCGCAACGGCCGCGAGGCCCTGCTCGAGGCGCTGCTGGACATGGAGGAGGGCGCCGACATGGTCATGGTCAAGCCGGCGCTGGCCTACCTGGACATCGTGCGCCGCGTGCGCGAGCAGGCGCTCTGCCCGGTGGTCTGCTACAACGTCAGCGGCGAGTACTCGATGGTGAAGGCCGCCGTGAAGGCCGGCTTCGCCGACGAGCGCGCCGTGGTCATGGAGAACCTGCTGGGCATGCGCCGCGCCGGCGCCGACCTGATCATCACCTACCACGGCCGCGACGCCCTGCGCGGGGGGTGGATCCGATGAGCAACGCCGCCTGGTGGGAGCGCGCGCGGGAGGCGCTGCCCGGCGGCGTCAACTCGCCGGTGCGCGCCTTCAAGTCCGTGCCCGGCGACCCGCTGTTCTTCCGCAGCGCGCGGGGCGCCCGCTTCACCGACGAGGACGGCCGCGAGTACCTCGACTACTGCCAGAGCTGGGGGCCGCTGATCCTCGGCCACGCCGACCCCGACGTGCAGGCGGCCGTCTTCGAGGCCGTGCCCGAGGGCGCGAGCTTCGGCGCGCCGAGCCGCCGCGAGGTCCTGCTGGCCGAGGCCTTCCTGGCGCGCCTGCCCTGGTGCGACCGCGTGCGCTTCGTCAGCTCGGGCACCGAGGCCGTGATGAGCGCGGTGCGGCTGGCCCGCGGCTTCACCGGCCGCGACCTGATCGTGAAGTTCGAGGGCTGCTACCACGGCCACGTCGACAGCCTGCTGGTGGACGCGGGCAGCGGCCTGGCCACCTTCGGCACCCCGAGCAGCGGCGGCGTGCCGGCCGACGTCACGCGCCACACGGCCGTGCTGCCGCTGGCCGACGAGGACCGCCTGCGCGCCTTCTTCACCGCCCACGGCGACGAGGTCGCGGCGCTGATCATCGAGCCGGTGCCGGCCAACGCGGGCCTGCTGCTGCAGACGCCGGCGTTCCTGCGCGCGTGCCGCGAGCTGACCGCGCGCCACGGCGCGCTGCTGATCTTCGACGAGGTGATCAGCGGCTTCCGCGTGGCGGCGGGCGGCGCCGCCGAGCTGTACGGGATCGAGCCCGACCTCGGCACCTACGGCAAGATCATCGGCGGCGGCATGCCCGTCGGCGCGTACGCCGGCCGGCGCGACATCATGGAGAAGGTGTCGCCGCTGGGACCGGTCTACCAGGCCGGCACCCTGAGCGGCAATCCGGTGGCGATGGCCGCCGGGCTCGCGACGCTCGCGAAGATCGGGCGGCCGGGGTTCTACGCGGAGCTGGAGCGCAAGGGCGCGCGGCTCGAGGCGGGCCTGCGCGAGGCGGCCGCCGCCGCCGGCGCGGTCGCGTCCGTCGTGCGGCAGGGGTCGCTGTTCTGGACGGTGTTCCAGGCCGAGGCGCCCGTCAGCTTCGCCGCCGTCGACGGCGCGCGCATGCCGACGTACGGCCGGCTGCACCGCGCGCTGATCGAGCGCGGCGTCTACCTGGCGCCCTCGGGCTGGGAAGTGGGCTTCGTGTCCGCGGCCCACACCGACGAAGACATCGACACGACCGTCGCGGCCGCGCGCGAGGCGCTGGCCGTCGCGGTCGGCGGCTGAAGCGGCCGCCGCGGCGACCGCGGACCGGGCGAACCGGCGCGGCCGTGGCAGCCGAGGCAGAGGCCGTCGGGCCCGTCGAGCGCGACCAGCAGGTCGGCGTTCCCGCCCGCGAGGCGGTGGCAGGTCTGGCACTCGATGCGGCCGTCGAAGAGTTCGAGCCGCGCGTCGAGGCGCGGCTTGACCGGGAAACCGCCGCCGCCTCCGGAACGCGGGCGCGACGCCGTAGGGGTGGCTGGCGTGCTCGGCGAAGCGCGGGGCGACCGCGGCGAGCTGCTGCGCGGCGGCCTCGCCCCCGGACTCGCCGTGGCAGAGCAGGCAGCTCTGCGACGGGGTCAGGCCGGCGAGCCGGGACGCGTCGGCGTGGTAGACGGCGGCCGCCGCGCGGTGCCCGTCGCCCAGGGATGCGAGATCGCTCCCAGCCGCGTGGCAGGAGCGGCAGAGGGCCCGGGCGGACGCATCGCCGTGCGCGAAGCGGAAGACGACGGCGCCGGCGCGGATCTCCTGCGGGGCATGGAAGGCGTGGCAATCGAGGCAGTCCCGCCCGGAGCGGGCGTGGAACGCCGAGGAAGGCGCATCGCCGCGCGCCGCACCCGGGTGGCAGTCACGGCAGGCGCCGTCGCCGATTCCCTGGGCACCGGGCGCCGCCTTGCCGCCACCGTGGCAGCGGTCGCAGGCGACCAGTTCATGGGCGGGCGTTGCCGCGACCGGAGCTGCCCGGACGAGGGCCAGCGGGAGCACCATGACCAAGGCCAGGCCGAACCACGAATTGTCTGAATAGATGCTTATTTTTCGCATGGTGCGATATGTATCGACATATCAAAATTACCACTTGAGGGGAAATTTCAGCGGACGAACCCGTATCGATACTCATGTTCGGTACGTTGGAAAAAAAACGGGAAATCTCCCGGTTACGCACTATATACTAGGAAGTCACGGGGGATTCCCAGCCGACTAGGGAACTTGCGACGGGATCGGGCCATCCGGTGCATCTTTTTAGGTCAACAAACGTTCTCGCCGGGACCCTCGCGCTCCTGGTCCTGACCGCCGGCGCCGCCTGGGCGCTCGACGGCCAGATCGACGTCCAGGGCAGCCGCCAGGAAGGCCGGTCCGGCGGCGAGGCGTACCGCACCAGCACCCTCTACCTCGACGACTCCTTCGAACAGGTCTACCGCTTCACGCCCGAGCTCGCCGGACGGCTCCAGTTCCGCAACCGGCGCGAGGACCTGACCAGCCGCTTCGGCGGCCTCTCCAGCGACCTCTCGAACATCCTGAACCAGCCGACCGCGTCGTTGACGTTCCGCGGCGGCAACCTGCGGGCTCTGCTCTCGGCGAGCGCCTTCCGCAAGACCTGGAGCGGAGCCGGGCTGGACGGCACCCGCGACGAACGTCTGGACTGGGGCGCCAACGTGCGCGGCGTTCCCGGCTGGGGGGACTGGTACGCGCGTTACCAGGACACCGCCTCCTGGCGTCGCGAGGCGCTCCTGCCGGAGATCGAGTCCCGCGACCGCCAGCTGAGCGCCGGCGTCGAACGCTCCTGGCTGCGCTTCGGCAACCTGCGCTACGGCTACACGCGCAGCGACAACCGCACGGTGACCGACGGCAACCGCCGCCTCTACACCAGCCACAACCTCCAGTACCGCAAGTCCGGGCTGCTGGACGCCGGCCGGGTCCGCTACGCGCTGGACGCGCGCAGCCGGTTCCTGCAGCAGACCATCGAACTCGGCGCCGAGCGGCGGTCGCCGCTGGTGCCGCTGTCGATCGGTTTCGTCCTGGACGACACGCCCGAAACTCTGGACCCCCTGGAGCCGGCGCCCTCGCCGCTGCCGGCGCTGGCCGACCTGGACCTCGATCAGCCGGCCGGTCTGGACATCGGCGACGAGCAGAGCGTCGTGCGCGAATACGGCGGCGACTACCGCAACCTCGTGGTGGATTTCGGCGAGACGACGGCGATGAGCCGGGCCGTGCTCTACGTCGCCGACGTCGTGCGCTTCCCCGCGTTCCTGCAGTGGCGCGTCTTCGTGAACGACGACCCCGAAGGGGTCGCCTGGACCGAGCTCGCCCCCGGCACGGCGAACGTCGCCTACCACGATTGGGGCAACGGCCGTCAGGGCTGGACCGTGGAGTTCGCAAGCGGCGTCGCCGCCCGCCGGCTCAAGCTGGTCGACGTCAAGACCGGCCCCACCGAGGCCGTGATCGCGCTGACGGAGCTGGAGATCGAAGGACCGGCCACCGGGCCCGCCGGCGCGAGCACGTCGGGCATCGCGCGGTACCAGATCAACGGCAGCCTCGAGTACGACATCCGCCGGGACCTCACCCTGGCCTACGATGCCAGCTTCGACGAGCGCGACTACGACGACGGATCGCGCAACCTCAGCGGCAGCAGCCACCGCGCCGGCGCGACCTGGCGCCGCGACGCCTGGACCGCGGGCGGCGCCTACCACGTCAACCGCCTCGAGAGCCCCTCGCGCAGCAGCACCGACGTGGAGGGCTACGCCCTGTCGCTGTCCCGCCGCGACGGCCCGCGCCTCTGGAGCCGCCTCGGATGGTCGCGCCTGGTGGACCGCAGCCGCGACCTGGACAAGGCCACCGAGAACGCCTCGCTGGACGTCGCCTGGCGGCCGGCGCCGGCCCTGAGCCTGCAGCAGCAGATCAGCCACGCCCGCCTCGACGACTACGCCACCTCGAACGATTCGCGCTCGTGGACCGTGGCGACGACCGTCACGTGTTCCCCGAAGCCGCACCTGAACGTGAACCTGCGCCGCGTGAACCGCTGGGTGAGCAGGGTGGCGGGCGCCGGCTTCGAGCCGTTCAACGACACGCAGCTCGACGTCGGCTGGCAGATCTTCCCGCTGCTCGCGGTGAACAGCCTCGCGCGCTACGAGCAGCGCCGCCGGGACGACTGGATGCTGAGGCACTACCTGACCTGGAGCCCGCTCCCGGGCGGCAGCGTCAGCCTCCTGGTCTCGCTCAGCGACCAGCAGGACACGCGCACCGACACCCACCAGCAGGGAGCTTCCCTGCAGGCGGTGTGCCGGGCGCGCCCGCGCCTCACGCTCGAGGGCGGCTGCGAGGTCCAGGAGTACGAGCGGGACGGCGAGCGGAACTCGCCCTTCAACACCAATTTCAGGGTTCACTGGAGCTTCTGAGACGCGGCCGCCGCCGGCCGCCACGATGGGGAGACGGGATCATGGCACCTCGCATGTGGACACGGATCGCGCTCGCGTTGTCGCTGGCGGCGCTGGCCGGATGCGCGCCCGGAACCGCGCACTTCGTCCACCCCGACGTGGACCTCGGCTTCGTCAAGCGCTGCGCGGTGGTCCCGTTCCAGAACCTGAGTCCCGACCGCTTCGCGGCGGCGCGGCTGCAGCCGGTGTTCCTGGCCGAGCTGCTGCAGACCGAAGCGCTCCTGGTCGTCGATCCGGGCGCGACGCTGGCCGCGTACAACCGCCTCGGCCTGGGCCCGGACACGCCCCTGACCCCGGAGCAGGTCGTCGCCCTCGGCGAGGCGCTCGGCGTCCAGGCGATCTTCACCGGCGCGGTGGAGGACTACGGGCAGCGCCGCAGCGGCGGCGACCAGACGAACGCGGTCACCGCGACGTTCTCGATGCTCGAGACCGAGACGGGCACCATGGTCTGGAACGCCCAGGTCGCCCGCGACGGCTCGTCGTTCTGGCGCAAGCTCTTCGGCGGCGATTCGGCCAGCCAGTACGAGGTGTCCCGCCGCGCGGTCCGCGACGCGCTGGAGTCGCTGTTCTGATGCGAGGAACGTCCCGCAGTCGTTTCTTCCGGCACGCCGGAGCCGCCGCGGTGGTCCTGGCGCTGCTGCCGTGCCTGGCGATCGCCGTCCCCGCCGTCGCGCAGGACGCGGCGCCCGACGACGCCGGCCGCACCTGCGTCCTGCTGTTCATGGCCGGAGCGGGCTACGGCAGCGGCGTCGCGGACCTGGCGGACCTCCGCGCGCTCGGCGAGCAGGAGCTGGCCGGCGCGCTCGCGCGGTCCGGCGACGCGCCCCTGCCGGCCGACGCGGCGCTGGCCCTGCAGCGGCGCTTCCGCGTTCGCGACGGGAGGCTGCTCTCGCCGCCGTTCCTCGCCGGCCTGGACAGCGCCGGCGCGCAGCGGCTGCTGATCGTGCACCTCTACGTCGGCCGCGACGGGATCGAACTCGCCGGCCGCACGCTGCGCGCCACGACCGGCCTGGTCGAGGCCGCCGCTTCGGACGCGTGCGTCCTGGGCGGCGACGCCTGGCGGATCGACTTCGCGACCGCCTGCCGCCGGCTCGTCGCGGCGCTGGCCGCCGCGAACCGGCCGAGAGCGGGCGCACCCGTCGCGCCGCTGGCGGTCTTCCCGCTGGGATTCGACGCCGCGACCGCCCAGATCGCGACGCAGTGCCTGCTCGAAGCCGTCCTGGCCGACACGGTCCGCGCGGTCCTGGACCCGGCCGTGCTGGGCGGCGCCCTGGCGGCCGAGGGCATCGACCCGCGCCGTCCCGACCGGTCCGGCCTGGAACTGCTGGCCGGCTCGTTCGGCGCGCCCGAGGCGACCATGGTCGAGATGATCACCCGCGACCCGGATCTGATCGTCCCGGCGACCGACGACGACGCGCCGGCCTCGAGCGCCGTGTCCTGGGAGACGGTGAGGTCCTTCTCCCTGCACCTGCGCACGGTCGACACCGGGACGGGCCTGGTGACCGCCGCCCACGGCGTCGATCAGGACAACCGCCCGGCCGCAGGCTGGTTCGGCAACGTGGAATCCAATACGCCGCGGCGGCTGATCGCCGCGGCCATGCACAGGCTCTGGGATGCGTCCCGGCAGCCGGGGAAGGTACGCTGACATGAAGTTCGCCCGCACGCACACGCGCACGCCGTCGCTCCTGGTCGTGGTCCTGCTCGCGGCGGCCGCCGCGGCGGCGGCCCCGTCCGGCGACGCGCCCCTGGTCTTCGTGGGTCGCGACACGATCACCGTCGCCGACCTGGACATGGAGCTCTTCGTCACGCTGCAGATGAACAAGGGCCAGCAGCAGATGCCCGAGCCCTCCGCCGTGCTCAGGCGCCTGATCCAGAACGAACTGATCATCCAGGAGGGCTACCGCACGGGGCTGCACCGCAAGGACATGATCACCGCGCAGGTGCGCGAGACCGTCCGCTCCCGCAGCATCGTCGCGTTGCTGGACTCGATCGCCGCCACGGCGCCGCTCGTCATCGCCGACCCGTCGCGCGCCCGCGAGCAAGTCATCGAAGCCTACGTCGACGGCTTGAAGCTGAAGTACGGGATCAAGGTGGACACCGCGCTGCTCGCATCCCTCGATTACGCCTCGACCGATCCCGCGGTCCAGAAGCGCCTGAACGAGAGCGACGCGGTGCTGGCGAAGCTGCCGTCGGGCGCCCTGCGCGTCGGCGCGCTCACGCGCAACATGCGCTTCGAGCACTTCCACGGCCTCGCCAACAAGCCCGACGCGGCGCAGATCCGCGACGAGTTCTTCAAGAAGTGGTTCAGCGAGGCCCTGCTCGGCTACGAGTCCGCGCGGCTGGGGATCCCCGAGCGCCGCATGATCAAGCGCCTCGCGGCCCAGCAGGAGCGCGACCTCGTTGCTGGAGGAGATGGTCAACTCCCTGGGGCGTTTCCGCTACGCGCCGACCGAGGCCGAGATCGCGGCCTTCTACCGCGAGAACATCGCGCACCTGACGCCGCCGGCCCGGCTGAAGGTGCAGAGCGTGCTGCTCGAGAAGCAGAGCGCCGCGGTGACCTTCAAGCAGCGCCTGGACCAGGGCGCCGAGATGACCTGGCTGGCCAAGCGCACGTCCGAGGTCCGCCAGGACGCCGCCGCCCTGCCCACGACCTGGCTCCAGCCGTCGATGATCGGCCTGAAGCCGGGCGAGGCCCGCCCGGGCCAGGTCCTGGATCCCTACGAAGTGCCCGGCGGCTGGGTGGTCGCCGTGGTGACCGAGATCGAGCAGCCGGTGCCGCGGACCCTCGCGGACTGCCGGGAGGACCTGCTGCTGCGCATGAAGGCCCAGCGCACGCGCGAGAACATCGCCGACGCGGTCGCGCGCCTCGAAGCCGCCACCACCGTCAGGATCGTTCCCGGCGCCGAGACCATCGTCCGCGATCGGCTCGCCCGGGAGACCGCGAAGGAGAGCCATGAATAAGCGCTGCGCGTCCGCCTGCCTCGCCCTGGTCCTGCTGCTGGCGGCCACGTACCCGCCCGCCGCCCGGGCGGCGGGACCGTTCCGCTCGAAGACCTGCCTGGACTGCCACGCCGACCAGAAGAAGGCCGCCGGCGCGCAGCACGCCCACGCGCCCTTCGCCCGGGCCGAGTGCGAGTCCTGCCACGAGGTCCACGGCGTCGTGGGACGCCTGGCGCTGAAGGCATCCGGCAACGAGCTGTGCGCCGGCTGCCACGCGCCGCAGGTGGCCGAGTCCGACCTGCCGCACGTCCACGCGCCGGTGCGCGACGGCGGCTGCGTCGCCTGCCACGACCCCCACGGCAGCGGTCAGCCCGGCCTGCTGCCCGCGAAGGGCAACGCCGCCTGCCTGACCTGCCACGACGGCGCCGCGTTCACGCGCGCGTTCGTCCACGCTCCCCTGAAGAAGGACGGGTGCGCCGCCTGCCACCTTCCCCACGGCAGCGCGGAACCGCACCTGCTGGACAAGCCCGTCGACGAGCTCTGCCTGTCCTGCCACAAGGACGCGCGCAAGCTCGCGCAGGCGCACGGCGAGGCGTTCGGCCTCGAAGGTTGCACGTCCTGCCACGACCCCCACAGCGCCGCCTCGCCGAAGCTCCTGCTGGCCGTGCAGCACGCGCCGGTCCAGGACCGCGACTGCGCCGCCTGCCACACGCGGGACGCCGCAGGCGCCGCCGTTCTGGTCGCCCAGGGCAACGACCTGTGCCTGACCTGCCACGACCAGCCCGGCGAGGGCGCCGCGACGCCCCACGCGCCGGTCGCCGACGGCTCCTGCCTGGACTGCCACGCCGCCCACGGCAGCGCGCACGCCGGCATGATCAAGACCGAGCTGCGACGGCTCTGCTTCGAATGCCACGACGACGCGTCGTTCCGCAAGAACCTGGTCCACGCGCCGGTCGCCGACGGCGCGTGCTCCACGTGCCACGACGTCCACGGCGGCGCGCGCGCCGCGCTGCTGACGGCGCCCCCGGGCGAACTGTGCCTGGGCTGCCACGAGGGCGTGGGCGGCGACGCGGCCGCCGCCGTCTCGAACCACGCGCCCTTCGTCAAGCAGGACTGCGCCGCCTGCCACGACCCCCACAGCTCGAACGAGCCGGGC
Source organism: bacterium (assembly GCA_016706845.1). Classification (GTDB taxonomy): domain Bacteria; phylum Krumholzibacteriota; class Krumholzibacteriia; order LZORAL124-64-63; family LZORAL124-64-63; genus PNOJ01. The sequence continues at coordinate 10,683 of JADJIV010000028.1, forward strand.
CTGCTGACGGCCCAGGCGGGGACCCTGTGTCTGGGATGCCACCTCAAGGTCAAGGTCGAACTCGTCACCGCCCACCCGCACGACGTGGCCGCGCGGGGCGACTGCCTCGTCTGCCACGCGCCGCACCGCGCCGCCCAGCCGTCCCTGCTGAAGGCCTCGCCGGCGACGACGTGCCTGGCCTGCCACGCCGACCAGTCGACCCGGCCCGCCGGCGGCAGCCTGCACCCGCCCGTCGCGGACGGCCTCTGCGGCGACTGCCACCTGCCCCACGGCGGCGACGAGGCCGCCATGCTGCGCCGGCCGGCCGCGACGATCTGCCTGGAGTGCCACGACACCGGCCCCGGCGCCGGCGGGCACGCCCACGCGCCGGTCGCCGCCGGCAACTGCGCGGCCTGCCACGACGCCCACCGCGCCGACCGCGCCGACCTGCTGGCCGCGCCCGAGCCCCTGCTCTGCACGATCTGCCACGAGGACGTGGTCGACGTCGCGGCGGCGAAGTCGGTCCATCCGCCGATCATGGACGATTGCACGACCTGCCATCAGCCCCACGGCGGCGCGCAGCCCGCGCTGCTGACGGCGCCGGCCGCCGAGCTGTGCTTCCGCTGCCACGACGAGGGCGACGCCGCGCTGAAGGGCGCCCACCTCGGGCGCGATCTGGCCGGACTGGACTGCACGGGCTGCCACGCGCCGCACCACTCCGCGCAGGCGGCGCTGATCCGGCCGAACTCGCACCCGCCCTTCGACGATCGCGACTGCACCGTCTGCCACGCGGACGCCGCGCCGATCACCGACCAGACGGCGCTGTGCGCCGGCTGCCACGACGGGCTGACGGAACCGCGCCGGCACGCCCACGCCCCCTTCGCCGCCGGCGAGTGCAGTTCCTGCCACGACGCCCACGCGGCCCGCGGCGAGCACCTGTTGAAGGCCGGCGGCGTCGGCCAGGCCTGCGCCGCGTGCCACGAGAGCGGCTCCCTGTTCCCGCGGGCGGATCTGGCCCACCGTCCCGCCCGCGACGGCGCCTGCTCCGCCTGCCACGACCCGCACGGCTCGGACCAGCCGGCGCTGCTGCGCACGGCAGGGGCACAACAGTGCTGGACCTGCCACCAGGACCTGCAGGCCGCGCGGTCGCTCCCGCGGCAGCACAAGCCGTTCGCCGACGGGAACTGCGCCACCTGCCACGACGCGCACGGCACGGCGCAGGCGGACCTGTTGACCGCGGCGGTGCCCGCCCTCTGCGCGAGCTGCCACGACCTGAAGAGCGCCGCCCTGGCCCGGCCCCACCTGGGCTTCGACCTGGAGTCGGCCGATTGCATGGCCTGCCACGACCCGCACGCCACCACGCAGGCGGGACTGACGCACGGCCACGTCCACCCGCCCTACGCCAAGCGGGACTGCAAGGCGTGCCACGACGCGGGCGGCAAGGTGCAGGCGGGAGCGCAGCAGAGCCTCTGCCTCGCCTGCCACCCCGGCCTGGCCGAGGAACTCAGGAACGCGACCCTCCACGCCCCGCTCACGGGCGAGCGGGCCTGCCTGGAGTGCCACACGCCCCACGCCTCGCCGGTGACGGGTCTGCTGCCGCGCAGCCAGGCGGCCGTCTGCGGACGGTGCCACGCCGAGCAGGCCGACCGCATGAAGTCGTCCAGCCAGCGCCATCCCGATCCCGAAGGCCGGCAGTGCACGATGTGCCACAACCCCCATCTCGCCGCCGTCCCGGCGGGAACGGTCCCTGCCGGACCCGACCCCTGCCTGCGCTGCCACACCTGGCTGGAGCATACCGACCATCCGCTGGGCGCCGGGACGACCGATCCGGTCCGCGGCGGCGAGATCGTCTGCGCCAGCTGCCACGACCCCCACGGCTCGGAGTTCGAGAAGATGCTCCGGGAAGACGCGGGCGGGAAGCTGTGCATCGGTTGCCACACCGAGAAGATCCGCCAGAAACGCTGACCGCTGTGAAGTGACCGTCAAAATCTGGTATGTTTTTTAACAGGCCGGCCCCCTGCGGGGGCCGGCCTCGTCATGATATCGGGAATCATCGATTTTGGCGTCTATTGTCAAAAATGAAGATTTTTCGCATTATGAGAGCGTTCACTTCAAAATGCCTTTGACGCAATGGTAAGAGAAAGGCTATGATATTTCTGTGACAAGAGACCGCGCAATTCACCAAAGCGGCGACTTGACTGTGAAATCGAGAACACCCGTGCTGAAAGCACATATCCGACCCTGGTGACACCCCCGTGACAAGCCGCCGCGCATTCTGCATCGCCCTGACGCTCTCCCTTTGCCCCCTCGTGGCGAACGGAACGATCGCTTTTCATTTCGAGAGCGCTCTGCGGTTGGATGTGGGGCGGCCGGGCAGGTCCGCCCCATCGCCTTGAGCGTCGATCCCGCGACCGGCGACGTCTGCGTCACCGACGAGCGGGGCGTGAGCTTCCACGTGGTGGACGGTCACGGGATCACCCTGTTCACCAGCAGCATCACCGCCGCCCTCTCCACCCCCGTCGACGGCTGCCTCGAGCGCGACGGCGGCTTCGTCTTCATCGACCGCGGCCCCGACGGCGAACGCACCCTGCGCAAGCTCGACCTGCGCGGCGAGCCGCTGCGCTTCGACGTCGAGCGGCCCACGCCGCAATGGCAGCCCGACCACCTGATCGTCACCGCCGACGGCGACTACGTGTCCCTCGACAAGTTCGCCGGCACGCTGACCAAGCACGACGCCGCGACGGGGCGCGTGCTCTGGCACCGCGCGCTCGAGGGCGTCAGCGAGCAGTCGGAACTCGGCCGTCCCGCCGAGGCGCCCGACGGCCGCCTCTACGTCCCCGGCGGCGAACTGCACCTCGTGCTGGTCCGCGCGGCGGACGGCGCGGATGCCGGCTCCTTCGGCCGTCCCGGCACCAGCCCGGGCCGCCTCGCCTTCCCGGTCGGCGTCGCGTTCGGTCCCGGGGGCGAGGTCCTGGTCCTCGACCGCATGCGGCACACGGTCCTGGTCTACGACCACGACCACGGTTTCACGTCCGAGTTCGGTTCGTTCGGCGGCGCGCCGGGGCAGCTCTACCACCCCCTCGCCATCGCCGCGGCGCCCGGACGGATCCTCGTGGCCCAGGGCTACGAGGGCCGCGTCCAGGCCTTCGGGATCTTCGGCACGGAAGCAGGAGAGTAGCAGGAGACCCCGCCCGCGCGGGGCCCAGAGGATTGTTCGCATGTCAAGGGTCCGGCATCGGTTCGTGTTCTCGTCGGAAGACTTGGAGGCCGGAAGCAACACCGGCCGCGGCGACCTGGTCGCCCACTCAACCCCAGTCGCCGGGCCCCGCCCGTCGGCACACCTCGGAGGCGATTCTGTGAAGCACAAACTGTTGATCTCCGCAACCATCGTCCTGGCTCTCGCCCTGAGCAGCGGCGCCGCTCTGGCGTTCCATGACGGCGGCGTGGCCTACTGCGCCGGCTGCCACACGATGCACAACAGCCAGAACGGCAACCTCGTGGATGTCAATCATCCCGCGGGCAACGCCTACCTGCTGAACAACGGCAACGCCAGCGACACCTGCCTGAAGTGCCATGCCGCTTACGGCCAGTTCGCCGGCGGCTTCGGCTGGGGCGCCGGTGGCGACTTCTACTGGGTCACCAAGACCTTCTCGTGGACCACCCCGCGCGCCGGCTCCACCCAGGGCTACACGCACGGCCACAACATCGTTTCGCCGGCCTACGGCATCGTCCGGGATCCCGTGCTGGCCGCGGCCCCCGGCGGCGATTTCGACAGCCAGTACCTGACCTGCACCAGCTGCCACGATCCCCACGGCAACGAGAACTACCGCCTGCTGTACGGCGACGAGGGCACCGGCCCCATCTACGGCGGCGCGCGCTACGACTTCGACAGCCCGGCTCCGATCGCTCTGGGCAACAGCCGCCGCACCCTGGGCAACAGCCCCTCGGGCGTTCCCGAGACCGACCTCTCGCACACCGTCTACAAGTCGGGCATGAGCGAGTGGTGCGCCAACTGCCACACCGACCTCCACGCGGGCAACACCACGGACTTCGTGCACCCCACGGGCGAGGACATGGGCAGCCTGGTCGCCGCGACCTACAACGCCTACATCAGCACCGACGAGACCTCCGGCGGCGACCCCGCCACCTCGTACCGCGGCCTGGTGCCCTTCGAGGCCGTCAACGTCGACCTCGAGACCATCGATCCCCTGAACTACACCCAGGGCCCCACCCCCCAGGACCAGGTCATGTGCCTGACCTGCCACCGCTCGCACGCCTCGCCCTTCGCCGACGCGGGCCGCTGGGACTTCACGTCCACGCACCTGATCAGCTCGCACCCGCAGGCGACCGACGTCGGCGCCTCGGCCGACGACGTGGCGAACAAGGACTACGGCTACACCCTGGTGACCAACCAGCGGTCGCTGTGCAACAAGTGCCACGTGAAGGACTTCGGCGACGCGCACTACGACGCCGGCGGTCACTGATCCCGCACCGCTCCCGGTGGCCGGGTGACGCGACAATCCGGCGGGCCCCGCACCAGGACGGTGCGGGGGGGGACCGCGGCGCCTGATCCTCTACCTGCAGGGCCACGCCCGACCGGCGAGAAATCCCGTGGAACCGGCAGCCAGCGGCTTCGGATGACACAAGTAAACCGCTTTCAGTGCTAGATTGCCTGCCGGCGCGCGGCCTCCGCCCGCGCCGACGGCCCCATCCGGGAGACGACATGGCCACGCTGCCGACCGGCCCCTACCTGTCCGCCCTGCGGTGCGAGACGCACGAGCGCACACCGATCTGGATCATGCGCCAGGCGGGGCGCTACCTGCCCGAGTACCGCGCCGTGCGCGAGAAGACCTCGTTCATCGGGCTGTGCAAGACGCCTGAGCTGGCCTGCGAGGTGACGCTGCAGCCGATCCGCCGCTTCGGCTTCGACGCGGCCATCCTGTTCAGCGACATCCTGGTGCCGCTGGAGCCGATGGGCGCGCCGTTCTCCTTCGACGACCACGGCCCGCGCATGCACCACACCGTCCGCACGGCGGCCGACGTGGACGCCCTGCGCGTCGTCGACTCGCGCGAGCACACCGGCTACGTGGCCGAGGCCGTGCGGATGATCAAGCGCGAGCTCGGGGACCGCACGCCCCTGATCGGGTTCGCCGGCGCGCCGTTCACGCTGGCGGCCTACATGATCGAGGGCGGCGGCTCCAAGGACTACCGGCACCTCAAGGCGATGCTCTACTCCGACCCGGCGCTGCTGTCGCGCCTGCTGGACAAGCTGGCCGACCAGATCACCGACTACCTGCTGATGCAGGTCGAGGCGGGCGTCGACGCGGTCCAGATCTTCGACACCTGGGGCGGCATCCTGCACCCGCAGGACTACGTCGAGATCATCATGCCGGGGCTGCGGCGCATCCTCGCGGGTCTGAAGGACGCGGGCGTGCCGCGCGTCTACTTCCTGAAGGGCAGCGCCCCCTACCTCGACCACGTGCGCACACTCGACGCCGAGGCGTTCGGCGTGGACTGGACGCTCGACCTGGCGGTCGCCGCGCGCGCCTACCCCGGCCGGGCCGTGCAGGGCAACCTCGACCCGATGTGCCTGTTCGGCAGCCACGAGGAGATCCGCCGCCGCGCGCTGGAGATCTGCCGCGCCGGCGGGGAGGCCGCCGGCCACGTCTTCAACCTCGGGCACGGCATCCTGCCGGAGGCGCCGATCGCCGCGGTCGAGACGCTGGTCGCGACCGTGCAGGCCTACCGCGAGGGGGACTGAGATGGCCCTGGACGTTCCGCGCGACCTTCTCGAGAAGCACGACAAGCCGGGACCGCGGTACACGAGCTACCCGACGGTGCCGGCCTGGACGCACGACTTCGGCGAGGCGGACTACCGCGAGGCCCTGCGCGAGCTCGCGGCGCGCCCCGGCGACGAGCTGTCCGTCTACCTGCACCTGCCCTTCTGCGCCAAGCACTGCCACTACTGCGGCTGCAACGCCGTCGTCTCCAACGAGAAGGGCGCCGTCGACGACTACCTCGACCGCGTCGAGCGCGAGCTGGCCGCGGTGGTGGACGTGCTGGGCCCGGGCCGGCGCGTCGTGCAGCTGCACTGGGGCGGCGGCACGCCCAACTACCTGAAGGACCACCAGGTCGAGCGCGCCCTGGGCCTGCTGCGCGCGGCGTTCGCCGTCGACCCGCGCGGCGAAGTCTCGATCGAGGTCGACCCGCGCATCGGCACGCCGGAGCAGGCGCGCTTCCTGCGCGCGCAGGGCTTCAACCGCATCAGCCTGGGCGTGCAGGACTTCGAGCCCGCGGTGCAGAAGGCCATCGGCCGGCTGCAGAAGCGCGACCGCACGCTGGAGCTGTACCGGGCCTGCCGCGAGGCCGGCTACGAGGGCGTCAACCTCGACCTCGTCTACGGCCTGCCGGAGCAGACGCGCGACTCCTTCGCGCGCACCCTGCGCGACATCATCGAGCAGGGGCCCGACCGCGTGGCCTGCTTCAGCTACGCCCACGTGCCCTGGGTGCGCCCGCAGCAGAAGCTCATCAACACCGACAACATGCCGTCCGGCTTCGAGAAGTTCGAGCTGTTCCGCCTGGCGATCGACCTCTTCGCCGAGGCCGGCTACGACTGGGTCGGCATCGACCACTTCGCCCGCCGCGACGACGAGCTCGCGGTCGCGCTGCGCGAGCGGCGCCTGCACCGCAACTTCATGGGCTACACGACGCGCCCGGCGCCCCACATGCTGGCCTTCGGCATGAGCGGCATCGGCGACGTGTGCGACCGCTTCGTCCAGAACGACGCCGAGCTCGACGGCTACCAGACCGCGATCGACGCCGGCCGCCTGCCGGTCGTCAAGGGGCACCGCCTCAGCGACGACGACCGCCTGCGGCGCCTGGCGATCCTCAACCTGATGTGCAACCTGGAGCTGCCGTACGCGCTGACCGTGCCCGGCTTCGGCGCGCCCGCGGACGAGCTGCTGGCCGACGGGCTGGCCCGCCTGCGTCCCTACGTCGACGAGGGTTTCGTGGAGTTCCTGCCCGACCGCGTGCGCGTCACCGACCTGGGGCGCTTCTTCGTGCGCAACCTCTGCATGGAGCTGGACGCCTACCTGGACCGCACGAGCGGGAAGCCCCTGTTCTCCAAGACCATCTGAGGCGAGGATGACCGCACCGCGACGCTTTCGGCAGGACCACCTCGATCCGGCCCGGACCACGGGCCTGATCCTCTGCGGCATGGGCGGGCCCGACGGCCCCGACGCCGTGGAGCCTTTCCTGCGCAACCTGTTCCAGGATCCCCAGATCATCCCCATCCCGCGCCTGCTCTCGCCGCTGCTGGGCCGCCTGATCGCGCGGCGGCGCGCGCCGGCCGTGCGCCGGCGGTACCTCGAGATGGACCAGGGCGGCGGCTCGCCGCAGGTCCCGACCACGCGCGCGCAGGGCGACCGGCTCGCCGCGTTGCTGAGCGCCGCCGGCCGCCCGACGTTGGCGCAGCCGGCCATGCGCTACTGGCGCCCCTACCCCGACGAGGCCGTGCGCAGCCTGCGGGCGCGCGGCGCGGAGCAGTTCCTGGTCCTGCCCATGTACCCCCAGTACTCCGACGCCACCAACGGCAGCACGCTCGCCTTCGTGCAGGAGGCGCTGGACCGGCTCGCACCGGACGCCGCGGTCCACGTGGTCGAAGCCTGGCACCTGCTCGACGGCTTCGTCGCGACCCTGGCGGCCAACGCCGGCCGCGGTCTGCTGCGCTGGGCCGGCGAGGGCGCGGACCCGCGGGACTGCGCGCTGATCTACGTGGCCCACTCCCTGCCCGAGAGCTTCGTGAAGCGCGGCGACCCCTACCTCAGCCAGACCCGCGCCACGGTCAGCGCCGTCCACGAGCGCGTGCGGTCGGCCCTCGGGGCGGCCGGGCACGCCGACTGGCTGGCCCGCCTGCCGGGCGGGACGTCGCCGCTGCTGGCCTTCCAGAGCAAGGTCGGCCCCATCAAGTGGCTCGGCCCCGAGATCACGGCCGAGACGCGCCGCCTGGCCGAAGCCGGCTGCCGCCGCCTGCTGGTGCAGCCGGTCAGCTTCACCTGCGAGCACATCGAGACGCTGCACGAGCTCGACCTCGAGCTGCGGCGCGAGGCCGAGGCCCTGGGCGTGCAGGACTTCGCCCGCGGCGCCGCGCTCAACCTCGACGAGACCTGGCTCGCCTCGCTGGCGGCGCGCCTGGCCGGCGAGCCCTTCCACGCGGAGGCGGCGCGTGTCTGAACGATCGGGGAACGTGCGGCGCGCGGTCGTGATCGGCGGCGGCGTGTCGGGCCTGGCCACGGCCCTGCGCCTGCTGGATGGGGCGACGCGGCGCGGCCTCGACCTGCGCGTCGACGTCCTGGAAGCCGCGCCCGAATTCGGCGGCAACCTGCGCACCCTGGCGCGCGACGGCTGGCGTCTGGAGTGGGGACCCAACGGATTTTTGGACAACGAGCCGGCGACCCTGCGCCTCGTCGAGCGCCTGGGCCTCGGCGGCGAACTGGTGCGCAGCAGCGACGCGGCGCGCCGCCGCTTCCTGGTCGTCGGCGGCCGCCTGCGCGAGATCCCCGCCTCGCCGCCCGCCTTCCTCAGGACCGACCTGTTCACGCCGCGCGCCAAGCTGCGCGTCCTGGGCGAGCTGCTGGTGCCGCGCCGGCGGGACCTGGGCCGCGCCGCCGAAGACCCGACGACCGACGAGTCGGTCTGGGAGTTCGGGCGCCGGCGCCTGGGGCGCGACTTCGCGGAGCTGATGCTCGATCCGATGGTCAAGGGCATCTTCGGCGGCGACGCGCGCCGGCTCAGCCTTGCGGCCGCCTTCCCGCGCATGGTCGAGCTGGAGCGCGACCACGGCAGCCTGTTCCGGGCGCTGGCGGCGATCTCGCGGCAGCGCCGCAAAGCCGCCGACGCCGGCCCGTCGGGCACCCTGCACTCCTTCCGCGAGGGCATGGCCGCCCTGCCGGCGGCCCTGGCGCGCAGCCTGGGCGCCGACCCGCGCGCGACGCTCGTCGCGGGCCGCGGTGTCGCGTCGCTGCGGCGCGAGGGCGACGCCTGGCGCGTGTCCACCGACGACGGCGGCAGCCTCGCCTGCGACGTCGTGGTCCACGCCGCGCCGGCCCACGCGGCCGCCGCCCACCTGCGCGGTCTCGACCCCGCGCTGGCCGGTCTGCTGGACGGCATCCCCTACGTGCCCATGGCCGTGATCGCCCTGGGCTACGCGCGCGACGACGTGGCCCACGACCTCGACGGCTTCGGCATGCTGATCCCCACCTGCGAGCACAGCCGCCTGCTGGGCGCCCTGTGGACCAGCAGCATCTTCCCCGGCCGCGCGCCGCGGGGGCGGGTCCTGCTGCACTGCATGGCCGGCGGCCCGCTCGATCCGCACGTCCTGGACGACGACGACGACGCCCTGCGGGACCGCGCCGTCGCCGAGCTGCGCGGCCTGATGGGCCTGCGCGGCGATCCCGCTCTGGTCCAGGTGTTCCGGCACGCGCGGGCCATCGCCCAGTACGAACCCGGCCACCTCGCCCGCCTGCGCCGGATCGACGCGCAGCTCGCCGGCCTGCCGGGCCTGCACCTGTCCGGCAGCTCGTACCGCGGCGTGTCGGTCAACGCCTGCCTCAAGGAGTCCGAAGCCATGGCCGCCGCCGTGATCGACCGGCTGGCCGCGTCCGGCCCCCGTACCGAAGGAGGGGCGGCATGAGACTCGCGCTGACCGTCAGCGAGGTCCTGCTCCCGCTGCTGTACCTGATGCTCTTCGTGGCGTACCTGTGGGTCTTCTACGAGAACCGCAGGTTCGCCCACCTCTGGGCGCGCCGCCTGCTCGCGACGACCGTCGTGGCCCACCTCGCGGCGTCCGTCATCCACGCGCTGGTGCACCACCACCTGCCCATGGCCTCGCCCCTGGAGTTCCTGTCGCTGCTGGCCCTGTCCCTGCTGCTGATCTACGCCGTGGTCGAGCGGCGCCTGCGCGTGCGCGAGACGGGTTTCCTGGTCACCGGCGTGGCCTTCCTGCTGCAGTTCATCTCCAGCGCGTTCAGCATCGCCGAACCGGCGGCCAACCCGCTGCTGGAGGACCCGGGTTACGCCGGCCACGCGGTGCTGGTGCTGCTGGCCTACACGGCCCTGAGCCTCAGCTTCCTGTACGCGATCCTCTACCTGGTGCTGGAGCGCCAGCTGGCCCGCAAGACCTTCGGGCTGCTCTTCCGCCGGTTGCCGCCCCTGGAGGTCCTGGAGCGCATGAGCGTGGGCGCGGCCAAGCTGGGCGTGCCGCTGCTGTTCGGAGCCCTGGCGCTGGGCCACCTCTGGCTCTACGACCTGGCCGACAAGCTCGACCCCGAGACGGCGCGCAGCCTGACCCCCCTACGATCCCAAGATCCTGACGTCCTGGGTGATCTTCCTGGGCTACCTGGTGGGACTGGCCGGGCACCGCTGGTGGGGCTGGCGCGGCCGCCGCATGAACACGCTGGCGATCCTGGCCTACATCGCGGTGGTCGTGACGATGGGCGCGATCCACCACTTCATCCCGAGCTTCCACAACTTCAGCCTGCGCGGGGGCGTGTGATGGCGGGACACGCCGGCCTGCACATGTGGGGGGTCGACCACCGCCTCGCGCCGACCGAGGTGCGCGAGCGCGCGCACATCGATCCGGAGCGCGTGCGCAGGCTGCTGGAAGCCCTGGCGCCGGAGCCGGGGTTCGTCTCGGCGGTGCCGGTCAGCACCTGCAACCGCACCGAGATCTACCTCGAGACCCTGCCCGGGTTCGCCATGTTCGACGGCATGACCCGCTGCCTGGCCGCGGCGGGGATCGACCCCACCCTGTTCACCGGCGAATACGCCGTGCGTCTCACCGACGGGGAAGCCGTGCGCCGCCTGTACCGGGTGTCGGCGGGTCTGGAAAGCATGATGCTCGGCGAGCCCCAGATCTCCGGCCAGCTCAAGGACGCCTACCGCCTGGCCAAAGAGCACCACGAACTCGGCCCGGTGCTCATGCGCGCCTTCCAGGGCGCGTTCCGCGCCGGCAAGCGCGTCCGCACCGAGACGAAGATCGGCGAGGGGGCGGTCAGCGTCGCCTTCGCCGCCGTCGAGCTGGCCCGCAAATTCTTCGCCGACCTCTCGCGCCACCGCGCCCTGCTGGTCGGAGCCGGCGAGACCGGCGCCTTGGCGGCCCGCCACTTCCTGCAGCAGGGCATCGGCGGGCTGATCGTGGTGAACCGCAGCCCCGAACGCGCGCGGGACCTGGCCGTCGATCTCAACGGCGGCAAGGGCGAGCTCGTGCGCGCCCGCCCCTGGGAGGACCTCGCCGCCGCGCTGGCCGACGTGGATGTCGTGCTGTCCACCACCGGCAGCCTGGAGCCCGTCATCCTGCCGGAGATGGTGCGCGCCGCCATGCGCCGCCGGCGGGGCCGGCCGCTGTACGTCCTGGACATCGCCGTCCCGCGCGACGTCCACCCCGACGTCGCGCGCGTGGACGAGACGTACGTCTACGGGCTGGACGACCTCGACGAAATCGTCCAGTCTAACCTGGCCGCACGCCGCAAGCAGCTGCCCGGGGCTGAGCGCATCATCGACGAGGAGCTGGCGGAGTTCCGTGCGTGGATCGGCGAGATGGACCTGCGCCCGAGTGTGGCCGAGTTCCGCGCCTACCTCGAGGACCTGAAGGAGAAGCAGGTCGGCTACGTGCGCCGCAAGCAGTCCGACGAGGTGGCCGCGGCCGTCGACGCCAGCCTGCAGCAGTTCATCAAGAAAGTCCTGGGCCGTTCGATGGAATCGATCAAGAGCGCCGAGAGCGAGCAGGAGCGGCTGCAGCACCTGGCGACGCTGCACCGTCTGTTCGCGCCGCAGGATCCGCGCGATCAGCATGCTCCGCACAAGCACTTGGCGCCGCGCGAACCGCAGGACACCCGCGAGATCCTCTGAACCGCGGGCAGGGAGGTGGCATGGACACGGCGATCGGCATCGCGCTGGGCCTGGGGCTCGCCGCTGCAGCCGGCCTGCGCGTCTTCGTGCCCCTGCTGCTGGCGGCGATCGCGGTGCACACCGGGCACCTCGCGCCGGCCTCCGGTTTCGACTGGCTGGGCTCGACGACGGCGCTGGTGATCTTCGGCACCGCCGCCCTGGCCGAGGCCCTCGCCTACTTCGTCCCCTGGCTCGACCACGCCCTGGACACGCTGGCCACTCCGGCCGCCGCGATCGCAGGCGCCGCGCTGGTGGCCGCCGCGGCCGTCGACCTGCCGCCCTACGCCCGCTGGCCGCTGGCGATCATCGCCGGCGGCGGCCTGGCCGGCCTCGTGCAGGCCGCGTCGGTCGGCACGCGCGCCCTATCGACCACCATGACCGCCGGCTTCGGCAACCCGATCGTCGCCGCCGCGGAGACGGGCGGCGCGGTCGCCCTGGCGGCGATCGCGCTGCTGCTGCCGGTGCTGGGGTTGGTGCTGGTCATCGGGCTGGTGACGGCGATCGTGCGGGCGGGCAAACGGCTGACAGCAGGAGGATGCGATGTCGCGTGAAGTCTTCATCAGCTATGCGACCCCCGACAAGCAGATCGCCGATGCGGTCTGCCACTATCTGGAAGCCCGCGCGATCCGCTGCTGGATCGCGCCGCGCGACGTACCGCACGGCCGGGAATGGGCGGAAGTCGTGGTCGAAGCCATCGACCGTTGCCACCTGGTCGTGCTGGTGTTTTCCTCGAGCGCAAACGATTCCCCGATCGTGAAGAAGGAGATCCTGCTCGCGGTCAACAGGGAGATCGTGATCATCCCCTTCAGGATCGAGAACGTCCTGCCGGCCAAGGCCATGGAACTCTTCATCAGCGCCCGCCACTGGCTCGACGCGATCACGCCGCCGGTGGAAAGGCACTCTCACGGAGCTCGCCGACGCCGTCGAGGGGTTTCTTTCCGGGAGCTATGATCACGCCGCCCGTCACGATCCGATCCGGGAGATCGACGCCATCGCGGAGAAGTGGGTCGCGGCGGGGCGCCCCTATTCCATGCTGGAGTCAATCGATCAGAGGTTGCAGATCCTGGTCCGGGACCCGCCCGCCAACGTCGCGGTGAAACAACCGGAATCCCTGATGATGCTCCTGATGCTGTCCCTCCACTTCGGCGGTGACTGGGCGTTCTGGGTGAAGATGAACGAAGGCAATCCGGTGGTGATCGCACAGTTGCTGGCCCAGCTCAACATCGACTACTTCCGACCCCGACTCCGGGCGCTGTTTGCGCTGCAGCACTACGCGGTCGACGAGGTGGCGGCGGTCCTTAGCAAGAGCGCCGACGACATCGTTGCCGACCATCGCTCCCTCATCGAGAAGTACGTCTACACCCGCTCGGTACCCGAATACCTCGTGAAGCTGAAAAACCAGCCGGATGCCGACGTCGCGCGGAAGGCCTCGGCCGTCCTCAGGGAGATCGAGCGGTATTGGGGGATCAAGGTCGACGGTGGCAGCAGCACGAAACTGCCCGATCTGTAGGTTTTAGCCACGATCCAGTCCCTGCCACAGAACTAGCGCACGTGGCGGCAGGCCTCCCGGCGGACGGGGCAGTGGCAGACGAATCCCTCGCCGAAGGAAACGCGGTAGCCGCAGACGACCTGCGGCACGTACGTGACAAAGACGACTTCGTCGCCCACGACCTCTTCGACCGGGCAGAGGAAATCGGCGCCGTCACGGATGCAGGCGTGGTCGCGCGGGCAGCGGGTCGTCCTGGCGATGGTATCCGGCGAGATCTGCGCAGTCATGGCAACCCCCGAAGCCATATTCGGACAAAATCAATATTCTTTCAGCAATCTTGTCAAGAATAGCACGCGCCGGCTGCGTGTCGATCATATTTTGCGCCTCAATGACCCTCTTTGACCTCGCCGATGTACCGTCCCTGCGCGATTTCAACCGCAGTGCGGTAGGCCAACCGCACCAGCTCCGTGTGCAGCACGGGGTTGAGGGTTTCCGGGGTGTCGGTGGCCCGGTGCAGGTGCGTGTAGCTGGGCGTGGACGCGAAGTAGAGCGTCGGGACGCCCGCCTCGTGGAAGGGCTCGGCGTCGGCGCCGCCGCCGGGCCAGGTGCGCGCCGTCGACAGGCGGGCGTGTGCGGCGTCCAGGCCGCGGGCCAGGCCCCAGAGGGCCGGCTGCGAGCCGCCGCCGCCGAGCTGGATGCTGTCGCCGTGGGCGACGCAGTCCAGGTTCAGCATGGCGACCGTGCGTTCGAACGGCCGCGCCGGGTGCGCCACGAACCAGCGCGCGCCGTTGAGGCCCTGCTCCTCCCCCGCGAACAGGACGAACACCACCGTGCGCCGCGGCAGCACGCCGCCCTCGGCAAAGGCCCGGGCCAGCGCGAGCACGGCGGCCGCACCGGACGCGTTGTCGTTGGCGCCGGGCCAGACGACGTCGCCCTGGCGGCCCACGTGGTCGAGGTGACCGCCGATCACCAGACACTCGTCGCGCAACTCGGGATCGGTGCCGGGCAGGATGCCGATCACGTTCGCCGTGGGCGCGGCGGGGTCGTACGCGGCGTCGACCGCGAGGCGGGCGCGGCCCGGCAGCTCCCGCGAGGCCGGCGCCTGCACCGAGTCGACGGCTGCAACCAGACCGGCCAGTTCGGCGAGTCCGCCGGCGCAGAGGCGCGCGGCCGCGGCCGCGGTGAGTTCGGCCTGCGGCAGCGCGCCCACCTGCTCGCCGGGGCCGTGCAGGACGCTGGCGATCGCCGGTTGCGGCTTCGCGGCCGCCGGATGCGGAACCAGCAGCAGGCCGACCGCGCCGTGTTCGAGGGCCGCGCGCGCCTTGGGCCGCGGCAGGTGGACCTCGCCCCAGCCCTGCCCGTCCGCGGGTTCCCACTTCGGCGCCGGCTTGATCGCCAGCACGACCTTGCCGCGCACGTCGAGGCCGGCGTAGTCGTCGTGGCCTCTCTGCGGCAGCGACAGCCCGTAGCCGACGAAGACCACGGGCGCGTCCGCGACGCCACTGCCGGTGAACCCGCGGCAGGCGAAGTCGCTGCCCACGACGAGCGGTTCGGCGACGCCGTCGGCGCCGACCAGTGTCAGCTCGCAGGTGCGGATCTGGTTCAGCTCCATCGTCAGGCGCTGCGACCAGCCGTCGTCGCCGCCCGCCTCCAGACCCAGGGCGGCGAACCGGTCGCTGCAGTAGCGCATCGCGTCGTCATAGCCCGTCGTGCCCGGCAGGCGGCCGCCCAGTTCCGGCGCGCACAGCGCGCGCACGTCGGCCATCAGTCCTTCCGCAGTGATCGAGGCGGCGCCGGGGTCGGCCTCGTGGGCGCCGGCGGCGCCGGCGGCGAGCAGGATCAGCAGCGGGGCGAGGGCTCTCATGGTGCGTCCCTTCAGATCGAGAAGTACTCGGCGCCGGGGTGGTGGAACACCAGCGCGCTGGTGCTCTGCTCGGGCTCCAGCTGGCATTCCTCGCTCAGGCGGATGCCGATGCGCTCCCAGCCCAGCATCTCGCCCAGGAGGCGCTGGTGCTCCAGGTCGGGGCAGGCCGGGTAGCCGAAGCTGAAGCGGCGGCCGCGGTAGCGGCCCTTGACCAGGTCGGCGGGAGCGGCGGCGTCGTCGCCGTCGATGCCCAGCTCGCGGCGCAGGGCGCGGTGCTGGAACTCGGCCAGGGCCTCGGCGGTCTCGACGGCGAAGCCGTGAGCGAGCAGGTACTCATGGTAGTCGTCGGCCTGCAGCAGGTCGCGGCAGTGAGCCGTCGCCGCCTCGCCCACGGTCACGATCATCACGCCCAGCACGTCGCGCTCCGAGCTGAGCGGCCGTACGTAGTCGGTCAGGCAGCGGCCCGGCGTCTCGGCCTGGCGCGGGAAGGGGAAACGCCAGCGCGGCTGCGCGTCGTCGGGCGTGGCCCAGACCAGCAGGTCGTCCCCGTCGGCCGCGCAGGGGAACCAGCCGTGGATCGCGGCCGGCCGCAGCCAGCCGTCCCGCAGCGCGCCTTCGCGCAGGCGCGCGAGGGCCGGTTCGACCTCTTCGCGCTGCAGGGCGGCGTAGGCGGCCGCGTCCAGCCCCGCCCGCGTGTAGCCCCAGCGGCCCTTGACCAGGGCGGCGCGGTTCAGCAGCGTCCAGACCTCCTCGAGGTCGAAGCCGGTCGTGACGCGCGTGCCCCAGAAGGGCGGGCGCGGGAGGCGCGCGACCGGGGCGAGCGGCGAGCCGGGGCCGGGCGAGACGATGGCGATGGCGGCCGCCGTCCCTTCATCTTCCTGTGAGGCATCGTCCGGCGCGGCGTCTGCGCGCACCGGCGCCGGCGGCGCCTCGCCGCGGCTGATCGCGCCGACCAGACGCAGGCCGTCGAAGGCGTCGCGGGCATAGTAGACGGGACCCTTGTAGAGCCGGCGCAGGTCGCGTTCGACGTAGAGCCGCGTCAGGGCCGCGCCGCCCAGGATCACCGGCAGGTCGATCCCGGCCTCGTTGAAGGCGTCGAGGTTGTCACGCATGATCAAGGTCGACTTCACCAGCAGGCCGCTCATCCCCACCGCGGCGGGCCGGTCGCGCCGCACCGCCTCGATGAGCTGCTCGACGGGGACCTTGATGCCCAGGTTGTCGACCGTGTAGCCGTTGTTGGTCAGGATGATGTCGACGAGGTTCTTGCCGATGTCGTGGACGTCGCCCTTGACCGTCGCGATCACGAAGCGGCCGCGGCTCGCGGCGGCGCTGCGCTCCATGTGCGGCTCGAGGTGGCGCACGGCCGCCTTCATCGTCTCGGCGCTGCGCAGCACGAAGGGCAGTTGCAGGCGTCCCGAGCCGAACAGGTCGCCGACCTCCTGCATGGCCGGCAGCAGCAGGTCGTTGATGATCGCCAGCGGCTCGTGGGCGGCCAGCGCCTCGTCCAGGTCCGCCTCCAGCCCCTGGGGCCGGCCCGCGACGATGCGGCGGTGCAGGCGCTGCTCCACCGTCAGGTCCTCGGCGGGCGCGGCGTCCGGCGCGACGCCGTCGCTGGCCAGCAGGATCTCGAGCGGGTCGCCGCCCGCGCGGTCGTCGTCGATGAGCCGCCCGCAGGCGTCCCAGAGGGCGGCCGGCACGTCGTCGGCGCCCAGAACCTTGCCGGCGTGCAGGATGGCGGCGTCGAGACCCGCGTCCAGGGCCCGGCGCAGGAAGGCCGAGGTCAGCACGCGCCGCACGCGCGGCTGCAGGCCGAAGCTGACGTTGCTCACGCCCAGCAGCGTGCGGGCGCCGGGGATGCCGTCCTTGATCAGCCGCAGGCCTTCGAGCGTGTCCAGGGCGCTGCGCCGCGAGTCCTCGTCGCCGCTGCCGAGGGTGAAGGTCAGCGGGTCGATGAGCATGTCCTGCGGGCCGAGCCCGTACTCCGCCGCCAGCGCCGTCAGGCGGCGGGCGACGGCCAGCTTGCGCTCGGGTTCGCGGGCCATGCCCTGCTCGTCGATGCACAGGGCGACGACCGCGGCGCCGAAGCGGCGGCACAGATCGAGCACGTCCCGCGCGCGGCTTTCGCCGTCCTCGAGGTTGATGGAGTTGACGATGCAGCGCCCGCCCAGGCGCTTCAGGGCGGCCTCGACGGCCGGCGGCTCGGTCGAGTCGATCATCACCGGGATCTGCGCCTCGACGTTCAGGCGCGGCATCAGGGCCGCGACGTCGGCGGCTTCATCGCGGCCCACGAAGGCGAGGCAGACGTCCAGGACATGGGCCCCCTCGTCCTGCTGCGCGCGCGCCATCGCGACGAGGCCTTCGACGTCGCCGGCGGCCTGCCGGTCGCGGAAGGCCTTCGAGCCGTTCGCGTTGGTGCGCTCGCCGATCAGCAGGGGGCGCGGCGACTGGGCCAGCGGCACGGCCTGGTAGAGGCTCGACAGGGCCTCCAGCGGCTCGACGTCGCGCCGCGGCGCGGCACGGCCACCCAGCCGAGCGACCAGGGCGGCCAGGTGCCGCGGCTCGGTGCCGCAGCAGCCGCCGACCACCCCGACGCCGAACTCCTCGACGAAGCGCACCAGCGTGTCGGCGAAGTGCTCGGGCGTCAGGTCGTAGACCATGCGGCCGCCGTCGTTGCGGGGCAGGCCGGCGTTGGGCAGCACGCTCACCGGCACCGGGCTGTGGCGGCAGAGCGTGCGCACGTGGTCGCGCATGGCGTCAGGGCCGGTGGCGCAGTTCAGGCCGATCGTGTCGGGGCGCAGGGGCAGCAGGGCGGCCAGCGCGGCCAGGGTGTCGGTGCCCAGCAGCATCGTGCCGGTGGTCTCGACGGTGATCTGCACGCCGACCGGCAGGCGGACGCGGCGGCGCGCGGCGACCCGTCGCACGGCGTCCAGGGCGGCGCGCAGCTGCAGCAGGTCCTGGCAGGTCTCCACCAGCAGCAGGTCGCAGCCGCCCTCGATCAGGCCGTCGACCAGGGGCTCGTAGGCGGCGGCGAGGTCGTCGAAACCGATGTGCCCGAGGCTGGGCAGCTTCGTGCCGGGGCCGATCGAGCCGGCGACGAAGCGCGGGCGCCCCGGCGCGGCGTGCTCGTCGGCGACGCGGCGCGCGATGCGGGCCGAAGCCTCGGCCAGTCGGCGGGTTTCGGCGCCCAGGCCGTACTCGTCGAGCACCACCGAAAACGCGCCGAAGGTGTTGGTCTCGATCGCGTCGCAGCCGGCCGCCAGGAACGAGGCGTGGATGTCGGCGATGAGGTCGGGTCGCGTCAGGCTGAGCCACTCGTTGCAGCCGTCGTGGCCCTGGAAAGCGTCCGGGTCGGGCGCCCGGAACTGGATGCCGGTGCCCATGCCCCCGTCGAAGACGAGCACGCGTTCGCGCAGTGCTTCCAGGTACCCCATCCACCCGACTCCCGCCGTTGACGCCGTCCCGGGGTGCGGCCGCGGCCGCGCTCTGTTATCATCCTCCCGGTCGACCCTACATGTTAACCAGGATCGGGGCCCATGAACATAGCCGAAGCGCTCGCCTCCCGTCGCGACCCCTTCTTCAGCTTCGAGCTGACGCCTCCCGAGCGCGGCGCCGGCATCGAGGACGTGCACCGGGCGGTCGAGGTCCTGAAGCCCTACCGGCCCCTGTTCATCGACGTGACCAACCACGCCGCCGACAGCTGGTTCGAGGAGGGCTCCGACGGCACGTTCAACCGCCACATCACCCGCAAGCGGCCCGGCACGCTGGGCCTGTGCGCGGCCATCAAGTGGCGCCACGACATCGAGACGGTCCCCCACCTGCTCTGCCACGGCTTCACCTGCGAGGAGACCGAGGACGCCCTGATCGAGCTGTCCTTCCTGGGCATCCGCAACCTGCTGGCGGTCCGCGGCGACCAGACCGACTGGCGGGCCGTGCGCCCCGGCGCCCGCAACGAGCACGCCGTGGACATCGTGCGCCAGGTCGTGGAGATGAACGCCGGCCGCTACCTGCACCGCATGACCGGCGCCTCGGCCACGGACTTCTGCGTCGGGGTGGCCGGCTACCCCGAGAAGCACTTCGAGGCGCCCAGCGCCGCCTACGACCTGCAGCACCTCAAGGCCAAGGTCGACGCCGGCGCCTCCTACATCATCACGCAGATGTTCTTCGACAACGCCGCCTACTTCGACTTCACGGCGCGCTGCCGCGCGGCGGGCATCGGCGTGCCGATCATCCCGGGGCTGAAGGTGGTCGGCCGCAAGGGCCTGCTCACGAACATCCCCCGCCACTTCCACGTCGACCTGCCGGACTCGCTGGTCGACGCGGTGCAGAGCGCGCGCGACGCGCAGGAGGCGGCCGAGGCCGGCGTGGCGCACGCCCTGGCCCAGGCGCGCGGCCTGCTCGACGGCGGCGCTCCCGGCCTGCACTTCTTCGTCTACAACGACGCGCCGCTGGCGGGGCGGGTGCTGGAACAACTGGGCCTCTAGACGTCTGCCGTGATCATGGGGTGATAAATTCAGTTGACGGCAGGCATGCCCATACGTCAAAATAGTATGCGGATCGCTGCACGGATGGCATCCCGCTTCTCCCACGGATGATCGCCGGATCCAGTCGCTCGGGGCGCCGCGCCCATCGCGGCCATTCGCCATCACAAGGCGTCCGCGGACCCGCGCCGCGACGTCGGAGCACTTCGGTTCCACTCAACACTTGGGGGGTCATCATGCGTCGCAGATTGTTACCGCTGGTCATCCTGGCCATCCTCTCCCTGGCCGTCGCCGCCATCGCCGCGGACAAGACGCCGCCGCGCACCAACGACGGCCGCAACGTCTACCGCACCGAGGCCGTGCGCGCCTACATGGAGGGCTTCGAGGGCGCCTTCCCGCCCGCCGGCTGGACGCAGACCGTCACCAACCCCTCCTACACCTGGATCCAGGACTTCGCGACCCCCTACGAGGGCGCGGCCGCGGCCTACATCCCCTGGCAGGCGGGCATCCCCCAGTACGAGGTCCTGTCCTTCGACTACCTGATCGACTCGGCCGCCAACGAGGATCACCTGATCTTCGCCACCGAGGGCAGCGTCTACTGGGCCGTGAACGCCAACTTCACGGTCGAGGTGAACGGCCTCGAGGTCTACAACTTCCTGAACGAGTTCACCGCCGGCAACTTCGTCTGGGACATGGTCGACGTCGACCTGTCCGCCTACGACGGCCAGAACGTGACGATCGCCTTCATCTACGCGGGTGACGACGGCGCCGACCACTACATCGACGCCGTGTCCATCGACGAGGGCGCGCCGCCGCCGCCGCCGCCGCCGGCCAACGACCTCTGCGAGAACGCGATCGACCTGCAGGCGCAGGGCCTCACCGAGTTCACCGTCGACCTGTGCCTGGCCGCCGACGACTACAGCGCCCCGAGCGGCGGCTGCACCGGCTACACCTCGGCCGGCAAGGACCTCGTCTACAAGATCCACCTGGGCCTGGGCGAGACCTTCACCGCCTCGATGCAGGGCACCCACGACGCCGCCCTGTGGCTCGTGACCGACTGCGCCGACGCGACCAACACCTGCGTCGTCGGCGCCGACGATACGGTGTCCGAGGGCTTCGAGACGATCACCTACGTAGCGACCGCCGCCGGGTGGTACTACCTGATCGTCGACGGCCAGGGACCGACTCCTGCAGCTCGACGACCGTGACCATCGACGCGCCGGTGGCCAACGAGGACGCCAGCTGGAGCGACGTCAAGTCGATGTACCGGTAATCCGCACGCCGCATCCGCGGCGCGGCGCGGCCCCCCTCGCACGAGGGGGGCCGCGTCTTTGTTGCACTTCCGGTGTCCAACCCCCATGCTGCGGGCCATGAAGGATCAGCGTCGCGCCACCCTGCTGGGCCTCGCGACGGTGCTGCTGTGGTCGACCGTGGCGACGGCCTTCAAGCTCGCCCTGCGGCACCTCTCGCCGGTCGCCCTGTTGGCCTGGTCGGCGACCGTGTCGCTGCTGGTGCTGACCGGCGTGGTGACGGCGCGGCGCGGCTGGACGGCGCTGCGGCGGGCTCCGCGCCGCGACCTGCTGCTGGCGGGCGCGCTGGGCGTGATCAACCCCTGCCTCTACTACCTGATCCTGTTCGAGGCCTACGACCGCCTGCCCGCCCAGGTCGCGCAGCCCCTGAACTACACCTGGGCCTTGACGCTGACCTGGCTGTCGGTGCCGCTGCTCGGGCAGCGCCTGCGCGGGCGCGACCTGCTGGCCGGCCTGGTCTGCTACGCGGGCGTGGCGGTGATCGGCACGGGCGGGAACCTGCGGGACTGGCGGGGGGTCGACCCGGCCGGCGTCGGCCTGGCCCTGGGCAGCACGCTGCTGTGGGCGATCTACTGGCTCGGCAACGCGCGCTCGCGCCTGGAGCCGGCGTCGGGGCTGCTGGTGAACTTCGCCGTCGGCGCGCCGCTGGTGCTGCTGTACGGCTGGGCGCGGGGGATCTCGCGGCCGACGGGCCGGGCCTGCTGGGCGCGCTGTACGTCGGCGTCGTGGAGATGGGCGTCACCTTCGTGATCTGGCTGACGGCGCTGAAGCTGGCGACGAACACCTCGCGCGTCGCCAACCTCATCTTCCTGTCGCCGTTCCTGTCGCTGGTCTTCATCCAGTTCGTGCTGGGAGAGTCGGTGCGGCCGGCGACCCTGGGCGGGCTGGCGCTGATCGTGGGCGGGCTGGCCTGGCAGGCGCGGGGGCGCTAGTCGGACTGCTGTTCGCGCAGGCGGATCAGCGCGGCGAGCCAGCGGTTCAGCGGCGCGTCGATCCCGAACGCCTCGGCCTGCCGCGCGACGTAGCCGTTGAGGTGCTCGATCTCGGTGGGGCGGCCCCGCGCCAGGTCCTGCGCCATGGAGTTGAGGTTGCGCGAGCGCGCCAGCACGATGTCGATGCGCTCGGGCAGCTCGTCGGGCAGGTCGACGCCGTCGCGGGCCGCCACCTCCATGACCTCGCGGGCCACGGCCTGCCGCAGGTCGGCCAG
This sequence comes from bacterium, assembly GCA_016706845.1. GTDB lineage: Bacteria > Krumholzibacteriota > Krumholzibacteriia > LZORAL124-64-63 > LZORAL124-64-63 > PNOJ01. The sequence continues at coordinate 32,959 of JADJIV010000028.1, forward strand.
GTCGTCGTCGGCGAGGTCGCAGTTGCGGCGGCCGGTCAGCCCGGCCAGCGGGTTGGCCACGCAGTTCAGGGCCAGCTTCTCCCAGGCGTGGCGCGCGAGGTCGTCGGTCCGCTCGACGCGCAGACCGGTGGGCGCCAGCGCCGCCGCAACGCGGTCCTCCCTCGCCCCGAGCAGCAGCAGGGCGCGCCCGCCCCAGGCCGACACCCTGCCGGGGCCGTCGAGGGTCGCGCCGAACTCCGCCACGATCCGCACCACCGGCCGCCCCAGGGCTTCGCCCAGGATCTCCTGCGGCGCGAACCCGTTGGCGACCACGGCGACCACCGTGTCCTCGCGCAGCCGGTCGCGCACGGCCCGGGCCGCGGCCGCCAGGTCGGTCGCCTTGACCGACACCAGCAGCAGGGCGTCGGGCTCCAGGGGCGGGCAGGCGTCGGCCACGGTCACCGGCACGACGGCGTGCTCGATCCCCGCCAGTTGCAGTCCCGACGCGCGCATCGCGCGCGCGTGCTCGCCGCGGGCCACCAGCACGGCGGCCGGCGCGAGGCGCGCTCCGAGCCAGCTGCCCAGGGCGCCGGCCCCGAAGACGACGTTCTGCCGGAAGGGTCGGATGTCCATGGCACCAGAATGGGGCCGCGGATGCGCGGCGTCAACGGCGACGGCCCCCTTCCCGCACCGGGAAGGGGGCCGTGCCATCGTCACCGGGACCGGTGCTCAGCGCACCAGCAACATCTTGCGGGTCTGGGTCCGCCGGCCGTCCTCGAGCCGGTACAGGTAGAGGCCCGAGGGCATCTCCGAACCGGACTGGTCGCGGCCGTCCCAGACGACGCTGTGCTCGCCGGGGGCGTAGACGCGGTCGGCGAGGGTCCGCACCAGGCGGCCCTGCAGGTCGTAGACGCCCAGGCGCACGCCCGACGCGCGGTCGACGGCGAAGACGATCGTCGTCTGCGGGTTGAAGGGGTTGGGCGCGTTCTGGGCCAGCGCGAACGCCCGCGGCAGGCCGGCGTCGGCCACCGGGGTGGCCCCGGTCAGGTCGACGGCCAGGGCCGCGTCCGTGTTGGCCTGCAGGTCGGCCAGGCTCTCGCCCCACACCAGAGCGTAGAGGAAGACGGCCTCGGCGCCGGGCGCGATGGTCACCGGTCCGGCCGACGTCAGGGCCGACCAGTCGTTGGCCGTCGAGGTCGTCGGCGTCGAGATCGTCGCGTTGAGCATGCGGTATTTGCTGGTGTCGCTGATGTAGCCGTTGGGGTAGACGTGCGACGGGTTGGAGATCAGCGTCAGGTTCTTGGCGGTGGTCGGCTCGCGCAGGGCGATGCCGTAGTAAGCGCCGCCGGCGTCGGGGTACATGTAGGTGAGGCGGCGCGTGGCGTCGACGGCGCCGCGGTTCAGCGCCGAGTCGTCGATGTCGAAGTCGCAGAAGATGCCGGTGTAGTAGCTGCTGAGCGTCGTCGCCGCGCCGTTGCGCACCGTGTAGCGCAGGATGACGAAGTCGTCGTTCGGCGCGTCGGCGAAGGCGAAGCTCTCCTGGGTGACCGTGACGCTGCGGGGCGCCACGTTGCCGGAATCGTTGTAGATGCCCTGGTACTGCTGGTCGGCGATCGTGGTGCCCAGGTCCGCCATGCGCCCGTTGGGCGAGGTGACGGTCCGCCAGTCGTAGACGTTGCCGCCCTCGGCGTAGTCGTGGTTGCAGACGTAGCTCACGCTGGCGCCGCCCCAGAACGAGCCGACGTACAGGCCGTTGGCGCCGGCGGGGCCGAAGCCGTGGCCCTCCGCCTGGTCGGAGGAGGTGAAGCCCAGCGAGCCGGTGTCGGTCACCGTGGCGAGCACGTGGCCGGCGTCGTGCGTCCGCCACTCGGGCAGGCCCACGAAGAACTCGGCGTCGAACGTCACCTGGTAGCCGCTCTGGGCCGTGACCGTCAGCAGCATGGTGAAGGTCGCGCCCTGGACCGCGCCGGGGTCCGCCGCCAGCGAGAAGACGTCGGCGGCGTTGTCGGCCGTGCCGCCGTTGGCCGCGATCGCGCCGAAGACGGCGGCGCCTTCGGTGACCGCGACGGGTCCGCCGGCGACGACCGCCAGGCCGCCCGCGACGGACGTCGCGGCGACCAGCGAGCTGGTGTTCGTCAGCGTGAAGACGACGTCGAAGGCCTCGCCCGGATCGATGACGCCGTCGTTGGTCGCGTCCAGGATCTCGAAGGAGCTCCACGACAGCTGGGGCAGCTGCGTCGCCGGGACCATGTTCACGGCCGCCAGCGCGTCGATGCGGCCGGCGCCGAACTGGTTGTCCTTGCCCACGGTGCCGAGGTCCAGCGACGACAGCTCCAGGATGGAGTCGACGCCGGCCGGCGACAGGGTCGGGTTCTTCTGCAGCATGAGGGCCGCGACGCCGGCGGCGTGCGGGCAGGCCATCGAGGTGCCGCTCCAGCTGTTGCCGGAGTAGCCGCTCGGGGCCACCAGCGAGTTCACGTTGACCGCCGGGGCCGAGACGTCCGGCTTCAGCAGGCCGACGCCCGGGTTGTACGGCCAGTCGTTCCACGGGTCGACGTTGTCCCACTTCGCGGGGCCGCGCGACGAGGCGGTGTAGCCGGCATTGGAGTTGTAACCGGTGCCGCCGATGGCCATGACGCCGCCGGTCGAGGAGTAAGGCGTGCCGTCGATGGCGTTCCAGGGGGCCGGGACGCGCGCGGTCAGACCGCACTCGATCGGGGGCAGGTAGACCCCGTGGTCGTTGCCCGAGGAGTTGAAGATCGTGATGCCGGCCGTGCGCATGACGTTGCAGGTCGCGCGCTCGGAGCGCATCAGCGAGGGATCCAGTTCGCCGGGGACGCCCAGCGACATCGTGATCAGGCGCGCCCCGTTCTCCAGGATGTACTGGTAGGACTGCCAGATCATGCCCAGGGTGCCGGAGCCGTCGGCGGCGAAGGCCTTGCAGGCCATGATCTGCGCGCCGGGCGCCACGCCGGTGGAGGTGCCGCCGGTGCCGTCGCCGGCGACCGTGCCCGCGGTGTGCGTGCCGTGGCCGGGGTTGGCGGAGTCGTCGTTGGGATTGCCGTCGAGGTCGCCGAAGTCGAAACCGTGGACGTCGTCGACGTAGCCGTTGTTGTCGTCGTCGAGGGCGTTGCCGGCGACCTCGCCGGGGTTGGTCCACAGCCGGTTCGCGATGTCCGGGTGGGTCAGCCAGACGCCCGAGTCGATGTGGCCGACGACGATGCCGTCGCCGTGGTAGCCCAGGGCCCAGGCGTCGTCGGCGTTGATGAAGGTGATGCTCCAGACGTTCGCCAGCAGGGGGCTGCCGCCGTCGGTCACGGCGGCGGGCATCGGCGCGGAGGGCGCGCGGGAGTCCATGACGGACGAGAGCAGGTCGTAGGAGCGGTCGTGGCGCAGCTCGCCGGCCGCCTTGTCGGCGGCCAGGACGGCCACCGCGGCGGCGTCGGCCTCGAAGATCAGGGCGTTGGCCACGTAGAGCGAGCGCACCTTCTCGACCCGGCCCACGGACGAGGCCGCGCGCAGCGCGGAGCGCACCGGCGCCTCGGCCGTCGCGGCGTGGTCGCGCAGCGCGGCGATGACCGCGGCGCGGCGGGCCGAGGGGGTCAGCCCCTCGAGCGAAGGCAGCAGCGGCTCCAGATCGGCGGCGCCGGGCAGCAGCAGCAGGACGGGCACGGTGCCGCCGTCGGCCTTGGCGGCCAGCGCCGCCTGCAGGCCGGGAGCGACGTCGAAGGCGGCCGCCGGCAGGCCCACCAGCAGGGCGGCTGCGGCTAACGCCAATGACAACAACGATATACGACGCGACATGATCAATCTCCTCGGGCTGATGAATCAGGCTCGGGGGCGTTGGGTGCGGGGGAGTACCACTGTACCCCATCCTGCGGCGCAGAGCAATGGGGTCGGTGGATTTCGTTGCACTGCGGCGGGCGCCGCCGGTTCACCGGAGGCGGGGCTTCTTGGCCGGGGGCGCGGACGGTCGGGCCTGTTCGCTGCCGGTGCCCGACAGCTTCGCGAAGGTCTCGTCGTAGTCGCGGATGGCGGCGGTGACGACCTTGCGGGCGTGGACGGCGCCGTAGGTCTTGGCGATCGTCTGCTTCGCCTTGTGGCCGGGCACCAGCTTGTAGGTGGTGAAGTAGTGTTCGAGGCGCTCGATGAGCGCTTCGGGCGCCTGCCGGATGTCGCGGACGCGGTCCCACATCAGGTCGTTGTGCAGGATGCCCACGATCTTGTCGTCGGCCTCGCCGTTGTCGATCATCTGGAAGCCCCCGATCACCCGCACGTTCAGCACGACCTCGGCGCGCGCGATCGGCCGCTCGCTCAGCACGCAGATGTCCAGCGGGTCGCCGTCGCCCACCGTGGCCTTGGGGCAGAGGGCGGCGACGCGCGGGCCGCAGTAGGTGCGGGGCACGAAGCCGTAGAGGGCCGGCGGCTGCGCCGAGGAGCGCTGCGGCCGGTCGGCCCGCATGTAGCCCGTCGTCTTGTCGATCTCGTACTTGATGACGTCGAACGGGGTGATCTCGATGTAGGCGTGCACCAGCTCGGGCGGCGTCGGGCCGGCCGACAGCCCGTGCCAGGGGTGGGGACGCCAGGGATGGAACGAGAGGAAATCACGCATGTCCGGCTCCTTGTTCGCGCACCGCGGCGATCGCGGCGCGCCGCGGCGCCGATCAACGCAACTCGTAGCGGTGGGTGATCCGCGCCGTCGCGCCCAGCATCGCGCCCACCGAGCAGAAGGTGCCGGCCGACAGGTCGATCGCCCGCGCCAGCTTCTTTTCCGGCACCTCGCCGGTCACCACGAACAGCACGTCGATCGACGTGTAGACCTTCGGGTGGTCGGCCGCCCGTTCGGCGCTCACCTCCACGCGCAGGGTGTCGGGCGGGCAGCGCATCTTCTCCAGGATGGCGACCACGTCGACCGCCGAGCAGGCGGCCAGGGCGTGCAGGACGGTCTCCATCGGCGAGGGGGCCGTGCCCTCGCCGCCCATCGCGACGGGCACGTCGAAGCGGCTCTCGCGGCCGTCGGCGGTGCGGCCCGTGAAGCGGCGGCCGCCCTCCCAGGTCACGGTGTGCTGGGGCATGGATGCCTCCGGTGGGACGTCAGTGGCGGTGCACGCGCCAGCGGATCCGGCCGCGCAGGCGCGGCACGTCCTCGTAGTGGTCGACCCGGCGCATCAGGGCGTTGATCTCCGCCCCGAGCAGGAAGATGAAGCCCGACACCCACAGCCAGATCATCAGGATGATGACCGTGGCGATCGAGCCGTAGGTCAGGTTGTAGGAGCTGAAGTTGCGCAGGAACAGCCGGAACAGCGACGAGGCGCCGAACCACAGGACGGTGGCGGTCACCGTGCCCGGCAGCACCCAGACGTAGCGCTGCTTCGCCTCGGGCGCGAAGTGGTAGAGGATCGACAGCGCCAGCAGGTTCAGCAGCAGCACCAGCGGCAGGCGCAGCGTCAGCCAGAAGCTCTGGCTGTCGCCGGCCAGGCCCATCATCCGGAAGAACTCGCGGATCAGGTCCGGTCCCAGCAGCACCAGGGCGGTGGACAGGATGACGAAGCCGCTGAGCGCCAGGGTCAGCACGATGGACAGGACCTTCTGGTGCAGGATGTTGCGCTTGGGGTGGATGTTGTAGGCCCGGTTGATCGTCGTGATCAGGGCGCCCACCCCCATCGAGCCCGACCACAGCGCGGCCAGCAGCCCGATGCCCAGCAGCCCGCCGCCGCGCTGCACCAGCAGCGAGCGGACCGTCCCGGCCACCAGCTCGTACGTGTCCCCGGGCAGCGCCTCGCTCAGGACGCTCAGCACCTGGTCCGGCTGCAGCATCGGGAGGTAGCTGATCAGGCTCAGCAGGAACAGGATGAAGGGGAACAGGGCCAGCATCATGTAGTAGGCGATCTGCGCGGCCATGCCCATGCAGTCGTCGTAGCCGATCTCCCGCTGCAGGCGGCGCAGGAACAGGCAGGTTCGTTTCAGGGCGCGTCGGTAGTGCATGGCCGCTGTAGAATGCGGTCGGCGCCGTGAAAAAGCAATGGGTTGAGCGCCGGGGCCGGCCATGGCAGGATCCCGGGGTCCCCGAACCCCCAACCGCCCCGCCCTGGAGGAGCCATGAAGTCCGCCGCCCGCCTGCTGTTGCCGGCCATCCTGCTCGCCGCCGTGACGGCCCTTGCCGCCGAGCGCGTCTCCGTCCCCGTCGAGGCCTGGCTCGTGTCGGGGCCCGCACCGCTCGCCCTGCCCGCCTTCCACGACGAGGAGCCCGGCAAGGTCGCCCTGCCCGACCTGCTCGGCTTCTCCGCCCGCGACATCGCCGGGCTGCGGCCGCGCGAGGGCGCCGACGGCTGGCGGCGGACCGCGACGACGGGCGGCGCGGTGAAGCTGGAGTCCGGCGGCGCCGCCGAAGCCTGGCTGTTCACCTACGTCGAAGCGGGCCGCTGGGTCGAACCGACCCTCGAGCTGGAGGGCAAGCACCCGCTGAAGGTCTGGCTCGACGGCAAGCCCGTCGACCTGGCCGACAAGGACGGGCTGCGCACCGCGACGCTGAAGCTCGAGCCGGGCCTGCGCCGGCTGGCCGTGCGCACGCTGCGCGACCCGGCGTGACCGAGCCCTGGACGCTGAAGGCCGCGCTGGCGCTGGAGACCGACGCGCCCACGCCGGCTTTTGTCCCGACGCTGGTCCCGACCCGCCCGACCGACATCCGCGACGAGCTCGACACCCCGAAGGTGTCGGCGCTGGCCGTCTCGCCCGACGGCGAGCTGGTCGCGCTGTCGCTGGGCGCCTTCTCGCCCGACGGCGAGCGCGAGAGCTGGCTCGAGGTGCGCCGCGTGAAGGACGGCTCGCTGCTCGCGCTGAGCTGGCGCGGCGCTCTCGCGCCCGCGCAGCCGGCGTGGCTGCCCGACGGCAAGGCCTTCTCCTACGTCAGCGAGCAGGACGGCAAGTCGACGGTCTGGGTCCACGAGCTGGCGACGGAAACCACGCGGCCCGCCCTGCGCGACGTCGAACACTTCCAGTCCTACGCCTGGAATCCCGACGGCCGCTCGCTCATCTACGCCTACGGCGTCGAAGCGGAGGCCGACAAGCGCCAGGTCAAGCGCCTGCGCGCCATCGAGGACCGCTGGCCGGGCTGGCGCGACCGCAGCTACCTCGTCGAGACGACCTGGCCCGCCGGCGTGTCGCGGCGCCTGACGGCCGGCGCCGTGAGCGCCGAGAGCTGGTCGTTCAGCCCCGACGGCGCCTGCCTGCTGTTCTCGCGCAGCTGGCCGGATCCCCTGCAGCGCCCCTACGCCCGCGCGGTCTGGTCCGAGCTGGACCTGAAGGACCTGTCGGTCGCCGTGGTGCTGGAGGACCGCTGGCTCGACGCCGTCTCCTACGGTCCGGACCGCAACTCGCTGCTGGTGACCGGCTCGCCCTCGGCCTTCGACGGCCTGGGCAACACCCTGCCCGCGGGCGTGACGCCCAACGACTACGGCGGCCAGCTCTACCTCTACGACCGCGGCGCCGGCAAGGCGACCCCGCTGACGCGCGACCTCGACTCGGTGGTCCAGAGCGCGGTCTGGCGCCGCGACGGGCGGATCGTGGCCGAGGTGCTCGACGGGCAGTACGTGCACCTGGCGGTGGGGACGCGCGACGGCCAGTGGCGCACGCTGGATGCGGGCGTCGAGGTGGTGGGCGACTGGGAGGCCGCCGAGCGCGGCAAGGTCGCGGTCTGCGTCGGCACCGGGGCGGTCACCCCGCAGCGGGTCACCGTGGTCCCGCTGAGCGAGGGCAAGTCCCGGCTGCTGCTGGATCCCGGCGCCGAGCGCTTCGCCGACGTCACCTTCGGCCGCGTCGAGCCCTTCGCCACGGCGCTGGCCGACGGCACGCCGCTCGACGGGCTGGTCTACTACCCGCGCGACTACGTGCCGGGCCGCAAGTACCCGGTGATCGTGTTCTACTACGGCGGCACCTCGCCGATCACGCGCGAGTTCGGGACGCGCTACCCGAAGAACGTCTGGACCGGCCAGGGCTACTTCGTCTACGTGCCCAACCCCAGCGGCGCCGTGGGCTACGGCCAGGAGTTCGCCGCGCGCCACGTCAACGACTGGGGCCGGCGCACCGCGGGCGAGGTGATCGAGGGGACGCAGGCCTTCCTGTCCGCCTTCCCCGACGTCGACGCCGCGCGCATGGGCTGCATCGGCGCCTCGTACGGCGGCTTCCTGACGCTCTACCTCATCGAGCAGACGGACATGTTCCGCGCCGCGGTCAGCCACGCCGGCATCTCCAACATCACCAGCTACTGGGCCGGGGGCCACTGGGGCTACTCCTACGGCGGGCGGGCGCTGGCCGGCTCCTTCCCCTGGAACGCGCCCGAGCTGTACGTGGAGCAGAGCCCCCTCTACCACGCCGACCGCATCACGACTCCCCTGCTGCTGCTGCACGGCGCGGACGACACCAACGTCCCGCCCGGGGAGAGCGACGGCATGTACATCGCCCTGACGATGCTCGGCAAGGAGGTCGAGTACGTGCAGGTGGAGGGTCAGAACCACCACATCCTGGACCACGACCGCCGGATCGTCTGGAACGACACGATCCTGGCCTGGTTCGCGCGGGAACTGCTCGCGGATGCCGGCTGGTGGAAAGCCCTGTATCCGGACTGATTCCGGCGCCGCTTCGCCGCAGGGTTGTGAGGACCCTTAAAAGGGCATTTTCGGGCCATTCTCGTCGGGATTGTCTCAAGAAGTTGTGAAGTGCGACGATTTCATGATAGGAAATGAGGAGTTGGGGGGGCTCTGTTGCCTGGACGAAAGACGGCCAGCCCGCGATGCGCGCAGATATCCGGATCGAGATCGTCCGGCTCGGGCTCGCCCTGACGGCGATGCTGGCGGCGGCAGGGCCCGCCGCGGCGGGGATCGGCACGGCGACGAGCGGCCCGGTGGCCGTCGACACCGTGCCGCCTGTCATCTCCGGCCTCACCGCGCCGACCGGCGGCGCGACCTTCGCTTCACCCGACGCCATCGTCTTCGGCTGGGACCTGCAGGACGATTCGCCCGCCCTGCTGCTCGAGGGGCACCGGGCCGACGTGCTGGCCAGCGGCGACGTGCTGGCGAGCGTCGAACGGGAATTCCTGAACGGCCACCATGCCTGGAACTGGCCCGTGGCCGAGGCCGTCAGCGGGTCTTGCCGGGTGCGCGTCACCGCCCGCGACATCTACGGCAACCAATCCGTCGCCGAGGCCGGCGACTTCCGGATCCTGCTGCCCGGCACCGACGCGCCGCCCTCGCTGCGTGCGCCGCGGCTGGCGGCGCCCGCCCCGAACCCGTTCAACCCGCAGACCGACCTGGCGTTCGAGATCGGAGAGGCGGGCCGCGCCCGCCTCGCGATCCACGACGCGGCCGGCCGCCTGGTCCGCACGCTGGTCGATGCCGAGTTGCCCACCGGCCGCCACGTGCGCGCCTGGGACGGCCGCGACGATGCCGGACGCCACGTGTCCGGCGGCGCCTACCTCGTCCGCCTGACGGTCGACGGCCGCGCCGCGCCGTCCCGCAAGGTGGTGCTGCTGCCATGACGCACCGCGCCGCAGTGCTGACGATCGCCGCCCTGCTCGCCGTCGCGGCCGGGGCCGCCAATCCCGTCGTGAGCAACATGACGCCCGTCCAGCGCACCGACGGCAGCGGCATCCTCGAGGTGACCTACGACCTCGCCGACGCCGACGGGGACACCTGCTGCATCAGCCTGCAGGCCTCGGCCGACGGCGGCGCCACCTGGATGCTGCCTTGCCTGACCCTCGGCGGCCACGTCGGCCAAGGCGTCCTGCCCGGGACCGGGCGCGTCCTGACCTGGGACATCGGTCGCGACCACCCCGGGATCATCCGCGACGACCTGCGGGTGCGCGTGGTGGCCAGCGACGTGGGCGTGGACCATACGGTCCACTCCCCCCTGCACTACGCCGCCCTGCACTGGAGCGACCACGACTGGTCGGACGAGGCGATGATCGAGAGGATCGCCCGCGCCGACCTGCTCTGCGTCGAGGCCGAGGTGCTCTGGAGCGAGCCCCCCTCGGGCGGGCCGTCGGTGGTCGAGCGCATCAAGGCCGTCAACCCCGACTGCAAGGTCATCGGCTACGTGTCGGTCCAGATGGTGCGCCTGGACTGGGCGGACGCCCCCGTCGGCACCTACGCGCGGACGCGCTGGGACGCCCTGCGGCGCTTCTGGTCCTACACCACCACGCGCGACACGCTGCAGAGCTGGCCGAAGAAGGTCAACGTCAACATCCTGGAGCCCGCCTGCCGCGACGCGATCGTCACGATCATCGCCGAGTTCCAGGAACACTCGGGCACGGCCTTCGACGGCGTCCTGTGGGACTACTTCAACAACGGCATCTGGATCCCGAACTCCGTGGACGTGACCGGCGACCCCGACCTCGACGGCGACGGCATCCCCATGATGTCCGACCCCGACGAGCTGGCCGCCTACAAGGCCGCCTGCGTGGACATGGTCGTGAGCCTGCGGGAGCGCCTGGGCGAGGGCTTCATCCAGATCTTCAACGGCCAGCGCGCCTACACGGACTCCACGTTCGCCGCGCTCAGCGACGGCATCGACTACGAGCTGTTCCCCACCCTGGGCTTCCAGCCCCCGGACAAGATGCGCAAGGCGATGGACCCCGGCGTCTACAACAGCCTCTGGAACGCGCGGCGCTGGCCGCGCACCGTCAACGGCGGCCCCTACCTGCTGCTGGAGAACATCAACCGCGCCCACTACTACGACGACAACTACGTGCTCACCCCGCTCAACCCCGGCGACGCGTTCCGCGCCGTCTCGCTGCTGATCGACGGCTGCTACCCGGTCTGGGACGACTTCGTGGACCACCTGTTCGGCTGGCCGGACGTCGTGCACTCGCTGGGCGCGCCGCTGGGGCCGACGCTGATCCAGGGCGACGTCTTCACGCGCGAATTCACGTACGGGGATGTGCGCCTGGAGATGGGCAGCGGCGTGTGGCCCAACCCCTTCAATTTCCGGATCCGCATCAACGGGAACGTGGTCGAGGAGCTCGCCATCCCCTACCACCCCCAGAAGGTGGGAGGGGGCGGGCACCTCGTGTGCCGGCCTTGGCTCGGCCTCCTCCCTCCTGGCGCTGGGGCCGCACCCCCGGCGGCATCTGATCAAGAGCGGGCGTTGGGGGGGCTTCGAACCTTTCGCTTAAGGGGATGGTCGGGAACTTGCGCTGGGAATGGGCTTAAGAAGTTGCCAATATTGTCGATTAGGTGATAAAATGTGATGAGTAGGGCGGTGGGGAACCTCCTGACAGGAGCGAGTGTGTCCGGTATGAGATGGTCCCGGTTACAGTTGGGCGCGGCGACCGGCATCTGGCTGGCGGCGGCGACGGCCGCGGCCGGGCTGGGCACGGGCGCCAGCGGGCCGCTGGCCGTCGACACCCGGGCGCCGGTGATCTACGACATCGAGGCCCCGAAGGGCGGCGAGACGTTTTCCTTCCCCGCCTCGGTCGTCTTCAGCTGGAACGTGCTGGACGATTCGCCCACCCTGGAGATCGAGGGGCACCAGGCCGACGTCCTGGCCGGCGCGTCGCTCCTGGCGAGCATCGACCTGGAATTCGTGAACGGCTACCACGCCTGGAACTGGCCCGTGCCCGAGGTCGACCAGCGCGTCCTGCCGCCTGCGCGTGACCGTCCGCGACCTGTTCGGCAACCAGTCGAGCATCGAAGAGGGCGACTTCCGGATCCTGCTGCCGGGCACCGACGCGCCGCCCTCGGCGCGCGCCCCGCAGCTGGCGGCGCCCGCCCCGAACCCCTTCAACCCGCAGACCGACCTGGCGTTCGAGCTCGGGACGGCCGGCTTCGCCCGCCTCGCGGTCCACGACGCCGCGGGCCGGCTGGTCCGCACGCTGCTGGAGGCCCCGCTGCCCGCGGGCCGTCACGCGCGCGCCTGGGACGGCCGCGACGACGCCGGCCGGCGCGTGTCCGGCGGCGCCTACCTGGTGCGCCTGACGGTCGACGGGCGCGACGCGCCCGCGCGCAAGGTGGTGCTGCTGCCGTGAAGTTCCACGCCGTGTTCGTGACGCTCGTCGCCGCCCTGCTCGCCGTCGCGGCGCAGGCCGCCGACCCCGTGGTCAGCAACGTGACGCCGGCCCAGCGCACCGACGGCAGCGGCATCGTCGAGGTGACCTACGACCTGGCCGACGCCGACGGCGACACCTGCTTCATCGGCCTGCAGGCCTCGACCGACGACGGGGCGACCTGGATCCTGCCCTGCCCGTCCCTCGGCGGCGACGCGGGCGCCGGCATCGCGCCGGGGACCGGCCGCGCCCTGACCTGGGATATCGGCCGCGACCACCCCGGGTACGCCGCCTCGGACCTGCGGCTGCGGGTGACGGCCAGCGACCTGGGCGTGGACCACGCGGCGCACTCGCCCCTGCGCTACGCCGCCCTGCACTGGGGCGACCACGACTGGACCGACGACGCGATGATCGAGCAGATCGCCCGCGCCGACCTGCTCTGCATCGACGCCGAGGTGCTCTGGAGCGATCCCGCCGCCGAGCGGGCCGTCGGTGGTCGAGCGCATCAAGGCCATCAACCCCGACTGCACGGTCATCGGCTACGTGTCGGTGCAGATGATCCGCCTGGACTGGGAGGGCTACGCCGCCGGCACCTACGCCCGCACGCGCTGGGAAGCCCTGCGGCCCTACTGGGCCTCCACCACCACGGGCGACACGCTGCAGAGCTGGCCGGGCAAGGTCAACGTGAACATCCTGGAGCCCGCCTGCCGCGACACCATCGTGGCGATCATCGCCGACTACCAGCAGAACTCGGGCACGGCCTTCGACGGCGTCTTCTGGGACTACTTCAACGCCGGCATCTGGATCCCGAACTTCGTGAACGTGACCGGCGACCCCGACCTCGACGGCGACGGCATCGGCATCATGTCCGATCCCGGCGAGCTGGCCGCCTACAAGGCCGCCTGCGAGGACATGGTGGCGGGGCTGCGGGCGCGGCTGGGCGAGGGGTTCCTGCAGATCTTCAACGGGCAGCGCGCCTACACGGACTCCACGTTCGCGGCGCTCTGCGACGGCATGAACTACGAGCTGTTCCCGACGCTCGGCTTCCAGGCCCCGGACAAGATGCGCAAGGCCATGGACCCCGCCGTCTACAACAGCCTCTGGCACGCGCGGCGCTGGCCGCGCACCGTCAACGGCGGCCCCTACCTGCTGCTGGAGAACATCAACCGCGCCTTCTACTACGACGACCAGCAGGTGTTGACCACGCTCAACCCCGGCGACTCGTTCCGCGCCGTCTCGCTGCTGATCGACGGCTGCTACCCCGTGTGGGACGACTTCGGCGAGCACTTCTTCGGCTGGCCCGACGTCGTGCACTCGCTGGGCGCGCCGCTGGGGCCGACGGCCATCCAGGGCAACATCTTCACGCGGAACTACGCGCATGGGGACGTCCGCCTGGAAATGGTCAGCGGCGTCTGGCCCAACCCCTTCACCTACCGGATCCGGCTGAACGGGAGGGTGGTCGAGGAGCTCGCCCTGCCCTACCACACGCCCTAACTCAAACGTTCTAGTTCACGCGCTCAGGTGCTCCCCGCCGTCCACGAGGATCGTCTGCCCCGTCACCGCCCGGCATCCCAGCAGGAACAGCAGCGCGTCGGCCACGTCGTCGGGCGTCGGGAAGCGGCGCAGGGGCAGCGCGTCGCGGGAGACGTGCGCGTAGGACTCCGGCGGCGAGGCGGGCGGCAGCACGGCGCCCAGGGCGATCTCGTTGACGCGCACGCGCGGCGCCAGGGCCAGGGCCAGGTTGCGGGTCAGGTCGTGCAGGGCGGCCTTGCTCTGGGTGTAGGCGAAGTAGTCGGCGCGGGGGCGCAGCGCGTGGATGTCGTTGAGGTTGACGATGTCGCCCTCGCGGTCGGCGGGCAGCGCGGCGGCGAAGGCCTGGCTCAGCAGCAGCGGGGCGCGCAGGTTGATCCGCTGCATGCGGCTCCAGGCGGCCAGGTCGGTGGCGGCGAAGCGGCCCTGGTCGAAGAGCGAGGCGTTGTTGACCAGGATGTCGACGGGGCCCAGCTCGGCCGACGCCTCGGCCAGCAGGCGGGCGGGCGCGTCGGCGTCCACGAGGTCGCCCTGGACCAGGGTCGCGCGGGCGCCCAGCTCCGAGATCGCGAAGGCCGTCTCGCGGGCCTCCGCGAGCGAGCGGTTGTGGTGGACGGCCACGTCGACGCCGGCTCTGGCCAGGCTCAGGGCCAGCACGCGGCCCACGCGCACCGCGCCGCCGGTCACCAGGGCGACGCGCCCCTTCAGCTCGTTCATGATTGTACCTTCCTCAACGCGACCACCAGCGCGCCCTCGCCGCCCCAGTCGCGGGGCGCGGGCTGCCAGCTCGCGACGATGTCGGGGTGGGCCCGCAGCCAGTCCTGCACCAGCGGCGCGATGACCGGCTCGCCCTGCGAGCGCAGGCCCCTGCCGTGGATCACCAGCACCTGATGCGCCCCGCGGCGCTGCAGCAGGAACAACTGCATCTCCAGCTTCTCGAGCGCCTGGGCGGCCCGCAGCTGCCGCAGGTGGATGGCCGGCGGCGGCTCGCCCGAGGGGCGCGGCCGGTCCTCGGCCTCGTAGGCTTCGTGGCGGATGGAGCGGGCCGTCCCCTTGGTGCGGCCGCTGCTGCCGGGCTGGCGGGTCTTGTGCTTACCCATCTCGCCGCTCCCGCTCGCGGGCCGCTGCAGCCGCACGACGGTGGCGCCCCAGCTGCCGGCGTCGGGCGCCGTGCCGAAGCTCTGCACGGCCGGGTGCCGCGCCAGCTCCGCGCGCACGATCTCGCGCTGCACGCCGATCCCCTTGCCGTGGATGATGCGCACGTCGAGGATGCCGCGCTCCAGGCAGGCGTCCAGGTAGTCGCGCACCAGGTCCTTCACGTCCCGGGGCTGGAACATGTGCAGGTCCAGGGTGCCGTCGATGTCCAGCTCGTCGGCGCTCACGGCTGCTCGCTCAGGACGACGCGGTAGCCTGCGTACTTGCGGGCGTTGATCACGCCCTGGTCGAAGATCAGGTACTGGCCCTTGATGCCGTCCAGGACGCCGCCGGCCACGGGATCGCGGTCCAGGTTGAAGCTCACGACCTTCGCCGGGTGGCGCAGGACCGGGTAGCGGAAGCGGCGCTCGGCGCGGTCGGGCGGGGCAGGGGGCGCGACGCCGAGGGCCGCCAGTTCGGCCAGGATCGCCGCGACGAAGCCGTCGAAGTCGTCCTCGGGCTCGGGTTCGGCCAGCTTCAGCATGGCCATCCAGTGCGTGCGGTCGGCGTGGCGGCCGGCGAGCTCGTGCTCGAGCAGGCCCACCTCACGGCGGCTGGGCAGCTCCGCCAGCGGGACGGCGCGCACCGCGCCCTGGTCGAGCCAGCGCACCGGCACGTTGACCTTGCGCGTGATCCCCACCTTGGGGTCCGAGGTCAGCGAGGCGTACAGCACGTGCGGCTGGAAGCACTGCGTGCGGGCGAAGGCCTCGTCGCGGCAGGGCGCGGCGGCGTCGCCGTGGTGGCACAGCTCGGGCTTGAACATGCAGATGTCGGCGTCGGCGCGGGACTGGGAGCAGGGGAAGCAGAGCCCCTCGCCGAAGGTCCGCTTCACGGCGCGGCCGCAGGCGACGCAGGCGATCTTCCCGGTGAAGCGGATCTCGAGGGGGCGGCCGAGCAGGCCGTTCAGGGGCAGGTCGGGGTGCGGGTCGCAACGTCGCAGCCGCGGTCGCGCAGCGCGTAGGCGACGGGGTCGCCGTCGGCGGCCGCCAGCTTGCCCCAGGTTCCCGACCAGATCTCGCGCACGGCGTCTCCCCCCTTGTCGTCGGTCGAGGTTCCCACATCCGGCCTGAGTCGGCAAGCCGGCGGCGCGACACCGCCATGACAGTATCCGGCCGGCTCGGCTAGACTGCCAGGGACTTCGACCCGCGGAGGCCCCGTGCTCGACCGGATCTGGACCTGGCTGTTCATCGTCGCGCTGCTGGCCGCGCTGGTGCAGGCGTTCTTCCTGGGCAATGCCGCCGTCTTCGCGGACATGGTCGGCGCCTCCTTCGAGTCCGCCAAGACCGGCTTCGAGATCGCCCTGGGCCTGACCGGCGTGATGTGCCTGTGGCTGGGCCTGATGCGCCTGGGCGAGAAGGGCGGCGCCGTCGAGCTGCTGGCGCGCCTGACCTCGCCCCTGCTGCGCCGCCTGTTCCCCTCGATCCCGGCCGGCCACCCCGCCGAGGGCGCCATCGTCATGAACATGGCGTCGAACATGCTCGGGCTGGACAACGCGGCCACGCCCCTGGGCCTGAAGGCCATGGGCGAGATGCAGAAGCTCAACCCCGACCCCGACACCGCCAGCGACGACCAGATCATGTTCCTGGTCATCAACGCCTCCTCGGTGACGGTCCTGCCGGTGACGATCTTCACCTACCGCGCCCAGATGGGCGCCGCCGACCCGACCGACGTCTTCATCCCCATCCTGATCGCGACGTTCTGCAGCACCCTGACCGGCCTGTTGGTCACCGCGGCGGTGCAGCGGCGGCGGCTGGCCGACCCGGTGCTCGCCGCCTGGCTGGGGGGGCTGACGCTGCTGGTGGCCGGGACGGTGGCGGTGTTCGCCTCGCTGCCGCGCGAGACGGCCACGGCGGCCTCGTCGGTGCTGGCCAACGCGCTGATCTTCTCGGTGATGGTGGGGTTCGTGGTGGCGGCGGCGCGGCGGCGGGTGGCGGTGTACAGCGAGTTCGTGGAGGGGGCGAAGGACGGGTTCAGGGTGGCGATCGGGATCGTGCCTTATCTGGTGGCGATGCTGGTGGCGGTGGGGGTGTTGCGGGCTAGCGGGGCTTTGGATCTGGCGCTGGATGGGGTGCGGGCTGGGGTTGGGGCCCTGGGAGTCGACGCACGGTGGGTGGATGGGTTGCCGACGGCGTTGATGAAGCCGCTGTCCGGGAGCGGGGCGCGGGGGATGTTGATCGAGACGATGCAGACGCATGGGGCGGATTCGTTTGCGGGGCGGTTGGCTAGTGTGATTCAGGGGAGTACGGAGACGACTTTCTATGTGCTGGCTGTGTATTTTGGGAGTGTGGGGATTAAGAGGACTCGGCATGCGGTGGGGTGTGGGTTGGCGGCGGATGG
>JADJIV010000029.1:0-63508 GCA_016706845.1 bacterium
AGCCGCCCGCCCTGTTCGTGGACGAACAACTTGCCGGGCCCTACAGCTTCTGGCACCACACCCACACCTTCGTCGAACAGGACGGCGGCACGCTGATCGGCGACCACGTGCGCTACGCGCTGCCCTTCGGGCCGCTGGGCGAAGCGGCCCACGCCCTGGCGATCCGCCGGCAGCTGCGGGCCATCTTCGCGCACCGCCGGCGCGTGCTCGAGAAACTCTATCCGGAGGTGCCTCGTGACGGAGCCTGACCGCGACCTGATCCGCGTGGGCGTCAGTTCCTGCCTGCTGGGCCGCAAGGTTCGCTTCGACGCCGGCCACAAGCACGACCGCTACCTCACCGACGAGCTGGGCCGCTGGCTGGAGCTGGTGCCGGTCTGCCCGGAGGCCGAGGTCGGCATGGGCATCCCCCGCGAGTCGGTCCACCTGACGGGCGACGCCGCGGCGCCGCGCATGGTCGGCAGCCGCAGCGGCGAGGACTGGACCGAGCGCATGAACCGCTGGTCGCGGTCGCGGGTGAAGGAACTGGGGGGCGAGGACCTCTGCGGCTTCGTCTTCAAGAAGGACTCGCCGAGCTGCGGCGCCTGGCGCGTCAAGGTCCGCAACCCCGGCGGCATGCCCGAGCGCAGCGGGCGCGGCCTCTTCGCCGACGCCTTCGCGCGGGCCAACCCCCTGCTCCCCCTGGAGGAGGAGGGCCGGCTCCACGACGCGAAGCTGCGCGAGAACTTCATCGAGCGGGTCTTCGCCTACCACCGCGCGACGCGGCTCTTCCTGGGCAAGTGGACGCGCGGCGACGCCGTCGCCTTCCACAGCCGCGAGAAGTACCTGCTGATGGCCCACAGCCCGCAGCACTACCGCGAGCTGGGCCGGCTGGTGGCCGCGGTCAAGGACCACTCCCCGGCCGCCTTCCGCGACCTCTACCTCGCCGGCTTCATGGCGGCCCTCGCCGTGCACGCCACGCCGAGCCGCCACGGCAACGCGCTGCTGCACATCGTCGGGTACCTGCGCGGGCACGTCGCGGACGAGGAACGGCGGCGCGTGACCGAGGTGATCGCGGATCACCGGGCGGGGCTGGTGCCGCTCATCGTGCCCATGACGCTCGTGAAGCACTACATCGGGCTGCACGACATCGCCTACATCCGCGATCAGTCCTACCTGAACCCGCATCCCCGCGAGCTCATGCTCCGCAACCACGTATGATCGAGGTGGATGCAGAGGGGTCTCCACCGCTCATGCTCTTCGAGAAATCGCGGTGGAGACCCCTCTGCATCCACCTCGATCACAAATGAAGGGGAAGCGACCTTGGCGAACGGGGTGATCATCGCTGTGAGTCGGTGCTTGCTCGGGGAGCCGGTTCGGTATGATGGGAAGTCGAAACCGTGCGCGGCGGTGCGGGAGCTGTTGGCGGCGCGGGCGGAGCTGGTGGCGGTCTGTCCCGAGGTCGAGGCCGGGATGACGGTGCCGCGCGAGGCGGTGGACCTGCTGGGCGCGCCGGAGGCGCCGCGGATGGTGGGCGCAGAGACCGGTGAGGACTGGACCGCGAGGATGGACGCCTGGGCTCGCGGGCGGGTCGCGGACTTGCTGGCGCAGGGGATCGCCGGGGCGGTCCTGAAGGCCCGCTCGCCCAGTTGCGGGATCGGCGATGCCGCGGTCTACCGCGAAGCGGGCGGGATTCCCGTGCCGGGCGACGGCTTGTTCGTGCTGGCCCTGCGAAGGGCGGCGCCGGGGATGCCGGTGGTGAGGGACGAAGAGCTGGTTTCCGCAGCCGAGGTCGAGGACTTCCTGGAGCGCGCCCGCTCCTACGTCGGCGGAGCGGCTAGCTCCGCTCCGTGAACTCCCCTATCTCCTTGTTCTTCATGACGTTGTCCCATGGGAAGACCCGGCCGTTCATCGCCACGTAGACGCCGTGGGGCAGGGTCTGGGCGAAGGCGACGGCCGCGCCGAGGTTGAACAGGCCGTCGGAGCTGCCGAAGGTGTAGGGCACCATCGCCCCGACCAGGACGACCGTCTTGTCGTTGATGGCGGGGCCCAGCAGCCGCGCCGTGGTCTCCATGGTGTCGGTGCCGTGGGTGACCACGATGCGCTCATGCGGGCAGCGCAGGCAGTTGTCGAGGATCGTCGCGCGGTCGCCGTCGGTCATCTCCAGCGAATCGATCATCATCAGAGTGCGCACCTCGACCGGCGCGCGGCAGCGGCCCTTGCGCAGCATCTCGGTGACGTGCGTGTCCTGGAAGTACAGCGAGCCGTCGCGCTCGTTGTACTCCTTGTCGAAGGTGCCGCCGGTGGCGAAGATGCGGATGGTCATCGCGGCCTCCCTCAGACGACGCGCCAGCCCTGCCCGCGGGCGTCGAGCGGCTTCTCCATCTCGATCTCGTCGCGGATGGGGATATCGTAGTGGCCGGTCTCGGGGATGCCCGGCTTCAGGGCGCGGATCGCCTGCATCCCGTCCGGGCGCACGCAGGTGATGCGGTAGCCGCGCCGCTGGAAGAAGCGCAGGGCGTCGATGTTGTCGTTGGTGGTGATCAGCCACATCCGCTCGCAGCCGGCGGCGCGGGCGGCCTTCTCCACCGCCTCCAGCAGGCCGGTGCCGACGCCGCACCACTGGCACAGGGCGTCCAGGGTCACCAGCTCGCAGACCTCCCCCGCGACCTTGAAGGTCGCCAGGCCGACCCGCTCCCCCCCCTCGCGGGCGATGAAGCCGGGCAGTTCCGCCGGCTGGTGCACGATGTCCCGGCTGACGACGGAGTCGCCGCCGAACAGCAGTTCGGTGCGTTCGCGGACCCAGGCGCGGTCGGATGTCGACAGGTCGCTGATGAGCATGGTTACGGATCCCCCTTCTCCAGGAGGAAAGATGCTCTGCGGGGGGGCGGTGTGCAAGGCGGGGCGGAATCGTCCGGATCGGCCCCGGTCCCGGCCCCGCTCGCGTCCGCCATAACCCCGCATCCTGCCGTAAATTGATTGGCGCGGACTTTCCCGCAGCATAGAATCAGGGGCGAAACCGTTGATCCGGAGGAGCATCCATGCCGTGCCTGTTCACACTGCTCGCACTCACCACGCCGCGGCTGGTCGTGATCCTGCTGTGGCTGTTCACAGGATGGTTCCACGGCATCTTCCGCATCGCCCTCTGGCCGGTCCTGGGGTTCATCTTCCTGCCCACCACCCTGCTGTGGTACAGCGCGGTCCAGCACTGGTTCTCCGGGCGCTGGACGCTGTGGCCGATCGTCGGGCTCGTGGTCGCGCTGTCCATCGACGTTTCGCCGGCGCGGCACGGCCGGCGGCGCAGGTCGGATTGAAGGCAGGCGTCCGGCCAGGGACGCCTCCCGATCGCCGATGATCTGCGCCCGGGCCCCGACGGGCGGAACTGCCGCTATTCATAGTAGAGAGCCTTGATCTCACTCCACCCGATATTTTCATTGGAAACGAATGCAGGTGTGAGGCCTGCGGGACCCATGATGGCCTTATCCAAGTAATCGAGGTCTTGCTGGCCGATCATGTAGAAGCGCGTCCTGCTGCTGCCGCCATCCAGTTCCTCGTCGATGGACTGCAGATAGAACAGCTGCTGCGAATCCACCGTGATGGAGTTCACGTCTTCGGTGTTCAGGTAGAACACGACCCGCACGTCGAAGAGGGCGCGGATGGCGCCCGGGAAGTAGACATCCGACTCCGGCACGTCCTCCCAGGCTGTCAGGCGCGTCATCTCGCCAAACTCGACGTCCCGCACGCCGGCCAGGGGATGGCCGTCCGGGTCCTGGCCCAGCTCGCCGTTGAACATGTTGGTGGTGGACTGCAGGTCCTCTCCGCGCGTGAAGATGCCGGAGGCGGGCGCGACCGGGCTGCCATCGGCGAAGACGAAGATGAAATCCGCATGCAGGGCGTGTCGGTACTCATCGATATTCATGTAGTCGTAGGCAGCCTTGAATCTCTCCATGAGCCTCTGCGGGGTATCGGGGAACATATCGAGGTACGGATCGTCGAAGATCACCGTGGCATCTGTCACCAGGGCCTGTGTTTCCGAACCCGGCTCGTCCCAGTCGAATACCATTCCCCAATCGATCGTGTAATCGCCGCTGGGCATGTTGTCGAGCGTCGTATCCCCTGCGCCGAACTGGCGGAACTCACCGGGGCCCGAGAGATACCACGGCGCATTGATCCCATCGGGATGAGGATCGATGATGATCCTGCCGGTCGGCGGATTTCCGGGATGGTCGTCTCCCCCGCAGCCGATGGTGGTCGCGATCAACAAGACCATCACTGCGGACACGACCACGGATGACTTTCGCATGAAACGCCTCCACTGACGTGCTTGAGGTCTGATGTCGATCATTCGGTGATTTCCGCCCAGGCGTTGAGTTCGCTTCCATCGGGCTGAATGACGACGACGTGGAAATAGCCCGGATCCGGATGCGGGACATCATAGAATTCGACGAGTTGGATCATTTCATCATTGCACACGGCTTCGCCGCTACCCGTCAATACGTGTCCCCACAGCTTGAAGATGGCGCCGTCCTGGAATGGCGTCACCGACATCCGATAGAATCCCTCGCACGAGTCCGTTCCGGCCCACCCGTGGAATCGGATGCGCAACGTATCCTGGCTTGATACCGGCGTGTTGAACGTCACGGCTTCGACTTCGATCACATAGGGGGCGGCGCGTCGTCTCCGAGACCGAGGATCCCGCATGAAGTCGCGAGCAGCATCAGCGACCATAGCGACACCGCGATTTTCATCGTCCTGAACATGGGATCCACCCGCCCGCGTGATGGGAATGCGAATGCCGGTCCGTCGTGAGGACCTCAGGGGGGAGGCATCGATTGTAGCAGAACGATGGAATGTGCGCCAGGAGTGACCCGCGGGCTGCGCGTCCAGGAGCTCCTCGACGGCGCCGCCGTCTTCGAAGTCGGTCAAACGAGGGTATTGATCGCTTTCAGATAGCCGAACGAGAGCCGGGCGCCCCCCGACCCTCACGGATTCTTCCGGCCGGCGAAGCCGAGGAATCGCGGCACGCGGTGCTCGTACTTGAGGTAGTCGCCGCCGAGGATCCGTCGTAACTGCTTCTCTTCATGCGCGACCCGCAGCCGGTTGGCCAGGGTCAAACCCGCCGCGACAACCAGCGCGTACAGCGTCAGGTGCAGCAGCGCCGTCCCCCAGCCCACCAGCATCAGCCCGGCGGCCATCGGGTTGCGGCTGAAGCGGTAGACGCCCCGCGTCACGAGGCTGGTCTGTTCCCCGTAGTCGATGCTGGTGCGGAAGGATCCCCCGAGGCTGACGAATCCCCACAGGATGACCGACACGCCGCAGGACAGGATGACCGCTCCGAGGATCTGCAAAGGACCGGACGGCGATGCCAAGAGCGGACCGAGGTCATCCCGGCTCTGCGGCCACACGACCCAGGCACTGGAGCCCGCAACCCAGCCCACCACGGACAGCCAGAAGAGCAGATCGGTCAGGACCACGCCCGGGTGGTGCGGATCCGGCCAACGCATCGTCGTGCGACCCGTACGCTGCTTCTGCCGCAGGTTGCTGACGAGGAACGCCATGCCGATCGTCAGCAAGGCGGTGAGCAGGAGAACCCGGGGCAGGATGTTCATCGCCGTCGATTCTGGTGGTGGCCTACTGAAGGTCGATGGACCCAGCATCGTCGCGATCGGCTTCTGCTGCCACCAGAAATGGCCCCGAGCTCGCGCCCGGGGCCATTCCCTGATCATCGCCGACTGCTCGACTTATTTGACCAACAGCATCTTCCGCGTCACCACATCCCCGGGCGTCTCCACCCGGTAGAAGTACACCCCGGAAGCCACGCGACCGCCGCTGCGGTTGCGCCCGTCCCACACCGCCTGGTGCGTGCCGGCCGGCAGGTCCTCGTCGAACAGGGTGCGCACGAGCGCACCGTCCACCGCGTAGATCCCCAGCCGCACCCGCGACGGGGCCGGCAGGTCCAGCCGGATCGTCGTGGACGGGTTGAACGGGTTCGGGAAGTTGTCGTAGACGCGGAACGCCAGCGGCGTCGGCGCCGGACCGTCGTCGTCGACGGCGGTCGCGGGCTGGGCGACCGGCAGGCGCTGGTCGCCGGGCACGTTCAGCATCAGGTGGTGGTAGCCGTCGGGCCACAGGATCTCGACGGAGTCGGCCGAGGCCGCCGCCCCGAGGCCGAACTCGACGGTCAGCGAGCCCTGCGACAGGAAGCCCGAGCCGCCGTCGACCTCGCGGATCATGCTCATGCCCGCCCGCCACGACGCGCACGCGCGCGCCGATGGCGCAGGTGTTCATGTACGGCGAGGACAGGTCCAGCTGCAGCCAGTGGTTGCCCGTGGAGTCCGCCACGTCGTTGCGGAACAGCTTGTTGGTCACGCCCATCATGCTCGCCATGTAGAGGTCGAGGTCGCCGTCGCCGTCGTAGTCGGCCCAGGCGACGCCGTTGGTGCTCGAGTCGTCGGCGATGTTCAGGCCCAGATGCGTGGGAGCCGCGTTGCTGAAGAGCCAGCCCACGGGATTCCCCGCGTCCGGTCCGTCGTTGCGGAACAGGCGGTTGGGCGCCGGATCGCCGTTGGCGTTCCAGTGATTGCCCATGTAGAGGTCCAGGTCGCCGTCGTTGTCGTAGTCGGACCAGGCGATGCCGGATCCGTAGAGACCGTCGTCGAGGCCGATGTCGTACAGCGGCGCGATGTTCATGAACTGGATCGCCGGCTCGGCCTTCTCGGTGGCGTTGTTCCCGGCGTCCTACGTGCGGCGTCCCAGCTTGCCCGTCGCCACACCCACCGAGACGTTGTGGTACAGGAAGTTGGGCCCGTCGTTGGTGACGTAGAGGTCCAGCAGGCCGTCGTTGTCGAAATCGCCCCAGGCGCAGCCCAGGCCGCTGCCGGTGTCGGTCATGCCGACCTCGGCGGCGATGTCGGTGAACAGCCACTCGCCGGGATTCTGCGGGTCCTCGCCGTCGTTGCGGAACAGGCGGTCGGGCTGCTCGTTGTAGTTGGCGAGGTAGAGGTCGGGGTCGCCGTCGTTGTCGTAGTCGCCCCAGGCGCAGCTCATGGTGTAGCTGCCGTCGCCGATGCCGGTGCTGTCGGCGGGGGCCACGTTGGTGAATACCCACAGGGCGAGCGCCTCGGGGTTCAGGCCGTCGTTCCGGTACAGGCGGTTCGCGCCGTTGTTGCAGAGGTAGAGGTCCAGGTCGCCGTCCTGGTCGTAGTCGGCCCAGGAGCAGCTGCGGCCGCTGCCGCCGTCGTCGGTGCCGGTCTCCACGCCGATCTCGGTGAAGACGCCGGCGCCGTCGTTGCGGTACAGGCGGTTGGGGGCCGGCGTGCCCTCGCTGACCTGCATATAGGTCTGGTAGAGGTCCAGGTCGCCGTCGCCGTCGAAATCGCCCCAGGCCACGCCCTGGCCGTAGCCCTGGGTGGTCATCGGGGGCACCGAGACGTCGGCGAACAGCCAGTTGTCGTACTCGCCGGGGTCGGCCCCGTCGTTGCGGAACAGGTGGCTCGTGTCGTCGGCCGTGTTCTGGTAGACGATACGGTTGGTGATGTAGAGGTCGTGGTCGCCGTCGTTGTCGTAGTCGCCCCAGGCCACGCCGCGGCCGTTGCCGTCGTTGCCCACGCCGCTGCCGTCCTCGGGCGAGACCAGCACCCACTGCGGCTGGGTCACGATCACGGTCCGGTCCCAGCCGGCGGGAGCCGGTTCCTCGTTGCCCGCGCTGTCGGCGGACGTCGAGTAGAAGAAGTACGCGCCGAGGCCGGCGGGCAGGTCGAAGAGGAACGGCGAGCCATCGGTCGTCGAACCGAACAGCGTGAACGGGCCCTGATCGTCGCCGTGGCGGTACCAGAGGTCGACGCGCGCGACGCCGCTCACGGCGTCGGCGGCCGTGATGGTCACGTCGAAGGGCAGGCCCTGGAAGGCGAGGACCACGGGGTCGACCGACGACGCCGGCGGGCTGGCGTCCTGCGTCGTGGTGACGGTGTTGGACCACAGCGAGATCAGCAGGTCGGCGTCGCGGGCGCGGACCCGGTAGAAGCCGGTGAAGCCGTCGGCCAGACCCGTGAAGGCGTGCGTGGTCCCGGCGATCCAGCCGCTGGTGGCCAGCACCTGGGTGAAAGCGGGGTCGGCGGACAGTTCGGCCTCGTAGGTCACAGGGGCGTTGCCGGCAACAGGATCCCACGCCAGCAAGAGCACATCACCGGCGGTGATCTCCGGCAGTGCGGCCAGCAGCGGGCGGCCCGGCCCGCTCTCGATCACTTCGAGCCGCTGACCAGCCGGCACGTTGGTGAGGTACTGCTCGATCCCGGAGGGCCAACGGATCAGGATCGAGTCGGCCGCGGTCGCGGCGCCCAGGCCGAACTCGACCGTGAGCGAGTTCTGCGACAGGAAGCCGGTGATGCCTTCGACCTCGCGGATCATCGAGGTCCCGCCGACCACGCAGCGCACGCGCGCCCCGATCGCCGACGTGTTCGCCGACATCGACACGAGGTCCAGCTGCAGCCAGTGGTTGGTCTGCGCGTCGGGCACGTCGTTGCGGAACAGGAAGTTCGGCGTGCCGGACATGTTGCACAGGTAGACGTCCAGGTCGCCGTCGTTGTCGTAGTCGGCCCAGGCGGTGGCCGTGGTGTTCTCGCCGGCGCCGATGCCGGCGCCGCTGGCCGGGGCTACGTCGGTGAAGACCCAGCGGCCGGGGTTCAGCGGGTCCTCGCCGTCGTTGCGGAACAGGTGGTTGGGGACCCAGTCGCTCGCGGCGTCGGTCCAGTGGTTGCCGACGTAGAGGTCCAGGTCACCGTCGTTGTCGTAGTCGGCCCAGCCGGTGCCGGTCGTGTAGCCGGGATCGCCGAGACCGGCGCCGCTGACCGCGGTGACGTCCTCGAAGTGGTCGACGCCCGGCACGCGGTGGTAGAGGCGGTTGGGGCCGTCGTTGGCCAGGTAGAAGTCGAGCCAGCCGTCGTTGTCGTAGTCGCCCCAGCTGGCGTTCATGCCGTTGCCCACGACTTCGATGCCCATCAGCGCCGCCACGTTCGTGAAGACCCACTGGCCGGGGTTCAGGGAATCCTCGCCGTCGTTACGGAAGAGCCGGTCGGGCCCGTTGTCGTAGTTGGCGAGGTGGAGGTCCGGGTCGCCGTCGTTGTCGTAGTCGATCCACGAGCAGCCCATGGTGTACATGTCGTCGCCGACGCCGGTGCCGTCGGTCGGCGCGATGTTGACGAACAGCCACTGCCCGGGGTTGAGCGGATCCTCGCCGTCGTTGCGCCACAGGTAGTTGGGACCGTCGTTGCAGAGGTACAGGTCGAGGTCGCCGTCGAGGTCGAAGTCGACCCAGGTCGCCCCGCGCCCGCTGCCGGCGGGGTCGGTCGTGCCGGTCTGCGGCGCGATGTCGGTGAACGAGCCGTTGCCGTTGTTGCGCCAGAGGTGGTTGGCCGCCGGGCCGGCCACGGCCATGTTGGCCTGGTACACGTCCAGGTCGCCGTCGCCGTCGAAGTCGCCCCAGGAGACGCCCTGCCCGTAGGCCCGGTCGGCCATGGCGCCGGTGGTGACGTCCTGGAAGAGCCAGGAGTCGGGGTTGTTCAGATCGGGGCCCAGGTTGTGGAAGAGGTGGTCGGTGTCGTCGTTCGGCAGGAACCAGACGGGCCGGTTGGTGATGAACAGGTCGTAGAGGCCGTCGCCGTCGTAGTCGCCCCAGGCGGCGCCGCGGCCGTTGCCGTTGTTGCCCACGCCCGAGCCGTCGGCCGGGGCGACGTTGACCCAGTGCGCCGGCTCGACGACGACCGTCTCGTCGGGCATGACCGGCGCGTCTTCCACGTTGCCGATGTTGTCGGTGGCGATCGAGTACAGCTCGTAGGTGGCCGGGCCCTCGGGGTTGGTGAAGACGAAGGGCTGCCCGTCGGTCCGGGTGCCGAAGAGCGTCCACGGGGCCGGGGCCACGCGGTAGTAGAGGCTGACCGAGGCCACGCCGCTGCCGCTGTCCGTGGCCAGGTACGCGACGCTGAACGGCACGTCCTGCTGCGGGCTCGCAAGGGCGTTGATCGACGAAACGGGGGGCGCGTCGTCCTGGAGCGAGCCCACGGAGCCGGACCAGCGCGAGGCGATGCCGAGCGCGTCGCGCGCGCGGACCCGGTAGCGGACGAGCTGGCCGTCGGACAGGCCGGTGAACTCGTGCGAGAGGCCGACGATCCAGCCCGAGTCGCCCACCAGGGTGGTGAACCCGGTGTCCAGGGCGGCCTGCACGCGGTACGCGACGGCGCCGCTGCCGGACTCGTCGCTCCAGGATACGGTGTTGGTCGTGCCGGAGGTGTAGGCCGGTTCGGCGGCCATGACCGGGGAGTCCGGGCCTGGCTCCACGACTTCGAGCAACTGGCTCGCGCCGACGGAGCCCAGCTGCTGGACGACGCCCGAGGGCCAGCGCACGATCACCGAGTCGATCACGGCGCTCATGCCCAGGCCGAACTCCGCGCGCAGGCTGTTCTGGCCGTGGTAGCCCTCGCCGCCGTTGATCTCGCGGACCTGCGTGTGGGTGCCGGTGACCACGCGCACGCGGGCGCCGATGGCCGAGGCGTTCGAGAGGCGCCCGGCGAGGTCGAGGTGCAGGTAGTCGGCGCCGGTGGCCAGGTCGTTGCGGAGGAGCTTGTTGGGGTGGTCCGCGTTCCAGTTGACGAAGTACATGTCCAGGTCGCCGTCGGCGTCGTAGTCGGCCCAGCCGGCCGAAGAGCCCAGGCCGAGGTCGTTGGCCAGCAGGGCGTCGGCGGCGTCCACGAAGAGCCAACCGTCGGGGTTCAGCCCGTCGGGGCCGTCGTTGCGGTACAGGCGGCTGTCCTGCGTCACGATCCCGTTGTCGTAGTTCGTGACCCAGAGGTCCAGGTCGGCGTCGTTGTCGTAGTCCACCCAGCAGCAGTGGCGGCCGTTGCCGGCGTCGGCGACGCCCGCCGCGACGCCGATCGACAGGAAGACGCCGCCGTCGTTGCGGTAGAGGCGGTTCGCGGTGCCGTAGTTGGTGAGGTAGAGGTCGGCGTCGCCGTCGTTGTCGAAGTCGCCCCAGGCCGCGCCGCGGCTGGGCCCGGTGTGCGTGAGGCCGGCGGCGGCGGTCACGTTCACGAAGACGCGGTCGGGATCGTCGGGATCGCCGGGGGTCTGGGGGTCGTTGCGCAGGAACTGGCTCGGACCGTTGTAGTTGGCGATGAAGAGGTCCTGGTCGCCGTCCCGGTCGTAGTCGGCCCAGGCCACGCCCTGGCTGTCGTAGACGCTCGTGGTGCCGGTGGCGGCCGTCACGTCGGTGAACGTGGTGAAGCCGGGAGCCTGGGGGTCGGCGCCGTCGTTGCGCAGCAGGTAGTTGCTGATCGCGTCGCACATGTACAGGTCGAGGTCGCCGTCGTTGTCGTAGTCCACCCAGGCCGAGGAGTGGGTGGCCCGGGTCGAGCCGAGCACCAGCGAGTTGGTGACGTCCACGAAGGCGCGGTTGGGGTCTTCCGGGAAGCCGGAGTTGGCCGGGTCGTTGCGGAAGAGGTGGTTCGCGCCCTGGGTGTTCGAGAGGTAGAGGTCCGGGTCGCCGTCGTTGTCGTAGTCGCCCCAGACACCCACGCTCGAGACCTGGCTGCTGCCGATGCCCGTCCCGTTGGTGGGCGCCACGTTCGTCCACAGCCACTGGCCGGGGTTGCCCGGGTCCTCGCCGCCGTTGCGGAACAGCTTGTTGACGCCGTTGTTCGCCAGGTAGATGTCCAGGTCGCCGTCCAGGTCGAAGTCGGCCCAGGACACGCCGTGGCTGGGCGTCGCGTCCGCCAGGGCGGGCGTGCTCGCGTCCGACCACTGCGCCGCGGCGGGCCCGGCGGCCAAAGCGAGCAGCAGTAATAGCAGGGAGACGACCCCGGTGCGGGGCGCGGACTTCGGCATCTTGAACATCTTGGATGTCCTTTCCACTAACAGACCGACGAGGGACGACCACCGCACCCGCGGACTCGTCCGGGCAACGTCGCACAATTCTACACCAAAACTGACCTGATATCAATTATCGGCAGGCGGGGGTTTGAACTTGAGCCTCAGTATTCCCCGAAGCCCAGCTTGCCGAGGCCAATATGAATACCCCAAAACCGTCCCACGCGCCACCACATGTCGTCTCGAACCCTGTCCCTGAGGCTATAGCGATGCCGCCTACCCATAGGGTGTGATCACCTTCGTGACAGGGGTGTCCTGGAGGCCTTGGAGCCAGGATGGCGGAAAGGCCGGAAGGCCAAGCGCGCCGGGCACACGAGGTGCCCGGCGCGCGTCCCCTGTCACGAAGGTGATCACACCCTATGGGTAGGCCGCATCACCTATAGCCGAAGATCTCGGCCCAGATGATCAGGACGATCAGACTCAGCCCGATCCCCAGCGCCGTGAATCCGAACACCTTGAGCGCCCGGACCATGTTCGGCGACAGGGGGTCGACCAGGTGCTTCTCCAGTTCCCCGGACTCGACCAGCTCGCGGTACTCGCGGGGCCGGTCGGCCTTGAACTCCTCCAGGGACATCCGGCCGGTGAAGATGACCGGGTCCATGGGGAAGCGGTCGGGCCGGAAGTGCGTGTTGAAGAAGTGCACCGTGAAGATGAAGCCGGTCGCCAGCAACGCCTCGTCCGAGTGGATGATGGTCGCCACGTTGACGAACCAGCCCGGCAGCACGCGGGTGAACACCTCGGGGAACCAGAGGATGAGGCCCGACAGGCCGATCATGCCCACGCCCCAGAACACCGCGAAGTAGTCGAACTTCTCCCAGTAGGTCCAGCGGCCGTATTCGGGCCGCGGTCCCAGGCCGACGAACCAGCGGATCGTCTGCACGAACTCCACGCCGTCGCGCTTCTTGGGCAGCATCGAGTTGGGCCCGTTCAGGAACCCGGCCCAGCCCAGGCCGGACTGCTTCTTGCGCCAGAAGATGTCGATGATGTGGCGCGTGAAGTAGAAGAACGTGATCAGCGCGCAGAGGCGGTGGATCACGCCGGTGCCCTGGAAGCCGCCCAGGGCGTGGGAGATCCACTGCGCCCACCCGAAGTAGGCGAACTTCAGGGTCATGCCGGTGACCGCGAGGCCCAGGAAGCTGACGATCACCAGGATGTGCAGGTAGCGCGGCAGGCGCTGGAAGCGGCGGAACTGCTTCTCGCCCGGCCGCTCGTCGCGGCGCAGCTGGCGCGAGTGCTTCAGGGCCATGATCGAGCGCGGCAGCCACAGCAGCGTGTGGATGCCGAAGAAGGCGAAGGTGCCCACCAGCAGCGCCGTCATGAACAGCCACGTGTAGTGGATGAACGGGTACTTGTCCTTGTCGTGGTGCGTGGCGTGCGTCAGGTAGCCCGGCGAAGCGGCGGTGCGACTCGGGATGGCACTGGGCGCAGGTGGCCACGATGTTGTCGCGCGAGAGCGTCGAGGCCGGGTCGCCCGGCGGCAGGATGTCGTGGGAGCCGTGGCAGTCCTGGCACTTGGCCGTCTCGGTGTAGCCCAGCTTGACGACCTTGCCGTGGAACGTCTCGAAGTAGGAATCCGTGACGTCCTGGTGGCAGTGGCCGCAGGTGGTGACGATCTCGTGCATGAAGCCCCGGGCGTCGGTCTCAGTGATCTCGTGCGAGGAGTGGCAGTCGTTGCACATCGGCAACTGGACGCCGTCGCGCGCCTCCCCCGTGAAATGGATGCTGTTGCGGAAGGTCTCGAAGATGCCTTCGTGGCAGTGGGCGCAGGTGCCCACGATCCGGCTGCGGTTGATGGTCGAGCGCACGTCGGTCTGCGGCAGGACGTGGTGGGCGGTGTGGCAGTCGGTGCACGTCGCCGAGACGACCAGGCCGCTCTGCTGGATGGCCCGGCCGTGCACGCTCTCCGCGTAGTTCTCCACCATCCCCTTGTCGCGGCCCGTGTAGCGGACGTCGGCCTTGCCGCCGGCCCCGTGGCACTCCGCGCACAGCGCGGCGACGTTGCTGACGTAGGTGGGCGACCGGGGGTCGATGTGCAGCCGGACGCCGTGCGTGCCGTGGCAGGTGCGGCACTGCGGCGCGTCGGGGTCGCCGCGCGCCAGCAGCGTGCCGTGGGTGCTCTCGGCGTAGAGGTTCACCTGTTCGGCGTGGCAGATGGAACAGTCGACCCGGCCGCCGACCGTGGCGCAGGCCCGCTCGGGGTGGTTCGGCGTGGTGCCGGTGTGGCACTGGGCGCAGGACACCTTGCGGTGCGCCGAGCCGCCGGCCTCGGCGGCGTCGACGAAGAGGGAGACCGTCTCGCCCCCGCGCACCGTCGACAGGTCCCGGCGGCCGTGGCAGGCCAGGCACTCGCTGTCCGAGACGCCCTCCTGGTAAGTGGCGCGGCGCAAGCGGTGGGGCTGGTGACATTCGACGCAGGCCGGGACCTTGTGGGGCTCTTTTTCCCACAGCGCGCCCTCGATCACCTTGCGGTGGACCTGCTCGATGCGCCCGTGGCACTGCTGGCAGGTGGCCGCCACGCGCTCACGCGAGATCGACGATTTGGGGTCGGTGTGGGGGCGCACGTCGTGGGCGGTGTGGCAGTCGATGCAGACCGCGGAGATGGTCAGCCCGCGCTTGAACAGGCCTTCCCCGTGGATGCTCTGCGAGTAGTGGGTCAGGATGCTGTCCTGCGGGATGTCGTACATCCGCGTGACCGGGGTGCCCTCCTTGTGGCAACCGCCGCACATCAGCGGGATGTTGAAGCGGTTCACCCGGGAGGTCGGCTCCGCCGGCGGCAGGATGTCGTGGGCGCCGTGGCAGTCGGCGCAGCTCGGCGCGTTCGGGTCCCCGGCGGCCACCCGCCGCCCGTGCAGGCTGCCCGCGTAGATCGTCGCGACGTCGTCGTGGCACGTGGCGCAATCCACCGGCGCCAGCCG
The DNA here is from genome assembly GCA_016706845.1 of bacterium. Classification (GTDB taxonomy): domain Bacteria; phylum Krumholzibacteriota; class Krumholzibacteriia; order LZORAL124-64-63; family LZORAL124-64-63; genus PNOJ01. The sequence continues at coordinate 14,808 of JADJIV010000029.1, forward strand.
GGGCTCGTGCTCGCCCTCGACGCCGGCCAGGTCCGCGTGGCAGTCGACGCAGGCCAGCCCCCCGCGGCCGTGCACCGAACCTTCGAAGACCGTCTTGGCGACGTACAGGGAAACGACGTTGCCGCTGCGGTTCTTGGTGAGCGTCTGGTCCTCGTGGCAGATCAGGCAATCGTCGATCGTCTGCGCGGCGGCGGCGCCGGCGAGCAAGACCAGGAGCCAGGGCAGTGCTGCCAGCAGCAGCGGATGCCGGACGGCGCGGGACGGGATCGGCATGGCGGTGACTCCCGGCTGCGTCTTGAGAAACGGTTTCGAATCTGTGAGATCAACAGTGGTCTGCGATCACCCTGCTGTCAATAGGGGGATCCGCCGCCGACATCGAGGCTTGCGGTCCGTGGACGGCGGACGGATATTCGGCCCGCCACGCCGACCCCGGGCGCCCTGGTCCCGCCTCATGCCCGGGACATGGACGGTCATGAACAGGGTCCAGTTCGGCCTTCGCTCGCCCTGCTGCTCGCCGCCACCCTGGCCGGCCCCGCGTGCGCCGAAGAGGAGCAGCGCGCCTATTTCTATCACGGGCTGGAATACGGCACCGATTCGCTCATCCATCCCCTGCGCCTGGTCGTCAACGGCGGCTGGGGGATCATGCAGCTGTCGAGCCGCGACAACCATCCCCTGGACGTCGACTACCGGCAGGGCTGGAAGAACGTCTGGAAGAACCTGGCCGATCCCGGCGGCGCCATCCAGGCGGAGGGCTGGTGGGACTTCCTGCAGCGCGAGGTCATCCCGATCAGCTTCAACAGCGGCAAGGCCCACTACTGGCCGAACTACACGCAGCACCTGCTCGGCGGCGGGATGAGCTACCGCATGACCACCGAGTGGTACCGCGCCCACGGCTACGAGCACGCCTCCACCTGGAGCGGCGCCACGCTGATGTCCTACCACCTGCTGAACGAGGTGGTCGAGAACGACGACTACGACGGCTGGACCACCGACCCCGTCGCCGACGTCCTGCTGTTCGACCCGGCGAGCATCCTGCTGTTCAGCAACGAGGGGGTCTGCCGTTTCTTCGGCGAGACCCTGCACATGAGCGACTGGTCCTACCAGCCGATGATCGATCCCTGGCACCAGACGCTCATCAACAACGGGCAGAACTTCGCCATGAAGCTGGACCTGCCGAAATGGGAGCACTGGAGCCTGTTCTACCACTACGGCACGCACGGCGAGCTCGGCCTGTCGCGGACCTGGGACGACGGCCGCAGCCTGTCCGTCGGCGCCGGCATGAAGGCCGACGTCCTGATCGACATCACGCAGTACCACAAGGGCGCCGAGCTGGCGGCCACCGCCGGCGTCTTCTACGACCGCCACAACTCGCTGCTGGCTTCGGTGCTGTGGGCGCGGTCCAAGGATTACAAGCTGCGCGTGAACCTCTACCCCGGCCTGTTCGAGGTCGCCGGCCTGCGGCCCGGCCTCGCCTTCAACCTCAACCGCAACGACAGCTTCGCGATGGGCGTCAACCTGAGCAGCGCTGGGCCTCCCCTTCGGGATCGCCGCCGGCCGGGAACCCACCACCTCGAAGTGACCGCTAGGCGGGAAGAGCCGTCCCCGGGCGCCGCTGCAGCGTCAGCGTGAACTCGCTGCCCTGGCCCGGCGTGGAACGCACGCCCACCTCGCCCCCGTGGAACAGCGCGATGTGCTTGACGATGGCCAGGCCCAGCCCGGTGCCGCCCTCCTGGCGGCTGCGGGCCCGGTCCACGCGGTAGAAGCGCTCGAAGAGGCGCGGCAGGTGCCGGGCCTCGATGCCGCGGCCGTCGTCGGTCACGGCGATGCGCACCGCGTCGCCCTGCTCGCCCGCCGAGACCGTGACCAGCGTGCCGGCGTCGTTGTACTTGACGGCGTTCTCGATGAGGTTGACCAGGGCCTGCTCCAGCAGCGGCGGGTCGAGGTGGGCGCGCACGACCGGCTCGCAGGCCAGTTCCAGCAGCGTGCCGCGCGCGTCGGCGTGGGGCTGGCAGGTCTGCACGGCGGCGGCCAGGACGCCGGCCACCGGGTAGACCCCCATCTCGCGGCTGGTCTGGCCGGTGCCCTGCTCCAGCCGCGACAGGCAGAGCAGGTCCTCGATGATCGCCTGCAGGCGGTCGGCCTGGCGGGCGACGATGTCCAGGAAGCGCCGCGCGTCCGCGGGGTTCTCCAGCGCGCCGTCGCGCAGCGTCTCGACGAAGCCCTTGATCGAGGTGACGGGTGTCTTGAGCTCGTGCGACACGTTGGCCACGAACTCCTGGCGCACGTTCTCCAGCTTGCGCATGCGGGTCACGTCGTGCATGACCACCAGCGTGCGCGGCGGCTCGCCCGGGCGCTCCAGCCGTACCCCGTGCACGCGCAGGTGGATCGTCCCGCCGTCGGCGCCGGGCAGTTCCAGGTCGGCCTCGCAGGCCGCGGCCGCCGCCTCGCCGGCCGCGCGCTCGATGAAACGCTGCAGCGCGGCGTGGCGCAGCGCCTCGGGCACGGTGCGGCCCGCGGCCCCCTCGCAGGGCACGCCCAGCAGGTCGGCGCCGGCCCGGTTCAGGCCGGCGATGCGCTGGCGGGCGTCGATCAGCAGGACCCCCTCGACCATGCCGGCGAACACCGCCTCGAGCTCGTCGCGCTGGCGCTCCGCCGTGCGGATGCGCTCCCCGAGCTGGGCGGCCATGGCGCCCATGGCCCCGGCCAGCTGGGCGAATTCGCGGGTCGCCGCCGGCGGCAGGCGGTGGTCGAGATCCCCGGCCGCAGAGCCGGTCTGCGCTATGCCGCAGCTGTTCCAGGGGCCGGCTCAGGCCGGCGGCTGATCCGAGGCTGACCGCGGCCGCCAGCAGCGCCACCGCCAGGCGCTCAGGGCGATCCGGCCCCGGATGGCGGCCAGCTCGGTGTCGACGAAGACCGCGGAGACCGCCAGGCGCACCACGGCGACCGTCTCGCCGCCGCGGACCACGGGCTCCGCGTGGTAGATGAGTTCGTGCCCCAAGCTGCGGCTTTCGCGGACCACCGCGCCGGTGCGGCCGGCGAGCGCCGCGCGCACCTCCTCGCGGTCGGCGTGGTTCTCCAGCGCGGCCGACTCCCCCTCGGAATCCCCGAGCACGGCGCCGTCGGACGCGATGACCGTGAGCCGGAAGCCCAGGCGCCGAGCCAGGTCCCGGCACGCCGCGTCGCGCGCGGCCGGCGGCGCGGCGGCGGGGAACCAGGCCTCGAAATCGAGTCCGATCTCGCCGACATCGCGCCGCATGTCCGCGACGGCGCGGTCGCGGAACGAGGTGCGCACGACGTGCGCGGTCAGCGCGGAGACGGCGATCAGCGACAGGGTGGTGATCGCCACGAAGGCGGGGAAGAGCTGCCAGAACAGGCGACGACGGCCCATGGTCGCCTTCCTACTCGGCAAACCGGTAACCGACGCCGCGGACGGTCTCCACGAGGTCGCCCCGCTCTGCGAGCTTGCGGCGCAGGGTGGCGATCTGCACATCGATGGAGCGGTCCAGGACCGGGTGGTCCTCGCCGTGCACGCCGCGCACGATCTGGCGCCGCGTGAAGACCCAGCCGGGACGCCGGGCCAGGAACTGCAGGATGCCGAACTCCGTGGTGGACAGGTCGACCTTGCTCCCGGCCACGGTCACCTCGTGCCGGCCGGGGTGGATCGTCAGGTCGCCGATCTCGATCACGTCCTGCGTCGCCGGCACGGTCCGCGCCGCCCGCCTCAGCACCGCCCCGACCCGCGCCGCGAGCACCTTGGTGCTGAAGGGCTTGGTGATGTAGTCGTCCGCGCCGAGCTCCAGGCCGGCCACGATGTCGGCCTCCTCGCCCCGGGCCGTCAGCATGATCACGGGGATGGAGCGGGTCGCCTCCTCCTGCTTGAGGCGCCGGCAGACCTCCTTGCCGTCCAGACCCGGAAGCATGAGATCCAGCAGGATCAGCGCCGGGCGCGCCCCACGGACGGCGGCCAGGCCCTTCTCCCCGGTCTCGGCGGCCACCACGATGTGGCCCTCGCGCTCCAGTGTGTAGCGGACGAGCTCCTGGATGTCCTCCTCGTCCTCGACGATCAGGATCGTGTCCTTGGCCATGCCCTCACCTCCCGGGGCCCATGATAGGCAGTGGCGCCCTCCGCGTCTGTGAAATCTTGGTGAAATCGGCCCGGATGCATCCCAGGGTGGACAGACGGGCGCCGGAAGCGCAAATTCATGGCGGTGCGAACCGGCGGTTTTCCCCAGAGGAGAGAACGATGACGACGGCCGTGCGGACCCTGTCCATCCTGACGATCCTGGCCGGCGCGGCGGCGGTCCTGACGGGCTGCGGCGGCTTCCTGGGCGAGAAGTTCTACGACTACACGCCGCCCACGCCTCCGGACATGCAGCTGCTGGCGTTCTCCAAGCTGATGACGGGCTCGTTCAGCAGCGCCCCGCAGGCGGCCGCGGACCCCGAGTTCCGCGACATCCGCCTGGAGATGTCCCAGATCTGGCCGGCCCGCAGCGACGGCGTCTGGCTCTACGTCGAGCAGACCGTCGCGGGCGCCCCGGCCCCGTACCGCCAGCGCGTGTACCGCCTCACCCGCAAGGACGCCGACAGCTACGTCAGCGACGTCTACACCCTGCCCGACGAGACGTCCTTCGCCGGCGCCTGGAACGACCCGGCCCGCTTCGCGGCCCTCACCCCCGAGCAGCTCACCCCGAAGCCGGGCTGCGGGGTGACCCTCGACAAGGTCGACGACTACACCTACAAGGGCGCGACCACCGACAAGAAATGCGCCAGCGAACTCGACGGCGCGACCTACGCCACGTCCGAAGTCACCGTCACCGCGATGTGGCTGAAGTCCTGGGACCGCGGCTACGACAACGACGGACAGCAGGTCTGGGGCGCGATCAAGGGCCCCTACATCTTCACGAAAACCAAATAACGGGCTGGGTATGCGCAACGGCGGCGTGGGGCCCTTCCCACGCCGCCGTTGCGCATACCCAGCCTTACGATTTCCCCGGCCAGCACCCTCAGTTGTACATGCGGTCAATGAAGTGGCGGTACCTCTCGGCGATCACCTTGCGCCGCACCTTCAGCGTCGGGGTGATCTCCCCGGTCTGCTGCGTGAACTGCCGGGCCAGCAGCGTGAACTTGCGGATCGTCTCGAAGGGCGCGAGCTGCTGGGAGCGCGAGCGGATCCGCTCCTCCATGAGCTGCACCACTTCGGGCTTGCCGATCAGGTCCTCGTGGTCGCGGAAGACGATGCGCTTCTCCTGCGCCCACGCCTTGAGCGCCTCGAAGGCGGGCACGACCAGGGCGCTGACGTACTGGCGGCGGTCGCCGACGACGGCCAGCTGGTCGATGAAGTGGTCGCCGCCGACGAGCGTCTCGATGCGCTGAGGCGCGACTTTCTTGCCGGTCGAGGTGACGATCAGGTCCTTGATGCGGTCGGTGACCACCAGGTAGCCGTCCGCGTCGAGGTGCCCGACGTCGCCGGTGTGGAGCCAGCCGTCGCGCAGGGCGGCGGCGGTCTCCGCCGGCCGGTTGTGGTAGCCGGCGGTGACGTTCGGGCCGCGCACGAGGATCTCCCCCTCGTCGGAGATGCGGACCTCGACGCCGTCGATGGGGCGGCCCACGGTGCCGAAGCGGCAGGCGGCCGGCGCGTTGCAGGTGATCATGGGCGCCGTCTCGGTCAGCCCGTAGCCCTGGCAGATCAGCAGGTCCGCCGCCAGGAAGAAGTTCTCGATGTCCGACGACAGGGGCGCCCCGCCCGCCGACAGGACGGTCTTGGGTCCGCCCATCAGGTCGCGGATCTTCCGCAGCACCAGGCGGTCGGCGACGGCGTGGCGCAGCTTCAGCACCGGGCCGGCGCGCCGGCCGCGGTCGGCGGCCTGGTAGGCCCCGCCGGTGCGCACGGCCCAGTGGAACAGGGTCCGGCGCAGGCGCGGCGCGTGGTCGATCTTCTCGTGCACGGCGGTGTGCACCTTCTCGTAGAGGCGCGGCGCGGACACCATCGCCGTCGGCCGCACCTCCGCCAGGTAGGCCACGACCTGCTTGGGATCGGCGACGAAGGAGTTGCGGGCTCCCGTGAGGTAGACGTAGTAGGACCAGGCCCGCTCGTAGACGTGGCTCAGGGGCAGGAAGCAGAGCGAGTGGTCGTCGGGGCCGAACACGAACCGGCGGTCGAGGCTCGCGAACTGGCACCGGAAGTTGGCGTGCGTCAGCCGGACGCCCTTGGGGTCGCCGGTCGTGCCGGAGGTGTAGATGATCGTGGCGAGATCGTCGTCGCTCGCCGCGGCCTCGCGCCGGCGCAATTCGGCGGCGGTTCCGGGCTCGATCGCGGCCGCTGCCAGCGCCGTCAGGGCGATCGCGCCCGGCGTCTGCGCGGGCACGACGCCTTCGCACAGGATCAGGATCCGGCCGGCGGCCGCGCCCGCCGCGGTCACCGCCTCCTGCGGCGTGCCGGCGATCAGCACGCTCGCGCCGGAATCCTCGACCACCGCGGCGACCTGCTCAGCGGTGCAGGTGACGTAGACCGGGACCGTGACCGCTCCGACCGACAGCACGGCGAGATCGCACAGGGTCCAGGCGGGCATGTTGGGCGCGAACAGCGCCACGCGGTCGCCCGGGGCCACGCCCAGGCGCACGAGCCCCGCCGCGATGCGCTCGACGGTCGCGTCCAGTTCCGCGTAGGTGATCTCCAGCCAGCGGCCGTCCGACTTGTGGCGCATCGCGACGCGCGCGCCGCGCCCGCGGGCCCGATCCCGGATATCGAGTGCGATGTTCTGCAAGGGGGGAGCCTCCGCTTTCGAACGGTCAGCGTTCGTCCGCCTGCGTGGCGCCTCCCCGCCAGGAGGCCAGCAGGAAGGAGTCGGGAGGCGAGGTGCGCAGGGTCGCCGGTTCGTCGCCGGTGACCACGCGCAGGACGGGTTCTGTCTCTTCGGACACGATGCCGAAACCCGTCTCGCGCAGCAGCGCCACCGCGGCGAGCCGGTCGGCGCGATCGACGCAGTGGCACAGGACGCCCTCGGGCCGCAGCAGCCGGCCGATCACCGGCATCATCGCGCGCAGGTAGCGGGGACCGAAGTGCTGCAGCAGGTCGCTGCCGGTGACGACGTCGAGGCCGTGGTCGGGCAGCGTCGCCTCGAGCAGGTCGTAGGGCGCGAGGTACTGCATGCGGAACTGCCGCAGCACCGCGAAGACGGTCTCGTCATCGACCACGCGCAACCGCTGCAGCACGTCGCGCTCGGGCAGGCCGAGCCGTTCGGAGATCTCGCGCGGGTGCCCCCGCAGGTTGGAGGCCGTGCGGACCAGGAGGTCGCGGTCGAGCGACCGCACGTGGTCCGCCAGGATGACTTCGTCGCTGCCGGCGAGGCCGTAGATCAGCGGCACGACGGGCGCCGAGCCGGTGCCGACCTCCAGGACCGCGGCTCCCTGCAGTTCGCGCCCGGAGGCGCGCAGCAGCTCGACCTGGCGCAGGGCCTGTTCGAGGATCCGGGGCACGATCGCGGGGCTGACGGGTCCTCGGGCTGCGCGCGTCTCCGGCCGCGGCTTCCCCAGCCCCGTCCACCGTCGCCAGAGGTCCAGGACCTCCCCGTACCGGAATCCCATTCGACGCTCCCCGCGCTGTCGGCGCGATCTATCGGCCAAGCAACTTGCTGTCGATATTATGGATGCGCCAACCGGCCTCACTTGCGACCCCGGCGCGTCCCGGGCCATGCTACCACACCCTCCCGGCCTTGAACAGCCCGGCGTCGAGGTGGCGCCGGCGCATGTCGGAGTTATCCTATCCATTCTGTCCGATATCCATCCGGAGTCAGGAGGTCGCCGATGCAACTCACCGTATCCCAGGAGTTCCGCGGCCGTGTCGCGGCCGGCCGTGTGTCCCGTGCGGACGCCGACCGCTTCGAGGCTTTCGTGGCGACCTGCGACCGCCGCCTGATGCGGCACCCGGTCATCACCGACAACACCTACACGCGCTGGTTCGCGACCGGCGAGGCCGGCCGCGCCGACGTCACGCACATGATCGTGCAGTTCTCGGTCTTCTCGAACCTCTTCCTGGTGGCCCAGCTGCTCAAGACGATCAACGCCTCGTCGCTGGAGGGGATGCGCGCCTCGAAGGAGATCCTCGCCAACGAGATCGGCGTCATCTTCAACAGCACCGGCGGCCGCCCCGGCGGCGAGGACGCCGACCGCCAGGGCGATCCCGAGCTGGTCTCGATCGAGGGCTCCGTCGACGGCGGGATGTTCCGCTTCCGGGCCGCCCACTTCGAGTGGCTGCTGAAGATCGGCGAGAAGCTCGGGCTGGGCTTCAACGACATGGGCAAACGGAGGCACGGCACGCCGTCGACCCTGTTCTTCTGCGACCGCCTGGCCGAGATCTACGGCAGCGCCGACGCGAACGTCGCCGAGGGCGCCAGCTTCGCGGTGGAGAACTGGGCCGCCGCGGGCTTCTGGAAGGAACTGATCGCCGGCCTCGAGGCCTTCAAGCGGCGCGAGCAGCCCGACCTGCCGCTGGCCTTCTTCACCTGGCACGACCGCATCGAGGACCAGCACGCCGGCCACGTCATGGACGAGCTGGAGGAGGCCTTCTTCGCCGAGGGCTTCGACCAGGAGAAGTTCCTGCAGGGCGGGCGCGACATGCTCGACGGCGTGCAGGCGTTCTGGCAGGGTCTGGACGAGCGGCGCATTTCCGAACGCTGGCATGCGGCCGCCATGCGACCGGCCTGACGCACCGCCTTCCCCTCGCCGCCGTCCCGCCCTGCCGTGGGACGGCGGCGAACATCTTCCGCCCGCCCCCGTACTTCCCCGCTGTCGTCCCCGCCCGGTCCCTGTTAAGGTCGTGCCATGATCACGCGCTGGATCGTCCGGCTCACGCCCGTCAGACGAGAGGAGTCGGCTGCCGTCCTGCTGTCGGCCGCCTACTTCTTCTGCGTGCTGTGCGGCTACTACATCCTGCGCCCGCTGCGCGAGGAGATGGGCCTCGCCGGCGGCGTGGACGGCCTGCCCAAGCTGTACCTCGTCAACCTGGGCATCATGCTGCTGGCGGCGCCCGTGTTCGGGCTGCTGGTCAACCGCTTCCCGCGGCGCGTCTTCGTGCCCGCCGCCTACCGCTTCTTCATCGCCAACCTGCTGGTGTTCTGGGCGCTGCTGCGCTGGCCGCCCCACGGCTCGGACCTGGCCCTGGGCCGCGTCTTCTACGTCTGGGTCAGCGTGTTCAACATGTGGGCGGTGTCGCTGTTCTGGGCGGTGATGGCCGACGGTTGGAACCTGGAGCGCAGCAAGCGCCTGTTCGGATTCATCGCCGTGGGCGGCAGCGCCGGCGGGCTGGCCGGCGCCGGCCTGACGGCCCTGCTGGTCGGCAGCGTGGGCCGCATCGACCTGCTGCTGCTCTCGGCGGCGATGCTGGAGTTGGCCGTGCGCTGCCTGCGCGCGCTGCCGTCGCGCCTGCCGGCCCGCGCCGAGGGCGAGGCGCCCGAGGCCGAGATCTGCGACGCGCCGCGGCGCGCCGGCGCGCTGGCCGGGATCGTCGCCGTCGCGCGCTCCCCCTACCTGCTCGGCGTCGCGCTGTACCTGGTGCTCTACACCGTGTCCTCGACGATCCTCTACTTCGCCCAGGCGAACATCGTCGAGGCCGCCGCGGTCGGCCGCGAGGCGCGCGCCGCGATCTTCGCCCGCATCGACGCCGCGGTGAACGGCCTGACCCTGCTGCTGCAGCTGGGCGTGGCCGGCCGGCTGATCCCGCGGCTGGGCGTCGGCGGCACGCTGCTGATCGTGCCGGCGCTGACCGCCGTCGGCTTCGCCGTCCTGGGCGCCGTGCCCACCCTGACCGTCCTGGCGGTCTTCCAGGTCCTGCGCCGCGCGTCCAACTACGCGCTGATGCACCCGGCGCGCGAGACGCTGTTCACCGTGGTGTCGCGGGAGCAGCGGTTCAAGTCCAAGAGCTTCCTCGACACCTTCGTCTACCGGGGCGGCGACGCCCTGGGCGCCTCGCTGTACACTGTCCTGGGACGGGCGGGCCTCGGCCTGGCCGGTCTCGCCGTATCGACCGTGCCGGTCGCCGTGCTGTGGGGAGCCCTGGGCCTGGCCCTGGGCGCCGCGCAGCGGCGGCTGGCCCTGAAAAGACAGGAGACCCCGACATGAGCATGGACCGACGCGATTTCCTGAGGACCACCCTGGCGGCCGGCGCGCTGGCGGCGGCCACATCGCTGGCCCGTCGCCGGCCGGCGCCTCCTTCACGAAGATGCGCAGCGACCGCCGCCTGCGCATCCTGGTGCTGGGCGGCACGCGCTTCCTGGGGCCCCACACCGTCAAGGCCGCCCTCGCGCGCGGCCACGAGGTGACGCTCTTCAACCGCGGCAAGTCGAACCCGACGCTCTTCCCCGACCTCGAGAAGCTCGAGGGCGACCGCGACGGCAAGCTCGACGCCCTGCGCGGCCGCGACTGGGACGCCGTCATCGACACCAGCGGCTACGTCCCACGCATCGTGAAGATGTCCGCGGAACTGCTGCGCGACCACGTCCAGCACTACGTCTTCATCTCGACCATCTCGGTCTACGGCGACTTCAACCAGGTGGGCCTGAACGAGAAGTCGAACGTCGGCACGCTGCCCGACCCGACGGTCGAGGAGATCACGGCCGAGACCTACGGCCCCCTGAAGGCCCTCTGCGAGCAGGCGGCGTCGGACGCCATGCCCGGCCGCGTCTGGAACGTCCGCCCCGGCCTGATCGTCGGCCCGCTGGACGGCAGCGACCGCTTCACCTACTGGCCGGTGCGCGTGGCCCGCGGCGGCGAGGTGCTCGCCCCGGAAGGTCCCGCCGAGGCCGTGCAGATCATCGACGTGCGCGACCTGGCCGACTTCCTGGTCCTGGGCCTGGAGAAGCGCCTCGTCGGCCTGCACAACGCCGTCTCGCCCCCCGGCGAGCTGACCATGGGCGAGCTGCTCGACACGTGCCGCTCCGTCTCCGGCTCCGACGCCACCTTCACCTGGGTGGGCCGCGACTTCCTGGCCGAGAACCAGGTCCAGGCCTGGAGCGACCTGCCCTGCTGGATCCCCACCTACGAGGAAGCCGGCGTCGGCACCATCCGCGTCGACCGCGCCCTGTCCGACGGCATGGTCCTGCGCCCCCTCTCCGAGACGGTGCGCGACACGCTCGACTGGTGGAAGACACTGCCGCAGGACCGCACCGATGCGCTGCGCAGCGGACTGGAGGCGGCGCGCGAGGCCGAGGTGCTGGCCGCTTGGCACGCGCGCGCGAAATAGGGTCATGATGGGCCTGCTGCCGGGGGACGCGAGCCGGACACATCCTGTGTCCGGCTCGCTCGACTTCCGGGCCTGCGCGCCATCCTGGCGCTCCGGCCCTTCAGACGCCCCCCGGCAGCAGGCCCCTACGACCTCTGCGTCCCAGATCGGGGCGCACCGATCCCGCAGTCGCCAGTCGCGATCTTGCCGTGCGACATCAGGGTGGTCATGGGCGGCGCCGCACGCGCAAACGCCGTGCCGCATCTCGACCGGGATTCAATGAACTGGCGCCCGGGCCGGATGCCGGACATGGATCGAAGACATGGGCCTCGTCCTGCGGCGTCTGGAGGGTCCGGGCGCCAGGAGGGCGCCGGGACCCGGAAGTCGAGCGCGCCGGTCACAGGAGGTGACCGGCGCGCGTCCGCAGGACGAGGCCCATGTCTTCGATCCATGTCCAGCACCCACCCGGGCGCTCAGTACATGTAATCCCGAACGAGATCGGCACTGGCCCGACCCCCGGGCTTCGCGACCCGCAGGATCACCTCGACGTAAAGCGCCGGCATCGTGAACGCGTGGTACTTCTCCCAGCGCCGCGGAAACCGGTTGGCCACCCAGGCGAGCCCGCACCAGCGGTAGAGGTCGGTGAACCAGAGCTTGTGGCGGGCGATCGCGAACAGGCCGGTGCCCTGCAGCGTCAGGAAGGTGATGTAGCCCAGGTGGTGGAAGTGCTCGAGGTCGCCGTAAGAGAGCTGCGAGCTGTAGTGCGGCGTGATGATGCGCACCGTGGCCCCGTCGCGGGCGATGCGGTGGACCTCGGCCATGAGGTCCAGGGGGCGCGTCACGTGCTCGATGACGTGGGACATCTCGACGTGGTCGAACTCGTCGTCGGCGAAGGGCAGCGGGTAGTCGTTCAGGTCGTGGACGACGTCGACGTGGGGGGCCGGGCGCATGTCGAGCCCGACGGATCCCGCCAGCTTGCTGCGCGGGCCGCAGCCCAGGTCCAGGGACTTCATGCGCGCACCCCTTCCCTTGGAGGCTAGAGCCCGAGGTCGGCGGCGATCCCCGCGAGCGCCCCGAGCACGAGCGTGGTCACCTCCGCGGGTTCGAGGCCCAGGTCCGCCGCGCCTTCGGCGATCTCGGCGCGGTTCACCTTGGCGGCGAAGTCCTTCTTCTTGAGCTTCTTCAGCACCGAGGCGACCTGGACCGCGGCGATCTTGCGGTCGGGCTGGACCATCGCGCAGGCCATGCAGAAGCCGCACAGCTCGTCCACCGCGAACAGCCAGCGCGCGCAGTCGTCCTCGCGCGGCACGCCCGTGTAGGAGGCGTGCGAGAGGATCGCGCGCACGAAGGGCTCCGGGTAGCCGAGGCCGCGCAGGATCGCGGCGCCCTGCAGGGGGTGGTCGGGCGGCTCGGGGAAGCGTTCGTAGTCGAAGTCGTGCAGCAGGCCGACCGCCCCCCAGTACTCGGGGTCGTTGCCGGTGCGCAGGGCGGCCGCGCGCATGGCCGCCTCCACGGCGTAGGCGTGGCGGCGCAGCGGTTCGGTCTTGGTGTGCTCGTGCAGCAGGGCCAGGACGCGGTCGCGGGCGTACAGGTCGGACATGGGAGGGCCTCAGATCTGCAGGTCGTCGTGGTGGTCGCGCAGCCAGGACATGTGCTCGTCGTGCTCGGGGCAGATCTCGGCCAGCAGCTTGCGGAAGCCGGGGCCGTGGTTGAGGTGCCGCAGGTGGCACAGCTCGTGGCAGACGACGGCGTCGATCACCGCGGGCGGGGCCATCACCAGGCGGTAGCAGAAGGACAGGTTCCCCTTGTGGGAGCAGCTGCCCCAGCGGCTCGTCCGCTCGCCGATGATGACGCGGCTCGGGGTCAGGCCGTGCAGCGCGGCGAGCTCGCCGACCCGCGCCTCGAGGTGCAGGCGCGCCAGGCGCCGCAGCCAGCGTTCGAGCAGCGGCCGCGGGTCCATCCGGTCGTCCGCCGTGAGCTGGATGCGCAGGCGGTCGTTCTCGGCGACGACGCGGCCGCGGCGGCGCCCCGGCTCGGCGCCCTCGACCTTCAGCGCGCGCGGCCGGCCCAGCACCAGCACCGTGCTGCCGGTGACCAGTTCCGGCGACCGCGGTCCGAGGCGGACATCGAAGCGTTCGACCTGGGCGTCGATCCAGGCGGCGTTCTCGCGCAGGGCGCGGTCCAGCTCGGCCAGGCTCCAGCGCCGGGGCAGGACGACCTCGAGCCCCTTGCGCGGGCTGACCTGCAGGCTCAGCCGCCGCGCACGGTCGCTGCGCCGCACGCGGTAGCGCACGGGCTTGTCACAGATCACCGCGACCGCGGTCTGCTCCTTCAACGCTTCCCCCTCGACGGCTCCATCCGGGCGAGGATGTGGTCGAGGCGCAGTCTAGTCGAGTCCGTCGGGTTTTACAGCAGGAGATTCGCGGGCAGGCGGGAAGCGGGTTCGGTCCCGGCGCGCGGCCTTCCCCCCCGCCCGGGGGTCGCAGCGGATGCCGCGCGGCCGCCGCGTCGGGACCATGACACATGATAGACTGGAACCTGCCATTAGATTCATGATATGATTCGATGAGCCCATAAGGAGAATCGATGAGCGGCGAACTGGCGACCGACCGGCTGGCGGCCTTCTACGAGACCGCCCGCCTCAAGAGCTTCACCCGCGCGGCGGCGCGCCTGCACGTCTCCCAGTCGGCGCTCTCGCAGCGCGTGCACAAGCTGGAGGACGAGCTCGGCGCGACGCTCTTCGTGCGCGGCACCGACGGGATCCGGCTGACCGAGACCGGTCTGCGCCTGCTGCGCTACTGCCAGGCCAAGGACCAGCTCGACGCCGAGCTGCTGCGCGACCTCAAGGAGCCGGCGGTCGGGGAACTTGCCGGCCCCCTGCGCGTGGCCGCCTACTCCTCGGTCCTGCGCTCCGCGGTGCTGCCCGCGCTGGCGCGGCTCCTGCGCGGGAATCCGGCGATTCAGATCGAATTCCAGGTCCACCAGACCTCGGCGCTGCCGCGCGTGCTGCGCGAGGGAGGCGCCGACTTCATCGTCCTGGACCGCAAACTCGCCTGGTCCGACGTGACGGCGCTGCCGCTCGGCCGCGAGCGGTACGTGGTGATCGAGAGCGCGCGGCGCGCCTCGCCCGCCGACATCTACCTGGACAACGACCCCGACGACGACGTCACGCGCTGGTTCTTCGCCGGGCGTCCCGACGCTCCGGACTACCGCCGCGCCTTCATGTGCGACGTCTACGGCATCCTCGACGGGGTGGCCCAGGGCCTGGGCCGCGCGGTCGTGCCGCGCCACCTCGTCCGGCGCGGTGCGGGGGTGCGCGTGATCGAGGGCTACCCCGAGCGCCACGTCGACGTCGTGCTGCACCACTACGCGGTCCCCGCGCCGGCGCGCCTGCACCGGCAGGTCGTGGCCGCGCTCGTCGCCGGCTGCGGCCGCCACCTGGAACCCGACTGACCGGCAGGGGAGCGTCGCCATGCGCCACGACGACCGCCACATGACGCCCGACGAGTTTCGCCGCCACGGCCGCGAGGTGGTGGACTGGATCGCCGACTACTGGGAGCGCCTCGAAACGCTGCCGGTGCAGAGCCGCGCCGCCCCCGGCGACGTGCGCGCCGCCCTGCCCCCGCTGCCGCCCCGCGACGGCGAGCCCTTCGCCGACCTGATGCGCGACGTCGAGGGGATCGTGCTGCCCGGCACGACCCACTGGCAGTCGCCCGGCTGGTTCGGCTACTTCCCCGCCAACGCCTCGGGCCCGTCGGTCCTGGGCGAGCTGCTGTCGGCCGGCCTCGGCGCCCAGGGCATGCTGTGGGCCACGAGCCCCGCCTGCACCGAGCTCGAGACCCACGTCCTGGACTGGCTGGTCGGGATGCTGGGCCTGCCGGCGGAGTTCCTGTCGACCGGGGCGGGCGGCGGCGTGATCCAGGACTCGGCCTCGAGCGCGGCGCTGTGCGCCCTGCTGGCGGCGCGCGAGCGGGCCACCGGCTTCGCCGTCGACGAGCGGGGCGGCGACGGCTCGCTGACCGCCTACTGCTCGACCCAGACACACTCCAGCGTCGAGAAGGCGGTGCGGGTCGCGGGGCTGGGCGCCGCGAACCTGCGCCGGGTCGCGGTCGACGAACTGCTGGCGATGCGCCCCGAGGCCCTCGACACGGCGATCCGCGCGGACCTGGCCGCCGGCCGACGCCCGGCCTTCGCCTGCGCCACGGTGGGCACGACCTCGAGCCACGCCCTGGACCCCCTGGCGGCGATCGGCGCGGTCTGCCGCGAGCACGGCCTCTGGCTGCACGTCGACGCCGCCCACGCCGGCACGGCCGCCCTCTGCCCGGAGTTCCGCGGCATCCACGACGGGCTGGAGTTCGCCGACAGCTACTGCTTCAACCCCCACAAGTGGATGTTCACGAACTTCGACTGCGACTGCTTCTGGGTGCGCGACCGCTCCGACCTGGTGCGCGCCCTCTCGATCCTGCCCGAGTACCTGCGCAACGCGGCCACCGAGTCGGGCCGGGTCCTCGACTACCGCGACTGGCAGATCCCGCTGGGGCGGCGCTTCCGCGCCCTGAAGCTGTGGTTCGTGATCCGCTGGTACGGGGTCGAGGGGCTGCGCCACCACGTGCGCGAGCACGTGCGCCTCGCTCAGGAATTCGCCGGCTGGGTGGATGCCGATCCCGATTGGGAGCTGGCGGCCCCCGCCCCGCTGAGCCTGGTCTGCTTCCGGCACCGCGGCGGCGACGAGGCCAACCGGCGCATCCTGGACGCGGTCAACGCGGACGGCGGGATCTTCCTGACCCACACCCGGCTGGACGACCGGCTGACCCTGCGCCTGAGCGTGGGCGCCACCCTGACGTCGGACCGCCACGTCGCGCGGGCCTGGCGGCTGCTGCGCGAGGCGGCGGGCGGCTGAGTCACCGGGTGGACGCGGCGGCGCGCGCCGTTCGTGTGTATCGGTGTGGGAAACCCCACCCGCAGGGAGGGCGACATGAACGGGAAGATCGGCGCCGTGCTGGCGCTGTTGTTGCTGGCCGCGGCCGCCGCCGCGACTGCCCCCGCCGAGGAGCCGCCGGTGAAGTACAACGAACTGAACGAGGAAGAGCAGCGCGTCATCCTGCACAAGGGGACCGAGAGCCCCTTCAGCGGCGAGTACGAGGAGTTCTCGGGCCGGGGGACCTACCTCTGCCGGCGCTGCAACGCGCCCCTGTACCGCTCGGGCGACAAGTTCGACGCCGGCTGCGGCTGGCCCAGCTTCGACGACGAGATCGAGGGCGCCGTGCGCCGCCTGACCGACCGCGACGGGCGCCGCACCGAGATCCTCTGCCAGAACTGCGGCGGCCATCTGGGCCACGTCTTCCTGGGCGAGAAGTTCACGCCCAAGGACACCCGCCACTGCGTGAATTCGGTCTCGCTGGCCTTCGTGCCGGAGGGGACCGCCCTGCCCCCCGTCATCACTCCACCTGCGGAATAGCGCAAAAAGAAGCCCCGCCGCAGTCGTCCTTGACCGCGGCGGGGCTGTCTGGAAGGTAGCGGCTTACTTGTCAGCCCTCCACACCGGGCTCCGTCCCGGCGTCCACGGCGCACCCATGGCCTCCAGCATCCTCTCGAATCCGGCGAGGTCCGCGTCGATCGCGGCCAGCTCCGACTGCACCTGCGGGAACCGCTCGGCCACCGTGCGGTAGGTCTCGCGGTGGGTCCCGGTCGGCGCCGCCGAGGATTCCCAGCTCCCGTAGGCGACGCGCTCGATGCGCTCGGACAGCGACGGCGGCGTGGGTTCGTTGCGCGAGGCGATCGTGTCGTCGCCCTGCAGGATCACGCGCAGGTCCGCCAGCCTGGTCTCGATCGCGCGCAGCGTCGCGAGGTCGGCGTCGCTCGCCCCGGGTGTATTGAACAACGCCGGCTTGACGTGGTCAATACGTTCTTGCACTTCGTCGGCTTTTCCGATCACGCCCAGGACGGCCCGCTGCAGCTCCGCGACGTCGCGCTGGAAGCGCCGCAGCTCCGTCGGCTCCCGCGCCGCGATGGTCGCCAGGGAGAGCGGCTTGACCGTGAACCGCTGCGGCGCCGCCAGCGGCGTCACGACGTCGTCCGCCCGGCGCATCAGCTGCGCGACGTACTGCCCGGGCGCCACCAGCGGCCCGCCGTCGGTCGCCGGCGATGTGCCCGCCGGGCGCAGCGAGGGGTCCCGCAGGTCCCAGGACACGCGCTGCAGGCCGGCCTGGTTGGCCACCGCGACGCGGCGCACCACGCGGCCGTCGAGGTCGGCGATCTCCAGGAAGAACCCCGGCGCGTCCTCGCGGTCCTCGGCGCGCAAGTCGTCCCAGCTCGGGTAGTGGACCGGTTCCTTCTTCTCGACCAGCGCCTTCTCGGCCTCGTGCCGCCGGTCGCGGCGGCCGGACAGCTTCTCCCGGAGGTGGAGCGTGAACACGGCGCCGAACGGCGGGTTGTCGGCCCGGTAGAAGCTGTCGCCCTGGCTGGCCTTGCCCCGGCCGCCGAGCGGCGAGCCCTCGTTGTACAGCAGCGCGTCCTTGACCGGGAACAGCAGGGCCGGCTCGCCCTCCAGGGCGGCGCGGGTGATCGCGCGCAGCGGCGCGTAGTCGTCCAGGACGTAGATGCCGCGGCCGAAGGTGCCGACGACCAGGTCGTTCTCGCGCCGCTGGATCTCCAGGTCGCGCACCGAGATGACCGGGAAGCCGCCCTTCAGGCGCACCCAGCGGCCGCCGCCGTCCAGCGTGAAGTAGACGCCGAACTCGGTACCGCAGAACAGCAGGTCGGGGTTCACGTGGTCCTGGACGAAGCAGTGGACGGTGCCGCGCTCGGGCAGGTCGCCGGCGATGCTGCGCCAGGACTTGCCGTAGTCGTCGCTGCGCAGCAGGTAGGGCTTGAAGTCGCCCTGCTTGTGGTTGTCGAGGCAGACGTAGACGGTCGCCTCGCGGTGGCGGTCGGCGTCCAGGTCCTCGATGAAGGCCCGCGCGGGCGCCCCCGCGAAGCCGTCGCGGGCCTGCCAGGTGCGGCCGCCGTCGAGGGTGACCTGGACCAGGCCGTCGTCGGTCCCGGCGTAGATCAGGCCCTCGCGCAGGACCGACTCGTCCAGGGAGACCAGGCTGCCGTAGAACGAGGTGCTGCGGTTCTTGGCCACCGCGTCGACGCTCCACACCCGGCCCATCACCTCGAGGCGGTTGCGGTCGAGGCCGCGGGAGAGGTCCCCGCTGACCTCGGTCCAGCTGGCGCCGCGGTCGTCGCTGCGCAGCAGCTTCTGGCAGCCGAAGTAGAGCCGCTCGTGGTCGTGGGGGCTGATCAGCAGCGGCGAGTTCCAGTTGAAGCGGTAGGCCGGCTCGCCCCAGGCGGGCTGGGGCTGGATGTCCAGGCTCTCGCCGCTGCGCCGGTCGAAGCGGGCCAGGCCGCCGTGCTGGTACTGGCTGTAGACGATGGCCGGGTCGGTCGGGTCGATCTGCGGCTCGAAGCCGTCGCCGCCCTGGGTCACGAACCAGTCGCTGTTGCGCAGGCCGTGGTTGTTGTTGGTGCGGGCGGGGCCGCCCAGCGTGTTGTTGTCCTGGGTCCCGCCGTAGACGTTGTAGAACGGCACGGCCTGGTCGACGGCCACCTTGTAGAACTGCGTGACCGGCAGGTTGGCCTTGTAGTCCCAGTTCGCGCCGCGGTCCCAGGTCTCGTAGATGCCGCCGTCGCAGCCGATCAGCAGGTGGTCGACGTCGTCCGGGTCGATCCACAGGGCGTGGTCGTCGACGTGCTTGGACTCGATCGGCACGCGCTTCCAGGTGGCGCCGCCGTCCTCGGTCACCTGGAAGTAGGTGTCCAGCGAGTACACCCGCTCGGCGGCGTGCGGGTCGGCGAAGATCTCCTGGTAGTACTGCGGGCTGGTGGAGACGTAGTCGCTCATCTTGCGCCAGTTCTCGCCGGCGTCGTCGCTGCGGTAGAAGCCGCCCTGCCTCGGCCGCCTCCACGATGGCGAAGACCAGGTCGGGCCGGGCCGGCGACACCGCGATGCCGATGCGGCCGAGGTCGCCCGCGGGCAGCCCGCGCGTCAGCTTGCGCCAGGTCTTGCCGCCGTCGACGCTCTTGTGGATCGCCGACTCGGGGCCGCCGTCCAGCAGCACCCAGACGTGCCGGCGGCGCTGGTAGCTGACGGCGTACATCACGTCGGGATCGCGCGGGTCCAGGCGCAGCTCGCTGACGCCGGTGTCGGGCGAGATGTCCAGGATCTTCTGCCAGGTGGCGCCGCCGTCGGTGGTGCGGTAGAGGCCCCGGTCGCCGCCGGACCGCCACAGCGGGCCCTGGGCGGCGACGTAGACCGTGTCGGAGTCGCGGGGGTCCACGACGATCATGCCGACATGCTCGGACTCCTTCAGGCCGGTGTTCGTCCAGTTGCGGCCGCCGTCGACCGACTTGTAGACGCCGTCGCCGTAGCCGACGCTGCGCTGGCTGTTGTTCTCGCCGGTGCCCACCCAGACGACCTTCGGGTCGCGCGGGTCGAGGGTCACGCAGCCGATGGAGTAGGACCCCTCGCCGTCGAAGACCGGCTCGTAGGTGGTGCCGGCGTTGACCGTCTTCCAGACGCCGCCGCTGCTGACCGCCACGTAGTACTCGGCGGGGTCGGCGGGGTTGACGGCGAAGTCGCCCACGCGGCCCGAGGCGAGGGCCGGCCCCAGCAGGCGCAGCCCGAGTCCCGCGAAAGTCTCGGCGTTCAGCGGGTTCTTGTCCGCCTCCGCCTTCGCATCCTTGTCCTTCGCCGGCGCGGCGGCGGGCGCGACGAGCAGCGTGAAGACGGCGAGGATCCACAACGTTCGCTTCATGGTGTTCTCCCGGATCGGCGTGGGGCGGGACGGGCGCCGGCGCCGTCCCCCGCGGGGAACGGCGCCGGGATCGAGAATGCGGCATGGTGAGGCACGAGGCAACCGGGAATCGGTCGTCAGCCGCGGCGCAGCAGGGACTCCAGGAGCACCTGCAGTCCCAGCAGGAACCCGAACACGCAGACGATGGCCGCGCCGGTGGGCAGGTCCAGCACGTAGCTCAGCGCGGCGCCGAGCACCACCGCCGCGACGCCGACCGCCAGCGTGTAACCGAAGTGGCGGCGGTGGTCGGCGAACAGGCGCACGCTCATGACCGTGGGCACCACCAGCAGCGTGAACACCAGCAGCACGCCGGCGATCTGCACGCTGGAGGTCACGACCGTGCCCAGGATCAGGTAGAACGCGAAATCCCAGCGCCGCAGCGGCAGCCCCTCGCGCCGGGCCGCCTCGGCGTCGGCGGAGATCCGGTCCAGCGGCCCGCGCCACCGCCAGAGCAGGAAGCCCAGGACGGCGTAGAGGGCGGCGGTCTTCAGCAGGGTCGGCCAGGTGACCCAGAGGATCGCCCCGACCAGCAGGTGGTTGATCTCCTCCCCGCCGTGCGGCACCTGGGTCAGCACCAGGATCATCGCCGCGCTGCAGACGGCGTAGATGATCCCGATGTACGCCTCCTGCGGTACGCGCTCCGACTTGCCGCGCGTGCGCGAGATCAGCAGGGCGCCCAGGAAGGTGCTGCCCAGGGCCACGGCGTACGTGCTGTCGGTGCCGATCTCCCCGCCCAGCAGCAGGGAGATCGCCACCCCGAAGGCGGCGACCTGGGCCAGGGCGATGTCGACGAAGATCACGCCGCGCCGCACCACGTGGTGGCCGAGGTGGGAGTGCATCGCCACCAGCACCAGCGCCATCACCACCGGCGCCGCCATCATCTCCAGGAAGCCGTCCATGGTCACTCCTCGCCCGGCGCCGCGGCCGCTTCGGCCAGGCGCAGGGTCACGACGTCCAGGAACGCGAGGTAGTCGTCGGTGCCCGGCTCGGCGCCCGAGTGGCCCGGCAGGACCGCCAGGGAGGCGCCGGCGCGGTCGGCGATCTCGCGCACCACGTCGAGGTGGTCCCAGCCCGCGGCCACGACCACGACGTCGCCCAGCGCGCGGGACTTCTCCACCATGTCCTGCACGTGCCGCGGCGAGGCCGCGATGCCGGGGCGGTGCTCGATCTCGCCGATCACGTCCAGGCCGAGCCAGTCGCAGAGGTAGTTCCAGTGCTGGTGGTTCAGCAGGACGTGGCGGTGCCGCAGGGCGGCGGTCCGCTCCCGCCAGACCGGCAGCCGCTCCCGCAACATGCGTCGCGTAGGCATCGGCCCGGTCACGGTACGCCGCCGCGCGCGGCGGATCCAGTTCCCCGAAACGGCGGCCGACGAGCTCCACCACGGCGATCATCCGGCGCGGGTCGACGGTGTAGTGCGGGTTGCCCTGCGGGTGGATGTCCCCCAGGCCGCGATCGACGGCGCCGGACGGGACGTCCAGGACGGCGTCGAGGGCCGCGGAACAGTCGATCATCCCGGGCGCGCCGGCGCGCACGCGCGGGTTGCGGGCCTTCTCCAGCAGCGGCGGCAGCCAGCCGATCTCCAGTTCGAGACCGTTGAACAGCAGCGCGTCGGCCTGGCCCAGCTTGCGCGACAGCGAGGGCTTGGCGGGCAGGTAGTGCGGGTCCATGCCGCCGGGGCAGAGGACCGTCACCTCCACGTCGCTGCCGCCCACGGCCCGCGCCGCGCAGCCGAGGTCCGAGAGGGTGGCCGCCACCTGCAGCGGCCCGTCCGCCGCGGCTGCGGGCCCGGGCGAGGCGAGGGGAACGAGGCAGGCGGCCAGCGCCAGGGCGGCCGCGGCGATCCGGTTCGGGATCTTCATGACGGCCTCCTAGTAGAGATGGGCCGGGTGCGACCCGATGGTGAAGTTCCACTGCAGCGAGAAGCGCAGGTCGTCGGCGTCGCCGCCGTCCTGGTCGAGCTGCGAGATCTCGGCGCGCAGCGCGCTGTACTCGCTCGGGGCGAAGGTCAGGTTGGCCCGGTACTCGTTCCAGGTGGCCAGCGTCTCGACCTCCTCGCCGCGGAGCCGTCCACGGGCCCCGGAGACATCGACGGCCTGCCCGGCGCCGAATCCCGCCCACCAGTTGCGGTGCACGCGGGCTTGCAGATGGGTGTACCAGCCCAGCGGGTCGCCCTCGGCGTGCTCGGGATCGGGCAGGATCAGCTCGCTGGTCCAGACCACGGCCGGGCCGTGGGAGCGCGCGCCGCTGATCCACTTGTAGGTCAGGTCGACGCCGTAGACGCCCAGGCCGCCGGCCGGCTCGTCCTCGTGGTGCGCGCCCGGCCCGTGCAGCAGCGAGCCGCCCAGCTCCAGCGTGGCGGTCGACGCCAAGTCCCAGGTCTGCGTCCAGCGCGCGCCCCAGGCCAGGTCGCGGTCGTGGGCGTCGAAGATCTCGGCGTCGCCGTTGACGGCGTAGGCCGCGAACTCCGAGTACCAGGGCAGCGGCACCGTCGCCTCGGCCCGCGCGCCGACCTCGGTGAGGCCGTGGTCGCCCAGGAACGAGCGCACGGCGACCGGCGCCCGCACGAAGGCGAACTGGTGGGTGTGCAACGGCACGTGCTTGCCGAAGGGCAGGTAGTCCTTGCCCAGGACCAGGCCGAGGCCCGCCGGCAGGCTGCGCGCGCGGATGCGCGCCACCTCGATGTCGGTGGCGAAGGCGGTCTCGTCGTGGGCGTCGGCCTCCTCTTCACCGTGGTCGTGGCCGATCTCCTGGTGGTAGGCCACGACCAGGTCCGCGATCCAGAACGGGTCGACCACCGACGTGAACTGCATCTCGGCCTCCTGCAGGCCGATGCGGTTGGCGTCGTGGCCGTCGTCGTCGGCCGAGGTCTCGCCCAGGAACAGGGCGTTGACGCTGATGGCCGGGTTCATCAGGCTGCTGATGCCGGTGACGGTGCTGGCGGAGGCGGCCGGCTCGGCGGCCGCGGCGGCGCCGCCGAACGCCAGGATCGCCGAGGCGGCGAGGATCGCCGCGGGGATGCGGATGTTCATGCTCTTTCTCCTCTGTTTCCTGGCGCGCGCGGAATACCGCGGACGGCGGTCGCCGGGCGCGCCGAACCTGGATCTTCACGGACTGCGGAGCGTCGCGGTGATCAGGCGGAAACGGGAGGGGCGCGCGCCTCGCGCACGGGCAGGATCAGCAGGCCCAGCGCGCGGACCTCGGCGGCCGGGACCCGCGCGACCGCGGCGGCGTCGGCCCGGGGCGCCTCGAAAGCGCCTTCGGCCAGCGTGCCGGTGTGGAAGACGATGCAGACCGCTGCGGCGTGCCCGTCGTTGCCGGCGTGGGGATCCGCGTGGTCGTAGTGGTGCTTGAGGTGGGCGGCCTGGAACGCGCCGAGGCTCGCCAGCAGGAGCAGGGCCGTCAGGGCCCTGAACGCGGGGAGGCGGGACGTCGGTGTCGCGGTGCGGAACATGCGCGCAGGATACGTCGATGCGGCCGCGACGGCAACCCGGCGGGAACCGCCGCCCGCGCGGAAGCGTATACGCGGGGATCCCGCCGACGCGCACCCGCCCCCGCCGGAGGCCCGAGATGACGCCGACCAGCCCCCTCGCCCGCCGCCTGCGCTCCTGGCTGCCCCTGCTGATCGTCGTGGCGGGCGTGCTGAGCTTCCGTTCCGCCGTCGCCAACTGGTACGACGTGCCGACGGGCTCGATGCAGCCCACGATCTACGAGGGCGACCGCATCCTGGTGGACCGCACCGCCTTCTCCCTGCGCCTCCCGCTGCTGGGCTGCGAGCTGGCGCGGACCGGCGAACCGCGGCGCGGCGACATCGTCGTGCTGACCTCGCCCCACGACGGCACCCGCCTGGTCAAGCGCGTGGTCGGTCTGCCCGGCGACACGGTAGCCATGCGCGCCGGCGACCTGCTGCTCGACGGCCGCCCCCTCGCCTGCGAGCCGGCCCGCGCGGATCTGCGCTGGGCGCTCCCGCCCGACGACGAGGACCGCCACGTGCTGCTGACCGAGGATCTCGGCGGCCGCCGCCACGCGGTGATGCGGTCCCCGGACGCCCGCGCGCTGCGGGACTTCGGCCCGGTCGCGGTGCCGGCCGATTCCTACCTGGTCATGGGCGACAACCGCGACCACAGCTTCGATTCGCGTTATTTCGGGTTCGTGGGCCGCGACGCGCTGCAGGGCCGGGCCCTGGCCGTCGTGGCCTCGGTCGACCGGGACCGCGGCTGGCGCCCCAGGCTGGGCCGCTTCTTCACCCAGCTCGACTAGATCCCGGCCGGATGGTGGTCGCTCCCCGGAGCGGCCGCCTGCCCCCCCGGCCGGCCCAAAGCGGAAGGCCACCCCGTTCGCGGGGCGGCCTTCGCTTCGATCATCGGCGGTGCGGTGGTCAGCCGGCCAGGTTCCCGACGACCGCCTCGACCTTCTCGAGGATCCCGCACGACCGCACCAGCTCCATCATCGCGGTGTGGTCGTCGTGCAGGGGCCGGTCGACTTCCAGGAACGCCACGTGCTCGCGCACCGCGGCGTGGCCGGCCGCCACGCCCGCTCCCTTCTTGAAGTCGCGGAAGTCCAGGGCCTGCGCCGCGGCCATGAACTCGATGCCCAGGATGCCGCAGGCGTTCTCGAGGATCTGCTTGTTCTTCAGCGCCGTGTTCATGCCCATGCTGACGAAGTCCTCCTGGTCCGCCGCGGCGGGGATGGACTGGACCGACGCGGGCGCGCTGAGGATCCGCTGCTCGACGATGAGCGAGTCGGCGGTGTACTGGCTGAGCATCAGCCCCGAGAACATGCCGGCGCCCTTGGTCAGGAAGGCCGGCAGGCCCACGCTCAGGGCCGGGTTGAGCAGGCGGTTCAGGCGCCGCTCGCTCAGCACGCAGACCATCGTCATGGCCGCGCCGGCCATGTCCATGGGCAGCGACACCGGCGAACCCTGGAAGTTGGCCCCGGTCAGGGTCAGCTTCTTCTCGGGCACGAAGATCGGGTTGTCGCCGACGCCGTTCAGCTCGATCTCGACCTGCTCGCGCGCCCAGCGCACGGCGTCGTGCGCCGCGCCGATGACCTGCGGGCTGGAGCGCATGGAGTAGGCGTCCTGCACCTTGGTCTTGATCTTGCCGGTCTGCAGGTCCGAGCCCTCGATGCAGCGGCGGATGGCGCCCGCGCTGCGCACCGCCCCGGGGAAGCCGCGCAGCTCGTGCAGCTGGGAGGTGTAGGGCTTCAGGTTCGCCAGCAGCGCCTCGAGCGTCATGGCGCAGGCGATCTCGGCCTGCTTCAGCAGCCGGTCCATGTCGTGCAGGTGCAGCGCGCTCATGGCGGTCAGCAGGTTGCTGCCGTTGATCGCGGCCAGGCCGTCGCGGGCCTCCAGGCCGGGCACCGGGATGCCGGCGCGGGCGAGGGCTTCCTTGCCCGGCAGCAGTTCACCTTTGTACCAGGCGCGGCCTTCGCCCATCAGCAGCTGCGCGATCTGGCTCATCGGCGCCAGGTCGCCGCAGGCGCCGACCGAGCCCTTCTGGCAGACGAAGGGCGTGACGCCCTGGTTGAGCATGGCCACGAGCGTCTGGGTGATCACCGGCCGGCAGCCGCTGTTGCCGTGGGCGTGGACGTTGATCCGGCCGACCATGGCGCCGCGCACGTACTCGGCGGGCGCGGGGTCGCCGATGCCGGCGGAGTGGTTGTAGATCAGGTACTTCTGGAATTCCTTGACCTGGTCGTCGTTCAGCACGATCTCGGAGAACTCCCCGATGCCCGTGTTGACCCCGTACATGATCTCGTGCGCCTGGATCTTCTCCTCGAGCATCGCCCGGCAGGTCCCGATGCGCGCGAGCGCCTCGGGCGCCAGTTCCACGTGCTCGCCGTGGCGCGCCACGCGCGCCAGCTTGTCGATGGTCAGGCCGGAGCCGTTCAGCACGACCGTCATCACTGTCCCCTTCCACAAAACCCGCACACGGAAGTGTCGACGTCGGAGACGCCGGTCCGTGCCTGCCGGCAACGTTATCGCGCCGGCGGCGGGAGTCAAGCGGCGGGCCGCGGGGCTAACGCGCCGCTGACGGCTCCCGGTGGGGGGGGGGGGGGGGGGGGGGGGGCGGGGTCCCTCGCGTAGCGGGGGATGCGCCCGGTGCCAACCGGTCGCCGCCTGCCAGGCGGGCGCGCGCGGCGGCGAGGGGGGGGGGGGGGGCGGGGGGGGGGGGGGGGGGGGGGGGGGGGGGGGGGGGGGGGGGGGCACGGTCGCCTCGTCGAAGAGGCGACCCACGAAGCACCAGGCCCGCGGATGCCCCTCGCCGTCGAACCCGTCGGGCACCACGACGCTCGGATGCCCCGTCAGGTTGAAGACCAGCAGGTCCTGCCCCGCGAACGACGGCCCCACGTACAGGTCGATCCCCTCGAACATCCGGCCGACCTCCGCCATGAGCTGCGCCCGCAGCCGGTTGGCCTGGAGGTACTCCACCGCCGGGATCAGGCGCGCGGCGCGGAAGATGTTGGGCCAGGCGCCGCGGTCCTGCTGCGAGAGCAGGTCGTCGCGGCCCGACAGCGTCAGCTCCTCGAAGGCCGCGGCCGCCTCGGCGGTCAGGATCACCGACAGCGGCATCGCATCGCCCTTCGGCATCGCGACGGGCACCAGTTCGGCGCCGAGCGCGCGCAGGGCCGCCAGCGCGGCGCGGTCCAGCGCGAGTCCGGGATCCTCGCGGTCGCCCGCGGTGTCGAAGGCCGCGGGCGCGAAGCCGACCCGCAGCCCGCGCAGGTCGGGGCGCGGCGCGTACGGGAACGGCGCCTCGATCACCGAGGGGTCCCGCCCGTCGGCGCCGCGGATCGCCTCGAACACCAGCGCGCAGTCCTCCACGCTGCGGGCCATCGGCCCGAGCTTGTCCATCGACCAGCTCAGGGCCATGGCCCCGGCGCGGCTGACGCGGCCGAAGGTCGGCCGCAGGCCGGTCACGCCGCAGCGCATCGACGGCGAGACGATCGAGCCCCAGGTCTCCGAGCCGATGGCGAAGGGCAGCAGCCCCGCGGCCACCGCCGAGGCCGGGCCGGCCGAGGAGCCGCTGCTCCCCTGCTCGAGATCCCACGGGTTGCGGGTCTGCCCCCCGAACCACTGGTCGCCCATGGCCAGGGCGCCCAGGGTCAGCTTGGCGCAGAGCACCGCGCCGGCCGCCTCCAGCTTCGCAACGACCGTCGCCGTCTCGTCGAGCTCCTGGTCCCGGTAGGGCTCCGCGCCCCAGGTCGTGCGCGTGCCGCTGACCGCCAGCAGGTCCTTCACGCCGTAGGGCACGCCGTGCAGGGGCCCGCGCCAGCGCCCGGCGTCGAGTTCGCGGTCCGCGCGGCGGGCCTGCTCGCGCGCGAGGTCCGGCGTCAGCGAGACGACGCAGGCCAGCTCCGGCCCGTGCCGCGCGAGGCGGTCGAGGAACATCTCGGTGAGTTCCAGGGAGGAGACCCGCCGCGAGCGCAGCAGAGCGGACAGTTCGCCCACGGTCGCGAAGGCGAGGTCCTCGAGATCGGCGGGCCGCGGCGGCGCCGCGACCGCGCTCCAGCGCGGCGGGCGGTCGGGGATCGTCAGGCGGAAGCCGGCCGGTCGCGGGTCGAACACCAGCGGCGGGGCGACGTCGTTCGCCGGGGTCCGGGACCGCAGGGCGAGGTAGGCCGCGCGCTGCTCGGCCAGGTCCTCGCGCATCAGCGCCCGCTCGCGCGGCGTGAACTCCAGGCCCAGCAGGGCTTCGGCTTCCGGCAGGCCGGGCGCGGGGGGCGCGGGGTTCTCCCCGATCCGCTCCCCGCAGCCGGACTGCAGCGCCAGGGCGGCGAGCAGCGGCACCACGACGCTCGAAAGGCGGTCGGTCATGGGATCACTCCCCCGTTCGGGCCCTTGCCAGGACGGGGATGATACCACGGGATTATTCCTGGCGAACCCTGATACCGCCGCTGCCGGTGTCCAGGGCCACCGTGGCCTCCCCGCCGCCCACGGTGAACGAGAACTCGTCGGTGTGGCGGTCGGGGCCCGCGACGCCCGGCACGTCCACGTGGACGCCGCCGCTGCCGGTCTCGGCCGTGACGCGGCAGGAGGCGTCGCGCGGGAGGACCAGTTCCACGCCGCCGCTGCCGGTGTCGATGATGAATTTGCCGTCGCCCATCCGGGTCAGACGCAGCAGGACCGAGCCGCTGCCGGTGTCGATCAGCGCCGACTCCGCGTCGACGGCCTCCGCCTGCACGCCGCCGCTGCCGGTGTCCGCGACGAGCCGGCTGCAGACGACGTCCTCGATGGTCACGCCGCCGCTGCCGGTGTCGGCCCCGATCTCGTCGCCGCGGCAACGGCGCAGGACGACCTCGCCGCTGCCCGTGTCGACGGAGACGTCGCCCGCGATGTCCAGGAGCTCCACCGAACCGCTGCCGGTGTCGGCCAGCACCGAGCCCTCGATGCCGCGGGCCGTCACCGATCCTGAGGAGGTGTCCAGCACCAGATCGCCGCGCACGCCTTCGGCCTCGATGCGCCCGACGCCCAGGCGGATGTCGGCCTCGCGACCGGCGGGCACGCGCACGGTCACGTCGGCCCAGACCTCCAGGCCGCGGCCCCTGCCGCGCACGGTCACGCGCTCGCTGCCGAGCAGGGAAGACACAACGTCCCAGAAATCGCGGCTCCTCTCGTCGCGCTGGCTGAACTGGATGGAGGTCTTGCCGTTCTTCAGCGGCGGGTAGACGTAGTCGCGCTCCTTGTCCAGCGGGAAGTCGATCCGCAGCGTGCGCTTGTCCTTGTCGACGACGAAGGTCAGGCGGTCGCGTCCGGCGTCCTCGCCCCGCACCGCGACCTCGACCTCGAAAGCGTCACCGGCCGCCGGCAGGACCCGCACCTCCCCGATCAAGTCGACCACGTGGAGCGACGTGAAATCGAGGGTGAAGCTCTCGGTGAATTCCTGGGCGGCCAGCGGCCCGGCCAGCAGCAGCAACAGCAGGGCGGCGGCGGGAACGACGGCGGGTCGGCGCATGACGGTCCTCCTGGGCACGGACGTAGAAGGCGCCCGGGAGGTCTCCCGGTCGCGCGGCGATCGGGATACGCACCGCGACCGCCGGCGGTTGCATCGGGGCGACGGGATACGGAAGGGCCGCCTCACCCGGGGGAAGCGGCCCTCGCCAAGGACTGCGCAAGCGCCTAGCGGTACAGGCTCTTGATGGTGCTCCAGTCGCTCTCCTCGTTGGCGACCACGCAGCTGATGTGCAGCAGCGGGCAGCAGGCGTTGAACAGCTCGCCGAGGGTGGCGCCGCACAGGAAGCTCGGGAAGCCGCCGGGCATCGTGCCCATCCCCGGCATCCAGACCAGCGCGGCGTTGGAGATGGCGTAGTCGATGAGGCAGCCCGAGGAGCAGTTGTCGAAGCTGCCGGTCATGTTGACGTTCGAATTCGCGCCGACGATCTGGCCGCCCATGATGGTGAGCGTCACGTCGACGACACAGCTCGTGATCGAGCCCGTCAGGTCGTCGATCCCGTTGCCCCAGGCCCCGTCCTTCGACAGCCAGAACTGGCCGCCCTCGTAGTAGGTGCGGTAGAGGCGGGTGCCGTTGCCGCTGCCGTTGACCGTGTCGCTCAGCAGCTGCGGGCCGGCGGCGTCGACGGCCTGGTCCCAGATCCGCCACTGCGTGCCCAGGGCCACGCCGTCCCAGGACATGGCGTCTTCGGTGTTGCCCGGCTGGCCGGCGGCGCCGTTGCACCACGCCTCGGAGACGCGCCCGCCCAGCAGCGTGCCGTTGAGGTAGGAGAAGGTGCCGACCGCGTTGGGGCAGACCGCCCAGGCGGCGGACGCCACGCTCAACAGCAGAATGACGACGGACAGCTTGCTCATGGTCTTCATGATGACTCTCCCCGTTGTGCGACGAACGACATTGACGCCGCGACGCGGCGACAGGAACAGGTAGCACGAAATTGGGCGAGAGAGCGGATGGGCGGAACCGACCTCCATGGACCCCTATCCTAACCCATACGAATATGTATTGTCAATTGCCTATCGGCCGAAGGCGCACCCGTTCTCGGCCTCCGGGCGGGGCGGGCGAACCCGCAACTGCCATCAATCAAGCCAGTTGACAGGATTGGGGCCCTGGGGCAACCTACGGCCGCCGGGCGCGTAAGAACGCCCCGGTCAACCACACCGGGAGGTTCCGATGAGATCCACACGCTCCGGCTCGACCCGCACGGCCACCGTCCTGGCCGCCGGATTCCTGCTATCCCTCGTCCTGGCCGCGGCCGGGACCGCGACCGCCGCCGAACAGGTCACCGTCGACGGGGTGCTGCACGTGCGCAACGGCGCCAAGCCCTCGGGCGGGGTGCGGACCCTGGCCCTGCAGGAGATCTGGCGCGCCGGCGGCGAGGACGACGAGGAGAGCATCTTCGGCCTGATTACCCGCGTCGTCGCCGATCCCGCCGGCAACGTCTACCTGCTGGACACGCAGCTCCACCAGGTCCACGTCTTCGACAGCAAGGGCGCCTTCACGCGCACCCTGAGCCGCGAGGGCGAAGGCCCGGGCGAGGTGCGCTACCCGGTCGACATGCTGTTCATGCCCGACGGGACGCTCGGGCTGGTGCAGACCTTCCCCGGCCGCATCGTGTGCGTCGACCTGCAGGACAACCCGGCCAAGACCTTCGTGCCGGGCGGCGACGCCCCCGCCGAGGGCGGCTTCCTGACGCTGTCCGACGTGCAGGGCCGGAGCGGGCGCCTGGTGCTCGGCGGCGTCGAGAGCACGATCAACCAGACCGAGGGCTTCCAGGTCCGCGACAACTTCATCCGCAGCTACGCGGCCGACGGCAAGCCGCTGGTGACCTACGCGCACAAGTCGCGCAAGTACGAGTTCAGCAAGCTGTCCATCGACGAGGAGACCGGAGTACTTCCCGCAGTTCCGCAAGTGGGTGCTCGGCAACGACGGCCGCGTCTACGTCGCCTCGCAGCGCAACGCCTACGCCATCGACGTCTACGCGCCCGACGGCAAGCTCGAGCGCGTCATCGAGCGCCAGTACGTGAACTGGACCCGCACGCCCGACGAGCACGCGCTGGTCGAGTCGATCATGACGGCCCAGCTGCGCAACATCCCGTTCCCGGTCGAGCACTCGGTCTCCAAGACCGAGGAGACCATCAACAGCATGATGCTCGGCGACGACGGCAACCTCTGGGTCCTGAGCAGCCGCGGCTGGCACGAGCAGCCGGCGGGCATCCTGGCCACCTACGACGTCTTCACTCCCGCGGGCGAGTTCCTCGAGCAGGTCCGCGTCGCCTGTCCGGGCGACAGCAGCAAGGACGCCCTGATGGAGGGCGGCAAGGGCCGCTTCGTGGTGGTCAAGGGCTTCACCGACGCCATGGTCACCCTGCAGACGCAGGGGGCCGCCGGCGGGACCGAGGAGGGCGAGGAACCCGCGCCCATGGAGATCATCTGCTACGGCGTGAAGTGACGCCGACCTCGGGTTGACTGGAGAACGGGTCCGGCCGACAATGGCCGGACCCGTTCCCCATTCCGGAGGCACCGCATGCTGGACTTCTTCAGGCGCCGCCGTCACGCCAAGCTGCGGGCCCGGCCCTTCCCCGCCGAGCAGCTCGCCGTCGTCGAGCGGAACGTGCCCTTCTGGCGGCACCTGCCCGCCGACGCGCGCGCCGAACTGCTGGGCCTGGCCCAGGTCTTCCTGGCCGAGAAGAACTTCGAAGGCTGCGGCGGCCTGGAACTGACCGACGAGATGCGCGTGACCGTCGCCGCCAACGCCTGCCTGCTGCTGCTGGGGCGCGAGACCGGCGTCTACCCGCGGCTGCAGTCGGTGCTGCTCTATCCGACGACCTTCGTCGCGCAGATCACGGAAGAGGACGGGACCGGGTTGGTCGACGAGTACGACGATGAGATGGACGGGGAGGCCTGGGACATCGGCGCCGTCGTCCTGGCCTGGGACGAGGTGCTCCACGACTCCCGCCACGGCCGCGACGGCCGCCACGTCGTGCTGCACGAGTTCGCCCACCAGCTGGACCAGGAGACCGGGGAGGCCGACGGCACGCCCCGCCTGGCGACGGGGCACGCGGAGTGGGCGCGGGTGTTCGCCGAAGCCTACGGGAAGCTGCAGAGAGACGCGGACAAGCGGCGGCCGACGGTGCTGGACACCTACGGCGCCGAGGATCCGTCGGAATTCTTCGCGGTGGCGACCGAGAGCTTCTTCGAGGACCCCGTCGCGCTGCGCCGCCGGCACGCCGACCTCTACGCGCAGTTGCAGGGTCTCTACCGGCTCGACCCCGCCGGGCTGGTCAGCGGCTCGTCCTGAGCCGCGGCCGGATCGGGCCGGTTCGCGGCGAACCGGCCGTACTCCAGGTCCGAGGCCATGATGTGGTTCTTCAGCCAGTAGTTCAGGAACTGCATCACCGGCATGGTGATGCGCTCCCGGCGCAGGCGGTCCTGGAAGCGGCGGACCTTCAGCACCAGCTGCACGTGCTCGATCGCGTGGTTCTCGGTCGGGACCGATCCCGCATGTAGGCTTCCCCGGCCGGGAAGTGGGTCTCGGTGTAGGCGATCAGCTTCTCGAGGATCAGGTGCATCTGCTTCTGGCCGCGCCCCTTCGCGATGGCCGCCTGCAGTTCCCCGATGACGGCGAAGAGCTGCTTGTGCTGGTTGTGCTGGCGTCGACTCCGCGCGGCGAGGGTCGTCATGCTCGCTGTCCGCGATCTTCGAAATTCATCGACCACGAGCGGGGGAATCGATGTGACCGCAATGCTTAGGTTCGATGTTGGTCGTTTCATTGAAAATTAACAATTTATGAGTGCTTGTTTCACTGGAATATCACATGCTGTTCACCGTCATGCAAAACCTACGACCGATGGCGCTCCCCGGCGCCGGAACCATCCCGGACGGAAGGAAGAGATCATGGAGCTGCGGCGGATTCACGGACTGATCTTGACCCTGGCGCTGGTCGCCGCGGCGGCGCTGCCGGCTGCCGCCGGCGAAGGGCCGACGCTCAAGTACGGACTCGAGACGCAACTGCGCGCCATGCTGTCGCACCTCGACGAGCCCGGCAGCGGACCCGGCAATGAGGCGGGATGCAGGTGCGGACCGCCCGCCTGGACGTGCGCGCCAAATCCGAGGACGGCCGCATGAACGGCCGCTTCATGGTGGGCGCCGACCGCGCCTCGGGCGGGATCGAGATCGAGTACGCCTACGCCGACCTCGCGCTGCCGCAGCTGTGGCGCCTGCGGATCGGCCAGTTCAAGCCCGAGTTCCTGCGCGAGGAGAACGTCGGCAGCACCGACCAGCTGGCCGCCGAGCGCTCCTACACCGCCGACTACTTCACCGTGGACTACGCCGAGGGCGCGTCGCTGCTGCGCGACTTCGCCCGCTCGCGCGTGGCCCTGTCGCTGCACGACGGCTCGTACTCGGCCGGCACCGACCTGGGCGCCGACCGCACCGACCTCGCGCTGGCCGCGCGCGGCGAGTACGCGCTGCGCGGCGACCGCAAGCGCTGCGCCGGCTTCCGCGCCCTGCCGGACGAGGGCCGGGCCGTCCTGCTCGGCGTGGCTGCCGACTTCGAGCAGGGCATCGATCCCGACATCCTGAAGGCCAGCGCCGACGTGGCGGTCGGCGGCCCCGGCTACAGCCTCTTCGCCGCCGTGATCGTGCAGAGCCTGGACGGTTCCCACGGCGCGGCGATCGCCGACCAGACGGCCCTGGTGGCCCAGGGCGCCGTGTCCCTCGTGCCTGGAACCTGGGACGTGTTCGGCCGCTGGGAGCACCTGGACTTCGACGGCGTCTACCACCGCAACAAGGGCGCGGGCGTCTCGGGCGCCGGCGCCGCGGTCGGCGACGAGGCGCTGGACATCGTCACCCTGGGCGTCAACTGGTACCGCGACGGCCAGTCGTCCCGCTGGACCCTGGACCTGGTGCGCGCGCTGGACCGCATCCCGGTCGCCAACACCGGTTCCGGCCTGCTCGCAGGGTCCGCGGCGGGCCAGACGGTCGTCCGCCTGCAGTACCAGTTCAAGCTCTAGCAGTCGCTTGGGGGGAGATTTGCGCCGCGGCACAATCTCCCCTGGCATTTCCCCGGGGAGCAGGGTATCCGTCTTGTCCCGAACGGGTCGCGTGGATCCCTGCTCCCCGCCGTGCGGTCCAGCGCGCGACCCAGCGCGACGGGATATTGCATGACCGCCTCCCCCGCCCTGCTCGCCCTCGAGGACGGCTCGACCTGGCCCGGACTCGGTTTCGGCGCCCGCGCCGAGGCCACGGGCGAGATCGTCTTCAACACCAGTCTCGCCGGCTACCAGGAGATCCTCACCGATCCTTCCTACCACGGGCAGCTGGTGACTCTGACGTGCACCCACGTCGGCAACACGGGCGTCAACGACATGGACGACGAGAGCGGCCGCGTGTGGGCCGCCGCCCTGATCGTGCGCGACCTCAGCCCGGTGGTCAGCAGCTGGCGCGCCTCGGGCCGTCTCGACGACTGGCTGCGCGGGCACGGCCGGCCCGCGATCACCGGCGTGGAGACGCGCGCGCTGGTGCGGCACATCCGCGAGCAGGGCGCGATGCGCGCCGCGCTGTCGACCGCCGACCCCGACCCCGTGCGCCTGGTGGCCCTGGCCCGCGCGACGCGCGACATGAGCGGGCTGGACCTGGCCCGCGAGGTCACCTGCGCGCGGCCCTACGCCTGGAACGACGAAGGCCGCCACCACGTGGTCGCCTACGACTTCGGGATCAAGCGCAGCATCCTGCGGCAGCTGGCGGCGCGCGACTGCCGCGTCACCGTCGTGCCCGCGGGCACGCCGGCCGCGGCCGCGCTGGCGCTGAAGCCGGACGGGATCTTCCTGTCCAACGGGCCGGGCGACCCGGCGGCGGTGACCGCGGCGATCGCCGCGGTGCGGGAGCTGCTGGGGCGCGTGCCGCTGTTCGGCATCTGCCTCGGCCACCAGATCCTGGCGCTGGCCCTGGGCGCGCGACCTACAAGCTGAAGTTCGGCCACCGCGGCGGCAACCAGCCCGTGCGCGCGCCGGCGGGCGGCCGCGTGGAGATCTCCGCGCACAACCACGGTTTCGCGGTCGATCCCGCCACGCTGCCGGACGGCGCCGCGGTCACGCTGGTCAACCTGAACGATGGCTGCTGCGAGGGGCTGGCGGCGCCGGCGCTGCGGGCCTTCGCGGTGCAGTACCACCCCGAGAGCGCGCCGGGGCCGCGCGATTCGCTGCGGCACTTCGACGACTTCGTCGCCCTGATGGCGGCCGCGCGTGGGGAGGCGTCCCATGCCCAGGCGTGACGACCTGCAGACCATCCTGATCGTCGGCGCCGGGCCGATCGCCATCGGCCAGGGCTGCGAGTTCGACTACTCGGGCGTGCAGGCCTGCAAGGCCCTGCGCGCCGAGGGCTACCGCGTCGTGCTGGTGAACTCGAACCCGGCGACGATCATGACCGACCCCGAGCTGGCCGACGCGACCTACATCGAGCCGCTGACCGACGGCTTCCTCGAGCGCATCATCGAGCGCGAGCGGCCCGACGCCCTGCTGCCGACCGTCGGCGGCCAGACGGCGCTGAACCTGGCCGTGGAGCTGGCCGAGCGCGGCACGCTGGAGCGCTACGGCGTGGAGCTGATCGGCGCCCGCCTCGAGGCGATCCGCACCGCCGAGGACCGCTCCCGCTTCAAGGCCGCCATGCTGGCCGCCGGCCTGCCGGTGCCGGTGAGCCGCTTCGTGCGCGCGCCCGACGAGGTCGCCGACGCCGCCCGCGAGGTGGGTTTCCCGCCCTGGTCCGGGCCTCGCTCACCCTCGGCGGCGCGGGCGGCGGCGTCGCCCGCGACCGCGCGGACTGGAGGCGGCCGTCGCGCACGGCCTGCGGCAGAGCCCCGTCGGCGAGGTGCTCGTCGAGCGGTCGCTGCTGGGCTGGAAGGAGTACGAGCTGGAGGTGATGCGCGACGGGGCCGGCAACTTCGTCGTGGTCTGCGCGATCGAGAACCTCGACCCGATGGGCGTGCACACCGGCGACAGCATCACCGTGGCGCCGGCCCAGACGCTCACCGACGTCGAGCTGCAGGACCTGCGCGACCTGGCGCGGCGCGTCACCGACGCCGTGGGCGTCGAGACCGGCGGCAGCAACGTCCAGTTCGCCGTCGACCCGCGCACCGGCGAGACCATGGTCATCGAGATGAACCCGCGCGTCTCGCGCTCCTCGGCCCTGGCCAGCAAGGCCACCGGCTTTCCCATCGCCAAGCTGGCGGCCCTGATCGCCGTCGGCTACACGCTCGACGAGATCACCAACGACATCACGGGCGTCACGCCCGCCAGCTTCGAGCCCAGCCTCGACTACTGCGTGGTGAAGATCCCGCGCTGGAACTTCGAGAAGTTCCCCGGCGTGGACGCGACCCTCGGGCCGCAGATGAAGAGCGTGGGCGAGGCGATGGCGATCGGCCGCACCTTCCCCGAGGCGCTGAACAAGGCGATCCGCAGCCTGGAGATCGGGCTCGACGGGTTCGGCGCGGACCTGGCGGCCCGCTACGCGCCGGACTCCGGAGCGGCGCGGCGGCCGACCGCCGACCGCCTCTTCCACCTGGCCGCCCTGCTCGGGGCCGACCGTACGGCCGGTGCGCTGGCCGCGGCGGACGCCGGCTACGATCCCTGGTTCACGGCACAGCTCGTCCGGCTGCTGGACTTCGAGGTCGAACTGCGCGCGGCGCCCGCGCTGGACGAAGGTCTGCTTCGCGCGGCCAAGCAGCTGGGCTTCGCCGACACGCAGATCGCGCGACTGCGCGGGCTGGACCCGGCCGCGGTGCGCACGCGGCGACTCGAGCTGGGTGTCGTCCCCTCCTACTACCGCGTCGACACCTGCGCCGCGGAGTTCGCCGCGCGCACGCCCTACCTCTACTCGTGCTACGAGCGCGGCTGCGAGGCGGCGCCGTCGTCGCGGCCGAAGGTGGTGGTCCTGGGCGGCGGCCCCAACCGCATCGGCCAGGGCCTGGAGTTCGACTTCTGCTGCGTGCAGGCCTGCTGGGCCCTGTCGTCGCTGGGCTACGAGACGATCATGGTCAACTGCAACCCCGAGACGGTCAGCACCGACTACGACACCGCCGACCGCCTCTACTTCGAGCCGGTGACGCTCGAGGACGTGCTGAACGTCATCGACGTGGAACGCCCCGACGGCGTCATCGTCCAGTTCGGCGGTCAGACGCCGGTCAACCTGACCGCGGGCCTGGCCGCCGCCGGCGCCCCGGTCTGGGGCACGCCGCCCGACGCGATCGCCCTGGCCGAGGACCGCGGCCGCTTCGGCGCCCTGCTGCGCGACCTACACATCGACTGCCCTGACTGGGGGATGGCCCGCGACGGCGACGAGGCCCTGGCCATCGCCCGGCGCCTCGGCTACCCGGTGCTGGTGCGGCCGTCGTTCGTGCTGGGGGGCCGCGCGATGGCCGTGGCCTACGACGACGAGCAGCTCGGGCGCTTCCTGGCCGCGGCCCTGCGGGCCGCCGGCGGCGGGCCGATCCTGGTGGACCGTTACCTCGAGGACGCCTTCGAGGTGGACGTCGACGCGCTGGCCGACGGCGAGCGCGTGGTCGTGGCGGGCATCATGCAGCACATCGAGGAGGCGGGCGTCCACTCCGGCGACAGCGCCTGCGTGCTGCCGCCCTTCAAGATCAGCCAGTACCACCTGGACATCGTGCGCGAGTACGCCGAGACCATCGGCCGCGCGCTCGGCGTGCGCGGCCTGATGAATGTCCAGTTCGCCATCAAGGACGACGTCGTGTACGTGCTGGAGGTGAACCCGCGGGCCAGCCGCACCGTGCCCTTCGTCTGCAAGGCGACCGGCGTGCCCGTCGCCGGCCTGGCGGCGCGCGTGCAGGCGGGCCGCACGCTCGCCGAGCTCGGCTTCGTCGCCACGCCCCGCGTCGACGGCTTCTTCGTGAAGGAAGCGGTCATGCCCTTCGACAAGCTGCCCGGCGCCGACGTGCGCCTGAGCCCCGAGATGCGCTCCACCGGCGAGGTCATGGGCCACGCCTCGCACTTCGGGCACGCCTTCGCCAAGGCCGAGCTGGCCGCCGGCGTCGTGCTGCCGAAGACCGGCAGCGTGCTGCTGACCGTCAACGACTACGACAAGTCCGCCGCCCTGAAGGTCGCCCGCGACCTGCACCGCATGGGCTTCGCGCTGTTCGCCACCGAGGGCACGGCCGACGCCCTGCGGCGCGTGGGGCTGCCGGTGACCGTGGCGCCCAAGGCCGGGCGCGCGGGGCGCACCACCGTGCAGCTGATCGAGGAGGGGGCGGTCGACCTCATCCTGAACACGCCGCTGGGGCAGCAGGCCCACGCGGACCAGGCTGCGATGTACGCCGCGGCGGTGCGCCACCGGGTGCCGCTGCTGACGACGATGTCGGCGGCGCAGGCGGCGGTGGCGGGGATCAGGGCGTTGCGGGATCGGGAGTTGCGGGTGCGGTCGTTGCAGGAGCATCACGGGCTGAACGGCCGGGATTGACCTCGCTGAAGAACTCGTGCGATGATTCGATCATCGCCTGTTCCCATCATGCGGAGGTCGGTCATGAAGCTGCTCGCCATCATCTCCATCGTGTTGTCACTCATGATCCCATCCACGGCGGGGCTTGCCGCCATCGATCCCTTGCCCGAAGGCATCGGCGTCTACTTCGACACCGAAGCTTCGGCTTTGTGTCAGGCACCGGGTGGAGATGTGACGTGCTACCTCATGCTCACCAATGCCAGCGGGCCTTTCGTCCTGGCTTGGACATGTGCCGTGGAGATCGACACGAACCTGCCTGCCAGCGCCTTCGAGGAATGGTGGATCCGCATCGGCCTCAACATTGTGGATACCGAGGATCCCGTAACGATGGTGTCACAGTTCATTGTTGGAACTGAGTGGATGCCATCTCCGACCAACGGCTATTTCATCCTCGCCAGCAGGCGAATATCGACCATCAATCCCGATGATTTCGTCAGTTTTCGGGTATTTCCCTTACTTGATCCTGAATACCCTGCTTGTACCCTGTGCTACGTGGGTATGCTGGGATACGAAACCCCGCTTCACGTCGTGAACGGCAACACCGACGTCCCCCAGACCTTTATCACGTCGGGCGATTGCGTCGTAGCGAACGAAGCCATCACCTGGGGCCAGTTGAAGGCCCTGTACTGATCCGCGGTTGAATGACGTTCTGCCGCGACTGGGCCGCGACGGCCATCATGCGGAGATCGGCCATGAACAAGCTCACGTTCCTGATATTTTCCTGCATCCTTTCGGTATCGGCAATCTCATCTCAGGCAGCCATCGATCTCCAGCCCGATGGCGTCGGCGTCTACTTCGACACCGAGGCGTCCGCGCTCTGCCATGCACCGGGAAGTCCGGTGACGTGCTACCTGATGTTCACGAACGTCACTGGCGACAGAGTCTTGGGCTTCGTTTGTGCCGTGGATATCGATACGAATCTGCCGGTCTCTGCGCTCGGATATTGGGGGCATCCCGGCCTCGATGTCGGCGGGCCCGAAGACGCGACAACGCTGGTGAAGCAATTCAGAGTAGGGACGGAACATGGCTGGGATCTCACGGGCGACCACTACATTGCAGCCTGGAGGACCATGCTTCCCTTGTCTCCCTCCGATTTCGTGAGTTTTCGGGTTTTCCCGAATGATGACTATTGGGGAACGAACCACCTGTTCTATTGGCATACGGGAGGGATCGACACCCAACTTCACGTCGTGAACGGCAACACCGACGTCCCCCAGACCTTCATCACGTCCGGCGATTGCGTCGTGGCGAACGAAGCCATCACCTGGGGCCAACTGAAGGCCCTGTACTGATCCGCATGGGACGCCCTGACGAGACTGTTTCCCATCTCCTGCACCGGCACCGCGACCCTCGGCGATCACGCCTCCACGGAAGCCACGGGGGCAGTTGATTGACTCATCCCCTGAAAGGCTGTTATCATCAAGAAGTCGCCTAACGAGATGCTGAGTTTGTATCCGAGAAGTGCCGAGCGTTTGGGCGCAAATAGCGTCTAGCCACCAAAGGAGCCGCCATGTCTCGCTCCCGATCGGTCCTCATCGCCGCGGCGGTGGCGGTCGTGTTCGCTGCCGGATCACTGCCCGCGCAGCCTTGCATCGACTACTCGACGCTGGTGCATCCGGATTCCGTAGGGGTGTTCATGCCCGCCGGCGCAGCTGCGGCCGATGAATCTCACATCTGCAGCGTGAGTAACGGGTGGATTTCGCGCGAGGTCGCCTGGTTCCGCATCGGCAGCGACCAGAGTCTGATACGCGAGGGGACTTATCACGATAGCTCCGGTCAGGGCATCATGACGGATGTGGCCGTGAGCGGAGATCTGGCGATCCTCGCAATTTCAAGCACGTTGTCGATCGTGGATTTCAGCACCCCGGAATCGCCGGTTCTGCTGTCCCAACTCACGGCGCCTGGCAGAATCGACGCCCTCGCAGCCTGCGGCGACGCCATCTACATCGGAGTACGTTCGCAAGGACTCTGGATCGTCGACATCTCCGACCCCTCGTCACCCGGAGCCGGCATCATGATGCCTCTCGATGGGAGACGATTTCTCTTGCAGAGAGAAGACAACGTCTGTTGGGTGGCCTCATTCGCATCGAACTTGAATTGCATGTGCCGGCTGATGGCGCTCGAAATCACGAACCCCGTATCGCCCGTAGTTCTGGGAAGTGTCGACTTGGGCACGTTCTGCACCGACTGGGCTTATTTCTGCATGTGTGTGAGTGATGGCATCGCCGTCGTCTACGCCAACGACTACGACGATGAGTACAACGACATCGATTGCTGGGTTTGCGATGTGGCGGATCCATCCGCTCCGTACGTCATCCGTGAAGACTCGCGAAATCTCGGCGAGTTCGCCATCCGCCAGAACACGCTCTTCACGTCGGGACATGGCGTCTCCGTCTTTCGGATCAACACCGATGGCACTCTGACATTCGAGGGCATGCAGGATATCGAGACGATTTCCCCGATTTTCGTCACCAACGAGAACTCTGTCTGGACCATCGGAGAGATCATCTACCGGCTCGCTCCGACAGGCGGAGCGGATCCCATCCTGTATCGCGATTATTATTACGAGCACGCCCAGTATGACCAGTGGGGCGAACACTTCTACACATCCTATCTCGAAGAATACGATGTTGCTGGCGGCTTTGTGTTTCTGCTCAAGTCGACATCGATGGGCGACATGGGAGGGGTACACAGCTACAGCAAGTTACCGTCCTCGACGTGACGAATCCCAGATCACCGACCGCCGGGCAACCCATTGTCCACCAAGGCGGCTATGATTGGGAGTCGGAGGTCTACAACCACATCACGGTCAACGGGGATTACCTCTACACGAACAACCCGGCAACGGGAACCTGGCACTGGCCTACCGACTCATGGCTCAGCGACTTCCATCTCGATCAAGGGTATTTCCTGGGGAATGAAGCTCTGTATGCAGTGGCCTCACCCGGTCTCGAGATCCGCGATCTTGCTGTCCCCGAAGATCCGCCGCTGGTCGGGACGCTGTTGACCGATCACGAGGTCCACAACCTCGTCTCCGTCGGGGACCATGCCTACGCCCAATGCGAGGGGTCCCTCGTCGTTCTGGATGTCGGAAATCCGCTGTCGCCGCTCGTGATCGAAGAGATGCCGATGCCCGATTCCGGCACCAGCGCCGCCGTATCGACCGAATCCCTCCTGCTGGCCGGCGACGATGGCCTCTTCGCGTACGATTTGCGGCCTCAGGGTCCCGGCCACCCAGTTCAAATGGGTTCCTTGCCAGGGATCCCCTTCGATGACGTTGAGTTGTCGGGGGGCGTAGCCTACCTGGTCGTACGCGACCAGGGGATGCTCATCGTGGATGTGTCCGATCTCGCGAATCTGGAAGTGATCGGTCGCTTCGACGTTCCCTACCTTTCACAGATCTCACTTGTCGGCAATTGTCTCGCCGCGACCACGATCCAAAGCTATTTCATCCTCATAGCCCTCGACTGCTCCGACTCCGTCCCCGTCGTCGTGCAGGACTTCACCGCCGCCTGGCAGGGAGCAGGCTTC
This sequence comes from bacterium, assembly GCA_016706845.1. Taxonomy (GTDB): domain Bacteria; phylum Krumholzibacteriota; class Krumholzibacteriia; order LZORAL124-64-63; family LZORAL124-64-63; genus PNOJ01. Next base: position 56,849 of record JADJIV010000029.1, read on the forward strand.
CGCCTCGCCTGGCGCCTGGCCCGCGACACCGCCGGCCTGCGCCTCGACGCCCACGCCGGCGGCCGCACCTGGACCGTGCCCTGGACCCGCGAAGCCGACGGCTACGCCGCGCTCGACCTCGACGGCCCGTTGCTCCCGGGCGAGTCCGTCACCTACCTGCTGTCCGCCCGCGACGACGATGGAGTCTGGCAGGAACTCTCGCGCACGACCGCGATCGTCCCCGAGTTGACGACCGCGCTGCTCGCCCCGCACCCCAATCCGTTCAACCCGACCACGACGCTGGCGTTCACGCTGGAGCGCCCGCAGGACGTGCGGCTGACGATCCACGATCTGGCCGGCCGCGAGGTGCGTCGGCTGGTGGACGTGCGGTTGCCCGCGGGTCGTCATACGTCGCCGTGGGATGGTCGCGACAGGGCGGGCCAGGCGCTGCCGGCCGGGACGTACCTCGCCCGCCTGCAGGCCGGGGACCGGGTGGAGACGCGAAAGCTCTCGCTCGTGAAGTAACCCGGCGTTGATCGCAACGTCCGAGGCGTCGACCAGTCAGCCTTCACCGGCAGCCCCGGGCCCCGGCGGCGGGCGGGGCGGGGCGCGCGAGCGCGGGGGGGGGGGGGGGGGCCGCGGGGGGGGCGCAAAGCCCCGGGGCGCGCCGGGGCGGCCCCCCCCCCCCCCCGGGGGGGGGGAGCAGGGGGGGGGGGGGGGGGGGGGGGGGGGGGGGGGGGGGGGGGGGGGCCGGGGGTGGGGGGGGGTTTGGGGCCGGCCGGGCGGGGGGGCGCCGGCGGGCCGGGTTTCGGCGTGGGGGGGGGGCGGGGGGGGGGGGGGCCGGCGGGGGGGGGGGCGGGGGGGGGGGGGGGGGGGGGGGGGGGGGCCGGGGGGCCGGGGGGGGCCGGGGGGCCCGGGGGGCCGGGGGGGGCTTCGGGGCCGGGGGGGGCGGCCCCCCCCGGGGGTTTCGGCGGCGCCCGCCCCGGGGGGGGGGGGGGGTTCGGCGGGGGGGGGGGGGGGGGGGGGGGGCCCGGGCCCGGCGGCCCCCCCGCCGGGGCCGGCGGGGGGGGGGGGGGGGGCGGGGGCCCGCGCCGGAGGGGGGGGGGGGGGGGGGGGGGGGGGGGGGGGGGGTTGGGGGGGGGGGGGGGGGGGGGGCGGGGGGGGGGGGGCGGCGGGGGGGGCGGGTGGGGGCCGGGGGGGGGGCGGCCCGCCGGGGGGGGGGGGGGGCGGGGCCCCGGGGTGCGACGCCGGTCGTCTCACCGCACCAGCACCGCCCGCCGCACCTCGCTGCGCCCCCCCGACATCAACCTGGCCAGGTAGAGCCCCCCGGGCTGACGGGCGCCGTGGTCGTCGGCGCCGTCCCAGACGACCATCTGCTCGCCCGCGACGGCCGGCCCGGCCAGCAGCGTGCGCACGCGGTGGCCGCGCAGGTCGATGATCTCCAGGCGGGCGACGGCGGCCTCGGGCAGGCGGAACCAGAATTCCAGCTCCGGGCCGGCGTCCCGCGCGACGCGCAGGTCGAAGGCCGACGGCGCGGTGTCCGGCACGGCGGTGGCGACCGGCAGCGCGACGTGCTGGTCGCCGGGGTAGTCGGCCAGGTCCGGCGCGACGCCGGGCGCCGTGAGCGTGCCGCCCAATCCGGGCAGCCACTGGTTGGTGACCGTGCCGTCGGTCCGCAGCAGGAAGGCCGCCAGCTTCAGTGACGCGGCCTCGCTGGGCACCAGGCCCACGCTGAGCGCGGGCAGGTAGATCTCGAAGCCGGTGACGGCGGTGGCCGCGGCCGCGGCGCTGGTCGCCGTCACGCCGGCGGTGTTGCGGTTGTCCAGCGCTACCTGGATTCCGTGGGGGTTGTCGCCCCCCGCGAGCAGGCCCGTGCCGCTGCCCACGACGCCCGCGCCGCGGTAGGTCTTCACGGCGCCGCCGCCCGCCGGCAGCGTGTACTGATCCACGTAGATGTTGCCGGCGTAGGCGTTGACGAACAGCAGCTGGTCCGGCGCGAAGCCGCCGTCCAGGCGCAGCCCGCTCAACAGCTCGGGGCCGCTGGGCGGGACGGGCACGCCGTCGAGATCCAGGACCGTCTGGCCGCCGGGCGCCGTGTCCAGCAGCAGGCAGAGGCCGGTGCCGTCGGTGGCGAGGTTGCCGGTCATGCCGACGAAGAGCGAGTCGCCCGACACGCGCGCGAACAGGCGGTCCAGCTCCGAGACGTTGTCGCCCAGGTTGGTCGGCGTGTCCTGGAGGGCTAGGGGCGGCGCCAGGTCCGCCACGGCGAGGCCGTCCAGCAGGCTCGCCGGCGGCTCCGGAGCGGTCACCGCGACCTGCAGCAGCCGGTAGCCGTAGGCGCCGAGGGTCAGCGGGTAGGCGCCCCGGTTGGCGTCGGTGAGCGGGGTCAGCGTCGCGCCGGTCAGCAGGTCGGTCGGGACGGTCGCGCCGCCGGCGATCGCGAAGTCGCCGAGGTCCAGCGTCAGGGTCCGCGCGGAGCCGCTCACGTTGATCGCGACCAGGACCTGCTGGTCCTGGTGGTCGCGCACGAAGGCCCAGACGGAGGCCGCGCTCGCCGTCACCGGCGCGTAGCCGCCCCGTCGCAGGGCGACGCTGGCCTTGCGGGCGGCGATCAGCTCGCGGTAGGTCTCCAGCAGGGACCCGGACACGCCCTGCTGCTCGGCGACGCTGCGGCCGTCGTTGTTCTGCGAGATGCGCCCCGCGTAGGCGGCGGCGTTCAGCACGAAGTAGTTGCTCATCGGCGGGCCGGCCACGGCGTTCCACTTGAAGGGCTCGCGCATGGGGATGTCGGCGGCGTCGCCCGCATAGCTCGTGTTCTTGGCGCCGCGCATGCCGATCTCGTCGCCGTAGTAGAGGTTCGGGGTGAAGGGCTGGGTCAGCAGGACCGCGGCGGCGGCCTTGCCCTTGGCGAACGAGTCGCCGACGGAGCTGGCCAGCCGGCTCACGTCGTGGTTGCCGATCGTGCAGAGGAAGGTGCCGTCGACGACGGCCGCGTCGCGGGCGGCGACCGTCGCGGCCATCGACGAGTACAGCGGCCCGGCGTCCTCCCAGCTCAGCGCGTCGCGGGCGGCGAACTCGAAGGGCTTGGTGAAGGCGGCGTCCATGCCCGGGGAACAGGTCGGTGCCGTAGCTGCCCCAGTCGGCCTGCTCGGCGAAGACGACCACGTCGGGGTTGACCGCGCGCAGCGCCGCGCGCCAGGGCGCCCAGAACGAGCCGATGTGGTAGCCCCAGCCGTCGGGCCCGTTGGGGTAGGTCGACCAGACGTGGTCGAGGCGGTAGCCGTCGAGGCCGTCGGTGAAGTCGCCGTCGCCGTCGGGGTCGAGCCAATGCCGAGCCCACTGAGTGACCAGGTCCACGGGGTGAGGATCGCGCAGGTCCCACCAGATCTGTCGCACCGTGGCGCCGTTCCAGGTCGTGAACGTCGAGCCCTGGTACTGCGTGTTGGCCGCGTTGGTGAAGGCCAGCCACGTGTCGTAGACGCTGCCCGGGTTGGCGTAGGCGTCCTGGTAGTAGACCGCGTCGCGGCTGACCCCGTAGGCCACGAAGTCCACGAACACCTTCAGCCCCGCGGCGTGCGCCGCCTCCAGGAACGACGTCAGCGCCGCCTCGTCCCCGAACCACGGGTTGAGCTGGTCCGCCGGCCCGTGCTGGTAGCCGTGGTAGGCCGGCGACGGGAAGATCGGGTTCAGCCAGATCGCCGTCACCCCCAACCCCTGCAGGTACGGCAACGAAGCCGTCAGCCCCCCGAAATCCCCGAACCGCTGCGCGTCGTTGTTCCCGTCCCGCCACGCGATCGGCATGATGTGGTAGAAAACCTCGTCCGGCAGATCCGCCACCGCCGCACGAGCGGGAGCGACCGCAGCCAGGCAGGCGCAGATCAATGCGATCAACAGAAAACGGCTGAGTTTCATCGGGCGTGTCCTTCCAGATGCGCGGTGGATCGTGATCGCTGGATGGCGCCTGCTCGTCCAGAGGGGTCATCTCGCCCGGGGCATGCCGTTCCCGTCGTGACGGGGGTGTCCGCAGGGCTCCGGAGCCAGGATGGCGGAGGGGCGCGGAGGTCAAGCGGGCCGGCAACAGGAGGTGCCCGGCGCGCCTCCCCCGTCACGACGGGAATGGCATGTCCCGGGCGAAGGATCCCCTCGCGACGAGCAGGCACCATCCACCGATCACGATCCCAAGGATACCACGGATCGCTCAGCCCAGTCGTTTGACGAAGACGTATTTGTCGTCCCCGGGCCCGTAGAAGTCCGCGAACACCGCCCCGGTAGCATAGTCGCACCGCTCGTAGAACCTGCGCGTGCTGACGTACTGGGCCTTCCCGCTGGTCTCGGCGTACACGCCCGTGCCGCCGAGCGCGCGGATGCGGCGCTCGCATTCCTGCAGGAGGCGGCGGCCGAGGCCGGCGCCCTGGGTGTCGGGGTGCACGGCGATCCAGTAGAGGTCGTAGCTGGAGAGCGTGCAGGGGATCAGGCCGTAGCAGGCGTAGCCGTCGAGGCGGCCGTCGCCGTCGGCGTAGAGGAACTCGTAGCCGCTGGCCGGGCCCTTCTGCAGGCGCTCCTCGACCAGTTCGGCGGCGATCGCCACCTCCGACGCGGAGAAGTAGCCGGTGGCCGCGGCCAGGTCGCGCACGGCGGCGACGTCGTCGGGGCGGGTCTCGGTGCGGAATTCCTTGCCGGTCGTCATCGCGATCACGCTCCGGGGACGGCCGCGAGGATGCGCGCGACCGCGTCGTCGAAGGAGAGGCCCGCGCGCGCGACGGCGGCCTGGAAGCCGGCGTCCGCGGACAGGCAGGGGTTCGCGTTCGCCTCGAGGATCCAGGGCTCCCCGGCGGCGTCCACGCGGAAGTCCACGCGCGCCCAGCCGCGCAGGCCGAACAGGTCCCAGCAGGCCAGGGACTGTTCCCGCAGGCGCGCCAGCAGCGGCGCGTCGGCGGGCGCGAGGTCGAAGGTGCGCACGGTGTGCGAGTACTCGAAGGAGCCCTCATCCCACTTCGCGGCGTAGCCCACGATGCGCGGCTTGTCCGGCGGGTAGTCGACGAAGGTCAGCTCGGCCGGCGGCAGCACCTGCGGGCCGTCGGGGCCGTCGAGCACCGAGAGGTTGAACTCGCGGCCGTCGACGAAGGCCTCGGCGAACCAGGGAGCGCCGGGGCGGCCGGCGCGCGCGGCCAGCGCGGCATGCAGGGTCGCCGGGTCGGCGGCCACCACCGCGTCGTCGTCCATGCCCAGCGAGGCGTCCTCCCACACCGACTTCACCAGGCAGCGCGCGGGAGTCCCTTCCCCGCCGCCGGCGGCGACGAGCCGGCCGCGGCGCAGCTCGTACCAGGCGGGCGTGGGCAGGCCGGCGCCGACCAGCAGCTGCTTGGCCAGGACCTTGTGCGAGGTGGTGAACATGGCCTCCGACGGGCAACCGGCGTAGCGCACATGCAGCGCGTCCAGCAGGGCGGGCACGACGTGGATCAGGCGGCCCTCGCCGCCCAGGCTCTCCACGAGGTTGAAGACGAGGTCGGGGGCGGCCGCCTGGAGGTTGCGGCCGAGGTCGGGCAGGTCCAGGTCGCAGCCCAGGGCGGCGGGCTCGTGGCCCAGGCGAGCGAGCGACGCGGAGATCGCCGCGACCTGGTCGAGCACGTCGCGCTCGTCGGGCGCCGCGTCGGCGGCGACCGCGTTATGCAGGATCAGGATCCGCATGGAGCAGCTCCGCGCGCAGCGGGGGGATCTCGCCGCGGCGACGCGCGGCCGACTCGACGATGATGCCGATGAGGTCGGCGTAGGGCAGGCCCCTGGCCGTGGCGATCATCGGCAGGTCCGAGTGTTCGGGGTGCAGTCCGGCCAGGGGGTTCAGCTCCATGATCTGGGGCTCGCCCCGCGCGTCGGCCCGCAGGTCGACCCGCCCGGCGTCGCGGCAGCCCAGCACGCGCCAGGCCGCCAGCGCGGTGCGCTCGGCCGTCGCCACCTGGGGGTCGGCGGCGGCGTCCGGGAAGCGGTACTCGATCAGCTCCTCGCACCGCTCCTTGTTGACGTAGGTGTAGGCGTCGGCCTCGGCCTGCGGCAGCAGGACGACCTCCATGGTGCCCAACGCGCGGGCGTCCTCGCCGGTGCCGACGATCCCGACGGTCAGCTCGCGCCCCGGCAGGAAGGTCTCGACCAGCACCGGCTGGCGGAACCGTTCCAGCAGCGCCGCGCAGCGGTCGGCCAGCTCCCGCGGCGTGCGCAGCTTCGAGGCTCCGTCGATGCCCTTGCCGGTGCCCTCGGCGATCGGCTTGGCGAACAGCGGGTACGGCAGGTCGAGGCCGGCGAGGTCTTCGAGCCGCGCCACCTCGGCAAACGCGGGCGTCGGCAGGCCGGCGTCGCGCAGGACGCGCTTGGTCATGCCCTTGTGGAGGGTCAGGGACATCGTCAGGGGGTCGCCGAAGGTGTAGGCGATGCCGTAGAGCTCGAGCAGGACCGGCACCTGGGCCTCGCGCCCGATGCCGTGCAGGCCCTCGGCGATGTTGAACACGAGGTCCCAGCGCCGGCCGGCCGTCAGCAGCCGGGCCAGGCGCGCCGCGTTGCCGATGCGCTCGGTGCGGTGGCCGCCCGCGCGTAGGGCCGCCTCGAGCGCCTCGACCGTCGAAATGCGGTCGAACTCCGCGGTCTCCTCCTCGCCGTAGCCGGCGGCGAGGTAGTCGTCGCGCAGGTCGT